>JADYYP010000046.1 GCA_020853575.1 Planctomycetota bacterium
GACCAACGAACTGGGATATCTTCTGCATGGTGGACCGTCTTCCTTGCGGCTCTGTGCCGCTTCTGTTGACCACGGACGCAGCGTAATCCGCGTGTTCAGGAAGCTCGGTCCACCCATCCTGTTTGACCGCAGGCACGACGCTCCAGCGCGCCCCGTGCGCGATGTCTCGTCCACCGAGCACGCCGAACCCGGCCCGAGCCGTCGCGATCGACACGGTTCGATGCCCTGAGGGGCCACCAACCATGGCAAACGCGCACGCGCGGCTGGAGACGCCTCGTCCTTCAGCGAGACCCGATTCACTGCCTTGATCTGGACGGAGCGGCGACGCTTTTCGCGCCTCGCGTCGGGTCCACGTGGCGCCAACGCTCATCTCGCCCTCCGCGAGTGCACGACGAACTTGGCCACGCTCATGCCGACGATCGGTAGTCGTTCACCACTGGCGTCGAAGCGCAGCTCGGTCATCGAGCGGCATATACTCGTCCCACGCTCGCCGCTTCCCGTGGTGGGCGACGTCGATGAACACGTCACATCCGCACCGCTCGCAACGGTCAATGGAAGCTGCCGAGGAGCTGCTGCTCGACGCGCTTGCGGATCAATCGCACCTAGACGAGGCGCAGTTCGATTCGTTGTGTGCGCGCCACCCCGAGCATGCGTCGGAGCTGCGCCAAGTGTACGCGTCTTATCGAGCCGTCGAACATTCGCTGCGCTCCGCGGCTGACTCACCGTCCGCGTCCGACCGCGCGACGTCGCTCGCAGCGGGTCGTTTTCGAGTGCTGGGTGAACTCGGGCGAGGCGGCATGTCGATCGTGTACGCCGCCTGGGACTCCAAGTTGCGCCGCAAGGTTGCGCTGAAGACGTTGCTGCCCTTCACCGCCGAGGGCCCGCTTGCCGCCGCACGGCTCCAGCGGCGACGCGCGCGGCTGACGCACGAGGCCCAGGTGCTCGCGCAGCTCGACCATCCGGGCATCGTGCCGGTGTACGACGTCGTGCACGACGACGATGGCGCGGCGTACGTGGCGATGCTGCGCGTGCGCGGGGTCGATCTGCGCGCGATCTACCAGCGCGCGTGGAACGAGGAGAGCGAGTGGTCGCTGGCGCGCGTCGTCGGCGTGTTGCTGCGAGTGTGCGAAGCGCTGTCCTACGCGCACGGCAAGGGCGTGCTGCACCGCGACCTCAAGCCGGCGAACGTGATGGTCGGGGCCTACGGCGAGGCCTACGTGATGGACTGGGGCTTGGCGCGCACCGGGGCAGTCGAGCCCGCCGAGCAGGACGCTGACTCGCCGCGCAGCGCTCCGACGCCAGCGTCCGACGGCTCGCTCTCGCTCGTCGCCACGGACCGCGACGACTCGGACAGTGCAGCCGCGCTGCGCACGCAACGCGGCGACGTCCTCGGCACGCCCAGCTACATGTCGCCGGAGCAGGCGGCCGGCGAGCTCGAGCGCGTCGACGGGCGCAGCGATGTCTACAGCGTGGGCGCGATGCTCTACGAGTTGCTGGCGCGCACGGCGCCGTACGTGCGTCCCGGTGAAGCGAGCACCTCGACGCAGATCCTCAGCGCGCTGCGCGAGGCGCCGCCAGCGCCGCTCGCCGAACTCGCGCCGGATGCGCCCAGTGAGCTGATCGCGATCGCGGACAAGGCGATGTCGCGTGCGCCGGAGCAGCGCTACACGTCGATGGCCGAGCTCGCCGACGACCTGCGCGCGTTCCTCGAAGGCCGCGTGGTGCGCGCATACCGCACTGGCGCGTGGGCCGAAGCGCGCAAGTGGATCGGACGCCACCGCGCGGTCGTGGGCGTGCTCGCGGCGTTGCTCGTGACGTTGATTGGAGCGCTGATCACGTTCGCCGTGCTGCTCGACGAGTCCGAACGCAGTCGCATGCGCCTGCAAGCTGCGCAGGTCGCCGCGCAGCGCGCGAACGCAGTCAGCGGCTACCGAGTGTCGCCGTATCCCTGCCTCAGCTTCGTGGATGAGTTCGACGGGCCGACGATGCACCGGCGCTGGACGGCCAGCTCACGCGCGGATCTGGTGTCCCAGTGCGACGGCGCTTTGGCGCTCCATTCGGAGGCCGATGCGCAGCAGACCACTGCGGTGCTGCTCGATCGCTACCAGCACGTCATCTATGGCGACTTCGATGTGCGCCTGCATTTCCGCGTCGAGGGTTTCGACGCGCCCACTCAGTCGCGCGCCGAGCGTCAGGTGACCTTGGGCGTGATGGCCGCGCAGAGCGATCAATTGCTAGCAGTCGTCTCCCGCTGCGCCGAGCGCGATCCGCCCGCGTTCGCTCACAGCGAGCAGAGCTACCGCGCGATGAGTTTTGCGGACGGCGGGCCGCGCTTCCTGCCGGAGACCTGCGCAGCGGCCGAAGGTCGCGCCGGCGTGCTGCGAATTGCTCGTGTTGGCGAGCGCATCTCGACGTACTACTGGAGCGACGGCTGGCGCCAACTCGGGGAGGAGTCGTGCACTCGTGATCCGGCGGGAGTGTATTTCGAGGCGCGGACGTACTACGCCGCGGAGCCCTTCGACGTCTTTGTGGAGCGCTTCGAGTTGTTCACCGACGAGCAGTCCGTGCTCGAGCCCATTCCAGAGATCCACGAGGACTTTGTCCAATCTAAGCTCGATCAGCGCTTCGTGGTTTTCGCCATGGGCGGAGTCGCCGTGCCAGTCGACGGTCGCCTGCACCTCCAGACGTTCGACGGCGGCGGGGTCATTCGGATGATGCTCGACATGTTGCGCTGGAAGATCTCAGGCGATTTCGAGTGGCAAGCGCAGTTCGAGCTGCACGAACTGCCGTACGCCCCGCAGGCAGTGAACGAGGTGCGGGTGGAGATCCACACAGCAGCGGCACAGGGTCTCCACGCCACGCTTGCGTTCCGAGCCGGGCCGACCGGAGGCAGCCTGCTCGCCTTCAACCATCGCGAGCGCGTCGAGCGTCCGCTCGACTTCAGCAGCGGACGCATGCGCTTCGTGCGCCGCGGCGCAGACCTCGAGACCTGGATCGAGACGCGCGGCCAGTGGGAACGGTTGCTAGTGCGCTCGGCGCTCAGTCCCAAGACGGACCTCGCGTTCTCGATCCGGGTCGAGTCGCCCGACGGCGCACCGGGCGTGCTCGTCAGCTTCGACGACCTGAGCGTGACCGGCCTCTCGGAGCGCTGAGCGGAAACGTCGAGCGCCCGCCGCCGCTGGGATCAGGAGAACCCCAAACGACGGCGAGCGCCCGGCTCACCGCGCAGCGACGCGTGTTACGGCAAGATCATGAACTCCAGGCCGTTCGAGAGATTCGTGGACTTGGGCGCGGCCGGATCGCGGAACCAGGCCTGCGCGTCGATGAGCGTGCCGGCGGCCAGCGGTTGTCCGAGCGCGCCCGGGTGCGTCGCGAGGTAGGTGTTCCACTCCACAGAGAACGCGCCGTCGCACGAGCCGGCGGTGCCTCCCGAATTCTGATTGGGGGTGCGTTGAACGGGAGCTTTGACGCACGCCAAGCTCGTGCTGCCTGGCGCCCACACCGCGGCGCGGCGGCCGCTGATGCCGTAGAAGAGCAGGCCCTGCTTCTGTCCTTCGACGTCAGAGGCGCGGAGGTAGAAACCACGCTGGTTGCTCAGGCTCGGCGTGCCGACGCTGGACATCGCGGGTGAACAGCCGTTGGTGGTCGTGGACGAGGTGCAGTAGCTCGTCGGCAGGTGCGCGTCCTGGAAGCCGTCGGACCACGCGATGCCTCCAGCTGTGAGTCCTGCGCCCAGTCCGGGCACGCCCACGATCACCTGGCGGTCGTCCGTGATGCCGACGCTCATACCCACGTAGTGGTTGTTGACCGACGGGGGAACGAGCAGCTTCGAGACTTCGCCCCACACGCCGTTCTGCTTGGCAAACGCGAGCGCGCTGCCGTGCAGCGCCGTCCAGCCGACGATCGAGTCCGCGTCCGCCGGCGCGCCGATCACAGCCAAGTCGCCTTTCAACGCGCAGCCAGTGCCGATGACCCAGCCATTGAGGCCGAGTTCCAGGCTCGAGAGGTCGGTGCCGACCATTCCGAAACGGCGCGCGGGCCGGCTCGGCGTCAACCGTCCACCGTTTTCTAGCACCACGCCGCCACTGGACAGGTCGAACACGTAGGCCACCCCGCCCACTTGCCCGACTGCGCCTTCGGCGGCTGCGGTCACGAGCAGGCGTTGCCCCTCGAGCGCAACGCTCCAGCCGAAGTGAAGCCCGGCGGTCGGAAGGATCGTCTCGTACCCGTTGGGCGAAATCGTGTGCAGCAGCGACCAACTCGTTCCGCTGCGCTGGAACACGTGCACTTCGCCAGTTCCGTTCGTGGCCCAGTTGCCCAGCGCGAGCAAGTTGCCCGAAATCGCGGCGTTGAAGTAGCGCCCGAACTGCGCGTGCTCGAGCGTCGGCGTGCCGCTTCCCATGCGCCAGATGCGGAACTCGTGATTGAGCGAGCCCGCCTCGCGGCCGAGCATCACGAAGGTGTCTCCGTCCGCTGCGACGCAAGTCGTCGCCCGCTGTTGGAAGTTGTGAAGCGGCCCGATCCAGTTCGTCCCGTCGAACTGGTAGAACGCCCCGTAGCTGATCGAGGTGCTGCTTGGCACCGGAGTCCACTGGCACAATCCGATGAAATCGCCCGAGAGCGCCGCGGATGCGCCGTTCCACGGCGTTCCGGCGGGGAAAACGACTTCGTCGGACTGGGACCAGTCGCCTCCCACGCGGTCGTAGACCCGCAGTCCGTTGAAGGTGCCGACGACCATGCGATCTCCGTCGATGCTGATCGTGTGGCCGGTGAACGACGCGCAGTCGGCTCCCGACGTGCAGGTCGTGGAGAGCGTGCCGCTCGGCAGTCGACGTTGCGGCCACGGTTCCTTGCACTTGCCGTCGGCGGCGGACGCAATCGCGGCGATCTCGCCGGACGTGAGCGCTCGGTTGTAGAGCGAGACTTCGTCAATGAGCCCGGTGAAGACGTTGCTGCTCCCGACCTGGAAGGACGACGGGTTGGTCACCATCGGACCGGCGCCCGGCGCGCTCGCGACCAGCACACCGTCGGCGTAGACGCGCAACCCATCCGTCGCGTCGTACGTCCCGGCGACGTGGTGGAACTGCCCGTCGCGCAGGTCGGGCCCGCCGAAGGCTGACGCGACTGCGCCGTGGCCGATCTCGAGCAGCGCTTGCCCCGTGTTCGCATTGAGGTACAGACCGAACCCGGTTCCGACTGCCCCATCTTTGTGCGCGAGCGGGAGCTTGGCCCACACCGGAGCGTTGTCGACGCGCACCCACATCTCGACGCTCACCTGCGCGGTGACGTTCAGCTCGGGGAACTGCGTCAGCGGGTACCCAAACAGCGTGAGCCCAGTGCCGTTCGCGAACGAGAAGGCGTTGCCTACTTTTCCAGGAACAGGTCCGCCATAGGACGCCGGCGTCAACGGCGGGCGCGCGACCGGCTCGAAGGCCTCGAGCGCGAGCATCAGGCCGTTGCCGTCGGGAAAGAACCCGTCGGCGTCCCAGCAGGCGATCAAATTGGGCGGAGGAGCGACGCAGTCCTGGGCAATGGAGAAGTTCGGAATCACCGCGCACGCGGCGAGTGCAAAGAAGGTCGAGTTCATGGGGGGAAGCCACCTTGGGACGCTGGTGGGCCGCGTCGTTCGCCCTGAGTGGGCGGATCGAGCAGCCCGCTGAGTTCCCAGTGCGCGGCGCCCTCGGTTCGGACCGAGATTCTGCTTCAAATCGTCGTGTGGGCCGGCGCCTCGTTCTGGCCACACGCGGACACAAGCGACGAACCGAGTTCGGTGTTTCGCGTGGAGCTCGGCTCGCGAAACGCGGCCTGGCGCCGGCGTCTTGCGCCCATGGATCTGTCCATCAAAGCGAGGTCGTACTCCGTACGATGCGCCGACATGGCCGAGCTCCGACCGCCCTTCGCATTCGACGATCTCGACGACCTCGTGCGGCGCGCGCGGGGCGGAGATGCTGTCGCGAGCGGCGCGTTGATCGAACGCGTGCGAGAGCCGTTGCTCGCGCGGATCCGCTTGCTGATGGGCGACGAAGCGCGGCGCGTCGCCGAGTCTTCCGATTTTCTGCACGAGACCTTCGTGGCAGCACTTCCGGCGCTCGATCAGGTCAGCCTGTGCGGCCCGACGCAGTTCTTGAATTGGCTGACGGCCATCGCTCGCAACCGCATCCGACAGGGCGTCCGTCGGCGCCGTGAGCAGGCTCTGTCGAGTCTCTCCCAGTCTCTTTCGCGTGTGCCCGTGGCCGAGCCCGACAGCAAAGCCTGGTTCGACGAGTTGCTTCATCTCGCGCAAGCTTTGGAGGAATTGCCCCCCGACGAACAGCGTTCGATCGAGCTACACGACCTGCAAGGTCTGTCGTTTGCCGTGCTGGGACAGAGACTGGGCTGCTCGGAGCGCCACGCGCGTCGCGTGCATGCCCGAGCGGTACTGCAGCTCGCGCGCGCGATGCGGGACGATCGTCCGCCGCCGTAGAGGTCGGAGAGTGGGATCCGCGGTGCAATTCCGCGAAGCGATCGAGGCGGTCGGCTGGCACTCGAAACGAGAAGTGCGACTCGCAGCGGACCCGGCTCGCGCGTCGTGCACGGCCTCGAGCGACTCTCGTCGGCGTGGCAGCTGTGAGCAGTGGATCAACGACCCGGTTCCACATTCCGGCGTCGGTCTCTGGGAACCCGTCGCGCCGCCAAGACATGCCTCCGCGGTGCCGCGGGCGGGATGTCATGTGCTCGGACCCCCGTCCTCGTCGCGCGGAAAGTGCGAGAAAATGTGCTCGCGCGCCAACACTTGGTCGGGCGCGGCATGAGCATCGTTGCGAGCCGCGCGGTCAGCATCCGTCTCGCGCCCAACAGGCCGTACCCGCGCTGCTCATCACAAGTCGTCTTGCGCTCCGGTCTGCCCAGCCGGCGATTCGAACCCGCTCGTCTGCGCGTTGCGGCCAAGTGGCTTGTTCGCGCGACGAGCTCGCTCGATGCTCACTCATCGTCCTCCAACCCAAGGAAACGGTCATGGCAGGTCTGTTCATCCGGCGGCTGCTCGCGTGTGTCGTCCCGGTGATGTTGGCGAGCGAGGTCCTCGCCGGAGGCGTCGTGATTTTCGACGCGCCGGGACTGGGAGTGCTCCCGAACATCCAGAGCGCCGTGAATGCCGCCACGAGCGGCGATGTGCTGCTGATCGCACCGGGCTCGTACCCGTCCTTCACCATCGACGGCAAGAGCTTGAACGTCTTTGCGCTGCCCGGTGACGCGGTGCACGTCGACGGGACGATCACCATCACGAACATCGGCGCGCGGCCTCGTCAGCATCTTCGGCGACCTCGCGCCGTTGCGAAGCAAGATGAGCGACGACGTGTGCGCCATCTCGCGCGACTGAAGCTCGTCGACGTGGACCGTCGGACGCCCACGGCGGCGAGCATCCGCGGCACGCGCCGCTGAGCGAGGGACTCGACCGCCCCGGGGACGGCAACAGCACGAATTTCCCAGTGGGCCTGGGCCGCGGGCGCGCTCCGGCCGCACGCTCGCGCGCGGGCGAACCGCGGCGCGGGAGCTGGGCCAAGCACCCCTGACTTGGGCGCGGCATGGGTGCGATACTGGGTCCATGCGTTGCCCCGACTTCCCGAATTGGGTGAGCTCCCTCGCCCTGGTCCTCATCGCCGCCTGCACTTCCCTGCCGACCGACTCGACGATCGAGGACGATCGACCGCCCCGACCGACCGAGGGCCTGCCGGCCCTTTCCGCTGAGGACCCGGCCGTGCAAGCGTGCCAGCAGCGTCTCGCCGAGGGCGATCGCGCCGGCGCTGCGGCGGCGATCCGCGAGCTGGCCGCGGGCCACGACTTCCAGGAGAAGGGCCAGCCCGAGCTGGCGAAGTTCTATTGGCTCTTGCTCGAGGTGGCCGAGCAACAGGGCGACCTCGACACCGCGGCCCAGGTGTTGGGCGGCCTGGTGGTGGCCAACGACTATGACGCGCCCAAGGAACTGTGGCGTTTCCTGCGCGCCCACGGTCGCGAGGCGCTCGAGCGTCAGGGAGTGATTCACCACGACAACGTCAGCGTGTGGATGGAAGTGGGCGCAGCGGCCGACGCCGGAGACTGGGTCGCGGCCCGCGCCGTCGTCGATCGCGCGGCGTCCCTCACTTCCGGCTTCTGGGTGCCGCCCTACGTCGTTGCCGCGCGCATTTTCCTGGGTGATCTGCTGCGACAGGCCGGGAAGTTCGAGGCCGCGCTCGTGAGCTACGCCTGGGCGGCCCAGGCCCAAGCCCTGGCCCAGGGAACCGAAAGCCCCAGCGCACGCCACGACCTGGCCTTCGTCGGCGTGCGCCTGGAGCGCATGTTCTACGACATGGGCGAGCCGGCTTGGTCGTTGGAGGCCATGCAACTCGTCAATCCCTTCTGGTACGCCGTCAAGGAGCATCCGCCGACCTTCGCCGTCGATGCAGGAATGCGCGAGCGACTGAGCGCGGATGCCGATCGCGCGATGGCCCAGATCACCCACCTGCTCTCCTTCGGCGTGCACCCGCCCAAGGATCGCGACCCCATGGACCTGCTCGCGGCTTGCCGCGGAGCGCGCGAGATCGAAGGCTCCGAGCGCACTCTGGAGTTCCGCGAGGTTGGACTGGTGGTGCGCGATCTCGCCGGCGCCTACGCCTTCGAGCTGCCGTCCCTGGGCTTGACGCTCGACGTGGCCCACATCGCCATGGAGACGACCCACCTGGGCTTCACGGGCACCGTCACACGCAACTTCGGCTCGTCCGCGAAGCCCTTCTGCATGCGTTGGTCCAACGACGGCGCGGTCTACATCGGCACCGCGGGCTTCGAGAGCCACGGCGTGATGCTGCGACCCGACGCGGCGCCGACCGTGGGCTCGGGTTACTTCGGTCGACCGCCGGAGGAGCTCTTGGCGGTCAAGCAGGTGTACGAGAACGAGGTCCTTCCGGGACGCGCTCTGCCCGAGTTCGGCGAGCGCCGTCGCTTGACCCTGCGCACCCAGGGCGACCTGCTGCTCACGACCGAGGGCTACCTCCAGGGAGAGCGCGTGGTGCCCGACGGCCCGACGGTGGTGATCCTGAACACCGAGGAGGCTTACGCCTCGCAGTTCGCACTGGGCGACGCCGGTCCCTGGCGCCGTGCGGGATCGCTGACCCGCTTGACCCCACTCAGCCCGTTGTCGGACGTCGACGGCAGCCTGGTGGCATGGGTTTCCCCGACCCAATGGGTCGCGCGCATCGACGACGAACGCCGTCGCGCTCGAGACGCGGAGATCGCCAAAATCAACGAGCAGATCGCCGATCAGATTCGCTGGCAGCAAATGGTGGATCGCTGGCACGAGGAGGCGGCGGAGAACACCCCACCACCCAGTCCCCAGGGCTGGCCGTGCTATCTGTGCGACGGCACCGGCACCATCAGCACCGGTGGCGGTTGGGAGGACCACTCGTCCTGGGTCACCGACTCCGACGGCAACAGCCACTACGTGACGAGCTCGCGCTGGATCGCCACCACACGCGTGCAGTGCACCGAATGCGGCGGTTCGGGCTACCGCTGAGCTCGTGAGGATATGACGGTACCAGCGCTCGCAAGCTCGGCCTTGCTCACAGACTCGAGCGCTTCTCGATCAGGTTTGCCAACAGGCCGACCGAGAGCGCCTGCACTACTAGGGCCATGTTCAGCGGGAGGTCCCGTCAACCACGTCGCCCAATTCCCGGGTTGCACGAGAAATTGCAGCGCCGCCCTACATCACAGTCTCTCGCAGCGTCGCTCCAATCCCCATGATTCTCGAGTGGCTTCCTCCGAGCCAGGAGTCATGGAACTACGAAGACGCAGTCAGACGTCTCGCCTGCGCGCACGGTGATCGACTGGGAAAGACCAGGCGGCGGCACCAATTCGCCCACCAGGCAGAAGTCGTACTGGCCCGCGGCAAGCGGGCCGACGAGTTCTCCGTCGCGGAGGCAGCGCACGAATCTGATCTGCTTGGCAGCACCTCTCTCCGTGAAAACCGGGCCGTCCGCGACCTGCACCAGGGCGCTCACCGGGCCATGGGGGCCATGACACTCGAGGTGTACGTAGCCGCACTCAGGAAGCGCGACGGAGATCGACGCAGTCTCGTCTTGTGAGACCATGAGCGCACTGCGCGCGTCCTCCTCGCGTGTTCCGAGCCCGCTCAGCCAGCCCGAGTCCGCCTCGAACGTCCACGAGTACGGGCCGGCAGGGATCGCCGTCAACTCGGTCTCCGACTGCAGTGGCGGCCACTCCACGGATCTCGAGAACGTCTGTCCGTCTGACTGTGTTAGGCGTAGAGATCCCCTCAATCCTCGGCGAAGCACGACAGCCGCACCCGGACCAGTCAGGCCAACCCTCAAACTACCGACGCCGACCGTATTCCTGGTCAACTCAACGCGTTGGACCGGAAGCACGCGGCCACGAAGGCGAGCGAGGTGCAATTCGAGTCGGAACGGCTCGAAGCCAGCAATGCTCCCTTCGTAGGGGATCGTGACTGGGCCGGTACTTCCAGGCTGCCTCGAGTACAGGACTGGGATGCAAAATCCGCAGGCGCTCATGTCGATCGAGCCAAAAGGCATGCCCACGCACGGCCATCTGTCGAAACGATGCAGACCTGCGGGCACCCGAGTGCGCGCAACCGGACGTCGGAACAGCTTCTGGAGATGGACCTCGTCGTCCGATGAGAACTGCAAAATGACGCCGAACACATCTTCCAAGGTCAGCGTGATGTCGTCCTGACTGGCGACGACCCACTGAGCAGTAGCGCCGAACCTGACATGAGGATCAGCAACGGTAGCTTCGAGCCAATAGGGCATGCCAAGCTCGAGTCCGCCGATCTTGAAGTCACCGGCGCTATCGGTTGTTACCGCATAAGCCATTTCGCAGAATGCTAGATCACGTCGCGACGGCGGCTTCCTCCGGAAGACACTATCCGGAACTGCTACGATGCGGATATTGGCGTCGACGGCTGGCTGGCCGTCAAACTCGACAGCCCCAGATATGTGCGCGCCCTGGGCGAGGACAATGTCCAGCACATTGTGGTTGAGGTCGGATGTCGATTTGGTCGCCGTCTGGTAGGTGTCCGCGATCGCGGCCACTTCCCCCACTTGGGGCAACTTCGATGCGGCGATCTCGAGCGCTCCGGTATCGCCCGTCGACCCGAGCAAATGGCACTGCTCTTCGGCTAGGTACCAAATCGTGGCGGCGCGTACCGGCTCCGCGCGTTCGGATCGGACGCGAATAGTCACGCTCGCCGGCACACTGGTGCGGCGACCGTCGTCCTGCGGGAGCGCGTTGGGTGTACCGCCAGCGACCTCCGTCGGATGCAATTGCGCGGCGACTTCCCGAGAGGCCGTCACTTCAGCAGGGCCTCGCACCGACGTCTTGGTCCGCACCCGGAGCCAGACGAGAAGGCCTGCTGCGACCAACAGCAGGAGCATTGCGGCTGTGAGCCAGTTCCTGTGGGTGACGAACGTCTGGCGCACTCGGTGGACCATCTCGCCCCGTTTGTATCGTGGCTGGTCGGCTGCCAGCGTGGGCAGCCCTCCAGTGGTCTAGAGCTGACAATTCGCGACGAATGTGTTCGAAGTGTCGCCCAGGCGGATTGAGCAGTCTCCCCCGGAGCCGCAGTTTGGGTCGCAACTTCCCTCGGCCACAAACGCGCTAGGGACGTGGTCGTAGCTGACAATGTACAGGTTGCAGCAGGGAGATTCCGGGCCTTCGCCACACTGACAAAATGTGACCACTGCGCCTTCGCTCTCTTCGGACTCAACTTCCTGCTGCCAGCACGATTCGCCACACCCGTTGGGTACGCACGCGGCCGGCTCCCAGCCGGTCCAGTACGCGATAGTCGCGCACTCGGTGTCGGGGTTGGTGCCCTCAGCCGAAGTGACCGCCAGGCACAATGCGGAGCACGCGACATTCCGAGCAAACCGGAAGAGCATTTGATTGTCCTCCATCGCGATGTGCGACGTTGAGTGCGAGGCTACCCCCCCCCCCGATGCTGGTCAAGGATGGATTCTCCGAGGATTCGAGATGCTCCTTGCGAGGCCGCCTTGACGCCGGACATCCGGTCGCGGGACGCCTATTCTGGTGCGCGCCAGGGCAAGCACCGTTGCGATGCCTGCGGGCACAGGGGCCGCAGGCACCAACGTTGGGCCGTCGGGGGTGCCCTGAAATCGTGAGACACCCCGTCGCGGCGCTCGACCTGGGCGGAGCTCTTGCGACACGTTTTCTCTCGACGTGCTTGCGTGTCCGCATCGTGGCGGCCCACGTGCCTCAACTCGTAGTTCACAGTCCTGATCGTCGTGCGCAAGCTCCTCAGCAGCCCTCGGTCACCCGACCAAGCCTCAGCGGCATCAGCAAGGCTCGACTGTCTCGCCAGCACGCCAATCGAAACCTGATCTGGGCTCTCGAGGCCACTTGACGGAAAGGCCCCCCCGCGGCGCGCCTCGACCTCACACGCGACGACGACCGCCTCCAGCGGAAGCCATCCGCTTGGACTTCCTATCACGCCTCGCGCGCTCTTCCTGCAGCGACTAGCAGCCCGTTGAGAAAGCCATCGATTCATGGCGCGCGCCCGGCTCGATGAGTTCCGAGTTCAAGGTCGATCGAGCATCGAGTTCGCTCGCGCCGGCTCCGAGGAATCGTGCGAGCCACGTGA
>JADYYP010000047.1 GCA_020853575.1 Planctomycetota bacterium
CACAACAGACTTCGCGGGCTTCTCATCCGCTGGGAGCGCAACGCAGCCAACTACTTGGCGATGGTCCAACTCGCCTGCGGCCTCATCGCGTTTCAACAGACGTATGGGTTTTAGGACGTGCTCTAAGCTCCGCCGCGCGGCGCTCGCACGTTGCAACAGCGCGCATCGGGAGAGCAGAGGAGATCCGGAGAGGACGAGCGTTCCACTCGGGCGCAAATCGTTGTGGATTGCGGCGTGAGTACATGCCCAGCGATCCCCTGTCGTGAGTGTGCCCGGAGATGCTCCACCATGAACCAGCCCGTCCCCACCAAGCTCGGCAAGTACGAGGTGCTCTCGCTGCTGGGCGCCGGAGCGCAAGCGTCCGTCTACCGCGCCCGCCAGCCCGGCCTGGAGCGCGAGGTCGCGATCAAGGTGATCGCCTTCGGAGGCACTGCGGCCGCTGACTTCCTCGCGCGCTTCGAGCAGGAGGCGCAAGTCTCGGCGCGCTTGGAGCACCCCAACATCCTGCCCGTGCACGACTGCGGCCAGCAGGACGGCTTCGCCTACTTCGTCATGCGCCTGGTGCGCGGCGGAACGCTTGCCCAACGGATGGCCCAGGGCCGCGTGCCCGATGCCCAGGCGCTGGCCATTCTCGAGCAGATCGCCCGCGCGCTCGACCACGCCCACTCGCTCCACGTCGTACACCGCGACGTCAAACCGGCCAACATCCTGCTCAGCGGCGACGGCCAGGCGCTCTTGAGCGACTTCGGCATCGCCAAGCTCCTCGAAGGCTCAACGCTCCAGTCCGAGCCCGGATCCAATCCCTGCACCCCCGCCTATGCGAGCCCGGATCCGCTCGCTGGCGAGGCTCCCGACGGCCGGTCGGACCAATACTCCCTCGCGGTGATCGCCTACGAGCTGCTCGACGGCAAGCGTCCGTTCAACTCTGACTCTGCGCGCGAACTGATCTACCAACACGCGGCGAAGCCGCCCCCGTTCAGCGGGTCGTGGTTCGACGCGCGCCCGCAGGTCGTCCACGCTTTGCGGCGGGCGTTGGCCAAGGAGCGCGAGCAACGCTTCGACAGCTGCCTCGAGTTCGTGAGCGCACTGCGCGCCGGTCTCGAGGCCGCCCCCGCGCAGCTCCACGAACTCGAAACCCGCGAGCACGAGGCGGACCACACCCACTCGAGCTCTCCTCCGCCGCTCCCGAACAGCGCGCCACCGCCGGTGCCTGCGATCGCGCCACCGAGCGCCAGCCGTGAGCCGCAAGAACCTCAGGAATTGCGATCGCGCGCACGCCGAGTCGGCCTCCGTGCGTGGGTGCTCGCTGGTGCGTTCGTCGTGTTGATCTTCGGTGCTGTGGCCTGGAGCCTGCGGCCCAATGGTCCCGCGCACGCGGGCGAGCCGACGGATGGACCGCGAGTCGTCGACCCGCAGACCGACCGCACGGAACCAGATCAAGTCGCGGCGGAGGCACCCACCGAGCTTCCCAACGCCGATCGGAGAAACCCAGTGGCGGCCCGTCCACTCCACGTTGCTCCATGGAGTCGATTCCGGGTCGTCGTCGCCCTCGACGAATCCGTCGACCGGCAGCGCGCGCTCGGAATCCCCGGCGTCATCACGGACGAGATCGTGGCTCCACTGCTCAGGGACCTCGATGCCGACCCACGGTTCGCGGGGGCGTCACTCTCGGACGTGCTGTTCCGTTGCAGCGCCGCCAGTGTGTCCAATCCCGCCCAGCTGGCCGAACGGAGCGGAGCGGACCTAGTCGTAGGGCTCTCCTACGAGCTGATCGGCACGGAGCTCGAGCCAGGACTGATCTCCGATTCCGACACGAAGCGAGCGTCGATTCGGATGGCCGCTCGGCTGTTGAGCGCCGGCTCGCGAGACCCACTGATCCAAGTTCCCAGCGTGAGCCGGGTGGCGACAGAAGACCTGGGTGTCGCTGTTCGGATGGCGGTCGCCGATTCGAGCCCGACCCTCCGCACTTCCATCATGGAGCGCGTCCGGGATTGGGCCGACGCAGCGCTTTCCCAGGGTATCGAATGTCGAATTGCGCTCCTGGTCGAAGGAGAGAACTCAGACGGGAGCCAGGCGCTGCGCAGCACATTGGAGAACTGCGACGCAGTGGTCGAGGGAAGCCTGAGGCGCGAATCCGATGGGGACTTCTCGCGAGACCAGAAGTCCATCCGAGTGCCCCGCCGTGGCGCAGATGGCGGCGCCCCCCTCGTATTGCCTCTGGCCGCGAACAGTGAATTCTCCCTGTGGTCGGTGCGAATCCGAGCCAATCGAGCGACCCTCGTGGCGGCCCTCGAGCCAGCATTGCGAGAGCAGCTGATCGAAGGCAGCGATGAGCCGAATCGCGTGCTGACGACTCGCGTACACGAAGACATCCTCGCCTTCCTCGTCAGTAGACTCCACCCGGAGGCGAGAGGACTTCGCGATGGCGGCTCCGCCCCCCTGCCGGCGGATGCAGCTTGGGCGCCGCTGGTGATGCCGAGCGGCCAGTTGTTCACTTCCCACATCGTCTCCCACGCGACGGAGAACCACCCCACTGCCGGCACGGATGGGATTCTCGGAGACGCGGGTGGGATGATCGGCATCGAGATCACCGCTCCGACCGCGGGGGTGCGGGTCGCCGTCGAACTCGAGTGCGCGGGGTTGTGGGACTTGTCGACGTTCGAGGTCGAGCTTCCGGTCGCTGGCAAGCGCTACCTCATCCTGCCCAAGCTCGCCTATCGCTTCGCGGACCTCGTGCGAGTTCGCCAGACCCAGCCGATGAGTGTCACCTTTCGCGTGCTACTCGGTGGCGAGCACTTCGAAGAGCGAGTGGAGACAGTGACGGTACGGTCCATCCACGATTGCCTGTTCGGGTTCCAGTTCACGGGCGCAGATGGAACTCCGACGTTCGTTCCGAACTACCCCAATTTCGCCGCCTACGTCAATGAGAACCATCCAGCGTTGGAATCGCTCCGCAAGGAGTGCCTGCGCCAGGGTTCGGTGGATTCGTTCTCCGGCTATCAAGGCGGGAAGGCCGGCGTGATGGCACAGGTCGAGGCCCTGTGGTCCGAACTGCAGCGCCGCGGAATCAAGTACAGCAGTATCACGGCGACCGTTTCGCCATCCGAGTCGACCATTGCCCAGCACGTGCGCTTCGTGGAGGAGTCACTGCGAGGTGAGCAAGCGAACTGCGTCGACGGATCGGTATTGTTCGCTTCCGCGCTTGAGCAAATTGGCATTCACGCTTTTCTCGTCCTGGCACCGGGGCACTGCTTTCTCGCCTTCTTGAGCGATGAGCAAGACCCGACGAGCATCACGGGACTCGAAACGACCATGCTTTCGGATCGGCCCTTCGAGGAGGCCGTGTCCGTGGGAACTCAGCAATTGGTCAAAGCGCTCACGAACCTCGACAAAGACCCGATCAACTACGCGTTGGTGCCGATCGGCGCGGCGCGTGCCGCGGGTGTGCAACCGCTCCCGTACCTCGAAAACAACTAGAGATCCACCCGTGGGCAGTCCCGCAGCCGCACGGGCCGACCGCAACCGATCTACTCGCATGAGCCCCCGAAGCACGAACTTCCTGTCATTCCGCTGCCTGACCGCCGTCGCGATCGCGGTGTTGGCTTGCACGGCGGTCCCCCAGCCGGTCACACCTGGCCCGTCCGAGGAGCCCGGATTCAGCCCGTCCGCAAACGAGTCTACGGAACGCGCCCAAAACGAGCTCGACGCGGCGCTGGGCCGGCTCTGGGACGGTTGCCGTGAGCTCGAGAGGCTGGGCCTGCTCAGCTACCGTCGGGTGGTGCTGTTTCCCGCGCTCTATGCCACGAAGAGTGGACGACGCGCAACGGCGTCGTCCGAGATCCTGGTCGATCGAATTCGACGCGCCGCCCCCCAGGGAGTGGAAGTGGTGTATGGGGCCGGATTGCAGACTGCACTCGAAGAGAACTTCCTCTCGACCAGCCAGTATTTGGGTGATGCCGACGCACGTGCTCTCGCTCGCGACCTGCCGTGCGACTTCGTGATCAGCGGTCAGTTCGAGTTCCAGAACTCGCGCAAGGGCCGGACGATGGAATTGACCCTTTGCGGCGCAGTGCCCTGGTCGCTCGGCAACGTGTACGACGAGACCATCAGCATTCCGTACGCGAACCCGATCTTCGATCCAGTCAATACGAACGCGGATCGTCCGCCGCGTGTTCCTTTTGGAGCCGACCCGAACTGCCGCGACGTCGCCTTCGGCGATGCGGAGCGCGGCGCGCACTACTCCAGCAAGTTGGAGCGGCTGGTTCGACTGCTGGAGTCCACCCTCGCCCAAGACGCGTCAAGCGGTCGAGTCCTTCTCCCCGAGGGCCTCCAGACGAGCGGGCTCGTGCTGCTGCCCCCCACTTCGTTCGCCGGGTCGACGAGCGGCCTTTCCGACGCACTCGAATCTGCGCTTCGAAGACGCTGCGGCACGGTTCGCTTGGCGCGGGACCTCGATGTTGCCATGCGCGAGAAAGGCGAGTGCCTTGCCTGGTATGCAGCCGACCCCGACCCCGCATCACTCGCGCGGTTCGACGTGCCCGGCGCGATCCGTACGCGCTACCGCTTCGACGAAAGCACTCGAGAGCTCGAGGTCGAGTTCACGTGCTACGACAGCAGGGGCGGTACGTCCACGACGCGCAGCACGATGTCGACGGCACGGGTCCAAGAGCTCGTGCGAAAGCAGTCGGCAGAGCCATGCCAGGTGACGCTGGCGGCACTTCCCATCGACGGTGAGACGCTCCTCCAGGATTCCGTTCGAGGGCAGATCGACGCGCTCATCGCGGAGAATGCGAACGTCATCAAGGGCAAGTCGATCCGTGTGCTCCCCGTCGTCACGCCAGCGACGCGGAACGTCTACGAGTCGTTTCATCAGATTCGGCAGGAACTCGTGAACGCCAGGCTCGAGATCGAGAAACGCGCAGCCAAGGATGGCGTCACGCTGGAAGATGCGCTGGCCAGCGAGCGCTATCCGGTGCGCCTGACTTCCCAGCGCTGCGAGTACCCGAGTTGGAGAACGGCCGAAGCGCTGCTGTTCGCGTTCGAGTGGCAACAACTGATGCGTTCGGATGCGTTCGCCCAAGGCCGAATGCTCGTCCGTGGGCTCGAGTCTCGGTTCGCACAGGTCGAAGCGAAGCTCCAGACGAATGACGAGCTGCTTGGCGTGCTCGAGGCAGGGCTGCGGACACCCAGCGACATCGCGACGGTGAGCAAGTACGACGAGTTGCTCGGCAAGGAGACCACTCGCAAGGTGCTCGCCGAGATCAGCACGCGTCGCCGCCTCGTTCCCGAGCTCGCGCTCGTCGTCGAGGTCGACTGCATCGGCGCCGGCGTGGTCGGGCGAGTCGCGGTACGTGCTTCCCTCATCAGCGAGCGGGACTCGACGTCGATCGGCAAGCCCGTCGAGGACGGAGTGCTCGTCGGACCTCGCGCCGCCGCGGTCAGTGCGAACGTCGCAGGAGCCTCCGCGATCGCCATCCCTGCGGTCGCACCCCGAGCCACATCAGTGCGCATCTTGTACGACGGGCGCGCCGCAAAGACGGTGGCGGACGCGCTCAAGGAGTTCCTCGTGGGTCAAGGCGAGCAGTACGTGGTCAGTTCGACCACCGGGTTCACCAGTTGGAATGAGCTGACGCCCTCGCTGTCGAGCCCCATCGAGCTGCGCTTCCCAGCATCACTGCAGGTCCAGGCGCAAGCGCTTGGCGCGCTGGTCCACAACTCCGCAGCGCGCTTCGACGGCGCGGTTCGCTCCCACCTCAAGCGATTCGAGTTCACCCTGATCCCCGATTCGTCGTCAGCGACGAGCTCGAACACACTGACGATCTACGTCCGACTCTAACGACTATCCCCGCGGCCCCGCTCGCGGTCGCCGCGCATTCTCATCTTCCCCGACCTTGAGTACCCCCCTATGAACCGAACCCTCAACAAGCTCCTTGCCCTCCCGCTGTTCATCGCTCCCGTTCTCGGCGCCTGCACATCGATGGGGACCACGAAATCAGAGCCCCAACAAGTGCGTGCGGCGACACTCGACGCATTGAGGCGGATGGCCGCCACGTTGCAGCAGTCCCAAGTCGAGCTGTCTGGCACCCAAGTGACGGTGCTTTCGACGTCCGAGAAGTTCTGGATGACCATTGATCCGAATGCACTGGAGAAGGTAGGGCGGAAGCTTGGGAGCCTCTTTGAGGTCAACGGCAAGTCCATCACCTCGGACGCGCAGACAACCGAGGGATGGGCTCAGCCAAGCCCGAGCTGGGTCAAACAGATGCGGACGGAAATCAGCCTGGAGCTGAAAAACTACTTTCCCAACGCTGAAGTTTTTTCCGACCTCAGCTTGGACAAGAACCTCGAGGCTGCTGGAATCCAAGATCCCTTGGATTTGCTGACTCCCGCCAAGCTCGACGCCTTTCGTGAGCAGCTCCGCAAGGCAGGTGAGCCGCTCTCGAGCATTTTCGTCGCAAAGCTGGTTGCCGAGCAACCCGTCCGTGGAGATCCGGATGTCCAGGCCAACGTGGTCCTGTACTACTTGCCGGTGGAGCCCGGCGCCAACAACGTGAGTCAGAACGTGCGCAGCGGTGAGACGGTCGCGTGGGTGTATACGGGCGAGTTTCAGAGTGGCGACTCGCCGCGCACGGCCAGTGGCGACCCCGACCGAACGCCCATCAGCGGAGGACCGTCTCCGTCGACGCAGGGGCCTCGGAACGACGAACAGTCCGATGGAACCCCCGCGGAAGCGCGACTCATTTCGACCCACGGCTTTTGGAAGGACTCGGTCAATGCGGTGCGCGACCCCGCTGACTACTATCGAATCGACGCGGCCACGGACGGCTATATCCTGGTGTCGATCGAGAACCGCAATCCCAAGGATGCGGGGAATAGCCGTGTGACTGCGCATCTGTTCGACTCGAACAGCAAGGCGCTTTGCGACACCAACTCGTGCAGCAATGGAAATACCAAGCACACCAAAAAGCAAAGCCTCGCAGCCGGTAGCACCTACTACATTCGCGTCACGCCAGGCGGAAACGTCGACTCGCCTGTCCCGTACACTCTCGGCGTGAGCTACTCCAACAACTGAGCTGGACAGCGACGGACACGAAACCGATTGCGGGCGTGGAGCCGCGGCGCCAGCCGCCTCCACGCCCGCGTGCTTTTCACCTCGACTCAGCTGGAAGCCCCGCTCGGAGCTTGTCCCTGATTCGGCAGAGAGCCTGCTGGCCAGCGTGCTCGGTGGGATATCCCAGCTCCTTGACGATGTCGGCCCACTCGAGCTCGAGGTAGACGCGCAAGACCACGAGATTCCGCTCACGCTCACTGAGACCCGCGACCAGGTCGTCGAAGCGCTCCTTCAGCTCGCGTGCCATGTTCTCGGTCCTTGGACCGGCGGACTTCGCGGGCAGGTCGATTCCGGCCGCGGCATCGGATTCCGCGTCGTTGTTCGCGGTGTCGACGGACTCCGGATTGCCGCGCACGCGCAGCTTCTCGCGAAGGTCCTTGATCTTGCGGCGCGCGATGCGGTCCAGCCATGCGAGCAAGCTGCCGCGGTGCTCGGGCGTGAAGTGCTCGAACTTCATGAGCCACGTGATCATCGTGTCCTGCAGCACGTCCTCGGGCTCGGCGATGCGCAGCAGATCGTGCCCCATGCGCATTCGGATCAGACGCAGCAGCCGCGGCCGATAGCGCGCGAAAACCGCGTCTCGACTGCGGTCGTCGCCGGCCTTGGCCAGATGCAGCAAGCGCATGGTCTCGCTCACGTCCATCGAGGCTTGGCCCGCATCGCCCAGCTCGGAGGGCAAGGGCTCACCCGGCAGCGGCCGTCCCTCCAGCGGGGCCTGCTCGCTCGGGGTGGGTTCGTGCGCGGCGCTCATCGTGCTCTCCTCTCGTGACTCGACTGGAACCATGGGCGTCACACCTTGCCGTCCGCAGCTCGACTCGGAAAGGCCCAACACGCGCGCAACTTCGAGCGCGTGCTCGCGAGAACCAGGGGACACCCACTCCCGAGGACTCGACCATGACGACCACTGTTCAGCCGCGTACGACGACGCCGGCGCCCGCGAGCTCGAGCGCGCCTTCGACCTCTCCCACGAGCGCGGGCAACGCACAACCCGTCGCCCCCAGCCCCGCGCTTGCTCCGTCAGTGGTGCCGGGAGCCGCCAGCATCCCCGGCATTTCGCCGGTGCTCGCCGAGTACCTCTCGCGTCCGCCGGCCGACGAGACCAAGCCGCCGCTGGGCCTCGACGTCTTCCCCTACGGCAGCCGCCCGATCAGCGAGACGCCGCTGATCACGGAAGGCAACGAGCGCCAGGCGATCGTCGGCGCGCACGGGACGCCGGAGCTCGCCAAGCAACTCGCCGAGGGCGGGGTCGCGAATTTCGCCAACCCCGAGTGGATGAAGCTCATCGCCCACGCCGTCGAGCAGAATGGCGGCCTGGGCAATTCCGAGGATGGCTTCCTGGCGTACAGCAAAGAGATGGGCTTCGTGCGCTTGCGCCATCCCGGTTTCAGCCCCGAGCAGAATCGACGTTTGGCGGCGCTGTCCCTCCAGACCGGTTGGCCGATCGAGCGCCTGCCTTGTCGCCAAGACGGCGACAACACGCTGACGGACCCGAAGGCCCAGCAGTGGGTCGAGGAGTTCCTCGGCAAGTGTGAGAGCGGTCTCGCGGCCTTCGTGGCCAACCCCAAGGAAGGGCTCGAGATCAAGGACGGCAGCCGCAACGGCTACGTCATGCGTGTCGACGAAGCCAGCGGAGCGCTGGTCTCGTACACCTACCGCAAGCGCGGCGGATTCGCGGGCTTCGTCCAAAAGCACATGAACGTCTTCGGGCCGTTGCTCGACGGATTGAGCATCGTCGCCAACATCGTCCCGGCGCTCGGCACCGCGGTCGCCGCGGGTGCGCAACTCGTCAAGACCGGCCTGCAATACGCGGCAACTGGCACGCTCAAGGTCGGCCAGTTGATCGCAAATGGAGCGAGCTTCTTGGGCGCCGCATTCAGCGAGTCCTTCAGCTTCCTCAACTCCCAGATCGGAAAGGCCGTCACCGCCATCACGGCCGATGTCGCCGACGACGGCAAGCTCTCGCCGCTCACCGTCGTCTCCGCCGCGGGACCGCTGGTGATCAAGGACCTGCCCGGCGGCCCGATCGTCGACAAGGCCACGCAGAAATTCGCCGAGCTCGTCGCCAAGGGCGCCGTCGGCGGCAAGATCGGAGCCCAAGACGTGCTCAGCGTGCTCTCTCCGTTCGTGTTCGGCGTCAAGCGCGGCGGAGACAAGCTCGACCTGCTCGACGGTGCCGCGCAGTCGGTCGATCTCGGACACGCAACCGGGAGCCAAGTCTCCGACGCGCTCACTCCATTGATCGGCCGTCTCACCGACGACGCGGCGACGCAGAAGCTGCTCGCTGGTGGCTTGCAGCTCACGGCGAAGTACATCGACGAAGGCCGCTTCACCGCAAAGGACTTCCTCCAGGCCCTCGCGCCGGCGGTCGGCCGCTATCTGAAGGACACGCCGCTCGCGAAGGAGCTGCTCGAGCGCTATCGCGAGGTCCTGGGCGAGCGAGTTGCCGCCTGAATTGCGGCGCGAGCACGCAAGACATCCGGCGTCCGCAACGAGCGCGAGGCGGGTCTCACCAGTGTGCGACCCGCCCGCGGCCCATTGCGGGGAGTGGCGCGGGGTTGGTTAGCTAGCGGGCTCCCATGACGACTTCGAGCTCGCCTTTCGATCCTCAGGCCGAGGAGCTGTTTCTCGAGTTTCTGGCGCGGCGCGATGCGGGCGAGCAGCCCGACATCGAGGCGGTGTGCGGCGCGCATCCAGAGCACGCGACGCAGTTGCGGCAGATGCTGGCGACGTACGACGCGCTCAGCCGACTGCGGCCGCGGGCGAGCGATGCGCCGCTGTCGGAGCGGCTGAAGCAGCGCTTTGGCGACGGCGTCGATCCGGACGTGTCGCTGGGCGGCGAGCCGCAGGCGGACTCGGGGCCACAGAGCAAGCTGTTCGAGCGCCTGCGCGCCGAGGGCCCGCGCGGGACGCGCTACAAGCTCTTGGGTGAGGTCGCGCGCGGCGGGATGGGCGCGATCCTGAAGATCTGGGACGAGGAGCTGCGGCGCACGCTGGCGATGAAGGTGGTGCTCGGGCGCGGCGAAACGGCGACCGGCGACACTCCGGCCGTCGATCCGAAAACGCTCGGCCGCTTCCTGGAAGAGGCGCAGATCACGGGCCAGCTCGACCACCCCGGCATCGTGCCGGTGCACGAGCTTGGCCTCGACGCGACGGGCCGCGTGTACTTCACGATGAAACTGGTGAAGGGCGAGGACCTGCGAATGGTCTTCGAGCACGTCAAGTCGGGCCACGACGGCAGAGCGCGACGTGAGCGACTGGGCCGAGATCACGTCGTTCGCGAACCTGTGCCGAGCGGCGAAGCGCGCGGCGCGAGCAAAGCGTCGGATCGCGGGCGCGGCGCGCTTCCTCGAGCGCCTCGAGCCCGAGGCGCTGGCCTTGCAGCAAGAGCTCCGCGAGGAACGCTGGATCCCGTCGCGTCCGGTGCAGTTCACGATCCACGATCCGAAGGAACGTGTGATCACCGCGGCGCCGTTCCGCGACCGTGTCGTCCATCACGCTCTGATCGACCCGCTCGAGGCACGGCTCGATGCGGCGCTCGTGCCACAGTCGTTCGCCTGTCGCCGCGGGCTCGGCACGCACAAGGCGCTCGCGCACGCGCGCGATCTGGTGCGGCGCCACACGCACTTCCTCAAGCTCGACATCGCCAAGTGCTTCGAGTCCATCGAGCACGAGCTGGTGCTGCGGACGCTCCGGCAGCTCGCGCTCGAGGGCGAGGTGGTGCGACTGGCCTCGCGCGTGCTCGGTGGGGCCGATCAGCGGCTCGGCCGCGGCTTGCCGATCGGCAACCTGACCAGCCAGTGGTTCGCGAACTTGGTGCTCGGCCGCATCGACCGCTTCGCGCTCGACGAGCTCGGCGCGCCAGGCTACGTGCGCTACATGGACGACTTCGCGCTGCTCGCCGATGACAAGGGCGTGTTGAAGGACGCTCTCGCGAGGCTCGAGGACTTCGTACGCGGCGAGCTGCGTCTCGAGCTCAAGGCGCGCGCGACGATCCTCGCGCCGGTCTCGCAGGGGCTGCCTTTCCTCGGTTGGCGCGTCTACGCCGGCACGGCGCGCTTGCGGCCCGAGAACGCGCGCCGCACGCGGCGACGGCTGCGTCAGCGGCGTTGGGAGCTGCGTTGCGGCCTCCGTGCGCCGAAGAGCTACGCCGACGCCGTGCGCTCGGTTCTCGAGCATCTGTCGCACGGTGACGCGTCCGAGCTGCGCCGGAGCGTCGTCGACGAGCTCTGCGCGAGCGAGCGAGACTGGGCAGCGGATCAAGAGCTCCGACAACCGCGTGAACCGCGGCGGGAGTTGGAACAACTCTGCTTCCGACGCGCGCTCGGCGAATCGCAACAACGACACCGTGGAGAACCGCAACAACGACATCGGTCTCCGCCCCTCCAAGGCGTCGCAGCACCCGATCGCGCCGGCCGAGCCGGCGCGCCGCGCAGGTGATGCCCAGATCCGTTGCCCGTGCCGCGGGCTCTTCGCCCGCGGCCGAATCCTCGATGCCGCTGTCCCGAGCCCGCGAGCACACCGTCACGGCACCGCGATCGACGTGACCAGCGCCCACGCGCCGGCGGCGGCGAGCGCTACGGCGGCGGTGAACAGCGGAGGGAGGAAGAGCGTGGTGCCGAGTTGGCTCCAGGCGAAAGGGAGCTTGGGGAAGTAGAACTCGGGGCGCTGGCCGAAGAACCAGCCGACGTGGCGAGAGAGACGCGCGAAGCGCACTTGGAGGGTGTGGAAGGCCCAGATCGAGTAGTCGGCGCGATACAGCCGGCCGCCGAGGAACTCGCAGGCGCGTGCGGCGAGCTGGGCGTGCTCGGAGCGCGCGCTGTCCGCCGCTTGCTCGACCTCGCGCATCAGCTCGGGCTGGAAACCGACCGACTGGAGCTCGTGCGCGACCGCGCCACGATCCTCGGTCAGCGGCACGCGCACCAGACAGACCTCTTCGGCTCCGTCGACCAGCTCGGGCAGCGGCACGAACGGTTGCACCGTCGAGGGGCGCATGTGACGCCACTGCGTGTAGAGCACCTGATTGAATTCGAGCCGGCCGCATCCGTTGCAGCTCGAGCAGGTCTTGCGCACCTGGCGGCTGCGCTGCACCTGGCGCGTGGCGCTGCGCGGCTGGCCGTTGACGTACTCGGTGTAGTGCTCGGTCTCGTAGTAGTACTCGGTCTCCGTCACCCACCCGCTGCCGCCGCACGGACCGCAGGTGCGCACGACGTTCCAGTCGGCGCTCAGGGTCAAGCCGTCGAGCCAATCGACGAAGCCCGCGGGCACGTTGAGGGGGAAGCGCGCCTCGTCCCACAGCGGCACGCTCGGGCCGCCGAGCGCCTTGTAGGTGGCCCATCCACCGCTGAGACCGACGTGGCGATCCACGGTCATGTAGCGCAGCAGCGCCATGGCGCAGCGCTCCTTGCGCACCCGCCCGACACGCATGTAGCGACCGAAGTGGCGCGTCACGAGCGAGTCGGCCTCGGCGATGTTCTCGGCACCTTGCGTGATGCGGCGCTCGACATCGCCGACGTTGATCTCCGGAAGGCGACAGGCCGGATCGACGAGCACGCCGCGCAGCAGCTTGGCCTGCGCGTCGAGTTGCTGGCGCATCGGTGACTGAGCGCGGCGGCGGACCTTCTCGCTCCTGGCCAGGCTCAGGTCGCGCGCCATGCGCAGCCCCCACACGCCCAACGCGCCGATGGCGGTCCCGACGACCGTGCCGGGTTGCTGTGCGATCAGCGCCGCGCACACGACCAGCACGGCCGTGGTGAGCGCGTGCACGAGCTGCTGCGCACCGAAGGAGCACAGGAGGTAGTTGCGATTGTGCGTGAGGGCCAGATAACCGATGACCAGGGCGACGTAGCCGGCGACGAAGGCGTAGTCGCGCCAGGGAGCGAGCCAGTGCGCGAGCTCGAGCACGCGGGCGAGCGCGATCTGCAGCCAGGGAATGCAGGGCGCCAGGAACGAGGCCTGCCGACTCTCGAAGAAGTGGAGCCAGGTGAGCGCTGCGGCGGCGCCCCAGAGCAGCGTCAGCATGCCGGCCCGCGCGCTCAGGCCCAGCCACCACCAACGCTGCACTCGGTTGGGAAAGCGCTCGACACCCAGACTCGCCATCTCGCTCGCGGCGATGCCGTCGCTGATCTTTTCGACCGAGACATCGACCCGCGGTGCCGCGGCCTTCGCGCGCTCGACGAAGTGCGCTTGGAAGCCCTTGCGAAGCCAGCGCAGGCCGAACACGGAGGCGACGAGGCAGGCGGCGAGGACGATGCGCTCGGTGGGCAGCGTGGAGCTCTGCTCGTAGGAGCGGTAGAGCGCGTAGGCGGCGCGGGCCGAGGCCGCGAGCGAGGCCAGGAAGGCGATCCACAGCCAGGCGTGGACGAGGTGCGCCAGCCCGCGCAGCGGCGCGAGCTCGTCGAAGCGCGTGCGCAGCAGCAGGGCGGGATGGGCTCCGGCGCGCAGGCGACGCACGCTGGCGAAGGCGAGCACGAGGCAGAAGCCGGCCGAGCAGGCCTGGGCCGCGCGCAGCCAGGGAAGCGCTAGCTCGCCGCCTTGCAACGCGCTCACGTCCAGCGCGCTCAGCGCGCGCGGAAGCAACGCGGGAACGGCCATCGGCACGGCCAACACGGCCGCGGCCACGGCCAGCAGCACCAGCCCGAGGGCGACCGAGATCCCCGTCCGGGCGCGCTGACGGATCGAAACGCTGACCGCCGGGTTCGAGGTGCTGTGTGTCATGGGCCGTGCTCCTGCTGCGCGCTCTGATCAGGGGTGCCGACGCGCTCCACTCACTCGAAAACTGGAGAAGCTCGGCGGCGAGCGACGCGGCGCGGCCGGCGCTCCCGCCGTGGTCGCGCGCCGTGTTCGCGCGCCGTCGTCCGCGCGGCGCCACGAGCGTGCACGGAAAAGCCCGAATCCTCGGTAGTGCGGGGCCTGCGCCCCCCTGAGTGCCGCGGAGACCAGCTACCGATGAACTGCAAGTTGCTCGCGCTGTTGTGTTGCTCGTTCGCTGCCTGCGCCACGCCGCGCGCCGCCTCGGTCGCGCCTTGGAAGGTCGACTCGTTCGAGGTGCATGCCTACGACGAAACCGTCGGACAATGCGTCTTGGCCGCCCTTCCCGACGCGCGGCGCGCGGTCGCGTTGCTTCCCGGGTTGCGCCCGACGGGCGTCGCGCGCATCGACGTCGGCCCCTTCGGCCCGACCGAGCTCTTGGGCTACACCTGCTTCTTCCCCGACGAGCCGGGCCGCGAGGGCCAGATCGCCATCGCCAGCGACGCGGACAGTTGGTACATGACCGACGAGCGCGTGAGCGCGACGCTGGCCCACGAGCTGACGCACTTCTCGCTGGGGCCGGAATGGGGCGCGTTGCCCGCGGTGTTGGAGGAAGGCCTGTGCAACTGGGTGGCGACGCGCGCCGCGCCGGGCATCGCGCC
Organism: Planctomycetota bacterium; assembly: GCA_020853575.1. GTDB lineage: Bacteria > Planctomycetota > UBA1135 > UBA1135 > F1-120-MAGs118. Next base: position 14,518 of record JADYYP010000047.1, read on the forward strand.
GGAAGACCGGCTGTGCGTCGCGCTGTGCGTCGCCAGGCTCATGGGAGGCGAGGCCGCGGTCGAGGTCGTTTTGGAAGAGCACTTGCTCGACGTCAAGCTGCATCGATCCGCGGTCTGCGAGGGACTGGCGGAAGTCCCGGAGATGCTGGCGCTGGGCCGTTTCGAGCTGTGGAGCTCGCGCTGGAGCGAGCGCGCCGACGAGCTCTACGCGCTGGGCCATCTGCTCGTGCAGCGCATCGGCGTGACGCGCCTGCACCAGCTGTGCGTCGCCGCTCGCGAACGCGGACTCGAGCTCATCCCCGCCAGCGAGGTGCTCGCGGCTGCCGGCTTGCCCCTCGATCGACCCGAGCTGTGGTGGGCAAGTGTGCTGGCGATGACTGGGACTCCGGAACGGGCCGGCCTGGTCACTTGGCTTTCGGGATCGATGCCGGGGTTCGACCTGCGCTTGCGCGAGGAGCCCTGAAGTTCGCGCGTGAGTGACCGCGCTCCGCGCCCCTCTCGACACCACCATGAGCTCACGCTTCACCCGCACCGTGTTCGCCGCAGCGAGCTTGCTCCTCGGGGCATGCACGTCGCAACCCACGCGCGACGAGCTGGCCCCGACGGTGCCCAACGTGCGCCCGGCGAGCAGCTCGTCGATGAGCGCCTGCTCACGCTCCCATCAGCGCTGGGCAGGTGTGCGCCGCTCGCCGCTGAGCGCTGAACAGTGGATCGCGGCCGAGGCGCTGGTGCTCGACGAGCTCACGCGCACCGCGACCGCGGAACCGGCGTGTCCGTTGTTCGCGACTCTGCGAGGTCGCGTGGCCTTGGAGCTCGCGCTCGCCGAGCGGGACGCGAGCAGCTCGGGCCGACGCCTCGAGACGGCCAAGAGCGCCTTCGAGGCCTCGCTCGCGGGCCATTCCGAATGGGTACCGGGCTGGCTCGGCCTGGCGGAGCTCCACGTGCTCGTCGGACAACCCAAGCTGGCGCGCGAGGCCCTCGATCGCGCGCGCGCGGCGTTGGCGAGCCTCGAACGACTCGAGGCCTGGACGCTGAGCAGCGCCACGGCGGAACACTACGCGGACGACGCGGGCCGCGGCTCCGCGAGCGCGGACGTGGTGCCCGCGCTGTCGCCGCAGCAGAGCATGGCCGTCGTCGTGCGTTGGATCGACGAAGAGGCCTCGTGGTGCGTGGGCACCACCGACGTTCCAGAAGTCGCCGCCGCGGACGCACTCGTCATCGGTCGCTGGCGCCGGTTGCGCGCGCGCATCGAGCTGCAGGACGCGCGCATCGAGGCCGCTGAGGTCGACTACGACCCGGCGCGCGCCGTGGAGGTGCTCGCGGCCTACGACGAAGCGTTGCGCTGGGATCCCGAGCTGTCCGAGGCGCGCATCGAGCTCGCGCTGTGGTGGGCGCGGGCCGGTGAGCCGGAGCGCGCGCTCGGGCTGGCGGAGCCCTTCCTCGACGGCCGCTACCCCTTGCTCACGTTCAACCCCGCGCTGCTGAAACTGGCAGCGCGAGCGCAGGCCGAGCTCTTCGCCCGAGGCGGAACGCTGGCGGCATTCCACGACGCGGTGCACTACTTCGAGCGCCTGGGGCAATTGCGCGGCGACGACGTCGAGGTGCAGATCGCCTATGCGCGACATTTGGTCGCCGGTGCCGAGCAACTCGCGGATGCGACGATCCGAGCGGACGCGCGGACGTTCGTGAGCGCGCTCGACCCAGGCCTGCCCGAGCGCGCCGAGTTGCTCGCGCGCCTCGAGGCCCACGCGGAGAGCGCGCCGTGAGTCGACAGGGCAGCGGTTTCGATGCGCTCGAGCAGTTGCTCGCCCGACATCGCGGCGGCGCTCAGACGAGCGGCGAGCTGCGGGCGGCTCTCGCACGCCAGCTCGAATCCCTGCTGACCAGGCCGGCGCGACCCCTCGACTCCAGCGACGCGGCCGCCGTCCGCCGAGCCCATGCGGCCATGTGCGACGTCGTCGAACGCTGCCTGCGGACCGACGGCACGACGGCTCGAACTCACTTCGCGCGCAACGCCGCGCCCGAACCCACGATCACTGCGACAAGCCCCTGAATCGGAGAGCTCCAACATGTCCAACGTCAGCTTCTATTCCAATCCCTTCGAGGCGCTCGGCCGCGGCCTGCGCGGCGCGATCGACGGCATGTTCGGCGGCACGTACGTCGGCAGCATGTTCCGCGGATTGCTCGGCGACGCGCCCTCGCTCGACGGGCTCAGCGGCACCGACCGGCTGCAGGCGATGTTCGATCGGCAGCTTGCCATGCAGCAGCAGCACGAGCTGTTCACGATGCAGACCAACCTGGCGCGCACCGAGCACGAGTCGCGCATGAACGCCATCCGCAACATGCGCGCGTGAGCCGCACGGCGAGGAGAGCCCTCACATGAATCACCTGGACGATGCACCGCCCACCGCGGGCAACGCGACAGCACTGCCCCAGTCCCCGCGCCTGCTGGCCGAGACCGGCTACCTCGCGCTCTACGACGGCCATGTCGACGAGGCGCGCACGATCTTCGAGGGCCTGGAGCGCCTCGTCCCCGACGACGTGCTGCCCAAGCTCGGGCTCGCGGAGTGCGCGCTCGCGGCATCCGATCTCGAGGGAGCGATGCGCTTCGCCAAGGCCGCCGCGCGCGTGCCGAGCTGCGACCAGAGCGCCTTGCTCTTCGCGTACTGGTTGCAGGCCAAGGCGGCCTTGCGCGCGGGTGACGCTTCCGGCGCGCGCGAGCTCGCCCGGCGCATGCTCGACCTCGATCCCGACGGTCCGTGGAGCGCCTCGCTGCGCACGCTGCTCGAAGCCTACTGATTCCGCGCAACGCCGCGGCCGCGCGCACGACAACCGGCAGGAGACCCGCCATGACCCGCTTCGACCCGCGCCTGTCCGCCCACGGCCCCGCCGACCTGCCCCGCCAAGCTCGCCCGGAGACCCCGACGGAGTCCGGGGCCACCGATGGCTTCCGCCTGCAGCTGGGGAGCGAGTCCATCGGGGCCAGCGCCCCCACGCTCGAACCTCGAGGACCGGCCACGGCGCGCTCCGTGCACACCCTGATGCGCGACGGGTTGGCGCGCGGCGCCGAACGAAGGGAGTTGCTCGACAAGCTGGTCGAAGCGCGCTGGCGCGAGCGCTTCGGTTGCGCTCCCGCGCCGGAGTTGGTGGCCCGCGTCAGCGAGCAGTTGGCCGGCGACCCGCAGATCACGGGGCTGTACGGGCGACTGGCTGGCGCGCTCGAGCGGGACGGCGGAACCATGGGCGGTGCGCGATGATCCCCACGCCGGCGATCCAGGTTCCGGCGCTCGACGGAGCGCTGCGTGTCCCGCAGCCCAAGCCTGGCGAAGGGGCCCAACCGTCCCAATCCGTTCCGGTGGAAGGCTCGCACTTCCAGCTGCAGCTCGACGAGCGTGTGCGTGAGCTGCGCCCGGGCAGCGCGGCGCCTCAGCCGCTCGGCGTCACCGAGCTCGCCCAGCGCACGGCCGCGAACGAACCACGGGCGGTGCCGGTTGCCCCAGACCAGGCCAAGCGCGTCGTTGTTTCCCCGGTCCAAGCTCAGCCGCAATTCGTCCCCTTCGATCCAGGGCTGGCGCCACCGCCTCCCAGTGCGGTCGAAGGCGTCGGCGTCGCGCGCTGGCAGTCGGTCGCGCGGAACTGGCGTGAGTTCCTGCAGTGGAGCGACACGTCCGAGGCCCAGATCCGCGCGCGGAGCCTCGCTCACGATCATCCGCTGGTGAGCGAGTTCCGCGATGAGCAGCGCCGGCGCCTGATCGGCCTGCAACTGGAGCTCGGCGCGGCGCAGTTCCAGATGGAGCTGGTCTCGAAGGTCATCGAGCACGGCACCGGTGGCGCGCGTCAAGTTCTCCAAACTCAAGCGTGAGCGCGATCGAGTTCGGCCCCTGGTCTAGACATGAAGTACGCGATCGCGATGGTGTTGACACTGAGCTCGCTCGGCGCCTGTTCGCGCGCGCCCCAGAGTGAGACGCTGGTCGAGGTCGAGAGCGAGCTCGAGGCCAACAAGCTGGTGTGTGCGCTCGACCTGTGCCACGTCGCGGGCGCGCACAAGGTGCTCGAGCAGCGCGACGACAAGCCGCTGTGGCGCGTGACCGTGCCGGAAGGCCAGTTGGCCCGCGCGGAGCGCGTGCGCCAGGCTTTCGGGCTGCCGCAGGTGCTCACGCCCTTGGACGCGACGGTCACCAGCGACGGGCAGTTCCTCGGGATGCAGAGCCCCGAAACGGAGCGCCAAAAAGCGCAGTGGCGCGACGCGCTCCGACTCGAGGACACCCTGCGCATGAACCCGGCGATCTTCACCGCGCGCGTGCACCTCGCGCTGCCGAGCATCGGGCTGACCGGGGAGAGACTCAAGGACGTCGAGCCTTCGGCGTCGGTGTTCGTGCGCTACGTGGAACTCCCCGGGGCGCAGGCCGAGCTCCCCCAACTGTCCGCGGAGAAGCTCCGAGCCCAGATCGCGGGCGGCGTCGCCGGCCTGACGGCGGAGCACGTGGTGGTCACGCTGTGCATCATCCGACCGAGCGAGGTCTTCGGTGAGTGGATGACGAAGCCGGTTCCGGACGCGGCCGAGACAGAGCGCAACGCGACCGCGGTGGCGAGACCAGAGCCGTCGCAGCCCGAGTCGGCGACCACCGAAGCTCCGCCCGCGGGCTTGTCGCCCGAACCCTGGATCACCGGTGGACTGGCCACCGTCGCGGCCGCGCTGCTCGTCGCGCTGTGGGCCCGACGCCGTGGCGCGCGCGCGAACACGGCCGTCTCCGGCGCTGCAGCGCAGAGCTGAGGTGCTTCATGCTCCCCAGCACCCCGCGCGCGTCGGCCCCGCGCGCCACACTCGCACTGGCCGCGCTGGCCGGTGATCGGCTCGAGCGCCTGCTGCGCCATCACCCTCGCGCCGCGCAACGCCGCGAGGTGCTCGCACGTGCGTCGCCTCGTCGGGAATTGCGCGAGCTCCTCTTGGAAGAGCTCGCCGAGCTCGAGCAGCGCGCGCGCTGTCGCGATGACGGACCGCAAGCGGACACGCCGCTCGGCTATCGCCTGCGCCGCAAGCGCGTCGCCGAGGTGCGCTCGTTCGAGTCCTCGGCCGTGCTGACCCCGGACGCGCTTCGCCCGTGGTTCGCCATGAGCGCGACGGAGGTCCAGGATGCGACGACCGCGCTCGGGCTGACGCTGCTCGCGTTCGCGGGTGCGACTCGGGCACGTTCACCGGCCGAGAGCGCGCTCCAGGAGGCTGTCCGCTCGGCCTACCGACGTATCGCAGCACGCCGCGACGCCGCGGCCGTTCCTCGGGTGCTCGGACGGACGGCGCTGGCGACGCTGTACCGCGCGCTGGACGCCGACGCTCGCCGCGCCTGCGCGCGTGCAGCGCGTTCGAACTTGGGCGAGGTCCTGGCGCGCGAGGAATCGATGGAACTGCGTGAGTCGGATGCTCAGCGCGCCCTGGAAGAGCTGATCGATCGAGCCCAGCGAGCGAGGCCCTAGCCGATGAACACGCCCCAACCCCAACCGCCGCCGCGCATCGTCCGCGCCGCCGCGGCCGAAGTCGCGCCGCTGTATCCCGCGAGACGCATCCTGGGGGCCGAAGCTCTGCAAGCCGAGGAGCTCACGCGCACGACTCGAGAAGAGTGCGCCGCGCTGCGGCGCGAGGCGGAGGAGCTGCTGGAAGGAGCACGGGCCGAGGCGCGCAAGCTGTCGACGGGCGCACGCCGCAACGCGCGAATCAAGCTCGAGAAGGCGCGCGAGGAGGGCCTGCGCTCCGGCGCGGAGTCGTTCGCCGCGGCCCTGCTCGAGTTGCAACGCACGGCGGACGAGTTGCGCCGGCAGGCGGCGCTGGACGCACGCAAGCTCGGAGTGCGCTTCGCCAAGGCCATCCTCGACGTCGAGTTCCACGTCCATCCCGAGCGGATCCTCGACCTCGTCGAATCCCTGCTGCGCCGAGGCGGCAATCCGGCGCAGCTCGAGGTGCGCCTGCATCCGCGCGACGCGGCCCTCGTGCGACCGCGCCTCGCGGAGCTGCGTGAGCGCAGCGGTGTCACGAGCCAGATCCGCGTGCTCGAGGACGAGACGCAGGTCGAGCACAGCGTGCGCGTGGAATCCAGCGCGGGCGTGTGGGAAGGCGGCGCCGACCTGCAGCTCGCGCCTTTGCTCGAGCGCTTGGAGGCACTCGAGCGACAAACCTCGCAGACAGCCAAGGAGTGCGCTCCGTGAATCCGCGCGACATGGAATTGGACCTCTCACGACTCGACGCGGAGCTCGAGAGCCTGATCGGCGTCGGCCGCTCCGGCCGCGTCACCGCCGTCGCGGGCACCGTGGTGCGCGCGGCGATTCCCGAAGTGCACCTGGGCGAGCGTTTGCGCATCGACCGCGTCGACGGACGGACGCTCGAGGCCGAAGTGATCGGGTTCGACCACGATGAGGCCGTGCTGATGCCGTTCGAGCTGATGGGCCACGTTCGCGCGGGTGCGCGCGTCGCCCCCGCCGGCGAGGCCAGTGCGATCCCGAGCATCGACGCGCTCTCCGGCCGCGTCGTCGACGCCCTGTGCCGCCCGCTCGACGGTAGGGCCGAGCTGCGCCAAGCAGAGCGCAAGACCACGTTTTCGGCCGCGCCACACCCGCTCGAGCGCGAGCGCATCCACCAGCCGATCGCGACCGGCATCCGCGCCATCGACGGCTGCCTCACCGTGGGCCGAGGTCAACGCGTGGGTCTGTTCGCCGCGGCCGGTGTCGGCAAGAGCACACTGCTGGCCGCGCTCGCCCGCAACGTGCAGGCCGATCGCGTCGTGCTGGCGCTGATCGGCGAGCGCGGTTGTGAGGTGCGCGGTTTCGTCGAGGACGACCTGGGCGCCGCCGGGCTGCCAAAGGCGACGGTGGTGGTCTCGACGAGCGAACAGTCGGCGCTCCTGCGAGTGCGCGCCGCGTGGACGGCCACCGCGATCGCCGAGGCCGCGCGCGCCCGCGGCGAGCACGTCGTGTTGCTCGTCGACTCGATCACGCGCTTCGCGCGCGCACTGCGCGACATCGGTCTCGCCGCCGGCGAGGCCCCGGGGCGCCAGGGTTTCCCGGCCTCCGTCTATGCCGCGTTGCCACGGCTTTTCGAGCGTGCCGGAAACGCCGCGCGAGGATCGATCACGGCCTTCTACACGGTGCTCGTCGCCGGCGACGACCTCGAGGAGGTGATTGCCGACGAGACCATGAGCCTGCTCGACGGTCACATCGTGCTCTCGCGCCGGATTGCCAATCGTCGCTACCCGGCAATCGACCTGCTCAAGAGCAAGAGCCGAGTGATGCGCGCCGTCGTCGCTCCCGAACAGGTCGCCGCAGCCGCCGCGCTCGAGGCCGCGCTCGCCGAATACGAAGCCAACCAGGACAAGCTCGCGATGGGGCTCTTCGGCAACAAGCAGGTCGAAGCCGAGATCGTCGCTGCATACAAGCGTGCCGAGGCCTACCTCACGCAGTCGACCAACGCCGAGCGCGCGGACTTCGACCAGAGCGTCACGCGCCTGGTGCGCGAGTTCGGGGGCCGCCATGGCTGAGCGTGTCGAGCGCCGTTTTCGTTTCGGTCTCGCGCCGGAACTCCTGCGCAGCCGCGGCCGTCGCGATGTCCTCGAGCGCGAGTTCGCGGAGCTCGAGCGTCGCAGGCTGGCCTGTGAAGAGGCTGTGGCGGGTGCTGCGCAAGCGCTGGACGCTTGCGTGCGAGAGCAACTCACCCAGCGCGAACGAATGCGAGCTGCACTGCGATCTGGAGCGCCCAATCTCGATTGGCTGGGCCGCGCGCGCTTCCTGGAGGAACTGCGCGTGGACGAGCAGCGCAAGACCGACGAGCTCGCGGCGCGGCGCGCGGACGAACGACTGGCGCGCCACAAGTGCGAGCTCGCGCGCGGGGATCTGTGCGCCGCTCAGGCTCGCGTGCGCGCACTCGAGAGGGTCGCGGAAGCCCAGCGCTTCGAGCACTCCAAGGCCCTGGCGCAACAAGATCAACGAAAGCTCGATGACCTCGCGGTGGAACGATGGATGCCTCGATCGACAAACGTGCGTTGAACCGCCCGAAGGACACGCGCGAAGCGCGCCGCGCGCCGCAACCCGGCGACGTGCCGGCCGCGCAGCGCAGCGCCGGACAGGCGCAGCCTCGGGGCGTCGCGTTCCGTGAGCTCATGCTGAGCTCGACGGAGGAGCCGAGGAAGCTCGACTCGCTTGCGGTGCCGACCGAGACCGGCGACCCTGCGCTCGAGCCGAGTCCGCGGCTCGCGTTGGAGTGCGAGCACTCCGCTCAGCCCCTTCCATCCGACCCGCCCGCTCCGCCGGTGGCGCAGCTGGCTCCGCTCGCGGTCGCCGACACGAGCACCGCGGCGCCCGGCGGAGGCTCGAACGCTGCCGGGCGACCGCAGGCAGTCGTGGACCCGCGTGTCGTCGAGCAAATCGTGTCCTTCGCGGGCTTGGGTGGCGACGTCGACGGCCACCCGTTGCTGCATCTCGCGACGCATGAGCACGTGGGCGGTGGACTCTCCGTCAGCGTGACGAGCCTGGGCGAGCGGCGCATCCGACTCGCGCTGCGCAGCCGGAGCGAAACTGCCGTGGACGTCTCGCAACTGATCGAGGCGCTGCGCGGACGTGGCCTGGACGTCGTCGACATCGACCTGGAGTGAACCCGTGACCACCTCTGTGCACATGCCGAGCGCTGCCGACTTGCCCGCGACACTGATCGACGCCCTGTTCCAGCCCGCCGCTGGGCCGCGCCTCGACCCGAGTGCTTTCGCCGCCGCGGAGGTCGCGTGCCAAGCCGCAGCACGGGTGTTGGGATGCGCGGTCACACTGGGGCCGCGGAGCTCGGAGAGACGCGCGTCGACTCACGTGGCCGAGTTCGGCGCGCGGCTGACGTGCGGCGTCGAGCTCACGCTGTCGTTGGACTTGGCCGCCTGCCGGGCGCTGGTGGACACGCTGGAGCACTCCCACGCGGGCCTGCGTGGCGTCGGGCCGCTGACTCCGACCGAGGAAGGTGCCTTGGAGTACCTGCTCCTCGCCTGCCTCGACGAGTTGACCACTCTCGCGCCCGGTGCCGCAGCGCTCGCGTTGCTGACCGTCGAGTCCGGAGCCGAGCTACGCCAGGAATTGGCGCGCAGCGACGCTGTCGCGTTCGAGTTCGCTCTGCAGGTCGGACACGCAGTCGGCTGCGTCTCGCTCTGGCTGCCCAAGTCGTCGGCTGCGAGCAGCGCAACCTTCGCACGCTCCAAGCTCGCGCCGCGCACGCACCTCGACGTCGCCTGTGCCCTCGACCTGCTCGAGATCCCGGAAGCCGAGCTCGACTCACTGGCAGCAGGTGACGTCGTCCTCTTGGGACGCACCGAGCTGGTGGGCACGCCGGCACGATTGATCTCGAGCAACGGCTGGGAGCTCGCGCGGGCGGCGGTCGAATTCGACAGCGCGACGGTGCTGCGAGTGCGCCGCGAGGCCCTGCTGCCGCGAGCGATCGCGGCGGAGCGCCCCGGAGCGACGGCTCTCGTGCAGCTTGGCGCGGCGTCCCTGGACCGCTCGGCTCTCGCGCAGTGCGCGAAAGCCGGAACCATGGACCTCGCCAAGTCGCAAGATGCGCCGGCCCGACTCGTGTTCCGCGACGGACGGTCGCTCTCGGCCGAGCTCGTGCGCGTCGCCGACGAGCTAGGCCTGCGGATTCTCGGAGAAGCCGCAAGTCAGGCGTGAGTCAGGGGCTCGAGCGCCCCTCCTCTGGGCGTGAACTCCTCCACTGCACTCGCAATACAGACCACGGCCGCCGTCGACTCGACCAGCTCGCTCCTCTCGCTCGGGCTCGACACCTTGGTGATCGTGATCGCGCTCGGAATCGTGGCGCTGCTCGTCGCCCGGCGCTTCGGTCGGACGCGCGCCGCCGGTCCTCGCGGCGCGGTGATCGAAGCCGTCGACACGCGCGTCCTGGGACCCAAGCGCTCGATCCACCTGCTGCGCGTCGGAGCGAACTACGTGCTCGTGGGCGCGAGTGAAGCGGGCTTGCAGCCCCTCGCCGGCGCGGAGCTCGACGCACGCGCGCTCGACGCGCTCACGCGCGCTCCCCAGCCCACCGTGGAGCGCAGTCCCAACGCCTCGTTTCTCCAGCGCCTCATGCAAGGAAGCCCCCGTCGTGATCTCCCCGCACCTCACTAGGGCTGTCGCCCACCGCGCTTCGCGAGTCCTGGTCGCGCTGATCGCGACCGCATCCGTCGCCGCCGCGCATCCGCAGGAGAGCGGCGCGCCCGATGAGCAAATCGCCAAGTGGATGGCGATGTTGGCCGGCATGGCCGTGCTGCCGCTGTTGCTGACGATGATCACGCCGTTCGCGAAGCTGGTGGTCGTCGGCAGCATGCTGCGCCAGGCGCTCGGCACGCAGAACATCCCACCGACGTCGGTCATCACTGGCTTGGCGCTGATCCTGACGATCGGAATCGTGCGACCGGTGGCGCTCGACGTGTGGGGTGCCTACGAGAACGCCAAGACGCAGTCGCCAGATGCCCAGCAGTACGAGGTCTTCCTGCGCGCAGCGAGGGACCCGTGCCGCAAGTTCCTCGAGTCGAACTCGAGCCCGGACAACATCGCGTTGTTCCGCGAGCTCCAGCGGGTCGTGCAAGCCAAGCACGACGGGCGCGCTCCCGCGACCGACGACCTGGGCCAGAGCACACCGGTCGAGCTCTCGACCGACGTGAACGACGCGATCGAGCTCCTGACCGTCTTCGCGCCAGCGTTCATGCTCACCGAGCTGGCCGAGGCCTTCTGGATCGCGGCGCTGCTGTTCATCCCGATGCTGGTGATCGACCTCGTGGTGAGCAACGTGTTGCTCGCGATGGGGATGCAGATGATGGTGCCCTCGACCATCGCGCTCCCGATCAAGGTGATCGTGTTCGTGCTCGCCGGCGGCTGGAAGCTGCTCTTCCAAGGGCTCGTCCTGAGCTACGCCTGAGGAATGCAACATGGTCCAGAGTCAGATCCTCCACCTGGCACAGCAGGCCCTGTTGCTCGCCCTGATGCTGAGCGCCCCCGCCGTCCTGGGAGCGCTGCTGGTCGGGCTCTTGCTGAGCTTGATCCAGGCTGCGACGCAGCTCCAAGAGCAGACGCTCGTCACAGCGGCCAAGATCGTCGTGGTCAACCTGGTGCTGATCGTGCTCGGGTTCTGGATGCTCGACCACGTGCGGGCCTTCTGCGTGCACGCGTTCGAACAGATCGCCGGCGCGAACTTGTGAGGCCCCCGTGGAGTCAGTCCTCGCGATCGGTGAAGCGCTCTCGCGGCACATCGACGTGCCGGTGTTCGCGCTGATCCTCGCGCGCCTGCTCCCGATCGTCGCGCTGACGCCGCTGTTCGGTGGCAGCACCTCACCGCGACGCTTCCGATTCGCCGCGGCGCTCGCGCTGACGGCTGTCCTCTATCCCGTCGTGGCGCCGCAATGGACTGCTCTCGAGCGGCCAAGCAACCTGGGACTGGCGCTCCTGCGCGAGGCGCTGCTGGGCCTCTCGATCGGCGTGGTCGTGGCCGCTGCATTCGACTTGTTCGCGTCGATCGGTGGGCTGATCGACCTCGCCCGCGGCGCGACCTTCGCCAACGTCGTCGATCCGATCACGCGCAATCAAGCCTCGGTGCTCGAGCCGTTCCTGCGGGTAGCGCTGCTCGTCGTGTTCACGAGCACTGGCCTGCACCGACAGTTCATCGCGGCGTTGTGCGCCGGCTTCACCAAGCTGCCTCCTTCGAGCGAGCTCGGCTTCCGCGCGCAGCCGCAGGCCGTGCTAGAGGTCGTGCAGAGCTTGTCGGTGCTCTCGGTGCAATTGGCGCTTCCGATCTTGATCGGAATGCTGGTGCTCGACCTCTCGCTCGCGCTGATCCACCGCGCAGCCGGGCGCATCGAGGTGTATTTCCTCGGCCTCACGCTCAAGAGCTCGCTCGGCTTGCTGCTCCTGCTGTTGCTCGTCACGGTCATGCTCGACCTGTGGGTCAGGCACGCCTTGCCGTATGTGATCGTCTTCGGCGGCGGTTCCTGAGGCGCGAGCCATGGGCCAAGAGTCCTCCCAAGAGCGCACGGAACCCGCAAGCGCCGAGAAACTCCGCAAGGCGCGCGACGAGGGGCAGGTGGCCAAATCCGCCGAACTGGCTTCGGCTCTGATCCTGGCAACCTCGGTGCTCGTGCTGCTCCACCTCGCGCCGGGCCTGGGCCGCATGTTCGTCGATCTGCTGCGAACGGCCGCCGCGCACGCCTCCGCCTCGACGCTCGACGCGAACGTGCTGCCCGAGTTCCTGCGCCAGTGCGTCCAAGCCGCGGCGCTGGCCTCGCTCGGCCTGATCGCAACGTTGGCTGCGTGCGCGGTGCTGTTCCCGTTCCTGCAGGTCGGCCCACTGTTCTCGCTGGCTCCGCTGGCGCCCAAGTTGGAGCGCCTCGATCCCGCGGCTGGATTCAAGCGCCTGTTCTTCGAGGCCGAGTCGTGGCTGACCTTGGCGAAGTCCACGCTGAAGCTCGCGCTCGTCGGCGCCGTGTGCGCCGGAGCGATCGAAGCGGAGCTGCCGCGGTTGCTCGCGCTGGGCGCACTGGGCTTCGGCGAGGCGCTGGCGTTGACCGGCGAGTTGCTCCGGACACTGCTCGTCCGTGCGCTGACGTGCTTGGTGGCGCTGGGCGTACTCGACCTGTTCCTGCAGCGACTGCAGTTCGCCAAGCGCATGCGCATGACCAAGGAAGAGGTCAAGCAGGAGTACAAGGACGACGAGGGCGACCCGAACTACAAGTTCGCTCGGCGCCAGATGCACGAGGAGATCGCGCAGCACTCGTTGATCGAGCTCGCGCGAGAGGCCGACGTGATGGTGGTCAACCCGACGCACATCGCATGTGCGCTGCGCTACCGCCCCGGCGAGCACGGAGCGCCACTCCTGATCGCCAAAGGAGAAGGTGCGCTCGCCGCGCGCCTGCGAGAGGTGGCGCGCGAGGAAGGCATCCCGATCGTGCGCGACATCCAGCTCGCCCGAGCGCTGTACCAGGTCGAGCTCGAGTCCGAGATCCCCGAGGCGCTCTACGAAGCGGCGATCGAGGTCCTGCGCTGGGTGGAGCAAGTGGCTCGCGCGGAAGGCTGGACTCCGGCCTGGCGCGAAGAGCAAGCCCAGGATTCCGCTGCTCCGCCCGCAACGCGCTCGAGCTCGCCGCGATAACCCTGCGTTCTTCTCGACTCGACCATCTGAATCAAACAACCCAACGGAAGGCAGCAATGACGTCCAACACCATCTCCAGCATCGGAAGCGGCCACGTCGCCAAAGGTGCTGACAACGTCTACCGCACGGACCGCTACGACATCCACGTGCGTGCGGACGAGGTCCAGATCTTCGATCGCCAATCCGGGGAATGGGTCAAGGTGTGGGGTGACCCGCACGTCGTGACCAGCGACGGTGACAAGGCCGGGTTCCAAGAAGGCAACGTGACGTTGGACCTGCCCGACGGCACGAAGGTGACCGTGGTCCCCACCGAGCAAGGGGCCAACGGGACCGCATTCGTCGACAAGGTCATCATCACCAACGGAACCGCGGGAGCGGAGGTGACGGGAGTGCACGACTCCAGCGGACCGCGCTTCGGCAACGTGGGCAACGACGCTCGCGGCCTGGACTCACGGTACGCGGATGGGACGGTCCTGCACGCCGACCAGGGCATCGACGACTTGTTCTACCTCGATGCGGGCGGGAAGCGCACGGAACTCAAAGGCGCCAAGGAAGGTGCACGCTTCGACGAGCACGACATCGCCAACCTCGGCGGCACCGCAACCTCGTTGTCGATCGCGAAGGCCATGGCCGGCGAGCATGCAGACGAGTTCCAGCTCATGCACAACAACGAGGCCCAGATGGACTGGATCGACACGGCGATTCGGACCGGCAAATGGCCGGCCGGTGGTGTCAACCCGCTGACGGGTGAGGCCATCGGTGGAAACGGCGGAACCGCGCTGTCGGACACCGATCGCATGGAGCTGCTGAGCAAGCGCTCGGACCTGCACGAGCAGAACATGTTGGTCTTCCAACAGCTCACGGCGGAGTCGCGCTCGCTCTACGAGGCGATGAAGCAGATCATCGAGAACATGCGAGCGTGACTCGACCCAAGCACACCGAGAGCTCTGGAACCGCCGCGCGCGCGTGGCGGTTCCCTTCATTCCGGTCGAGCGCGACGAGCTGCGGATCCGCGTCTCGGCCGCTAGCAACGGCGCGCGGAAGCAATCGAGACGCCTGCGAACTGGGGTGGCTCGCCTGCGAGCGCACGCCCACCGAACGTGCCACCGCGCCTCAGCGCGGATCCGCTTGCGGCGGACATAAGGACCGCAAGACGGATCCACGGAGGCGAGGCTCGACACGTCGGGGGCGGGTGCGCTCGCACAAGCGCGCTCGCGGCGACGGTTTTCCTCGGTGGATCGGGTGCATTGCGTTTCCTTGGATGCGAGAAACCTGAACTGCGCTCCGGTCCAGCGTCGCCGCCAGCGCGAAGCTCGGCCAATGCCGAGCCGCGCGCCGCAATCGCGTCGCCCATTCGGCGAGCGCGATCCGCGGCCGGTACGGGGGATAGCAGTCACGTTGCATGGCGACGCTCAGGGGCCGAGCTCCGGCGAACTCACGCGGGAATTCGTTCTTCCTTGGCCCGACTCACAGCCCCCACTCGTGCAGCAGATCGAGCGGAAGGACATGCTCCGTGGCGGGGAAGAGCGTACGCACGCGCCGTGTGTAGATCGCCGGCGCGACGATCAGCTCGGGCGGGCAGGCTGCGAGATCGAGTTCCTCGAACACGCGCCACTCGCGCTCATGCGTGTAATCCTGGACGCGTCCCTGCCGCGGAGGAACGTACCTGTTGGCCAACGCCAGTCGCCGACCAGCGGCATGGGCCAACGGCTTGTCGGCACCCGCTTGGACGAGCTCCGCGTACTCGTCCGCGCTGACGTAGGTGCAAGGTCGCGCTCCAAGCGAGAACAATGTGTGCTTGCGGAACACCAGACCGAAGCGACCGTAGCGCTCGCAATGACCGAGCACGCCGGGGAGGGTGCATTCGGAGAAGCACAGGCGCGCGGGAGCAGTCCCCTTGCGCGGGCGCGATGGCTTCAAGCACTGCGATTTCGCGATGCGCTCGAGCACCTCGAACGAGTCGGCGTCGGCTTGCTCGAGCAGCTGCGCCACGAGCGCCGGTGTGCACGATTCATCGAACACCGAGTGCAGCGGAGCCATCGCTCGCCAACTGGTGAAGTGCCCGAGGAACGGGCTCCAATCCCGCTGATTCGCTTGGACCCCAACCAGACCACCCTTCGAGAACGCCGCGAAACCGTGAAACGTCGCCAACCCGTCGCTCCTCCTGATCGAAGGGGCGAGAGCCTAGCGCAGTCGTCGGGCTGCCGACTCAGGCCCGATCGGGAAACGCCTGCGCCAACAGCTCGTCGCGCAAGCGCGTCAACACTTGGCCGAGCAGATTCGCGCCGCGCCAGCGCTCACGATCGAGCGCCTGCGAATCGTCGGCGGCCAGTCCAAGGCCCAGATCGAGTCGCGCGGGCTGGCCTCGACCAGCTCGGTGCCCGCTGTCGCGAGCAGCGCCTCGAGGTAGGCCTGGTTCTGCGTGAACCCGGCGTGGTTGCCCTGGTACACGAGCAGCTCGCGCTCGCGCTGCCACAGCGCGTTGTCGAAGTGCTCGACCTTGCGTCCGAGCGCTCGCTGGTGCGCCGGAGAGTCCGTATCGAGGATTCGCTGCGCGCTCGTGACGTCGCCAAAGAGCAAGGCTTTGCCGTGCATCATGAGCTGCTCCGCGCTGGTGAAGTCCTGTTCGCGGACCGCGAAGCGAAAGCGCGTCCACCGCGAGAACGGGGACGGCGCGCGCCACAAGAAGGTGAAGCGCTCGTACGGCATCGATGACTTGGATCGGTGCGCGGAGGCGCGCTCGGGCTTGGAGATCAGAGACCGTGGCGGCGCGCGAAACGCTCGCCCACGTCGGCGGGCAGCTCACGGCGCAATGCAGCGGCCAGTGCCTGGAGCTCCGCGGATTCACGCTGCGCCGTGAGCTCTTCGGGAAAGGCGGAGAACAACGCGTCGCACGCGACCAGGGCGCGCCCGCGCTCGGCACCGCGCGACGCGAGGCCCTCGAGTCGCGGCGTGAGGAACGCACAACATGCCAGCAGATTGCTCGCGCCTCGCGCTCCTGCGAGCTCCTCGCGCAGGCTGGCGACGAGCAGCGCGGAGGTGTACTTGCCATGGTCGGCGAAAGCGCGGGCCGGCGCGTCGAGCTCCGAGGCCGCGGACTGCGCGGCGCCGGCGTCGAATTCGCGCGCGGCGCGCAGCAACAGCACCCACGGGCCACCGACGAAGGTGTGACCGAACTGGGCACGCACCTGCAGCTCCAAACCGAAGACAGCGAAGCCGCCGAAAGGACCGGTCTCCTCCTCTACCAGCGCGTCGTCGGGCCACAGGTCGCCTGCGCCTCCGAACTGCTCGCGCTTGGACTGCACATAGGCCGCGAGGTCCGGTGCGCACACGTAGCCAGCGGATTCCGCGTCGGTCTTCAAGCTGCGGGAGAGGTCGTGCACGAGCATCCGGGCCACGAGCGGCCGCAAGCTCTCGTCGAACTCGACCGCGCGCTGACAGGATTGCACGACGCGCTCGTACGAGCCGCTCTCGTCGATCAGCGCGAGCACGGGCTCACGCGCGATAAGACAGCGAGCCTCGACGTAATGCAGTCCGGCGTCGTCGGGGTGACGTGCGAGCTCTCCCTCGAGCAACGTTGCGGCCGCCTCGAACTTGCCGACATCGATCAGTCGATCGATGCGTTGCGCGGCCGACGAGAGCGACGGACCGACGTATGGCAGCTCGACGCGCGGCAGCATCGAGCCGTCGACGCGCGGCAGATACAGCGCGGCGGCGCCCAGGACTGCGAGCCCCAGCGCTGCACCGGAGATCACCATGAGCCGTCGTACGAGTCGCCTGCCCGCCAAGGGAGGCTGCGGCGGCAGGGGCGGCGGGACGATGACTCGAGGCACGGGCGGCGGAAGTGCGGCAGATCGCGGAGTGTTCATAGGGTGGTTCCTCCAACGCCGACAGGGGCGCGAGTCGTCGTGACTCACGCCCCTGGTGGCGGATTTCGAGACCTGGATCACTGCGCGTCGGTGTTCACCGGAGTGACGCTCGTCGCATTGCGAGTCGGGTTGAACGCGCTGGTGGACAGCGAGGCCGGCTCATCCGTGAAGAAGTTCGTCGCGCTCGTGACTGCGACCACCTGCTCGAGCGTTCCGCAGTCTCCGTCGGGCTGGATGCGCAGCACCCAGGCGTCGAAGTCATCCTCGGTCGAGCCCCACTGCGAGTAGCTCGTGGTCGTGCCGCAGGCCACGAACTCACCGTTCGACTCGACGCGGATCGACGAGAGCGTGTCCAGGTCGCTGCCGCCATAGGCGCGAGACCAAAGCAGCGCGGCTCCCGCATCCAAGCGCGCGACCCACTCCTGCGCGAGCGAGCTGAAACTGCCCTGCAGAATCGAGTTGCCCGCGAGCACCGCGCCGCCGTCCGCCAACGCACGCACGGAGAATGCGAAGTCCTGCTCGGTGACGATCAGATCCAGGGAGCGCGCGGCGAGCAGCAAGCCCTGGGAGCTGAGGTGCGCGGCGAAGGCCTCGAAGTCACTGCCGTCGGCGCGGTACACGGTGCCCGCGACCCACAGCGTGCCGTCGGGCGCGAAGTCGACGCCGTAGCCGAAGTCGACGAGCGCCGTTCCGAAGCTCCTCGTCCACAGCGGTACACCGCTGGCGTTCAGGCGCAGGACGACCGTGCCCATCGCATTCGTGTCGAAGCCCATGCCACACAGCGCGATGTCGCCGTTGGGCGCGCGGTCCATCGCGTTGAGCAGGAATTGACGCGTCGGATCGACCACCCGCGCCCAGACGATCGAGGCCGCGGAGTCGAGCTCCATGAGCCACCCCTGGGCCACGAGCGGCCCGCCCGAAGCAGACTCGAGGCTCGAGCCGGCGACCAGGAAGTGACCGTTGGGCAGCGCTTCGATGTCGACGACCTTCTCGGCGAGCCCGAAGTCATAGCGGAACTGCCACACCGGTTGGCCGAAGGCATTGGTCTTGACCAGCCATGCATCGCCGCTGGCTTGGTCGGGGTCGTAGGCGTGGGCGCCGCCGAACAGCAAGCCACCGTCCAGGGTCGCGACCACGCGCGAGAAGAGGCCCGCGCCCGAAGTGACGAAGGCCTTCTGCCACAAGATCGAGCCGGACTCAGCGCGTCGAACGGCCCAAGCGTCGCCCCGGCCGGACACCGACCAGTCGATCGAGCCTGCAACGGCGGTCTCGGCCGCGATCGTCGCGCTTCCGAACGCCACCTCTTGGCCCGCGGTGCCGAAGCGGGTCGCGTGACCTGCTCCACCGCTGGGGAGCGTGGTGGCCGTGTCGGCATTGCTGTAGGTGGAGACCAGCGTCGCGCGGAAGGCGCGGACGCGGTACCACACGGTCGTGGACGCGGCGAGTTGCGGATCGTCGAAGTCGACGTCGTTGGCGGCGTTGATGCCGACCAGCTGGAAGGCGCCCGGTGCGCCGCCGAGATCGGGTGCGCGCTCGATCTGGAAGCCATCCTCGTTCGTCGCGTTGTCGGTCCACGCGACGTGCACGCTCGAACTCGAGGAGCCGCTGGCGTCGAGTTGGGTCGGAGCCGCGGGCTGATTGCCGCCGCCCGGCAGCACGATCCGGAGCGCCGCGGTCGCGCCCGACTGCTTGGAAGCGTGGAACGCGCGCACGCGGTACCAGCACGCCGTGCCGGGCACGAGCGTCGAGTCCTGGTGCTGCGTCGAATTGGCGGCGAGCTCGGTGAGTTGCGCGAACTCGCCCGGGGCGCCGCCGAGATCCGGCGCGCGCTCGACGCGGAAGCCCAGCTCGTCGTTCGAGTTGTCGATCCAGAAGAGCGCGGCGGCGTTGCTCGTCGCGAAACCCGAGAGCGAACTCGGAGCGGCGGGTGCGAGCGTGCCACCGCCACCTCCACCACCTCCGCCGCTACCGCACGACGTCAGGGCCAAGGCGGTGAACGCCAGCAACAACGGAACGGTCGAGACACAGGACAGCTTCATGGGCGGGCTCCAGGGACAGGGGACGCGCTCGAGTTGCGCTCGAGCGCTTGGTTGGGACTGACCTGGCAAGGGGGCCCGCGTCGGGAAACTCACGAAGAAAAAAGCGCGGCGGGTTGGTGCGCAACGCGGCGGGCGCAGCCACGACAACCGTGACGAACCCCTTTCGCTCCCGAACACACCCCCGGAGTGCCGCCATGGCCGACCCCACGCTCAACTCAGTGCAACGCCAGATCTTCTCCGCCTCACGGGCCGCGCAGAGCTACCTGTGCGTCAACACCAAGACCGCCGCCGACGTCCCGGGCCGCAACCAGTTGAATCCGCTCGAGCCGGGTCACGCGACCGTCTCGCGCTACGACGTCGACGAGAGCTCGGCCAGCAGCCGTCTGGTGGGGACGATCAGCGCCTATCCGTCGAGCACGCTCGACAACTTCCGCAGCGAGCGCCGCGGCAACGACGTCGTCTTCGACGACCCGCGCGACGTGCCCGACGCGGAGCACTACCCGTTCTCCTATTGCGCGCCGGTCGCACCGGGCGGACTGGCCGCGATGGGCGAGGTGGCCGAGCGCTTCGGCGACTATCAATTTGCATCGCACAACTGCGTCGACTTCGCCTCGGAAGCGTTCGAGGCCGCGACGCAGCAGTGCATCCTCGGCACGCCGCGCGAGACCATCCTGGACATCGGTAGCCCGCGAGAGCTCGGCGCGCGCATCAACGAGCTGAACGGCTTCGCGCCCACGGTCGCCCCGCTCGAGCGGCCCTTCTCGATCGAACACGGCCGCGAGGGTGGGCTGTTTTCCTCGGACCGCATCCAAGCCGGTGGCGAGCGCTTCGACATCGTCGGCAGCAACGGTGACCGGCTGGGCTACGGCGTCGATGGACCGAGCCTCGAGCTGGGCGACTCCGGGTTCGACGCGTCGGCGGGCTCGGTCTCGATCGGGCTCGATGGACGCGCGGGCTCTGGCTCGTTCGGCTTCGATGTGGGTGTCAGCCTGGGAGTTTCGGGCGGCCTCTACACCGGTGAGGACGGACGCTACGGCCTCGACCTGCCGTTCCTCGGCGGCTTCGTGGCCGAGCGCGCGGACGACGGGGGCTTCGCGCTCGAGACCCAGGTGGGTCCCTTCGACCTGGAGTTGCACGCGGACGGCGGAGCCTTCGAGTCCATCTCGGATTCGATCAGCAGCACCTGGGACTCGATCACGAGTGTGTTCTGAGCACTTTCCGCGTGAGCGCACGACGCCTGAAACCCTGACGAACCAAAGGAGCCCATCATGAACATCCAGATGAACGAAGCGCGTCGCAGCGACGCGATCCAACCTGTTGTGGTGCAAACGTCGCAACGAGCACAGCGCGACTCCGGGGGCCTCGAGCGAGCACCGGGCAACCGACCGCTGCCGCAGGAGCTCCGCGAGCGCTTGCGCAACTTCGTGGCTCGACCGCGTGAGCCTGGCTCGCGGGGCCTCCCGCAATGGCTCGCCAAACTGCCGCCCGGTCTGAGGGCGACCGCCGAGAAGTTCATCCATCGGCGCGAGGCCCAGCACGCGCATGCGCACGAGAAGGTGCATCCGCGCGCGTGGGACGCATCGACCGAACTCGACCTCGGCTCACGCCGCGCGCCGGAGCCCTCTCCAGCCGCGACGCGCGAGGTGCGCTGAGCTCCGAGCAGCGGACGCAGCCCCCAGGGCGCGTTCCGTTCGGCGAGCGAGGCCGTCGGAGACGATCCGGCGGCCTCATGTCATTTCTCGTGACTGGTGCGTGAGCCAGGGGCGAGCAGGCCCCTCCTTGTTCGAGCTCCGCCCAGTTTCACGTCACACACCTCCACCGCGACGAGATCCCACGCCCATGACTGCAGCGATCCACGCCTTCATCCAGCGCTACAGCGACATGCTCTTGGCGCTGCTGGTCGTCTTCATGGTCGGCTTGCTGTTCGTGCCGATTCCAGCCGGCCTGCTCGACCTCCTGATCGCCACCAACCTCGGTGCGTCGCTGGTGGTGTTGCTCGTCGCGCTGTACGTGCCGGCGGCCGTGCGGCTTCCGTCGTTCCCCACGATTCTGCTGCTCACCACGCTGTTCCGCCTGGCGCTCAACATCTGCTCGACGAAGTTGATCCTGCTGGACGGCAACGCGGGCGGGATCATCAAGGCCTTCGGCAGCCTGGTGGTCGGCGGGAATTTCGTCGTGGGTGCTGTGGTGTTCCTGGTGCTCGTGATCGTGCAGTTCGTGGTCATCAACCGCGGCGCCGAACGCGTGGCGGAAGTCTCGGCGCGCTTCATCCTCGATGCGCTGCCGGGCAAGCAGATGAGCATCGATGCCGACCTGCGCAACCACACGATCACCCAAGAGGTCGCCCGCGCGCGCCGCAAGACCCTGGAACAAGAGTCGAAGCTCTACGGCGCAATGACCGGCGCGATGAAGTTCGTCCAGGGCGATGCGATCGCAGGGATCATCATCTCGCTGATCAACGTCGTCGCCGGATTCGTGGTCGGTGTATGGCAGAAAGGCCTGACGCCCGCTGCCGCAGCGCACAAGTACACGCTGCTCACGATCGGTGACGGCCTCGTGTCGCAGATTCCCGCGCTGCTGATCTGCCTCGCCGCAGGCTTGGTCGTCACGCGCGTCGCCGACGAGCAAGATGCGCGCTCGGGTGGACTCGCGCGCGATCTCTTGCAACAGCTGCTCGACCACCCGCGCGCGCTGCTGGTCGCAGCGTGCTTCCTGGCCTCGCTCGCCGTCGCGGGTTGGACCACCGAGGGGTTCCTGCCGCCGCTGCCGTTCGCCGTGCTCTCGGCCGCGGCCTGGATCGCGTTCTTCGTGCCGCGGGTCAGCGCACAGGACGATTTCGAGGCGCGCTCGACGGCCGAGGCTGCCGCTCCCTCCGAGACGCGCGCGCCGGCGGCTCTCGGACCGGAACCAGTGCTGCTCGCGATCCACCCCACGCTGCTCCCGCTCTTGAAGCCACAGGTGGCCGATCATGCGCTGCAAGTGCAGAGCTCGATGGAAGCGCTGCGCCAGTCGGTGAGCCGCCGCACGGGACTGCGCCTGCCTGCGATCGCCCTGCGAGTCCGCAACGAGTTGCCAGAGCACGGCTACGCGCTGCTGGCTTACGACGCCGTGCTCGCCACCGGCTCGTTGCAGCCGGAGCGCGCCGTGTCGACGGCCGAGAAGGCCACCCTCGACAACCTGGGCGTCACGTCCGAACCGCTGCGGATACCGGGCACGCGAGCGCCCGGATGGAGCGTTCCGCTCTCGGACGCCGCCAAGCTGAAGGACGCTGGCGTCGGTGTGAACCCTCCGGAGCGCGTGCTGTTCAGTCACATGCACATCGAGCTCGTGCGGCACGCGGCGGAGTGGCTGGGAATCCAGGAGACGAGCGACTTGGTCGAGGAACTCAAGCAACACGCGCCCGATCTGGTGAAGGCCGTCGTCCCGACGCAGCTCACCCTACAGCAGCTCACGCAGGTGCTGCGCGCGCTGTTGCGCGAGCAAGTCCCCGTGCGCGACTTGCGAGGCATCCTCGAAGCGCTCGCGCGTTGGGCACCGAGCGTCAAGGACCCGCAACAGTTGGCGGAGCTCGTTCGACGCGACAACCGCCGTTCCCTGTGCGCGCATTTGTCGAGCGGAACGCGTGTGTTGCCGGTCTACGGTCTCGACCCGGAGCTGGAGGAGCTGTTCGCACCTTACGCGCTCGGGCGTCCATTGCCGCTCGAGTCCCAGCGCGCACTCGTCGAGGCGCTCAGTCGCACGATCGACCCGCTGCGTCACCTACGCCAGGTCGCGATCGTGATGGTCACTCGTCCCGACCTGCGCGCGCCACTTCGGCGTCTGATCGAGATCACGCTTCCGGAGGTCCACGTCGCCAGTCCCGAGGAGGTCGCTCCCGACTACCAAGTCGTGCAGATCGGACTGGCCCGCGCGCGCACGGCGGCGTGAGGCGCGCGGGCCTGGGGGCCGCAATGTGCTCAGCCCAGGCGGCGTGAGACGATCGCCGCGAGCTTGATGCGCGCGCGGCGGTAGGCTTCCATCGACGCGTGGACGTTGGGCTTTCCCAGCGCCTGGGTGAGCTCCTCCCACGAGCACTCGAAGTAGTCGCGCCGCAGGATCAACTCGCGCTGATCCTCGGCGAGCTCGCCCACACAGGCGTCGTAGATCTCCTTCAGCTCATGTTGGCGTGCGATGGTCGCTGGGCCGGGCTGCGGTGCGGGTTGATCCGCGATCTCCTGTCCTTGGGGCTTGGCGCCCTCCGAGCGGCGCGCGTCCTTGACCTTGCGGTCCGCGATCGTCACCAGCCAGGCGAAGAAGGAACCGTGGTTGCGAAGCTCGAAACCGCTGAGCTTGCGAGCGGCGACGATGAACGTGTCGTTGACGACCTGCTCCGGCGGCACCAGCCGTGTCAGGTTCGGCCCCATGCGCACCCGCACGATGCGCACCAGGCGCGGGTAGTAGCGACGGAACAGCAATTCCATCCGCTCCCGGTCGCCGCGCTTCGCGGCGTTCAGCCAGAGGCGGGACTCGGAAATGTCGCCTAGCGGGTCGTCGGCCGGTCCGGCTTGTTCTGCGGCGGGCTCTTTGGCGTCTGCTTGGTCAGCGCCGGGTTGTTGGGCGCCGGGTGGTTGGGCGCCGGGTGGTTGGGCGCCGGGTGGTTGGGCGCCGGGTTGCGCGCCGTCGGCACCGCGTGAGGCGCGGGGTTGGTCATCGTCCGAACTGGGGTCACCTGAGGTCGTTCCGCACGTCATGCTCGCTCTCCGCTCGACGCTACTCACATGGTCCGCTGGCGGCGCCATTGTGTCGGCGGTCGGTTCGACCAGCAGCTAGATATTGGCGCAGCTGCAGGCGATGGGGCTCGCGTCAGTCCGCCTTCCGCCCGCGGCAAAGTTGCGTCGCGACGAGCCGCGGCCAAGCTCCCTGGCTGCCACTGGCCCACGAGATGCGTCCCGACTCGCGTTGCTCAGGGGGCGCGCCCAACCCAGCGCGCTCAACCCAGCGCGCTCAACCCAGCGCGCCCAACCCAGCGCGCCCAACCCAGCGCGCCCAACCCAGCTCGGCCCGACCTGCCCGCAGCTTCGTCGGCGGCCGGCCATGGCGATCAGCTCGACTCGGGAGCTGGAGCGGGCGAAGGGATTTGAACCCTCGACATCCACCTTGGCAAGGTGGCGCTCTACCACTGAGCTACGCCCGCAGGGAGGCGAGAAGGATAGCGGCGCGGGAGCGTTTGGCAAGGGGTCCGGAGGAATCCCGGCGGGCCCGCTCAGAAGCCCTTCGAGGCCAGGAATTGCACGGCGCCCAGGATCTCGGTGCGACCGTGCTTCTGGGCGATCTCGAGCACTTTCAGCGCGGATTTCGGCGTGTACTCGCTGACCAGTCGGAAGTCGACCTCACCCGCGCCCGGGGGCAGTTGGTATTCGTCGTCGGCGGCGTCCTGCAGATGGATGCCGAGCATCTTGTTGGCGTAGGTCTCGAGCCAGCGGCCTTGGCCGGGGAGGCCAGCCTTCTGGCGCATGTGGATGCGGCCGACGTCGTGCCAGTAGCTCAGCCCCTTGGCCGCCAGATCGTCGAGCACCCAACCCACGGCTTCGAAGCTCAGCAGATCGTCGATGTGCAGTCCGGGCTCGATCGCCAGCTTGGTCTGCGGGAACTCGGTCAGGAGCTGGTGCAGCGAGCGGCACAGGTGCTCGATCTGGCGCTGGCCCTTCTTCTGGACGCGATGCACGTACTCGCGGATTTTCTCGGCGAGCTCGTCCGTCAGTCCATCCTTCGAGAGCTGGACGTTGAGCGCCTCCGCTTCCTGGCGCAGCTTGGTGTCGGCCACGGAGGTTCCGCGCAGCACCACCACGGGCGCGAGCAGTTTCTGCGCGAGCTGGATGTGGCGTCGCACGGAGCCCAGGGCCTGCTCGCGTTCCTCGGCGTTCGAGCTCGCCAACAGCTGGCATGCGGGCTTCTCGGTCGCGGGCTTGAGGCAACCGGAGATCACCGAGGTGACGCGGATGCCGGTCTCGCGCTGCGAATCGGCGAAGCCGTTGAGCGTCGGCGGCGCGTCACACTGCCCGAGCTCGATCTTGCGGAAGCCCATCGCCACCGCGGCGAAGGCCTGATCTTCGATGGTGCGCAGTCTCGTCCCGAAGCACGAGGTCGAGAGCACGAACTCGTTGGGGATGCCGGGAGCGGTCACGGTGCGCGGGGTTGGGGTGAGGGGGTCGAAGCGGGGCGTGCGACGAAAGCGTCACGTTCATCGGCCAGACGCCGCGCTGAACGGAAGCTCGCCAGCGCGCCTTTTTCGCTCGATCGAGGGGCTCTGCTCGGTGCGACCCGCCGATCCGCGGTGCCCACCCCCCTCGAGCGCATGCGATTGACCCAAGAAGCGCGCTCGGAATCAAGCCGCGAAGAGTTTTCTGGCCGGTGTGTCCGGTGGATACGAAACCGGGCAACCCCGCGAGGAGTTGCCCGGTGAGTTCGGTTCCGCTTGGAGCGGACCGTTGGCGGAACTCGCTCGGAGTCGACTCCGAGCGAGCACGCGGGTCACTGGTAGGTCAGCTGCAGACCTTCGGTGAGTTGCGTCGTCTTGCAGGCCGGCGGATCGCGGAACCAACCCTGGAGGTTGACCACGTCGCCTGCGACCCACGGGCTGCCGAGAGCGCCGGGGTTGGCGAGCTGGAAGGCGTTCCAATCCTGCACGAGCTGGCCCGTGCACGTGCCGGCGACGCCGCCGGAGGTCAGGATCGGCATGCGCTGGGTCGGCGACTTGACGCACAGGAAGCTCGCGCCGCCCAAGCACCAAGGCACGTTCACCTGGCCGCTGATGCCGTAGAAGATCAGTCCCTGCTTCTGACCCTCGACGTTGGAGACCGTGATCGTGCAGGGGTTGCTGTGCGCCGCGTTGGGTTGACCCGAGGCGGCGATGGTCGCGATGCAGCCGTTGGTGCTGCCCGGCGCTTGCGGCGGGCAGAACGTCGTCGGGCCGCTCGGCGTGTCGAAGCACAGCTGCCAACCGCCGAGCGTGCCGGAGTCGCCGCCGGCCCAGTCGTAGATCGTCAGCGTCCAGGTGCCCGAGCTGATCGGGATCAGGCCGAGCGGCGTGTTGAACACACTGCTCGTACCCGTCGGCCAGTCCCCGAACGTCTGGACGTAGTCACCGGGGGTCAGCGCGGTGCACGTGGTCGGGAACGACAGTCCGGAGGACTCGTAGATCGAGTAGGTGCCGCCGTAGTCGCAGGCGAGTCCGACGCTGCCGGTGACCGAGCCCGGGCGATACACGACGTTGTGGCGTCCACCGGTCGGGTCGGTCAGGACGATTTGCAGGTCTCCGATCCAGGTGTGCGACAGGCTGTCGAGCTGGACCTTGACGATCTTGGTCGCGCCCGGAGGAGGCGTGACGCTGTAGCTCGAGACCATTTCGTTGAGCGGGAACGTGCCCGGCCAGACCGAGCCGGTGCCGCCCGTTCCGCTGGTCGGAATCGCGCCGCCGGGGCCGCCCGACACGCAGATCGAAGCCGGCGGAGGCAGCGGGACGAGGAAGTTGAAGACCGTCGCCCAGGGGCCGACGCCCGTCACGTTGCGGGCGCGCACCGACCAGGTGTGCGAGCCCGGAGCCGGCGACACCACGAATGAGTTGCCGGAGACCGCGGTGGTCACCGAGCCGTCGACGTCGACGTCGTAGGACGTTGCGCACGGGACGGTGTTCCAGGTCAGCGTGACCGGGATCGAGGCGGTCGAGAGGTCGGCGGGAGCGGTGAGCGTCGGAGCCACCGAGGGCGCGCTCGGCGCGGCGGGCGTGCCGAAGCAGATGTCCCAGCTCGTGATCGTCCCGATGTCTCCACCGGCCCAGTCGTACACCACCAAGGTCCACGTGCCGGTCGAGACGGGAATCGTGCTCAGCGGCGTGTTGAAGATGTTGTTGGTGCCCGAAGGCCAGGTCCCGAAGAACTGGTCGTAGTTGCCCGGGGTCACGGTGCCGGTGCAGGTCGTGAACGGCGTTCCGCCGGTGCACTCGGGCACGATCACGTAGGTGCCGCCGAGATCGCAACCGCCGCCCGGACGGTTGAAGAGGTTGTGTCCCACTCCCGAGGGATCGAACACGACCCACTGCAGGTCACCGGAGAAGGTGTGCGTGACGGAGTTGAACTTGATCTCGGTCACGCTCGTCGCGCCGGGAGGCAGCGAAGGAACGGCCAAAGGAAGGGACAGCGCGTTCGGGGGCAGCGTCGTCGGGTAGACGCCACCGCCGCCGGTGCCGGCCGTCGGAATCGGGCCACCGGGGCCACCGGTCGTGCAGCCGATCGTCTGACGCGCCTGCGCCGCGATCGAGAGCGCTGAGACTGCGGCGAGCAGTCCAAGGCCTCGCTGGATGTGTTGAGAAACGGACGTCAAGGCAATGCTCCTGAGAAAGGCAACGCGGGCACGAAGTCGCCGCGCTGCGGGGGAATCTGCACGGCGTGCTCCAAGCAACTTTCTCGAGCAAGCGCCGCGAACCCAGAGCATAGCGTCGCGGGGCGACTTGGGTGGATTCCGCGGGGCTGAGAACGCGAGCCCTGCACGGCGCGAACGCAGTGTTGACGGCGACCTCGGAGGCGACCATGGAGGCGACCGGTCAACGCGCGGCGCGCTGGAGGAAGACGTGCGCGCCGGCGGACTCGCAGTCGGAGGCCGCGAGCAGCTCACGGTCTCGACGTCCGGCGCCCCGCGGGCGACGGCGCATCCAACATGATGAGGGCTCGTATCCTCAAGCTCCTCGCGAGCTCAGACTTCGACGCGGCCTTCGGCTCCGAGCAGGTCGCGGTGGCGCTCGAGCAGCGGATCGACCTCCTCGCGCAGGTACTCGAGCACTTGCTCGGGTGCCCGGCCGACGTAGCGCGCCGGATCGAGCAGTTGATCGAGCCGGTGAGCGACTTTCGCGAAGACCGGATCGGCCTGCACTCGCTCGCGCAGTGGATTGCGCCCGCCCTCGACCTTGACCACGCGCGCAGCCTCGCGCGCGTGCACGCGCAAAGCCTCGTGGATCGTCTGGCGATCGCCGCCGGCCTTGACCGCCTCCATCATCAAGTGCTCGCTCGCCAGGAACGGCAGCTCCTCGTCGAGGTTGCGCCGAATCACGCCCGGATAGACCACGAGGCCGCCAGCGACGTTCAGGTACAGCTGCAGGATCGCGTCGGTCGCGAGGAACATCTCGCTGATCGCCAGCCGCCGGTTGGCGGAGTCGTCGAGCGTGCGCTCGAACCACTGATTCGCTGCGGTGTGCGCCTGATTGTCGAGCAGGCTCATCACGAAGCGGGCCAGCGCGCACATGCGCTCACAGCGCATCGGATTGCGTTTCCAAGGCATCGCCGACGAGCCGATCTGCTTGTCCTCGAAGGGTTCCTCGAGCTCCTTGCGGTTGGCGAGCAAGCGCACGTCGGTGGCGAACTTGTGCGCTGCCTGGGCGATTTGCGAGAGCACCTGCGCGACGCGGAAGTCGGCCAGTCGAGGATAGGTCTGCCCGGTGACACCGAAGGTGCGTTCGAAGCCGAAGGCGCGCGTGATGCGACGGTCGAGCTCGCGCACCTTGGCGTGGTCGCCGTCGAACAGCTCGAGGAAACTGGCCTGCGTGCCCGTGGCGCCCTTGATGCCGCGGAAGCGCAAGCTCGACTCCGCGTGCTCGAGTTCCTCGAGAGTTTGCGCCAAGTCCTGGATCCACAGACACGCTCGCTTGCCGACGGTGGTCGCTTGGGCGGGCTGGTAGTGCGTGAATCCCAGCGTGGGCAACGAGCGCTGCTCGAGCGCGAAGGCGCGCAGCTTGGCGATGACGCTCGCGAGCTCGCGGCGCAGGATGCGCAGGCCGTCGCGCATCTGGATCAGCTCGGTGTTGTCGGTGACGAAGCAACTGGTCGCCCCGAGATGGATGATCGCGCGCGCCTTGGGCGCTTGATCACCGTAGGCATGCACGTGGGCCATCACGTCGTGGCGCAAGCGCCGTTCGTGGGCCTCCGCCGCGGCGAAGTCGATGTCCGTCACGTGCGCCTCGAGCTCGGCGATCTGCTCCGGCGAGATCGCCAACCCCAAGGCCCGCTCTTCCTTCGCGAGCGCGACCCACAATCGGCGCCAGGTGCCGAACTTCGCCTCGTCCGAGAAGGTGCGACGCATCTCGGCGCTGGAGTAGCGCGTCGACAGCGGACTCTTGTAGTTGGTGCGTTCTTCGCTCACGGCCATATCAGAACCATGCGACGTCCGGGAAACAACGCGGCACGAACGTCGCGCACGCTCCGGCGACGAAGGATGCGCACGCAGCGAGTCCGAGTCGGGGCACGACTCGCGCCCCGGCCCGCGTCAAACCGGCGACGATGTGCAGCGTTGCCGCGGCGCCGGTCAGATCGGTCCCGAGATCGAAGAGCGAGAGGTCGCGCCCCGGTGTCAGCGCCTGATGCAGCTCGTCGAGTGCGCCCAGGAGCGCGATCGCGCCGAGGAGCACCGCTCGACCTCGAGGACCGAGGTCCGGCCATCCGTCGCGCCGCGGCAGCAGCAACGCAATCCAGGCCGCGAGCAGACCGAAGAGCGGTGCGTGGGCGGCATTGGAGAGCACCTGCATGCTCCAGTGGCTGGGTTCCACGGAACCGGGACGCGAACTGAGACCGCAGATCAGCGCGTACCACGCCAGGCACAGCCCCCAGGCTCCGGCGCGCGGAAGCCGCAGAAGCGCACGCGCCGCTCGGTGCAGCGGCGTGGCAGCCCGCACATTGTCAGCCGCTCCAGCAGCGGCCCGCGGAGTCGCGGCCCGACCCGCGCTCACCGGCGGTTCGCGCCGAGCCGCCGCTTGGCCACCAGACACAGGCCCAGACCGTCGGTGCTGCGCACGACCTCGAGTGAGTCGACCATCTGTGCCATCAAGAAAAACCCGCGTCCGCGTTCGTCCTCGAGATTGGGTTGATCGCGCGGATGGATCAGCTCGTTGACCGCGACCGGATCCCCGCCGCCCTGATCGGAGACGCGCAGTTCCCAGCCGCTCGAGGTCAAGAGCAACACCAACCCCATGCGCACGGGAACCTGCAAGTCGGCTTCCTCCAGCGTTCCGCCTCCCCCACCGTGGTCAACGGCGTTGGTCAGGAGCTCGTCCGCGACCAGCACCAGGGTGTCGAGATCATCGCCAGACAGGCCGTGATTGCCCGCAAATTGCCGCACCAGCGCGCGCGCGGCACGCGCCGTGGAGTGCGCCGCCGGCAGCTCGAGGCTCAGCTCGTCGGGCGCGACTTCGACGCCCAGACGATGGGCCGGTTGGCGTGCGCGATGCGGTTGGCTCACGAGCAAGGCTCCAAGTAGAGCGACAAGTCTAGAGCAGGTGCAGAGTGTGTCAGGGCCCCGATCGAGATCCGATCGACGCCGCACTCGGCCACGGCTGCGATGTTGTCCAGAGTGATGCCGCCGGATGCTTCGATCTCGAGCGTGCGCCCGAGCGCGGCCGCGGCCCCGCGCAGCTTGTGGCACGCTGCCCGCATGCGCTCAGGAGAGAAGTTGTCGAGCATGACGACGTCCGCGCCACCTTCGACGCCGGCCAGCGCCTCGGCTTCGTCGCGCGCTTCCGCGGTGATGCGCACCGCGGGGCCGAGCGTGCGCCGCAGATCGATCAGCACTTCGCGCAGCCCTCGTCCCGCAAGGTCGAGGTGGTTGTTCTTGACCATGGCTTCGTCGAACAATCCGAAGCGGTGGTTCTCGCCGCCGCCGCAGCGCACGGCGTACTTCTCGAACGTGCGCAAATTGGGGGTGGTCTTGCGCGTGTCGAGAACTCGTGCCCGCCCGCCGCAGCGCTCGACATAGAGCGCCGTCGCGCTGGCGGTGCCCGACATGCGTTGGATCAAGTTGAGCGCGGTGCGCTCCGCCAGCAGCAGCGCCCGCGCCCGCCCCTCGAAGCGCGCCAGAACCTGGCGTGGCTCGATTCGATCCCCGTCGCGCGCCAGCAACTCGGTGCGAGCCGCCGGATCACAGATCTCGATCACCCGCGCGAACACGTCCAGGCCCGCGAGCCGCCCGCTGGCTTTGCACACCAGGCGCGCTCTGGCGCGCGCGGCCGCCGGGACGACGTTGTCCGACGTGATGTCGCCGCTCCCGCTGCGTCCGGGCCCGAAACGATCTTCGTCGAGCGCCGGCAGCACCACCGCGTCGATCTGCTCACACGTTAGGCGAGGCGGCAGCCCCACGCGGGGCGCGGGCAACCGGGACGACGGCGAATCGGCACTCGATGCGTGGGCGTTCAAGGGAGCTCGTGGTCCGGCGTGAGAGCGAAGGCAAAGGGCATTTCGAGTCTACCAGTCCGGCGCGCACCTGCCGCGCGCCAGGCAATCGGGATGCAGGCCACGGCCGTTACAGCGCGGCCGCCACACTACGGCCTTCACAGCTCTGTCGAGGTCCACCCACCCCGGGTGCCGCCCCGCTCGCGTGCCCCAGGGGTCGACACCCCCAGCGGCCTGCGGCGCAGCGGCGGAACGTTCCAGCCGATTCGTTCGAGATGCGAGCGCTGTCGAGTTGGTTAGGGCGGGGAGCGCGTTCGAGAGCCCCCGGCTTCGCGGCCCGCGTCCCCGCCCGCGCTCGGTCCCGTGCGGAGTGCTCGACTCGAATTCGACGCTCCCGACAAGGACGCTCCCGACAAGGACGCTCCCGACAAGGACGCTCCCGACAAGGACGAGCCCGACAAGGACGGGCCAGAGAAGGACGGGCCCGAACAGGGTGGACTCGAAACGAATGGACTCGAAAAGCGCTGGGACGGAAGCACCGGAGCCGCACCGACGCTTCGCGCGCTGGGGGCCGCGGCGGAGCCTGGCTGGGAGCTCACGGCATCGCGAATGCGCTGCGCGGTGACCGGACCGAAGCCCTCGAGCTCGTCCAACCGCTCGAGCAGCGGTCGCGCTGGGTCTCGCCAGCGCGCCGCGACCAGCGCCAGCGCCCGCACTTCGCCGACACCGGGGAGCGCGCGCAGGGCCCGCGCGGTAGACGTCTCGAGGTCGACCGCAGGCCGGGTCGGCTTCCCCGAGGACGCACTGACTGTCGCTGACCGCCGCGTCTCGAAGGCGATGCCCAAGCGGCGCCCCGCGTCGAAAGTCATCCAACCCACGAGCGCCAGCACCCAGATCGGTTCGCGGTTTCGCTCCATCGTGATGGTCACGACGTCCGACGTCCCATCTCGGTCACCACCGACTCGAGAAAAACCCGCGGGCGCTGTCGCCCCGCGGCGCACGGTCACTCCGCCGCTTCGAGCCCGCGTGCCAGCCGTCGGCCCACTCCGCCGCGAGGCACGCCGCTCAAACGTACGGCGACCTCGCGGGCGAGCGCCGTCAGCGCGGCCGCGGCGTTCGAGTGCGGTGCGGCCTGCACGACGCTGCGCCGCTGCGCAACGCTGCGCGGAACGGCTCGGTCGTCGGGAATCGCCCCGAGCATGACGGGCCGCAGCGCGAGGAACTTCTCGCAGACGCGCGAGATGCGCTCGGATACATGCTGCGCATCGTGTTCAGGTCCGTCGTCGCTCGAGATGCGATTGACGACCAACCACGGCACGAGTTCCGCGCGACGGGCGTGGAGCACCTTGATGAACGCGTAGGCGTCGGTCATCGCCGTCACATCGGGAGTGGTCACGATCAACACCGCGTCGCAAGCCGCCGCGAAGCTCACGGTTTGATCCGAAATGCCCGCGGCCGAATCGACGAGCACGTAGTCGTACTCGCTCTCGACCTCGCCCAGCCCGTGCGCGATGCGCGCCACGTCGCGCGCGTTCAACGCGGACATCTGCGACACACCCGAACCGCCTCCGACGAGGTCGATCGTCGGGGTGCACACCGTGCGCGCTTGGGCCACCGAGCAACGATGGGCGACGACGTCGACGAACGAGCGCTCGGGCGCGGTGTTCTGCAGGATGTGAGCGTTGCCGACGCCCATGTCGGCATCGACGATCAAGGTGCGGCCCCGCGCACCGAATTCGTCGGCCAGCGATGCGGTCACGATCGACTTGCCCGTTCCTCCCTTGCCGCTCGCCATGCACAGCGACACGGCTCGGACCACGGACATTTGCGCCCGTCGCTCGGCGGCGACGCGCGCGCTCGTTGAATCGGCGGCCACCGGCGAACGCCAGAGGCGCAACGCTTGCTCCCAACCCATGGTGCCTGCCCGTTGCGCCGCCGCGGGGGAGCGAAAAACAGTCGAACGGCGCGCCGTGCGATTCGTCAGGCTGACTTCGGACGCCGCGCGATCAAGGGCCTAGTGCGCTTTTGTCGCTACGGCGCGAGCCGGGCAGTCGGCGCGAGCTGCAGCGCTCGTGCCTCAGCGGGTGGGGTCGAACGCGGCGAGTTCCTCGGCCGTCAACAGCGCTTGCCCGGCGACGGCGAGACTCGCGGACGTGGCCGTCGATTCGGCGACGCCGAGATAGCGCTCGACGACGGCTTCCAGGAAACGCTCGGCCGCGTCATGGCAGTCGATCGAGGTCGCGTCCTCGACACCGGGGATCGAGCCTTGGATCGAACCGAGCTTCGATTCGAGGCTGGCGATGAGCTCGTTGCGCACGCGCCACTCGAGCATCTCGGAACTCGCATGGACCTCGACGTCTTCGTCGAGATGGCGCACGCGCTCGACGATCGTCTCGCCCAGGGGCCGCGCGTCCGAAGACAGGCGCTCGAGGAAACTGGGCGCGCGCGCCGCGCCCGCCGGAGGACGACCACGGGCGTCGAGCGCAATTTCGGTCAAATAGTCCGCGGAGCCGCGCCGGCTCTCGACCTGCACCAACGCGAAGACGCGGACGCGCTCGGGATCGAGCGCCGACCAACGCTCCGCAAGCGCGCGCGAGGCACGGCGCGAGACCACCCACACCGCCGGCGGCAGATCGGCGCGCAGCTGGGGAGCGCTGCAATGGCCGCACAATGCAGCGGAATGCAACTTCGCAAACGACATCGTGTCGACCGTGGCCAACAGCGCCTCATCGTCGAGCGCTTCGAAGGCCAACACGAGTGTCAGACGACCGTCCGCATCGACGAGCACGACCGCTGCACGCCGGTCCTGGCCGATGGCTAGATCGCGGTCGACGACTTCGGCACCGGATCCCCCGGCTCCGAACAGCCTCCCGACCGCCGCTGCGACGGTTTCGCTGGGACTCACCTTGAGCCACCCCTCATGGCTCGAGGTCCCCATGTTGTGCCAATCCTGGGCTGGACGCCAGGGCTTTGGCCGGCCTATTCGCAGCGCTCGCCGAGAGTGCTCGAGGTTGCCTCAGTCGCCTGGAGTCAACCGCGTTGGCGAGGCAACTGCACCGAGGTGCGACGCAACGCAAAGGTGAGCGCCAGGGCGAGCGCGTCGGTGGCGTCGAGCGGCTCGGGGGCGACTTCGAGCCGCAGGAGCCGCGCGACCATGGCCGCGACCTGGGACTTGTCCGCTGCGCCGTTGCCAACCAGCGCCTTCTTGGCCACCGCCGGTGGAATCTGCACCACCGCGGCACCGGCGCTGATCGCGCAGGACAGCACCACACCGCGCCCTTCGCCGATGCGCAGCGCGCTTTGGACGTTGCGGTGCGCGAAGGCCTCCTCGACCACCACCGTTCCGGGCCGCAGATCGATCAGGATCCGATCGAGCTCGCTGCGGATGTGCGCCAGCCGCTGCGGCACCGCGGCATCGCTCGCAGCGCGGATCACGCCAGCCCCGAGCAAGATCGGTCCCTTCTCCGCCAGGCCGACCGCACCGTAGCCCACGACGCGCGTCCCGGGGTCGATGCCGAGCACGATGCGCTCGGAAAGCGCGGAACGGGCCGGAGAGGGTTCCATCGTCGCCTGCGCGAACCCTACGCTCTTGCGGCGCGCCGGAGAAGTCTCGTCGGCGCGCGTCGAGCCTCCATGACCTGTTCCACCACCGCCGCCGCCGTGCTGGTCGCCGCCGGCAACTCGACCCGCATGGGTGGCGCGCTGCGCAAGCCGCATCTGGTGCTCGCGGGGCGTTCGATCCTCGAGCACACATGCGCCGCGTTCGCGGCCGTCCCAGCGGTGCGCGAGCTGGTGCTGGTAGTGCACGAGGGAGATCTCGAGCGCGTCACGGCGCTCGCCGCGGGCGGTGGCGCGTTCGCCAAGGTGCGAGCGATCGTCGCGGGCGGCCGGGAGCGCACGGACTCGGTGCGCGTCGGAGTCGAGGCGGTCGGTCCGACGGCCGAGGTCGTGCTCGTTCACGACGCGGCACGGCCGCTGATCCGCCCAGAGACGATCGAAGCGGCGATCGAAGTCGCTGCGCGCGACGGAGCGGCGTTGGTCGCTGTGCCGGTGCGCGACACGCTCAAGAGCGCGCCGGACGGCTCGCACAGCGTGGCCACCGTCGATCGCTCCACGATTTGGGCAGCTCAAACGCCGCAGGCCTTTCGCGCCAGCATCGCCCGCGAATTGTTCGCGCGAGCCGCGCGCGAGAAGCTCGTCGCCACCGACGACGCGGCGCTGTACGAACGCTTCATCGGTCCAGTGACCTTGGTGCACGGCGAATGGAGCAACCTGAAGATCACTTCGCCCGAGGACCTGGCGATCGCGGAAGCGATGCTGGCCTGGCGGGCGCGCGAGGCGCACGCATGACTCACCGCGTCGGGATCGGCTTCGACATCCACCGCTTGGTCGAAGGGCGCGCGTGCGTGCTGGGCGGCGTGCAGTTGCCCCATCCGAGCGGCCCCCTTGGACACTCCGACGGCGATGCCGTGCTGCACGCCGTGTGCGACGCGCTGCTCGGCGCCGCGGGGCTGGACGACCTGGGCACCTTGTTCTCCGACAAGGACCCGCGCTGGAAGGACGCGGACAGCGCGCACTTGCTCGGCGAGTGCGTGGCGCGCGTGCGCGCGGAGGGCTGGCGCATCGCGAACGTCGACATCGTGATCGCGACCGAAGGGCCGCGCATCGCTCCGCAGCGAGCAGCGATGCGCGCGCGCATCGGCGCGCTCTTGGGCATCGACGCGCAGGCGGTCAACGTCAAGGGCAAGTCGCTCGAAGGTCTCGGAGCGCTCGCCGGCGGCACGGGCGTCGCCGTGCAAGCCGTGTGCATGATCGTGCGCTGAAGCGCGCGCGTCGGGAGCGGGGTCCGGCGCTATTCTGAGCGAGTGCCGCTCTACCGCAGCCTCGAAGAGCTCGACTTCGACATCGCAGAACTGCCGCGCGTCGCGCCCGCGCGGCGCGTGTTGATGGCCGATCCCGCGCACTTCGACGTCGAGTACGGCATCAACCCGCACATGCTCGACGAAACCGGAGCACTGCGGCGCGTCGATCGGAGCAAGGCGCGCGCGCAATGGACCGAGCTGCGCCAGGCGTTCGAGCGCCTCGGCCTCGCGGTCGACGTCGTCGCTCCACTCGTCGGGCAGCCAGACCTCGTGTTCTGCGCGAACCAGACGCTGCCGATCGCCGCGGACATCGCGCGCGACGGCCGTGCGCGCATCGTGCCCTCCAACATGAGATGGGCCGAGCGCCGCGGCGAGGTCGAGCACGTGGTCGCCGCGCTCGCGCGCCATGGAGGGACGGTCGAGCGACTGACGACGCGCGAGCCGCTCGAAGGCATGGGCGATGGGTTGTGGCACCCCGAGCGGCGCTTGCTGTGGGCCGGCGTGGGCCCGCGTTCGAGTCTCGCGGCCTGGAGCGAGATTGCCGAGCGCTTCGACTTGCCAGTGATCGCGCTCGAGCTCGTCGAACGCGACTTCTACCACTTGGACACGGCCTTGGCCCTGCTCGCCCACGACGCCTGCTTGTGGTTGCCCGAGGCACTCGATGCGCGAGCTCGCGCGCTCGTCGAGTCCTGCTTCGCGCGCCGCATCGTCGCCGATGAGCACGAGGCGCGCCGACTGTTCGCGTGCAACGCGACCTGCCCCGATGGACGCCACGTGCTGATCCAGCAAGGCTGCGTGCGCACCTGCGAGAGACTGCGCGCGGCAGGCTTCGAGCCGCTGGAGCTCGACACCTCGGAGTTCCTGAAGTCCGGCGGCAGCGTGTTCTGCCTGAAGCTACTTTTCTGATACACCGCGCTCGCTCGAGTGCCTGACGCGACTGTCAGGTCGTTCGACTTTGGGAATACCTAGGCTCCCCGCGAGTTCCGCGCTCGGGCCCAATTCCCCTCTGACTACACTGCGCGCATGAAGCACCTGCTCGTCGCTCTCGTGGTCACTGTCCCGCTCCTCGGCCCGGTGTTCGCCGCGCGCAGCCAAGACGCGACGCCGGTCCAAGCCGCGCAGGTCTACGACGAGTCGGCGGACGCGCGTGCAGTGCTCGACGCGGCGCTGGTCCGCGCCAAGAAGGAGAACAAGCGCGTCCTGATCCAGTGGGGCGCGAATTGGTGCGGTTGGTGCCGCACGCTCCACGGCGTGATGACCAAGAACGCCGAGGTCAGCCGCAAGTTGCTCTACGAGTACGAGGTGGTGCGCGTCGACGTCGGCCGATTCGACAAGAACATGGAGCTGGCGCGCTCGCTCGGCGCGGACTTCAAGGGTATCCCCTACCTCACGATCCTCGACGCGCAGCGCACACCGCTCGCGCAACACGACACGGTGGCCTTCGAGGTCGCGGAGTCGAACTCGCACGACCCCAAGAAGCTGGTCGAGTTCCTCACCGCGCACCAAGCGAAGTACCTCGACGCCAATGCGGTCCGAGAGGCCGCGTTCGAGCTCGCGCGCAAGGACGGCAAGCGCGTGTTCCTGCACTTTGGCGCGCCTTGGTGCGGGTGGTGCCACAAGCTCGAGGGTTGGATGGCGCAGCCGGATGTGCGCGCGCTCCTCGAGAAGGACTTCGTCGATCTCAAGATCGACACCGATCGCATGCTCGGTGGCGCGGAGCTCTTGAAGAGTGCGCGCGCCCTGAGCGGCTCCAAGGAGGGCGGCATCCCGTGGTTCGTGCTGTGCGCAGCGGACGGCAAGCAGCTCGCCACCAGCGATGGCGCCGACGGCAACATCGGCTTCCCCTACAAGGACCAGGAGATCGCGCACTTCGTGGGGATGCTCGCCGCGGCCAAATTGCGCCTGACCGACGCGGAGATCGAGGTGCTCAGGAAGTCGTTGGTCGCGCTGCGCGAAGCGGACGAGCGCAAGAAGAACGCGGGCCGCTGACGGCTTGGACGAGTTGGACGACCGCGCACGGTGGCTCGAGGCTGAACCGCTTCTGTTCCCCGCGGCATTCCTCCCATCGGCGTAGACCGCTCCGTCGGATCACGGCCCAATTGACGCCCATGCGAATCCAAGGTGAGCACGTGACGCGAGAGTGCGCCGCCTGCCGGCGCACCAATCGCATTCCGCTCGCGCACCTGTGCGACCGCGGACGCTGCGGAGCTTGCGCGCAGGACATCGAGCCCGTCGCCGAACCGCTCGACGTCGACGAGCGCGCCTTCGATACGATCGCAACCAGCGCGAATGTGCCGCTGCTCGTCGATTTCTGGGCCTCGTGGTGCGGTCCGTGCCGCTCCGCCGCGCCGCACGTGCAATCCGTCGCGCGCGAAATGGCCGGCCGCGCGTTGGTGCTCAAGGTCGACGTCGACGGTGAGCCCGCACTGGCGCAGCGCTTCGGCGTGCAGTCGATCCCGAACTTCCTGGTGCTCAAGCAGGGCCGCGTCCTGCGCCAACAGGCCGGCTTGGTCGACGCGCGCACCCTGACGAATTGGCTCGAGGCGCGTTGAGCCGGCGCAGGCTCACTTCGCCCGTTGCCAAGCCGCCATCATCTGCTCGAGCGAGCACTCGCCGAACGGCCGCCCGAGGTCGAGCTCCATCGCGCGGAAACGCTGCTCGAAGCGACGCAGTGCCGCGCGGGTCGCGCGCTCGGGCTCGAGCTTGAGGTAGTTGCCGAGGAAGCTCGTGGCCATGAGCACGTCGCCGAGCTCGTGCTCGAGCCGCGCCACTTGCTCCTCGCTGGCCTTGGCGTCGCGTGCATCGAGCAGTCCGGCGACCTCGATCTCGCGCGCGAGCTCGTCGACTTCCTCGCGCACCTTGAGCAGCGCCCCGCGCACGTCGTTCCAACGGAATCCAGCGCTGAGCGCCTTCGCGCCCATGCGTTGCGCGCGTTGCAAGGCCGGCAACGCGACCGGGATCCCGGCCAACGCACTGGTGTCCTCTTGCTTCTCGGCGCGCTCGGCGCGCTTGATCGCGTCCCAATTCGCCAGGGCCTCGTCGGCGGACCGCGCGTGCACTTCGCCGAAGACGTGTGGGTGCCGGCGAATGAGCTTCTCGTTGACCGCCTGCGCGATTCGCGCGAGGTCGAAGCTCCCCGACTGCTCGGCGATCTTGGCGAGCAAGACCAGCCCCATGAGCAAGTCGCCGGCCTCTTCGATGGTGTGCGAGTCATCGCCTAGCTCGATGCTCTCGACGAGCTCGTGCACTTCCTCGATCAGATGCGGTGCGACGCTCCGCAGCGTCTGCTCGCGGTCCCAAGGGCACCCATCGGGCGCGCGCAATCGATCGACGATCGCGAGCAGAGTGCGCAGGCCATCGGCGCGCGCCTCGCCGATCGATGCGGGGACTTCGAGAGGCCGCGGTGCGGGTTTGGAGTCGCTCATCGACGCAGCATGACAGCCCACGCGGCCCCAAGGGAAGCGGTCATGGAGCCGTCGTGCAACGGAACGAGCAAGAAGGCGACGATGCCCGCGACGCGCAGCGGGTCGAGTCGCGGAAGCGCGAAAAGACGATCGATGCGGCGCAACCAGAACTTGGCCAAGAGCAGCAGGCCCGCGCAGCTCGCGCCCATCGCGGTCAGCGACGAGAGCAAAGGGACGAGCGCAGCGCGCGAGAGCATGGCGAAGGCCGCGACGCCCAGGGCTACACCGAATACCGACAGGCGCACCGCGGCGGCGCGCGCGGCCGTCGACGAATGCAGCGCGGGATCGATGCGGCGCCCCAGGCTGAGCACGACCGTCACCGCGAGACCGACGCCCAGGCCGAACAGTGCGTGGACCGCGACCCATGCGGAGAAGCTGAACACCGGGACGATCCCGCAGGCTTCGACACCGACCCAAGCTCCGGCGGCGAACACGGCGGAACTCACCGTGCTGCACAGCAGCGCCGTGGGCCACACGCTCCCCGGCCCGACATCGGGTACGGTCGAAGCCAGGGGCAGGACGACGTCGGAGCGCATCTGGGGCGGATGCTAGCGGCGGATCCCACGCGTTAAAAGGCCTCGCACGCCGACGAATTCGTCATCTCGAGCGCGCGCAGCGCCGCGCAGCGCCGCGCAGAAAACGGCGCGGTCCGCATTGGACGCGGACCGCGCTTCCCCCAGCTCGTCAACGAAGCGTTCTTCGTTGGGTGTCGTCTTCAGGCGCCGCCGGTTGCGCGACGGCAAGCGCTTCGACGCTCGTTCGGCGGCGCGCTTCCCGCGTTTTCGAGACGATGTCACGCGTAGGCGATCGGATCGGGCACGCCCGCGGCGCGAAAGCCCGCGAGCCGCAGCGCGCATGCGTCACACCGGCCGCACGCCAACCAGCGTCCCGCGCGCTCGATGGGGTCGTAGCAAGTGTGCGTCAGCGCGAAGTCGACTCCCAGCTCGCGGCCGCGCGCGACGATCTCGGCCTTGCCGAGCGCGAGCAGCGGCGCGTGCACGCGGAAGCGGGTTCCATGCTGCGCGCCCGCCGCGGTCGCGACGTTGGCCAAGCGCTCGAAAGCCTGGAGGAACTCCGGACGGCAATCGGGGTAGCCCGAGTAGTCGATGGAGTTGACTCCGAGGTACAGGTCGCGCGCTCCGAGCACTTCGGCCCAGCCCAACGCGACGGAGAGGAACACCGTGTTGCGCGCCGGGACGTAGGTCACGGGCACGCCGTGGCCGATCTCGTCGGCGCTGCGGTCCTTGGGCACCTCGATCACGTCGGTCAGCGCCGATCCACCGATCTCGTCGAGGTCGACCGCGATCGTGATGTGCTCACGCGCGCCGAGCGCCGCGGCCACCCGCTTGGCGGCCTCGAGCTCGCAGCAATGGCGCTGCCCGTAGCGCACGGTCAACGCGAAGCACTCGAAGCCCGCGGCGCGCGCCTCGGCCAGCGCGACACTGGAGTCCATGCCGCCCGAGAGCAGGCACACGGCGCGCTGTGCGGGAGCTTGCGTCACGGGACCTAGGGTAGCTCCGGGCGGGGCGATTCCGATGCGCGCACCCTCGGACGCGCACCCCGCGAGTCGCGGGCGGCTCGGGCGCGCTCAGCGCTGCTGCGGGCGCGCCTCGAGCTCGCGCTGCAGGACCTCGCGCTG
Organism: Planctomycetota bacterium; assembly: GCA_020853575.1. GTDB lineage: Bacteria > Planctomycetota > UBA1135 > UBA1135 > F1-120-MAGs118. The sequence goes on from JADYYP010000047.1 coordinate 55,729, forward strand.
GTCGAGCGCGAGATCGCGCTCGCACGACTGGTCGACCCGCAGCAGCAGCTCCGCGCAGTTGCGTACGAAGTGGCCGTCGCCCGAGAGCACCAGCGAGTTGGTATTGGCCACCGGCAAGATCGAGTTCTGGCCCTGCGAGGTCAGCGAGCGCAGCGAATTCCACAACGTCCGAACGTCCAGATGCGGCAGGCGCAGCGTCAGCGCGACGCGCAACGCTGGGTGCTCGGCCAAGAGCGCGAGGTGCTCGAACGGCACGTCGAGCGCGGCGGACGCCGGGAGACTGCCCGTTGCGAGCTCGATGAACGCCAGCGGCGGAGTCAACGCCGTCGGAGCACTGACCACGAAACCATGCTGCAGGAGCAGGGTCTCGAACCACCGGTAGAGCTGCTCGGGCGCGACCTCGAACTCGGGCCGCGTCAACACCGGCAGCGCCTCTTCGAGCGCTCGCTGCGTGCGCGCGTCGAACGAATACACCAGGCCTGTCGAGAGCGAGACCGACTTGGCGAGCTCGGCCAGCGAGAGCGCGCGATCCGCTCCGCCCACGGCCAGCGAGCGCGAGGCGCGCGGGAAGCGCAGCTCGAGCTCGGAAGCGGCCGCCCCTCGTTCAGGAGCGCCGGACCCGCGGTGTTCCGCGACAGGCGTGGCTACGGCCGAGCACGCGTTCGAGACCAGGACCAACAGCGCGGCGAGCGCACAGTTCGACTTCATTTCGGGATCTCCCTCGGGGTGACGGAATGCGCGCGTGCAATGACGCTCTGCTCCAGCGCACCTTCCGCGAACATCTATACCACTGGGCGCCGGCCCGACCGCACCCTGCCGTCTACGGCAGAGTTTCCATTGTCAGCCCGCGCGCTCGGCCCTAGCGTATTCGGCCCTCGATCCCCAGGGAGACCGCGCCGTGAGCCTGTTCAAGAAAGACCTGACCGAAGCCCGTGTCCTCGACGCCTTGCGCCAGGTGCAAGACCCCGACCTCCACCAAGACATCGTCAGCCTGGGGTTCGTCAAGAAGGTCGAGCTCGGGGACGACTCGGTCTCGGTCGTGATCAACCTGACCACGCCCGCGTGTCCAGTGAAGGACCAGATGAAAGCGCAGGCCGAGCAACTCCTGCGCGCGCTCCCGGGCGTCAAGACGGTCAAGGTCGAGATGACCGCGGACGTGCGCCACCAAGCGGGCGGTCCGCCGCGCGTGCTGGCCCCCGAGGTGCGCCACATCGTCGCGGTCTCGTCGGGCAAGGGCGGCGTCGGCAAGAGCACCGTCGCGGTCAACCTGGCGATCGCGCTCGCTCAGACCGGTGCCAAGGTCGGGTTGCTCGACTGCGACATCTACGGCCCGGACGTCCCGATGATGATGGGCCTCGCCGGAGCGCCGGAGCAGGTCGGTCGCAGGCTGCTCCCCAAGGAGCGCCATGGCATCAAGACCATGTCGATCGGCTACCTGCTCGACGACGAGAAGCCCGCGATCTGGCGCGGCCCGATGGTGCACAAGCTGATCGAGCAGTTCCTCGGCGACGTGGAATGGGGCCCGCTCGACTACCTGTTGGTCGACATGCCCCCCGGAACCGGCGACGCGCAGCTCTCGCTCGCGCAGATCGTGCCGCTCTCGGGCGCGGTGATCGTCACCACCCCGCAGGCGGTCTCGACCTTCGATGTCGGCAAGGCGATCGCGATGTTCCGCCAAGTGAACGTCGAGGTCCTGGGTCTGGTCGAGAACATGTCGGGCTTCGTGCTCGAGGGCCGCGTCGAGGGCGCCCGGGCAGGCACCCAAGTGAAATTCGAGGCCGGCACCGGCACGCAGACCGCCACGACCAACGAGGACGGGCGCTTCCAGGCGGTGTTCAACCTGTTCGGCACCGGCGGTGGCGAGATGCTCTGCAAGAAGCACGGCTTCCCGATGCTCGGCCGCGTACCGCTCAACCCCGCGGTGCGGGTCGGCGGCGACGCCGGTGATCCGGTGACGATCGCCCAGCCCGGCTCACCGATCAGCGCGGCCTTCCGCGAGATCGGTGGCAAGATGGCGCAGCGAGTCGCCATCCGATCGATGCAGTCGCTGCCGATCCTGCAGTAGCGTCGAGCACCGGCAGCGGATCGGACCCGCGCTTCGTGCCGATTTTGCCGAGGCCTGGACGGCTGCCACCGCCCGCGGTGGCTTCCCAGCGATGGGCACCGTGTTTGCTTTCGCGCCGGCGCGTCGGGCCGCGTTGCTGGCGGCCCGCTCCATTTCTCCCTCGCTCGGAGGTCACCGTGCTGGTCCTTGCGCTGCCCGCGTTGCTCTCGCCCATCTGCGGCGAAACCTCGTTCGAAGTCACGGCCTCGATGGCCGCGCCCGCGCGTACTCGTTCCGTCGATCGCCTGGTCGACCTGCTCCCCGCTGATGCGTTCTTGGTCGTGCGCGCGGAGTCGATCCACGGACTTCTCGAGGGCGCCAATCAGCTGATGGGCAAGAAGGCCGACGACCCGACGAGGCTCTCGACGCAGACGCTGCTCGAAGGGCTCGAGCCGGACGTCGCGCAGATCGCCGCCCAGATCGACGTGCACCGGCCGGCCGGACTGGCCCTGCGCTTCGGCGCCGGAGACCAACCCGTGCTGTGGCTGGCCTTGCCCACGAGCGACGCGGAAGCGCTGGCCAAGGGGCTGGTGCTCGACGGCCTGTCCAAGCAACTGAGCGTGATCGCGGCTGGCGATTACGTGGTCGCGGCCTCGGAGGCGAACGTCCAGATCCCGCTCGGCGGATGCGCGGCGATCGGACAACTCGAGCACACGGACCTCGCGGCCCAGCTCGACATCGCCGCCGTCTTGGCCAAGTTCCGGCCGCTGGTCGACATGGGCCTCGACTCGGCCGAGGGGGCGCTCGAAGAGAGCTCCGAGGCGGAACAACTCGCGGCGGAGGAGTACTTCGACTTGACGCGCGACATCCTCGACTCGGCGCGCACGCTGCGCCTCGCGCTCGATTCGCAGCTGGACACCATTCGCGCGACGGGTGAGCTCACGGTCGCCGAGGGATCGGCGCTCGCCAAGTTGTTCGGCGGAACGCGCCGCAACCTGTCCTCGGCCGGAGCGCTGCTCGATCCTCGCGCGGCCTTTTCCTACGTTTCCATGAGCGACCCGCGCAACGTGGGCGCGCGGCAGCTCCAGTGGACCGAAGCCATCGCGGGAGCGGTTCCAGGCAAGCTGCAAGGTCTGATGCAGCTCGAAATCGACGCCTGGCGCGCCATGCTGCCCAAGACCACCGGCCTGTCGGTGACGAACCTGGACTTCGCGCTGGAAGGGTTGCGGGCGAGCTCGTTCGTCGAGTCCACCGACCCTGCGGGTCTGGTCGGCGACGTTCAGCGCGTCCTCGGGTCTCCGGCCCTGGCCGAGCTGGGACTGCGCATCGAGGGCCCGGCGCAGCGCGAGGTCTCCGGGGTCACGTGGACCGAGTACCGCATGAACATGGACCTCGAGACCATCGCGCGCTTCGTCGACGAGGACGCGGTGATCTCGCCGGAAGATCGAGCCCAGGCAGAGAAGGCTCTGCAGATTTTCCTGGGCGACGGTGGTCTGCGCGTGGGCATCGCGACCGTCGAGCGTTTCCTGGTGACGCGCGTCGGTGGCGACGACACCTTCGCGCGGAGCACTGTTTCGCGCATCGGGGGCAGCGCTGGCAGCTTCGACAGCGGTCTGGTCCACGCGCTCGACCAAACACAACAGGTCCAGGCTGCGTGGCTGATGCACCTCGATGTCGGGCACATCATGAACCAATTCGCCGACCTGGCTTCGAGCCTCGGGCAGTCGATCGACATGCCGGTCGAGCTCGTGGGCGACTCGTTCCCGTTGACCGTGCACGCCGCGGTCGACGGCGTGCGCTGGCGCGGCGGTCTCGAGCTCGATGCACGCGATCTCGCGCGCTTCGTGCAGGCACTGGAAGCCGGGCACTGAGAGCGCCGCGGAAAGGGCACGATCGCGGCGGGCGCGGGCCGGTCCCGCGCCCGCTGGCGTTTCGGAGCTACCGGTGAGCCGGCGGCGCAGGCTACGCGTCGACCAAGTAGCCCCACAAGCGAGCATCCTGGACGCTCGGTGTCAGGTCGCGCACCTCGACCGCGGCGTCGCCCGGTACCGCATACCCACCGGGTATGCCGCGCATGGAGGTGCCGTTCCCAGCGGCGGCGTTGTCGGGCGAGAGGATCGCCTTCCAAGACGAGAGTTGCACCTCGCCGTCGACGACCAGCGAGACCAACTCGTACGTCTGCGAGTTCATCATCGGCGGTCGCGCGCCGATCGCCGTGGGCACGAACAGCTTGCCCGAAGGCACGACGAACGTGCTGCCCTCGTCGACCTGCACGAAGTCGCGCGGACGCGCGAAGAACTCGAGCGTCCGGTTGGAGCTCGTGCTCGGTGAGATCGGCTGCGGCGACTGCCCCATGGCGACGAACGCCACGAGCGCGAGGCCGATGCCGGTGAGGAGCGAAAGCGGATGGAGCTGAATCGACTGCATGAGAGATCCCTCGGACGATGCGGACGGTCGAACGCAACCACTTGCGCTCGAGGTCGGATGCGCAGCGCGTCTGGCGCCGACGATCGAAAGCACCAATCTAACAGGGACAGCGCGAAACGCGGGTGCTGCGAGCTCGATCGATGGCGCGCACCATCTCGCGCTGCAACGAAGCCGCGACGAAAAGCCGGGGCGGCCGCAGCTCGCGACCGCCCCGGCGCAGTGTCTATGGCATCGCTCGCTCGAGCGCTGCCTAACCCAAGATCACGGGCAAATCGTGAAGGACACGGCGTTGGTCAAGCCGGTGTTGAACACGTCGCCCGGGTCGCGGAAGTAATACTGCGCGGCGCAGGCTTGCCCCGCGACGAGCAGCGTGTCGTCACCCGACTGGATGCGCGCGTTGAAGTCGTAGGTCAGCGTTCCGCTGCAGTCGTTGACCGTCGTCGAGCCCCCCGTGTTCTGGAGCGGCGTGCGGCGCAGCGGTGACTGGACGCACATCGTGCCGCCCTGGAACGGAGCGTTCTTCGTGCCGTAGCCGTAGAACAGGAGCCCGTTCTTCTGGGGCATCACCGAGGTCGCGACGATGTCGAAGGGCAGCGCCGCGGACGCGCTCGGGATGCCGTTGAAGTTGATCGACGGCACGCAGAAGTTGCTGGTCAACTTCGCCACGCAGAACGTCGCCACGTTGCCCTGGCAACCAACCGGTCCGAGCGTCGTCGCGCACACGTCGTCGATCGCGGCCTCGGTGACCGAGTTGTTCGGATTGTCCGAGACCGAGAAACGGATGCGCGTCGTCGCCGTGGGCGTCAGGAACGCACTGACGTCGACGGTGTCGGTCGCCCAACCGCCAGCCAGGCCGGTGTAGGTTCGAGCCGTGACCCAGTTGGTGCCGGCCGCGTTGGTCGCGACCTGAACGGTGAGGCTGTCGTCACCGTCGTCGTTGTAGAGCCAGTAGGCGTAGCTGATCTCGCCGATGCCGGACGAGAGGTCGATGGCCGGGGAGGTGAGGACCGTCGGGCCGCCGTCGAGGTCGGCCTCGCCCACGTTGGTGCTTCCGGCCGTGCCCTGGTCGGTGAAGTAGCAGTTGACGCCGGTTCCCGCCGGATTGTCGACCTCGGGCTGGGCTTGCACCGCGTTCTGCGTCGTGCCGATGGGATCGCCGCGCTCCCACGCGCCGCTGGTGACCGAGGTATTGGTCACCGTCCAGCCGTTGTCCGCGTCGAAGTTGTCGCAGAACACGACGTTGAACGCACCCACGGCGAAGCTCAGCGTGCTCGTCGGCGCCGTGAGTGGGAAGTTCATCGTGTTGCCCAGACCGTCGTTCCCGCGCACGTAGTAGTAGACGCGCTTGGGTGCGATCTGACCCGGAATGCTCGCGCTCCAGGTGTTGCCCGAGGTGTTGATCATCGGGACGCTGGTGAAGGCGCCGGACGAACCTGCGCGATAGAACAAGCTCGCCGCAGTCACGCTCGAGCCGAAGTTCGACGACATGGTGGCGGACACGCCGTACGGGCCCGCTTGATTGGTCGTGTCGGCCAGTTGCGTCACGTTGGTGATCGAGATCGGGATCAACGTGAAGCCCGGGAAGCCCTGGGCGCGGAAGCCACCGTCGATGTCGGCGAAGTGCGGCGTGCCGTTGTTGATGTTGCCGTCGTTGTCGTCGAGCGTGAGCCACTGCGTCTCGATGACGGTGCGGATCTGCGTCTGGTTGTAGGCCAACATCCAGTCGAGGAAGAGGTTGTCGGCGACGGCGCCGCCAGCCGCGGTTCCCAGCGAGGTCTTGAGGCGCGTGCGGATCTTCCAGGCCGCACCCATCCAAGGCTCGCCGTCGGTGTGGACCTCGCCGTAGCAGGCGGGATTCGAATCACCGCAGAAGGTGGTGTTGTTGTTTCCGTCGCGCACGTTGCAGTTCGTGCCGCAGAAGTTGTGGCCGACGATCGGATCGTCCTGGACGTACATCGCGTAGATGTCGGCGTTGCCTTCCCCCATGCCGTCGGAGCCGTTGCCGGTCCCGTAGCGCACGTTCAGCCAGTGGCCCTCCTCGTGGAGGATCACGTTGGCGAAGGCCGTGTTCACGCAGCCGCCGCCGGCCTGATAGAAGTTGACCGACGAGCCATTGAAGTAGGCATTGCAGCTCGAGGCGATGTTGGCGTTCGAGACATAGACGATGTCCGCGGTCGCGTCGGTCGGATTGACGCTGCGGATCCAGTCGCGCAGCGTGTTCGAGGCCTGGAAGCAGTTGGCCTGCGCGGTGACGAGCGCCGCGGGCGTGTTGTTCAGGACGATCGAATTGGCCGTGCCCGTCGCCGCGCTGAAGGCCAGCGAATAGGCCGCGCTGGGGCTGTTGTTGACCGTGTTGAACGTCCCGGTGTAGGTGCAGGTGATGTTCAGCGGGCCGCTCGCTCCCACGAAATTGAAGTTGCCGTTGGCGTCGGTGGTCACCGTGCCCGCGGAGCTCGTGAGCCGCGCGTACTTCATCGGCTGCTGGGTCGCCGGATTGGTCGCGGTGTCCGGGTAGTTGCCGGGCGTGGCCTTGGTGTAGAGCGTGCCGCCGACATCGAAGTGGTGCACCAGGTTCTCACGGTCCGCCACGGCGCCCGTCCGCGCGTCGACGAAGTAGGTGTAGCCGGCCGCGTGGCCTTCGCCGTCTTCCCACAGGAGCGCCACCTTGTAGGCGAGCAACGGAGTGCGCTGCTCGGCGTCGGCAACCTCGAGCTGTCGCACCACGAGCTCGGGCTGGCCTTGAACGCTGCCCGTGCGGCCGACCTGCTCGAGGAACGTCGCGCTCGCGACGCCCTGGGCCTGATCCGCGTTCAGCGTCGGACGGACGTCGAACTCCGCGACGTGCGGGAGCGCGCGCGTCTGGATCGAGAGCATGCGACCTTGCATGTCGAAGAGCACATTGACGTTGCCGGCCTCGACCGGCACGCCGCTGATCATCTGGCGGAAGCGGACGGTCAGCTTGTCGTTCGAGCCGATCAACCCCAAGGGCAGGAACTGCGTGCTCTCCTCGACCAGCGAGAGCTGCTCGATGCCGTGGACGTCCTGGGCCAATCCGAGCACGCCGCGCGCGAGCGTGAACCAATCGGCGTCGCTGTGCGGTTGGAAGTCGGGAGCGAGCGCGCCGCCGAACAGGAACTCGGCGTAGCCCGTGCCGTTGTCGACATCGACGTGCCAGTTGGCGCCATGCTCCGCGCGCCATGCCTCGAGGGCGGGGGTCACCATGCCTTGCTGGGGCTGAAGGCTGGGCTGAGCTTGAAGACTGGCCGAAGTGAGGGCCAGGGCGGCGAGGGGGATGAGGTGCCTCGGCTTCAACATGTGGGGATCGCTCCGGAGAGAGAAGGGTCGAGAGAGTTGCGCGCTCGCGGGCGCGCCGCGCCTTGGAACCGTCGATGCAGGACGGTCCCGAGCAGCGATGCGACGCACGCGGTGGGCAGAATGATCCCCAAGTCTAGGCAGAAACCGAGGCCCGGGCGGAGCCCTCGCCCCGCATCCGCAGGCCGCGCCGCGCGCACCCAAAGAGCACTTGGAATTTCCTTCCAACGGCGAAACCGGAGCGGTCCGCTCGGGTTGTCGGCGCGGCAGCGCGGGAGAGGCGTTGAGCGCGGGCGCCTGGATGGCGCACCCAGAGCGCTCGGAAGCGGCCTCAGACCTTGCGTACCGCCGCCAGGACCGAGCGCGTCGCGAAGCTCTTGTTGAGCGTGTAGAAGTGCAGGCCCGGCGCGCCGCCCTCGAGCAGGCGGCGGCACTGCGTGATCGCGTGCTCGATCCCGGTCGCCATCACGGCCGCCGGATCGTCCTTCACGCGCTGCAGCCGCTCCTGGAGCTCGGCTGGGATCCGTGCACCGCACATTTGGGTGAAGCGCTCGACCTGCGCCACGTTGGTGATCGGCATGATGCCCGGCACGATCGGGACGCGGATGCGCGCGTTGCGCGCGCGCTCGACGAACTCGAAGTACACGCGGTCGTCGAGGAACAGCTGCGTCACCAAGAACAGCGCGCCGTTTTCGACCTTGACGCGCGTCCATTGCATGTCGTCCTCGGCGCTCGCGCTCTCGACGTGGCGCTCGGGATAGCACGCGGCGCCGATGTCCACCGAGTAGTTGTCCTCCAGGTACTGGATCAGGTCGCTGGCGTGAGCGAAACCGCCCTCGACGGGCTTGAACGTCGCCTCGCCCTTCGGCGGATCGCCGCGCAGCGCCAAGATGTTCTCGATCCCGCTGCCGAGCAGCCCGCCGATCTCGTTGCACAGGTCGGTCTCCGTGACGCCGACGCAGGTCAAGTGCGCCATGGCGGTGATGCCGAGCTCGGCTTGGACGCGCGTGACCGTGTCGAGCGTGCGCGCGCGCGTCGTTCCGCCCGCGCCATTGGTCACGGACACGAAGTTGGGCGCGAGCGCGTCCTTCAGATCGGCCACGGTCCTGAGCAGTGCGGCGACGTGATCGTCGCTCTTGGGCGGGAAGAACTCGAAGCTGAACACCGGCCGTCCGCGGCCGTGCATCTCGCTGATTCTCACGGGCTGGGTTCCTCGAAGATGGCCGCGAAACGCGGGCGAAACTCGTCGGGCATCGGGAGCGGCTCGAGCGTATCGAGCCGCACCGTCGCTGTGGTCTGGCGCGCGTCGACGCACAGTCTGGAGTCGACGGCGAAGCGGTAGCGCAAGGTCAAGCTCGAACGACCGAGCTTGGTGCACGTGACGCGCACGATCGCACGGTCGCCGAAGCGCAACGGGGAGCGGAAGTCGACCGATGAATGGACCAGCGGGAAGCCGATGCGGCGTCCCGCGATCAACTCCGCGTAGCGCACGCCGACGTGGCGCTCCCAGAGCTCCTCGAACACCTCGTGGAGATAGCCGTGGATGCGCGGAAAATAGGCGATTCCCGCGGCATCGACGTCGCCGAAGCGCACTCGGACCTCGGACTCGAAGGCGCTCACGCGAACAGCTCCGGCCAGGCCTCGCGGGCCTGCTCCACGAGCAGCTGAGCCAAGGTCAGGATCGTCGCGTGCCCCTCCTCCGCGCTGGCCCGCGCTGGATCTCCGCAGTAGGCCTGGTGCGCGCCGATCGCGCGGAAGTGCTGCGCGCCACGTTGGATCGCGCCCACCAGGTCGACGTCGACCTCGGCCAAGGAAAGCTGCACGTCCTCGCGCACCGCGGCGCGATCCGCAGCCAACAGCAGACTGGTCTCGTAGCGTCCCGCGTGATCGCCCTTGCAGAACGCCGCTCCGAGCCGCTCGGCGAAGCGCCGCCGCGTGACGTCGAACACCAGCACCTGCGCCTTCAATTCGCTGCGCGCAGCGTGGTCGAGCGCGACGCCCCGCAAGACCGCGACGTGCGCTGGCTCGAGGTGCCCGTTGGAGAACACGATGCGCCGCACGCCGTGCTGCTCGAGCGCCCCCACCAAGTCCTCGAGCAGCGCCCACAGCGTCGCGGGCTGGATCGAGAGCCGGCCGGCGAAGCCCTCGGTGAAGTTGGTGATGCCATAGGCGATCGGCGGCAAGACGACGGCTTGCACGCGCTCGTCGCTCAGCAACTCGGCCGCGCGCCGCGACTGCGCCACGGCGATGGTCACGTCGGTGTCGAGCGGCAAGTGCGGGCCGTGCGGCTCGGTGCATCCGATCGGGATCAGCGCGAGCGTGTCGGGGCCGAGCACTGCCGACGCTTCGGGGTAGGTCGACTTCGAGAGGTCCATCGCGAGCGCGAGAGGGTAACAGTTCGGATTCTCCGTCGCCCTGCAGCGCTACGATGCGGCCATGAGAATCGCGAGCATCGGTGGCGGTCCGGCTGGACTGTACTTCTCGATCCTGATGAAGCGCGCGTTCCCCGACGTCACGATCGACGTCTACGAGCGCAACAAGCCCGACGACACCTTCGGTTGGGGGGTGGTGTTCTCCGACGAGACGCTGGCGAACTTCGAGCGCGCCGACCCGCCGAGCTACCAAGCGATCACCAGTCGCTTCCGCTATTGGGGCGACATCGACACCTACATCGGCGACGCCTGTGTGCGCTCGACCGGCCACGGCTTCTGCGGTTTCTCGCGCAAGACTCTGTTGCAGATCTTCCACGAGCGAGCGCGCGGCCTGGGCGTCAACCTGCACTTCCAACGCGACATCCAGGACGAGCGCGACGTCGGGCCGGCCGACCTGATCCTGGCCGTCGACGGCGTCAACAGCGTGCTGCGCAAGCGCCACGAGGCCGCCTTCAAGCCACACATCCGCTGGGGCAAGTGCCGCTTCGCGTGGCTGGGCACGGACCTGCCGCTCAAGGCCTTCACCTTCATCTTCCGCGAGAACGAGCACGGCCTGTGGCAGATCCACGCCTATCCGTTCGAGGACAACCTCTCGACGTTCATCGTCGAATGCCACGAGGACGTCTGGAAGCGCGCCGGGTTCGAGCACGCGAGCGAGGACCAGACCTGCCGCTACTTCGAGCGACTGTTCGCCGACGTGTTGGGCGGTCACCGCATCCTCTCCAATCGCACCGTGTGGCGCGTGTTCCCCGAGATCAAGTGCGCGTCGTGGAGCCACGGCAACATGGTGTTGATGGGTGATGCCGCTCACACCGCGCACTTCTCGATCGGCTCGGGCACCAAGCTGGCGATGGAGGACGCGATCGCGCTGGTCGGGTCGTTCCGCGCCCACGGTCTCGCGAACGTCCCCAAGGTGCTGGCCGACTACGAAGCCAACCGCCGAACGGACGTCGCCAAGCTGCAGCGCGTCGCCAAAACCAGCCAAGAGTGGTTCGAGCACACGGCGCGCTACGTGAAGCAGGATCCGATCCTGTTCATGTTCAATCTGATGACGCGCTCGCGGCGCATCACCTACGACAACCTGGCGCTGCGCGATGCATCCTTGGTCGAACGCACGACCGCCGCCTTCGCCCGGTCGCGCGGAATCGACGGCTCCAAGACCGGCCGCGTCCCCGTGCCGATGTTCACGCCCTTCCGACTGCGCGATCTGATCCTGCGCAACCGCGTGGTCGTCTCTCCGATGTGCCAGTATTCGGCGGTCGAAGGCACACCGAACGACTGGCACCTGGTGCATCTGGGAAGTCGCGCCATCGGCGGCGCGGGCCTGGTGATCGCCGAGATGACCAACGTCAGCCCCGAGGGGCGCATCTCGTACGCCTGCGCCGGCCTGTACAACGACGAGCACGAGGCCGCCTGGCGACGCATCGTCGAGTTCACGCACACGCATTCCGCCGCGAAGATCGGCATCCAGTTGGCCCACGCCGGCCGCAAAGCGTCGTGCGCCCTGCCCTGGCTGGGAGACGGCCCGCTGCGCGACGGACGCGGCTGGAAAACGCTCGGCCCGTCGGCCGTTCCCTTCGCACCCGACTGGCCGGCGCCCAAGGCGATGGAACGCGACGACATGCTGCGCATCCGCGACGCCTTCGTGGCCGCGACACGTCGCGCGGACCGAGCGGGTTTCGACCTGATCGAGCTGCACATGGCGCACGGCTATTTGCTGTCGAGCTTCCTTTCGCCGCTTTCGAACTCGCGCACCGACGAGTACGGCGGAGAGCTCGCCGGCCGCATGCGCTATCCGCTGGAGGTCTTCGACGCGGTGCGCGCGGCCTGGCCCACGCACAAGCCGCTCTCCGTGCGCATTTCGGCCAGCGACTGGCTCGACGACGAGGGTGGCTTCACGGTCGAGGACGCGGTGCACGTCGCGCGCGCGCTCAAGCAACACGGCTGCGACCTGATCGACGTCTCGTCCGCGGGCAACACGCCGCGCTCCAAGCCCGAGTACGGCCGCATGTACCAGCTGGGCTTCGCCGAGCAGATCCGCTACGAGGCCGGGATCCCGGTGCTCGCCGTGGGCGGCTTCCAGAGCGCCGATCACGTCAATTCGGCCATCGCCGCCGAACGCGCCGACCTGTGCGCGATCGCGCGGGCACACTTGAGCGATCCGTACCTGACGTTGCGGGCGTCGACGACCTACGGCTTCGACGAGCCGGCCTGGCCGGTCCAATACCTGGCGGCCAAGCCGCGCTGAACGGCCGCTGCCAGCCCCTCGGGCACGACGCGCCGCGCCGAAAGCGCGCGCCGGGCTTGGTTCGGATTCGCGGGACGAGCACACTCGTCGCGGCGTCGAACCCGCCCCGCCCCCGATGCGCTCCCGCCGCTCGCTGCTGTTGCTCTTCGCCGTGCTCGCCGCGCTGGCGGTGGGATGGCGCGTGCGCCGCCATGCGCGGACCGAGCCGGCGCCTGCGGGCGAGACGCCACGGACCGAAGCTCCGCCCGCGCAGCCGGAGCCGAACGCGCCGCGCGACGCGCCGCAAGGGCCCGAGCCGGAGCACGAACCCGCAGCGAGCCCCAGCGGAGAGCTCGCGCCCATCGCGGGCGAGCTCCAGCTCCCGAGCACGCGCCTGCGCGGCTCGGTGGTCTCTCTCGACGACGGCTGGGGGCTCGCCGAGGCGCGAGTCGAGCTGACCTGCTGGGACGCCGCGGGCCGACACGTTGAGGGCGCCACCACCAACGTCCACGGCGGTTTCGAGCTCGACCTGCGCAGCGACCTGTGGCCCTTGGGCACGTTCGTGGCGGCCAGTGTGATCGACCTGGACGGCTTTCAGTGCTTCGATGGGCTGGTGCGCCTCGAGCAGGATGTCGAGTTGCTCGTCGCGGCCCCGCTCGCCTTGCGCGGCGTCTTGACCACGGACTACCCGCTCGGAGGTGCGCGGCTCTCCGTGACGCTCGCGGCGCCACCCCGCCGTGTCGCCGAGTTCCCGCACCCCTTGGGACGCTGCGAAGTCGGCCCCGACGGAGTGTTCGAGCTGCGCGCGACCTTGGCCGAGCCCACGACCCTGCTGCACGCCATCGTGAAGCTCGAAACGCCAACCAACGTGGTGCGCGCGGGCTTCGAGGTTTCGCTGGCGAGCTTGACCTCGGTGCACGGCGTCGACTTGCGCTTGGAGGTCTCCACCCTTCGCGTGCGGTTGGTGGACGAGGCCCGCAACCCTCTCGAGGGAGCGCGCGTGCAGTTCGGAGCACCGGGCACCGTCGGGCCGGTCTTCGGAGCCTCGCGCGCGACCGATTCCGACGGACGTGTCGAGGAGTTGGTGGCGCGCGGCGCCGTCGAGCTGTGGATGCGTTGCGCGGGACACGCCGCGCGCCGCGAGCTGGTCGACGTCACCGATCAACTCGTCGAGCGCGAGATCGTGTTGCGCGAGCTTGGCAGACACGACGACGTTTACGGAGTGGTCGTCGACGAGTCCGGGGCGTCCGTCGAAGGCGCCGCGGTGGTGTTCGCACCGCTTTTCAGCGCGAGCGCGGTCGGCATCGAGCCCGAGAGTACGGTGCAAGCCGGGCCGCAGGGCGAGTTCCGCGCCGCGCTGGCCAGCGACGAGCCCTACGAGATCTTCGCGCGCCACGATCGGCTCGGGAGCTCGCGGCATTTCGCGCTGCAGCGCGACGGATCGACGCACGTGTTGACCCTCAAGCGCCCCGGTGCGGTGCGCGTCGACCTGGCGACGGAGAACCTCCCGGGACCGTTCCGCTCGGGTGGCGTCGAGTACCTGCTCGTCAGTCCCGACGGATTCGAGCGCGTGCGCGGCGTGACCTCCAGCCTGCCGTTCGACGTGGGCTCGCTGTGGCCTGGAACGTACGAAGTGTACGTGCTCGCGCCGGGCTTCGACGGTTGCGCGGCGAGCAGCGTCACGGTCGAGGACGGCAGGCGCGAGGAGCTCACCCTTGCGGCTCAGCCGGCGTTCTGGATCAGCGGCCGCGTGACCGACGGTCGCGGAGCGCCGCGCGAAGGGATCGATGTGTTCGCCATCGCGGACTGGAGTGCGCACGCCGACGAGTTCGGATACACGCGAACGAACGCCTTCGGCGAGCTGCGCGCGTTCTCTCCGCGCTCGACGTGCACGCTGCAGATGTTCGAGGGCCAGCGCGCTCTCGGTGAACGCCGCGCCAGCGTCGGAAGCGCGATCGAGCTCGTCGTGAACTGAGCGCGGCTCGCCCCGACTTGGCGCAGGCAGCGTGGCGCTCTCCTCGGTTCGTGCTCTAATCCGTGGCGTTCGAGAGGAGTTCCCCATGCGCCAGATCCGCCGTTCGAGCGTGTTCGCCCTTCCCGCGTCGATCCTCGCCTCGCTGGCCGCTGCACAGTCCCACACCGACTGGATCGCGCAGCACGACGGCGCGCCGGGCCAAGCCGACTACGGGCGAGCCTGCGCCGTCGATTCACTGGGCTCGGTGATCGTCGCCGGCCGCTCCTACAACCCGACCACCGGCGTGCCACCGATGCCGCCCAGCGCGGATTTCGAGGTGGTCAAGTTCGGCCAGATCGGCGTGCAACTGTGGTCCGCGCGGCTCGACCTGGCGAGCGGCGACGAGTACGCGCTCGACGTCCAATGCGATGCGGCCAACGACGTCTACGTGTGCGGCTACACCTGGGCCGGCAGCAACATCGAGCTCGCGCTGGTCAAGTGGAGCTCGGCCGGCGCACTGCAGTGGTCGCGCACCTACGGCGGCGCGGGCGGCGGCTCGGACTTCGCGCGCGCCATTGCATTCGACGCAGTCGGCAACGTGATCGTGTGCGGGCACGAGTACGGTGCGGGGCTGAACAACGATGCGCTGGTGCGCAGCTACAGCCCGAGCGGCGCGCTCAATTGGAGCACCTCGTTCGACGCCGCAGGCGGCGACGACACGCTGTATGCGCTCACCGTCCTGCCCTCCGGCGAGATCCTGGCCTGCGGCCAGTTCACCAACCCGAGCTCCGGCGGCGCGAACGCGGGCATCGCCAAGCTGAGCGCGACCGGAACGCTCCTGTGGCAGCGCAACGACGACGGCGGCGGCAATCTGAGCGACGGAGTCAGCGCGCTCGCGGTCGTCGACGCGAGCCGCGTGCTCGTCGGTGGCTGGCGCAGCAGCGCGACCGGCGAGGACTGGCTGATCTCGCTGTGCAACCACGTCACGCAGAACGTCGAGTGGACACGCACCTTCAACGGCTCGTCGAACGCCAACGATCGAGTGCGTTCGGTCGCGCGCGACACGTTCGGCGTCTTGTGGGTCGCGGGCTCGGCCGCGAACTCGGGCGCCGGCATCGACTTCGCGACGCGGCGCTACGACGCCAGCGGAAACCTGCTCTCGAGCGACGTCTGGAACAACGTCGGACTCGACGACCAGCCCTTCAAGGCAGCCGTCGGCAACGCTGGTCAGGTGTACGTGACCGGCTCGACCACGCTCTCGACGACCGCTCCCACGAACGTCGACGTGGCCGTGATCCAGTACGACAAGACCGGCGCGCGCAACTGGGTCGGCACGTACTCGACGCCAGGCTCCTACGACGATCGCATCTTCGATGCCGAGCTCGTGTTCGGCAGCTACATGGCGTGCGGCGGCTACACCTCGTCCTTCGCCAACGGCGGCTACGACTTCCTGGCCCTGCAGGTCAACATGCTCGACTCGCCCAAGAGCTACTGCAGCGCCAAGACGAACTCGCTGGGATGCGCGGCGTCGATGACCTTCACCGGATTGGCGAGTGTCGCGCACACCAGTGGCTTCGTGGTCGAGGCGGCGCCGCTGCGCAATCAGAAGAGCGGGCTCTTCTTCTACAGCACGCTCGGCGCGGCGAACGCGCCCTTCCAGGGCGGGACGTTTTGCGTGCGAGCGCCGACGCGGCGCGGCCCGTTGCTCAGCTCCGGCGGCAACGCCGCGCCTCCGGACGATTGCTCGGGCGCGATCGCGATGGACTGGAACGCCTTCGCGCACGGACTGCTCGGCGGCGGGGTAGCACCCGAGCTGCTCACGCCGGGCACCGACGTGTACTGCCAGGTGTGGAGCCGCGACCCCGGCGCGAGCTTCCAGACCAACCTCTCGAGCGCGATGCACTTCGCCATGACGCCGTGAATCCGTGACTCCGAGCGCGGGCGGACAGCGCCACGCTCAGTCGAGCCGGCCCAGCCAATCCTCGAGCTTCGCCAGCGTTTGCGGGTCGGAGATCCGCGGCTGGATCGCCCGCAGGATCGGCTCGAGGAAGCGCTGGTGCTTCGAGATCCGCTGCGCGGCCGCCTCGCGCTCGCTCTCCGACCCGTGCACGAGTTGGTGCAGCGCGTCCTCGACTTCGAGCTCGACTTCAGGAGTCAAGCACTCGAGCCGTCCGACCAACACGCGCACGCACTCGCGCGGCGCGGGCTGCACGGCGAGCGGCAGCACTTCGTCCGTGAAGCGCTGCGGCAACACGTACAGCACGCGCAGCCCTTCCGTGCGAAAGTAGCTCGAGCTCCAGGTCTCGACCATGGCCTGCGCTTCGTCGCGTGTGAGCCCGCTTGCTTGCAGCGCACGCTCGACGCCGCGCGCGAGCTTGGGCAGGAGTTCCTCCAGCGCGCAAGCGTCGGGGCCCAGCGGCACCGTGAAGTCCGCGCTCGCCCCGGGCGGCAACTCCTCGGCGCACTCGAAAGTGGCCCGTCCGTCGCGCACGTGAAGCACGAACAGGTGGCGCAGCACGTCGCCGCTCGCGCTCGCGTTGCTCAGATTCACGCGTGCGTCCGTGCGTGTCCGCGCCACCAGCGGCAGGTCGAAGCGCGCGAGTCCGCGGTAGAACAGGAACTCCTCGACTTCCTCGCGCGGCGCGCCCTCGGGCCCCGCCGGAGTTCGCACGCGCAGGTGGTTGGCCTGCGGCAAGCGCGCGGCGAGCCACGGCATGCCGTCCTCGACACGTGGCACCCGGTCCGCGCCGACTCCGGGCGCGAGCAACTCGAGCTCCCACTCGAGCGCCCCACTCTCGACCGTCGAGAAGTCGATCCAAGTGCGGCCGAGCCGACGCGTCTGAGGGGAGACGAGCGCGTCGCTCCCGCGCTCGCTGACGCTGGCCCAGGGATACCACTGCGAAAGCAGCCCGCGCCGGAGCTCGACGCGCGCGTGGAGCTGCATCGCGCGCGGCGCGTGGAAATACGTCACCGGAGTCTCCAGCTTGATCGTGACCCCGCGCACACTGCGCGCGAGCCCCTTCTTGCGAGCGATGCCGAGGTCGATCATCCGCGCGTCGTCCATCTGGTGCACGAAGTCGGGCAGCGCCTCCTCTTCGTGGTGCAGGCCGTCGAGAACGCGCCCATCGGAGCTCTGCGCCGAGGTGAACGTACCCCACTCGTGGAGCACGAGGTCGGGCGGCGGCGCTGCACGAGTTGCGTCGCCGGCGAGAGCCAGCGCGAGCAGGATGGGGATCGACATCGAGGCTCCTTTGGAACTGCGCCGGAAGACGAGCCGCCCGCCGGCGCGTTATCCGTGCTTCGCCCCGCTGCGCGCACTGCCTAGGATGAGCAGCCCAATCGATCCCCCACCTCCGTGGAGCAACTCGGATGAGCCCTTCGCTGTCGCGTCGTTCGTTCCTCGAATTCACCGCCGCCGCGGGCGGTTTGTCGTTGGCCAGCTGCGCGGCTGCGCAGTCCCGTCGCAGGACATCGGGGGCGCGCTTGCGCCATGCCGGCATCGGCGTCGGCGGCATGGGGAGCACGGATCTCGATCAGATCCGGGCGCACGCGCAGGTGGATGTGGTCGCGCTGTGCGATGTCGACGAGAACAACCTGCGCTCCGCCGCCGAGCGCTGCCCGGGCGCGCGGCTGTACCGCGATTGGCGCGAGTTGCTCGACAAGGAGCGCGGGAACATCGACTCGGTGCACGTTTCGACGCCCGACCACATGCACGCCGCGATCACGCTCGCCGCGCTCGCCCGTGGACTGCACGTGTATTGCCAGAAACCGCTCACGCGCACGGTGAACGAAGCGCGCGCCGTGTCGCGGAGCGCGCGCGAGTCCGGAGTCGTGACGCAGATGGGCATCCAGAACCACTCCAACGCCGCCTACGACGCGGCGCTGCAGCTCTTCCGCGCCAGGCACATCGGTCGCGTCCACGAGGTGCACGTGTGGACCGATCGTCCCGCCGGTTGGTGGCCGCAGGGCGTCGGACGGCCCGAGGGCCAGGACGAGGTGCCCGCGACGCTCGATTGGGACAAGTGGATCGGCGTGGCCCCGCTGAGGCCGTTCAAGAAGGACACGTACCACGCTTTCCGCTGGCGCGGCTTCAAGGACTTCGGGACCGGCGCGCAAGGCGACATGGCGTGTCATCTGATGGATCCCGCGCTGTGGTTCTTGGGCTTGAGCGATCCGCTGCGCGTGCGTTCGGTCGGTCCGCGGCCGAACGACGAGACCTACCCGCTGTGGTCGACGGTGCACTACGAGTTCCCGGCGAATGACTGGACGACGCGCGGGCCGCTGCTGCTGACCTGGCGCGACGGCGGCAAGAAGGTGCCCAGCGATCTGCTCAAGGAGCTCGGCCTCGAGCAGATCGTCGACAACGGTTGCCTGTTCGTCGGCGAGGAAGGCGCCTTGCTCGCCGACCCCTACGGCAAGCCGGCGCTCTACCCGGCGGAGAAGTTTGGGCACATCGCGCTCCCCGAGGGCGTCGCGCGCAACCACTGGTTCGAGTGGGTCGAGGCCTGCCTCGGCCGCGGCGAAACGAGCGCGCCCTTCGAGTACGCGGCACACCTGACCGAGGTCGCGCTCCTGGGCAATGTCGCGCTGCGCTTCCCGCATGAAACGCTGGACTGGAACGGCGGCAAGGGCCGCTTCATCGCGCGCCCCGACGCCGACCTCCTGCTCGGCGCCCCACAGCGCACGGGCTGGGAGATCGCGGAGCTGAGCTGAGGGCTGGCGAAGACATGCGGATTCGAGGTCTCAGGAAGTTGGATGAGCCGTCGCCCGGCGCGCGCCGCGATTCGCTCACGTGGCGTTCGATCGCCATCGTCGCGGCACTGTTGGGGACCGCGCTCGCGCGTGCGCAGAGCACCGCACCGCCCTTGCCCGAGAGCGCGGCAGTCGTCGCCGCGCGCACCGAGCTGGCGCGCATCGCCGACGGTGCCCGAGACGAGCTGGCGCGACTCGAGCGCCAGGCCCGCGAGCGCAATGCTGGCGAGTTGAGCCGCTCCGAGTCCGCGCAGTGCGTGGTTCAAAGCCGAGCCGCGGCGCTGGCGCGCATCGACGAGTTGCTCCTCTCGACCACGGCTCCCGATGCGCGCGTGCAGGTGTGGTTGGCGTATCTCGGCTATCCCGACGAACGCCCCGTGCGCGAGAGCCTGCAGTCGGCGTATGCGATCGCTCCCGCGGGTCGCGTGCGCGCGACGGTGGCGTGGGCCATGGCCGACGAGATCTGGGTCGACGAACCAGAACGCGGGTTCACGCTGCTCTCGCGCGCCGTCGAAGAAGACCCGCTGTGGAGCGCGGCGCGCGTGCAGCGCGCGTGGATCTCGGCCGACGCCGGGCGCTGGCCGAGTGTCTTCGCCGATCTCGACCGGGCCCTCGAGCTCGCGCCCGGCGACGCCCCGGAGCTGGGGATCTTGAGGGCGCGTTTCGAGCTTCGACGCGCCGGCTTCGATGAGGCTCTCGCAGCTGCCCAGGCGGAGCGAGTTCGACTCGACGCGCCACGGGAGCGCGTGGTGCGCGCCACATTGCTGGCAGCGACCGCTCTGCACGCGCTGAACTCGCCCGTCGAGGCGCGAGTTGCGTTGCGCAGCGTGAGCGCCGATTGCGACGAGCACTGGCGCGTGCTGGACTTCCTGCCCAGCGCATTGGTCGCGCCGGTGACGGCGAGCGTCGGAGAGCTGCGTGAGGAAGCGCGCCGTGCCGAAGAGCGCGCGCGCCCGGCGAAGGACGGCCCCAAGCGCACGCTGGGGATCGTTCCAGAGACCGACGCGGAGCGCCAAGCTCGCGAGGCCGAAGAGCTGCGCGTCGCGGAGCTCGCGAGAGCCAAGGCACGCGCGGAGCGCGAGGCTCAGCGCCGGGCGAGCGCAACGGTCGATGTCGCGTGCGACGCGTGCGGGGCGAGCGGCGTGGTCTCCGTTCGCTGCCCCCACTGCTCGGGCAGCGGGCGCGAGCTGTACAAGACGCGCAAGCGAACCGAGCGCGAGCAACAGGGTGCCTACTGGGTCGTGCGCACGATCGAGGAGCGCGTGCCCTGCATGACCTGCGATGGCGTCGGCTTGGTGGGTCAACGCTGCGGCGATTGCCAGGGGCGCTGCGTGCTCACGGTCCCCGCGGCGCAGCGCTGAGCGAGCGATCGCGGACAGCGCCGTCCGATCGCGCAGCGCGTCGACACGAACCTCGTCCACGGGCTCGACGCGCACCGAGCCCGCTCCAGGCGGCCGCGAGGCGGAACCGCCGCGCGAGTTCGCGCGAACGGGCCGGATGCGCGGAGCCACGGGCGCACTCTCGCGGTCCAAGCGCCAGGGCCACGCGCGCGCTCGAGCACAACCCTCGGGCGCTCGACGGTGGCGAGCCGGACGCCGCCCGCCCCGCGCGCGCCGAGTCCGCGACGCGCCTCCCCCCACACCTTTTGCGAAGCCGCCGTCGCGCTCGCGCCGGCCATTGTCGAGCGGCCCCACCGCTGCGACGATGCGCTCGCGAGCAGTGCGCTAGCGCGCCCGGCGGGTGCGCCCCGAAGAGAGCTCGCTCCGACGTGTTCGTTCATTTGCGGTTTCCTATGTTCTTCAGCCTGCTGATGCTGCTCATGCGGCTCTCCGCGGCGGCGCAGGAGCCGCCCAGACAAGCGCTGATCGTGCCGCTCTCGGCCGCTGGCTCGTGGGAGGAATTCGCGTTCCTCGCGGCCATTCCCGCGGCGCGGGCGAGCCAGTCGGCGGTGCTCTCGGTCGGCGCGGACGCGGAGCTCGCGCCCGAGACGCGCGACTTCCTGGCGCGTTTCTCGGCGCAGCGGCTCGTGTGGGTCGGGAGCGGGCCCAACACGGAGCGATTGGGAGAGTTCGTGTGCGAGCGCGTCGCCGCGGCTTCGGCCGAGGGCGCGGCGTGCGCGCTTGCCGCGCGCTACTTCGGGAAGAGCGCGACCGCCGTGGCCTGCGCGGAGTCGGACTACGCAGGCGCACTGAGTGCGGCGGTGCTCGCGGCGCGCATGCGCGTCCCGCTGGTCTTCTATGGCGAGCAGGGTCCGTCGGAGGCGACGCGCACGACGCTCACGAAGCTCGACGTGAAACGCATCTTGCTCGTCGGCGCGCTCGTCGAGAGCTCGCCAACATCGAAGGACCGAGACACCGTGCGCCTCCGTACGGCGCTCGATGTCGCGCTCTGGATGGAGCAGCACGAGCTTGGAATCGAGTACCTCGCGCTCGCAGCGCCCTGGGATCGCGACGCGGGACAGGTGCGCAAGCTGTCGCTCGCGGCCTCCGTGCTCGCGGCCGGACGAGACGGCGCCGTGCTGCCGATCGGCGCGAGCGACGGGGGCGCGCCCGACGTCGCGGCGGTGCGCGTGGCGCTCGACGAATTCCGCGGCAAACTGCGCTCGAA
Organism: Planctomycetota bacterium; assembly: GCA_020853575.1. GTDB lineage: Bacteria > Planctomycetota > UBA1135 > UBA1135 > F1-120-MAGs118. The sequence goes on from JADYYP010000047.1 coordinate 77,484, forward strand.
GTTCGAGTTCCTGTGCCTGGCGGCATTCCCCGACGCGCTGCCGATGATCGCCGCGCCGCTGGGGCAAGGCATCGACGACGATCCAGTTTCGGACCTGGAGTACGCGAACACGGACGCCGATCCCTTCGTCGAGCTCGCCTTCGGACGCTTCGTGGCCGAGAGCACCCACGCGGGCACCCTGCTCGCCGCGCGCAGCCTAGCGCACGAGGAGCTGCGCACGCCGGAGCTCGCCCAGTCCGTCGGCATGGCCGAATGGGAGCAGGTCTGCGGTCCGCTGTTCACGAACGTCGGCTTCGCGGAGCCTGCTCGCCACACCGACGACAAGCCGCTCGAGCCGGGCTCACCGTTGACGCGGGTGGCCGCGCTCGTCCACAACGCGCACTCCTCGTGGATGCAGCTCGGCTCGACGTACATGCACGATTCCGAGGTGCTGCTGGCGCCGTGCGTCGTCGAAACCGGGGGCTGCAGCCCGGCCTCGCTCGATCAGGACCCTGCCCATCGTTCCGTCGCGCTGCGCTTGCTGCGCAACGGCGCCATCGCGTTCGTCGGTGACGTGCGTCGCACCGTGGCGCAGCACGAGCTCTACCGCAGCGAGTTCTGGAACGCCGTTCTCGCTGGTGAGTGCCTTGGCTCCGCGCATCGCTTCGCGCTCAACCGCCTGACCGTGAGCGTGCTCGCGCACGGCGAGCTCGCGGGCGGCCTGCACCAGTACCAGCGTCACAACGTGGCGCTCTACGGCGATCCCGCGCTGCGCCTGAGACGCCCCGGAACGCCGCGCACGCCCCCGGCGGAAGCGGAGCTCCGAGGCCGCAAGATCACGGTGCGTGGACCAGCGCAGTGGGCGCGCGTCGAGCTCTACGTACCGAGCGACTGGAACTACGCGGCGTCGCCGCGACTCCACGGCTACCGCGCGCCGGGGGTCGGCGTCGAGTCCCGTTGGGATGGCGAGCAGCGCCGCAATGCCGAGGAGCTGGTGTTCACCGCCGAAGTGAGAACGACCAAGCATGTCACAGGCCTGGAGGCCGTCGATCCGCCCGCGGAGCCGCTCGGATGGGACGGTCGCCATTTCATCGACGAGCACGCGGATGGTTCGCGCTCGATCTACTTCCGCGTGCGGATGCTCGACTACGTTCCCGAGAGCGGCGCGATCAAGGCGCAACTCGAGCGGCTCGAGCTGCGTTTGAAGTGAGCGCGTCGATCGTCGGCTCCTCGGCCCGACCGCGGCCCGCTCCACCGTGGGCACACCGGTTGGCAATGCGCGCCTGATCCGAGCTCACTCCTGCGTCGGAGATGGCCCGACGTAGATCACGAAGTCGCCGCGATGCTTGTCGGCCTCGGCCAAGGCGTCGCCCCAGGTGTCGACGAAGCTGACCAGTTGATAGCGCGTGCCAGGGCGCAACAGCGCCAGCGCTTGCGGCGTGCCCCCGTTGAAATCGCTGTGGAAGCGCCCGACCACGTGGACCACGGGCGACTCGCCGCGCTTGAGCGCGGTGTTCAGCGAGTCCGCCATCGTCCAATCCCAGACCTGCTGCGAGCGGAACACGTGATCCAGCCGCTCGCGCTCGTCGGCCGCGTTCGGATCGCGGTCCGCGGGCGTCATCACCCGATCGAAGTCGGTGCGGTAGCGCCCACCGATCAGCTCGCGCGGCACGACGAACAAGCGTTGCTGCTCCGGAGTCAGCTTGGTGAGCGGCTCGTAGCCCTGCTTGCTGGCGATGCGCACGTACTGTCGAGGAGCATTGGCCGCGTGCACCGCGCGCAGGTTCTTCTTGGCGCTCTCGACCATCGCGCGATGGCCCGGAGGGTAGTTCCCCGATGTGCGTCCCGTGCGGCGCTCGAAGGTCGCCAGGTCGCTGACGTCTCGCAGGAAATCGTCGACTCGCGTCTGCTCGTCGCGCTCCAGGAATTCCATCGAGAGCGCTGCCTTGGGAGCGCGCGCGACGACGTCATCGAACAACGCCGCGGCGCTCGCCAGCCCCAGGGGATGTCCGTGGTTCTCGCCGACGAACACGACCTCGGTCTTGCTCGCGGCCTCGACGAGCTCGTCCCAGGTCGCCGGCGCGCCGGTGTCGCCGCGGAACACCTTGACCGCCCGCGGCGCCCGCGCGAGCGGCTCAGGCGCAGCTCCGTGAGGCGAGGGGTTCACACTCGCGCAAGCCGCCGTCGCCATCGCCACACACGCAGCCATCATCATCCTGTGCATGTTCGAATCCCGCTTCAGCGCTTGTGCAGCTCGGCCTTCAGGTCCTTGCGTGCCACCTTGCCGCGGTCGTTCTTGGGCAGCGCCTCGCGCCACACGAACCACCGCGGGTACTTGTAGGGAGCGAGCTTCTCCTTGCAGTGCGCCTTCAGCCGCGCCGCCAGCGCGTCGTCCCCCACCAGGCCGGGCTTGAGCACGACCAGCGCCAGCGGCTTGACCAAGCGCTCCTCGTCCTCGTGCCCCAGCACGCACACCTCGGCCACGGCCTCGTGGGCCAACAAGACGTTCTCGATCTCCAGCGGCGAAACGAAGATGCCCGAGACCTTGAGCAAGTCGTCGTCGCGCCCCTCGTAGTAGAAATAGCCATCTTGGTCGCGGCGGAAGATGTCCGCGGACGTGCACCACTCGCCTTGGAACGTCTCGCGCGACTTGCGCTTGTCGGCCCAATAGCACAGCGCCGTCGATCCGCCGCGCACGCGCAACCGCCCAGGCTCTCCATCCGCGACGGGCCGGCCTTCGGCGTCGACGATCACCGCCTCGTAGCCCGGCACGACACGCCCGAGCGAACCGAGCTTCACGTCGCCGGGGTAATTCGAAATGTAGATGTGGAACATCTCGGCCGAGCCGATGCCGTCGAGGATCTCGACGCCGGTGCGCGCCTTCCAGTCGCTGTAGAGCTGCGCGGGCAGCGCTTCGCCAGCCGAGAGCGCGACGCGCAGGCTCGAAAGGTCGGCGCGCGTGATGTGTTCGGAGCGCAGCATGTTGTTGAACATCGTCGGCACGCCGGTGAGGAACGTCGGACGATGGCGCTCGATCTGCAGGAAGAGCTCCTCGGGCGTCGCGCGCTCGGGGAACAGCACCGCGCTCGCGCCGACACGGAACGGGAACATCAGGTTGGTCCCCGTGGCATACCCGAAGAACAGCTTCGGGACGCTGATGCACACGTCGCTCTCGCGGTAGCCCGCGACGCGCAGCGCGTAGGTCTCGGTGCTGTAGGCGAAGTCTCCGTGCGTGTGCACGCAGCCCTTGGGATGCCCGGTCGAGCCGGAGGTGAACAGCCAACCCGCGAGATCGTCCGGTCCGGTCGGCTCGAGCTCGGCCAGGGCTCCGCTTGCATCCTCGCGCTCGAGCGCCGCCTCGTAGCCGATACCTCCAGCGGCTCGCGGTCCGACCACCAACATGGTCTCGCAGAAGCGCGAGCTACGCGCGGCCTCGGCGATTTCCGGAAGCACGTCGCTGTGGGTCACCACGATGCGCGCCTTGGTGTACGCCAGGTAGTACTCGAACTGCTCGCGCTTCATCAGCGGATTGACCATGGCGAACACGCCGCCGGCACGCAGCGTCGCGAACCACGTTTCCGCGAACTCGAATCCATCGGGCAGCGCGATCAAGACACGCTCTTCCGCTCGCAGTCCAGCGCGGCGCATGGCGGAGCACAGGCGGCGGACGCGCGCTGCGAGTTGCGCGTAGGTGCGCCGTTCGTCGCCGACGATCAGCGCGACCTTGTCCGCGCGGCCTTCGCGCAGGTTGCGCTCGAGGAAGTAGTCGCACAGGTTGAACGGAGTCGGGAACGGGGCGACGGCGGTGTAGAGATCCTCGCGGCTCATGGCGCGCGAGTACGTTAGCGTGCCAGGCCCAGCGCGTCCTCCCACGCCCGGCGATCCGCAGGCAAGTCGAGCCCGGTCAAGGCGTGCAACGCCGCTCGCGCGCGCGTCGCTCGTTCCTCGCTCTCGCTCTCGAGCTCCGCCACGATCACGGGCAACGCCACCGGGGCGCGGCAATCGACCAGGCCTTCCAGCAGCACGCGCGCGGCGATCTCGTCCTGTGTGCGCAGGAGCGCGTCCGCCATCGCGGCGGCGGCCTTGGGGCGCACCAACGCATGGGCCGACAGGTCGCGGACCGCGGCGGCGACGCTGGCTGGAGCCGGCGCCTCGAGTTCCTCGAGCGCCGCGTCCATCTGCTCCTCGATCCAGGCGAATTCCTCGTCGCGCCAGCGCGCCCAGTGCTCGGGCAGCGGCCCCAGATCGACTCCCGCTATTCCTGTGAGTGCGCGCTGCGCAGCGTTGCGCAAGAGCGCGTCCTCGCCGCCGAGAACGCCGATCAAGTCGTCGGTGCACAGCTCGTCCCCGAGCGCGCCAATGCAGTCGATCGCGGCGCGCTGCAGCCGCGGATCGGGGCTGGTCACCACGCGCCTCACGCGCTCCAGCGCGTCGTCCTCGAGCACCAGCCGGCCGCCGCGAGCCATGCGCTCGAGCGCGCGCAACACGCTGAGGTCCACGCGCTCGTCACGTCCGAGCATCGAAGCCACGAACTCCGCTGTCGTCTTGGAGCGCACCAAGGCCGCCGCGCCCACGGCCAGCATCGCCACGCCGGGCTCGGCGTTCTTCAGGCGCGAGCGCAGTTCGATCGCGAGCTGCGGCTCACGCGCGAGTTGCTTGGAGAGCGCCGTCTCCACCGGCCGCACCACGAAGTCGCGCTCGAAGTGCAGCGGATCGAAGCCCTCGGCGAGCTCGAGGATCGTGCGCAGCGCGGTGGGATGCTGCGTCTCGCCGAGCACGCCGATCAGCACCAACTGCACGTCCAGCGGAGCCTGTTCCGCGCGATGGGCGACCGCGGTCACGCGCCGCGCGGCCGGGAAGCGCGCGATGGCCGCGCGCAGGATCTGCTCGCGCCGCTCGATCGCCAGCGGGTGGATCGGCAGGTCGAGCGTGCCCTCGGCGAACTCCGGTGGCTCGACCTCGCCGCACAACATCGCCAGGCACACGTCGAGCGCGGGATCTCCGAGCTTGGCGATCCTCGCCGCGAGCGCCGCCTCGTCCACGCTCTTCGCGCTGGCGGGCGGAGCGAGCGCGGCCTGGACCGCGCGCAGAGCATTGGGCTCGACCTCCAGGCGCTGTGGCGCGGGCCCCGGAGGTGGCTCCACGCTGGAGTTGTCCGTGAGCCACGGAACGCCGAGCAAAACCAGGCCGCTCGCGCTGCACAGGCACAGCACGATCGTCCACGGCAGGGGCAGACGACGACGCGTCATGGCCCGTCAAGGGTTCGCGGAGACTTCGTTCCAGGAGCGCACGCGCCAGACCGGATCGACACCGCTGGCCGCCGGCAAGCCGGGCAACACCAGCGTGTCATCGATCAAGCGCCCGTCGAAATTCACCGTCAGCTTCGAGTGCACCTTGCCTGCATCGCGGTTGATCCGGACCTGGTTGCCAGCGGTCATGTTGCCGTTGACCGTGACCTTCGCCGATCCCACGGCGGAGAGGTTGTTGTCGTAGAAGTTGTTCTCGGCGTACATGAACGCGTCCATGCGCTCGAGCGTGCCGAAGGTCGGGTCACCGAAGTAGATGTTGCCGCTGTCGGGGACGTCCGCGTCCTTGATCGTGACGAACGCGATGCCGTCCTTGCCGGTGCCCTGGTAGAGGATGTTGTCGCTGATGTAGATGTTGCCCTTGACGACGAAGGTCGCGCGGATCGGCTCGCTGCCCGCGTTGTACATCGTGAAGCTGAAGATGTTGGGGTTGTGGATCCACAGGTTGCCGTCGATGAAATACACCCTGTCGGATCCGCTCGAGCCGGGATTGCCGTCCTGACCCGAGAGCGTGATGTGCGTGCCGTGCGCGGCGTCGACCACCGAGCTCGAATTGACCGACTCGTAGGGATCCTCGAGGAAGTAGTCGTCCTTGGTGGTCGCCGACGTGTTCGAGGTGCGATCGGAGGGGTTCTTGCGGAAGATGTGGGCCGGGCTCTCTTCCGGAAGTTGCCAGGCCTTGCCTCCGAGCGAGCTGGAGGCGTAAGTCGCGCTCGAGAACAGGCTCACCACGTCGTAGTCGTGGTTTTTCTCGTAGTTCATCGCCGCGATGTCGGGCACGGGCAGCGAGGCGCCGGTCTTGGGCTCCATGCCCGGCGCGAAGCTGCCACCGCTCACCGTCCCGCTCGCGCGCACCAGTCCGTCGAGGCTGGCATCGCCGTCGATCAGCACGTTGCCGCCGCTGTAGATGTTGCCGTTGATGTCGTCGGCCGAGGTCCCGCTGCCGCCGAACTTCATGTCGTAGGCCGGATCGCCGCTCGAGTTGCCGGCGAACAGCGCGCTGGCGTAGATGCCCTCGCCTTCGCGCTCCATCACGACGCGAGTGGCGCGTGAGATGCCAGCGTAGGTGCCGAAGGCCGTGACTTGGCACGTATCGTCGCCGTTGTCGACGATCTCGAAGCGGTAGACCCCACCGGAGAAGCCGACCTCCGCGCTGGCTCCGACCGAGGCCGCCAAGTTGCCGGCGGTGATGCGCTCGATGGCGTCGGACATGCCCGATTCCGCGATGTACAGGGACTTCGTGGCCGCGATCGAGGTGTCACGCTCCTGCGTGCGCCCGGTGTTCACAGTCAGCATCGACGTCGCGAGCGCGGCGATCACCATCACCGCGATCAGTGCCACGAGCAGCACCGAGCCACGGCGCCTCGAGTGCGAGTTTTCAGTCATTGCGCAGCCTCACCGTGGTCTCCGCCGAGCGATCGAGCACGCTGCCGTCCGATTGCAGCCGCACGAGCGTGAGGCGCAGCGTGAGCGTGAAGGTGGTGGCGTCGTAGGTGAGCGTCAGACCGTTCTCGTCGACCAGCCCGTTGCCGTTGTCGTCCGCGCCGTTCTCGAGTTCTCCGGCCAGGCGCTCGGCCACGTTCTCGACCAGCACCATCTCGCGCCCCGCGCCAGTCTGCACGTCGTCGTTGAGCACGATGCGCCCTTCGTCGATCAACCCGTTGCCGTTCTGGTCGCGGCCGTCGTTGGTCTCGCCCGGCGCGTATTCGAAGCGAATCCGCCTGCGTGCGCCGATGCGCAGGGCTCCCGCCGCGTATCCCGTCGCCCGACAGAAGCTCGCGGCATTGGGCCCGGTCGTGGGAGTCATGTTCAGAGTCGAGCGATCCGCGTCCATGAACTCGCGTGCGACGCGCTCGACGGCGCGCTGCGCGACGGAGTCGACCTCGGACACGGTGGCGGTCTGCTCGAACACGCGATTGGAGCGGTGCATCGTGGTCGCGACCAGGCCGACGAGCACGACCGCGCCCACGGATGCAACGGCGGTCTCGACCATCGTCGCGCCGCGACGAGCGGGGTTCAGCGGGCGCATAGGACGGTCTCGATGTCGAGGGTGCGTTCGCCACTCACTCCGGTCCAGCGCACGCGCACTCGTACCGGGAGGATGCGATAGTCACCAGCGTGGTCGTCGGCGTCGACCGCTCCATCGCGGTCGAGATCGCGCGGCATGCCCAGCGAGTCGTCCACGACGTCCTCGCGCAGCTCCGCGACTCCAGCCACGTCGATCGTCGGGAACACGATCTCGCCGCACATGCCGTCGGCATCGTTCGCCGGGACGTTGAGCCCATCGACGGCGAAGTTCGGACCGAGCGCCGCGACCACCAAGCCGGCGTCGTCGGCGGTGCTCGCGTTGAACGTCGCGAAGGCCTCCGCGAAGGGCACGCCTTGGAGCTGCTCGACGATGCGCGTCGCCGCGCGTTGCGCGCGCGCGGTTTCCTCGTTGACGCGGCCGAGCGAGCTGGAGGTCAGCAGGGCTCCCACCATCCCGGACAGAGCGACGACCAGGATCAGCGTGGCGACGCAGACCTCGACGAGCGTGAAAGCGCTGCGCCTGCGATCCGCGGGAAGACGGAGTTGAGCGTGGGACGACATTGCGCGGCGCGCCGCCTGCCGGCGGACGCTACCGAGCTCCCACCATCGAACCGCGCGCGATCCGCGCTGGAGCGGAACCGGCGCCTTTGCGGGCCCTGCCGCAGAAACTCCCGCACACACCGCGCGATCCGCGAGCGAACTTCCTTCCAGAAGCGGCGCGCGGGTCGCGCTCGCGCTCTCTTCAGAGCTTGACCGCGCCCAGGGCGCCGCGGAACTCCGCGGCATTCGCGTAGCGCTGGCGCTTGTCCGCGAGCAACCCCTGCACGATGGCCTTCTCGAGCGCGCTCGGCACGTCGGCCTTCGGAGCACGTTTCTTGATCGACGGCGGATTGCGGTCGAGCTTGGCCTGGAACACCTCGAGCATCGACGAACCCGGCCAGGGCAGCACGCCCGTGACGCACTCGAAGAGCACCGTGGCCAGGTTGTAGACGTCGGACTGCACGTCGGGCGACTCGCCGCCGAACTGCTCGACCGGCGCGTAGAACGGAGTGCCGATCAATGCCGTGTGCTCGCCCAGGTGCTTGGCGTTCCACAGGCCGGTGGTGATGCCGCCATCGACCAAGACGCCGTCGACCTCGCCCTGGGGACCCTCGGTGAGGAAGATCGTCTGCGGCTTGATGTCGCCGTGCACCAGCCCCTCGGCGTGGATCGCGACCAGGCCGTCGAGCAACCCCAGCCCCATGCGCAGGGTCTGCGTCGGCGTCATCTGCTTGTGCTTCTTGAGCCAGTCGCGCAGGGTCGAGCCGCTGGGGAAGTCCGCGACCATCACGCTGGTGTTCTGTGGCATCGCCATGATCTCGCGCACGGCCGCGACGTGCGCCGAGCGCACCGCCTGCCACGGCCGCCAGCTCGCGCGGAACTCCTCGGCCTGGCGCGCACCCTCGAACAGGGCACCCGGAAAGAGCACCAGCGCGCACCGGCTCGCGCCATCGGAGGCCTTGAGGTCCTGCGCCTCGAAGGCCGTCGAAAGCCCGCTCTGACGCTGCGGCTTCACGATGCGGAAGCGACCCGCGATCTCTCGGCCGGGTTGGAAATCGAACAGCGAGAACGACTCGGTGGACATGAGCGGACCTTCCCTCTCGAAGCTTGGGGGCGCCGATGGTATCCGCGGCTGCGAGCCAGGGGAAACGCGCAGCTCTCTCACGGTGACCCCGCCGCGAGGCGTGGGTATGTTCGTGGCGCGCGCGCCGGCTCGCACCGGCGATCGACCTCCGCCCTCGGCTCCCGAGCGTGCACGGCATTCATCGAGGCCACGCCCCCACTTCACACATGCGTGCGAAAATCGCCTTGGGAGCCGTCGCCGCCGCGCTGGGCCTGGTCCTCGCGTGGTTCGTCGCGAGCACGGACGAAGCGCGCATCGGCGAGCCCGCCGCCAGCGCCGGAGTCGAGCTCTCGCGCACGGGCTCCGGGCCCGGCCTTTCGCCCACGACGCAGTCCAGCGACAGCGTGGCGAGCACGGCCGCCGAGCGCACCGCGGCCGCGGACCGCGAACTCGAGGTCTGCGTGCGGCACTCTCGCACGCGCGAGCCCCTCGCGGGCTTCTACGTCGAAATGAAGACCGCGCGCGAGATGCTCGGCGAGACGCGCACGGATCGCGACGGCTGCGCGCGTTTCCGGGAGCCGCCCGAGGAGGGCGCCCAAGTGATCGCGACCGCACCCTACGGTTGGGTGCTCGCCGACCGCGTGCGCGGTGTCGCGCGCGAGCCCGGCGGGCGTTACGAAGTGCTCGAGTTCCTGGCGCACGAAGCGGGTTTCGCGCCGCTGCGCGCGCGGCTCGTCGACGCCGAGTCGGGCGCGCCGGTCGCCCACTACCTCGTGCGTGTCGGAACCCACGACGGCGGTCGCGCCAACTGCGTCAGCGACGCGGACGGACACTTGGTCTCCGAGCAGGCCTATCCCGAAGGTCCGCTGATGATGTGGTTCTTCGACACGATCGAGCCCGACGCCAGCGGGCACGAGATGCAAGCCTGCTTCTATCTCGACGTGCAGCACTTGGCTGGCGAGGGAGACGCTTCGGAGATCGAGCTCGCGATCCCCACCGGGCCGACCTACCGCCTCGCGCTGCGAGCTCCGCCGGACGTGCTCGCCGGTCGGCTGAGCGCATCCCTGCACTTGGCTCACGTCGAGCCCAACCCACTGACCGCCGCGCGGCGCACGCATGTGAGGCGCGACGACGGCGATTGGGTGCGCTTCCGGCCGGAGACGCGCTGGCTCGACCGCATGGGCTCCGGCGTGCGGCTCGCGGTTGCGTCTCCCGACGGCCGTTGGCTGGGCAGCACGGTCGTGGAGCGCACAACGGGCATCCACGAGGTCGAGCTCGAGCTCACAGCGCGCGGCAGCGTGATGGTACGCGTGTTGGCGGGTGGAGACGATCCGCTCCCCAATGCTCGAGTCGAGTTGTACGCCGCGAACGGCACGCGCTGGTCGGGCCCACTCGCGGCGCAGAGTTCCTCGGGCAATGGCCTGGCCGAATTCCTCCTGGTGCCGCCCGGTGCCTACGTCGTCGGCGCGATCTCCGCGACGCACGATCGACGCTGCGCCGCGCTCGAGGTCGAGCCAGACCGGCGCACGGACCTCGATCTGACGCTGCCGCGCGCGCAGCTCGACGGCGAGATCTCCGGTCGCGTGGAGTCGAGCCGCGACGACAACGCGGCGACGGCGCGGCTCAGGTTGCGCTCGAAGCGGCCCGAAGGCCGCGAGGCCGAGCTCAGCGTGCCCTTCGAGTTCCGCGGCGAGTTGCGCGTCGCCCCGTTCTCCTTCAGCGGCCTGGCGCGCGGAGACTGGGAGCTCTCGGCGCTGGTTTCGAGCGGCTCGGAGCTCACGCCGCCTTCGTTCGAGGTCTCGACGAACGCGCGCGATCTGGTGTTCCGATCCGCGCAGCCACGCACGGAAGAGCGCGACGTCCTCGTGAAGATCCGAGCCTTCGACGCCGAAAGCGGGCGCGAGCTCGAGGCGCTCCGCGTGCGCTCGCTGCATCCGCTCGAGCAACTCTGGGGCATCGAGACCGTCGACGCGCCGCCGGCGCTGTTCTTCACAGCGCGCACGCCGAGCGAGCTCGACCGCTGGCGGGTCGGCGCCGATGGCCACGCGTGGGTCGAGGTCGAGCTCGATCCGGCGCAACGCGATGACGATGCGTTCGTGGTGACGGCGCGCTTGCCGCGTGGCTGGAGCGGAGAGCTCACCGTTCTCGGTCCGGGCTTCGCGCCTCTCGCGGGAGCGCGCGTTCGCCTCGACGGCGAGGTGGCGGTCGAGAGCGACGCCACAGGCCACGCGAGCCTGAGGCGCGCTGCGGCACCGAGCACGGTCGAGGTCGACTACCGCGGTTGGCGCGCGGAGCCGAGTGGGCGCGCCGAGCTGACGCAACTCGCGGCGGGAACGATCGATCGCGCGCGGATCATGCTCGCTCCATGAGCGCGAGTCACTCGAGCACGCGCCGCAGGAACTCGGCGCTGCACGACCAGAATCGCTCGGCGTCCGCGACTCGGTAGTGCGCGCTCGACGCATCGTGGAAGTCGGGTCCACACGACGGAAAGCGCAGCAATTCCACGTGCTTCATCGCCTGCGCCATGCTGCGCTCGAACTGCTCGAGATCGCCGTCGGCGACACGCGCGTCGCGCGCGCCGAACACCGCCAGCAAGGGCACGTCGAGATTGAGCGCGAGCTCGTGCGGCTGGATCGGATGCGCGGCGTCCAGCGTCGAATAGCGCACGGCGCCTTGGACGGCCACGATCGCGCGCGCGCGGCGACTGGTGCTTCCGACGATCAAGGCCAGCGTGCCTCCAGTGCCGAAGCCGATGACCGCCGTGCGGCGCGCATCGACATCGGCGCGGCGCTCGAGCCACGCCAACGCGGACTCGACGCCCGCGGCGAGCTCGCGATCCCCACCCGCCAGCGCGCGCTGCCCCGGACCCAGATCGAGCTCGAGCACGCTCGCAGAGAGCTCCAAGAGCCGCTCGCGGCGCGTCTCGGGGCGAGCCGAAAGCGCGTCGGCGCCGTGCAGGCACAGGAGCGCCGAGGCGGGCGCGCCGGAATCGACCCGCGCTCGACTCCAGCAGGCCCCCAGCCGACTAGCCCCCGGTCCTTCGAGTTCGATGCGCTCGGTCACGGCGCGCGCAGGGTAGCGCCGGACCCGCGTTTCGGCACACTCCGCGGCCCGCGTGCCTCGCCGACGGGGATTGCTGGAGAAAAGACGAAACTTCGCGGTGGAGCGCGGACACCTACTGGCCTACCGCCGCGCGCCACGCGGCGGTTCCATGCCGAAAGTCCGGCCCACAGCCCTGCCCTCCTGTGCTGCGCGAGCGCAGGACCTGCTCCGCGCACGGCCCGCCGCCGCGCTCGAGGCCACGCCAGAGGAGCTGGCGTTGCGCGCGACGCTCGACCTCGACACGCGGCGCCGGCGCTGGATCATGCGCCTGTGTGTGGGCGTCCCCGGCCGGCGTGAGCTCTCCGACGACGCGCTGCAGATCGCCCTGGTGCGCTACTGGATCAGAGCCCGGCGCGGCGATGCTCCGGCTCACGCGGACGCGTGGATGCGCCGCACGGCGCTGAGCATCGTGTTGCGATGGCACTCGCAGGAGCGAGCTCGCCCACCATCGGAACTCCACGAAACCCCGGTCTTGGCGCAGGTTCTAGCGGTGCACGAGGTCGATCCGCTCGAGCTCGAAGAGGCCCGGACCGCGGTCACTTCGGCCCTGGACACGGTGACGGCACGGCAACGCGAGATCGTGCGGCGCCACGTGTTCGAGGATCAGACGTTGGAGTGCATCGCGCAGGAGCTCGGCGTGTCCCCGTCGACGGTGAGAACGCAGTACGCCCGAGCTCGGAAGCACCTGCGTGAGGTGCTCTCGCGGCGCAGCGCGCGGTCGGTCTGACCCGCGCGCCGACCGGAGCAGGCGGCTCCGCCGTGCGACCCGCACGCTTCGAGGGCGCCTCGGCCCATTTTCGGCACGCGAGCGCACGCGGCGCGTGGTTTGTCGGATTCCGCTGTCGACGCCCGCCCGCCGAGCTGTCTCCCCACCGGTCCACGAGCGGCCGCGCTCGCGTCCCACCTCTCCTGCGGCCGCGCACTCCCAGCCCTCCGGAGCCCACGGCCCATGCCCGATCACGCTCGCGCGACAGCTCCTCCGCTCGTTCGAATTCTGCTGGCCCGACTGTGGATCCTGTGCGCCGCGTTCGCGACGCTCGCCGGAATGGCGCGGGCCCAGAACACCGGCAACACCAGCTTCAAGGACGTCGGAATCGCGGTCAGCTCACACCCGAGTGCGATGAAGCACTCCACCGACGAGATGATCGACTACATCGAGGATCACATCGATCCTCAAGTTGCGGCCCAGTTGCGCGCGGCGACGGATCCGCAGACGGGGACGATCCGCGTCGTGGAGTTGGTTTCGCCCGCGGCTCGCGGCGGTTACTCCGACGGCGGCACGATCGCAGTCGTGACCGACGGCACGCCGTTGTGGAAGTGCTCCGTGGTCTTGATGCACGAGTTCGTGCACGCGCTCAACGCGCAGGCCTGCGAGCCCGGCAATCCCAATGCGGGCGACTGCGTGACGAACTCGAGCGTGCAGCCCACGTGCGGTGCCTGTGAGCACGCGCGCATCAAGGCCGATGACATCGACCACCTGGGACAAATCGCGTGCGAGTGGATGGCCTGGATCGCCCCGGAAGAACTGGCCAGCGTGTGCGCGGCCGTGCGCGAGAGTTGGCGCGACGCGGAGCAGAAACTGGAGGAGTGTGCGCGAGACGGTTGTGATCCGGCCTCGATTCCGTCGATCTACGCCATCGCCCAGGTGCCACCATGTTGCAACTGAACTCGAGTCCGCGCCGACCCGCGCAGCGTGTGTTCGCGGCCGCGACCTCCCTCGCGGTACTCGCAGGAGGCGCGCTGACCGCGCTCGTTTGCGCCGGCGCGCTCGACGCGCGCGGACTGGCCCAACCCGCACAGGACCCGCCGCCGCCGAACGACCGGCCAGCGCTTTCGTTCGGCGCCGCAGACAAGGGTGACTCACGCGTGCGAGTCAGCTCGCCCGCCAAGGGTCTCGTCAGCTACTCGCTCGCCGATCGCAAGATCAGCTTGAAGTGGTCGTGGACCTCGACCGGGCCACGCCCCGATCAACACTCCGTGCAGGAGGAGAGCGTTGCGTTCTGGCCGACCGAGGCCATCGGCATGCGCACCGACCGCATCGCCGTCGCAGGCGTGCGGCGCGAGCGCGTGGTGCTCGAGCTGTGGACCTTGGGCACGAGCCCGCTGCCGGCCCCGCGAATCGACGCCGACACCGGCCAATACCGCTACGGCGAGTTGACGCTGCCGATCAAGGAGCGCGAGGAGCTGCTCAACGAACCACTGGCCCAACTCGGCCCGGCTGCCGTGCTGTTCTTCAATCCACAGGCGCCAGCGACGTTCACGGATTCGCTCTATGTGCAGTTCGCGACCAGCAAGGACGTGTACCGCGTCGATTGGCGCGAGAGCGATCGCGTGCGCGTGTCCACGAAGGTCGCGAGCCCCCAACCGGCTCCGAACCTGATCGTCGAGCCGCGCCTCGCCGATCCCTTCCGCATCCGCTGGAGTGCCGACCATCCGCAACACGGGTTCGTCTACGTGCTCGCGCCACTCCCGGGAGGCCCGCAGCCCATCGATGGGTTGGTGCTGCTCGATCTCGACCGCGACGGAGCGTTGGACAACACGTTGCGGCTCGACGGAACGGCCTGGAACGCGGGCGGCTGGGGTGACGCGGCCAACTACGTGACGATGTACTGAGCGGCAGCGGCGTCGGCTCGTGCGCGCCGAGGGCGCTCGAGCCCGCGCTCAGTAGGCCTTGTTCGACTGCGCGTGCACCGTCCACTTGCGAGTCGCGCGCAGCTCGCTGAGCGCCTCGGCAAAAGCGGCGAGCTCGCTCCAGCTCGTGTAGAAGTGCGGGCTGACGCGCAAACCCGCCTCGGGGCGATGGTCGACCAGGATGCCGCGCGCTTCGAGCGCCGAGACGAACGCCGGGCCGTGCTCATCCGGCGCCAAGCGCACCGTGAGCGAGCCGCCGCGGCGCGCAGGATCGGTCGGGCTGGGGCTCTGGAAGCCGCGTTCGGCGAGCTCGCGGCGCAGCGTCTCGGTCAGGCACGTCGAGTGCTCGCGGATGCGCTGCACGCCGACCTCGAGCACGATCTCGTAGCCAGCGGTGGCCTGCAAGTAGGCCGGAACCGGCGGCGAGCCGTTGAGCATGCGCCGCACGTTGCCTGCGTAGCGCTGCGGGCCGAGCTCGAACGCGAAGGGCGCCGCGTGCGCCGCCCAACCGGTGATGCGCGGACACAACTGCGACTGCAGCTCCGGCCGCACGTACAAGTAGCCTGCGCCGGGGCCGCCGCACAACCACTTGACCGAGCCGCCGCAGATCATGTCGACGCCCAACGCGCGTACATCGACCGGCACGGTGCCCAGCGACTGGTACGTGTCGAGCAGGACCAACGCTCCGACTTCGCGCGCGCGCGCGCAGATCGCCTGCGCATCCTGCAGGAACGAGGTGCGGAACAGGACGTGGCTGATGGGCACGATCAAGGTGCGCTCGTCGATGGCCGCGATCAGCGCCTCGGTCGGCACGCCGACGCCATCGGGGCTCTTGACCACGTCGATCTGCGCGCCGTAGCGCTTCCAACCTTCCCACGCGTACATGTTCGTGGGGAAGTTCTGGTCGGTGTACACGACCTTGTTGCGCGGCCCAGAGAAGTCGAGGGCGCTGGCGACGACGCCTTCGATGGTGGAGACGTTGGGGAACATCACGACCGAGCCCTCGGGCGCGTTCATCACCCGCGCGAGCACGTTGCCGACGCTGACCGGCGAGTCCCACCAACCCTCGGCCCACGAACGCACTCCGCGCGTCGCCCACTGATCGGCGTAGGCCTTGAGCTTGTCGTAGACCGTGCTCGGCATCGCTCCCAGCGAGTGCGTCACGAGATAGGTCGTGCTGGCGAGGATCGGGAAGCGCGGACGCCATTGGGCGGCGAAAGCGTCACACTCGGCGAGCGTGCGCGCGCCCGTCGGGTTCGAGGTCGTGCTCATGGGGCCCTAGCGTGCGACGGACTTGGCCGCGGCCGGCAACTCGAGCCCGAGCGTCGCCACGTCGGGCATCACCAGTCCACACTTGGCGAGGAACGGGGCGAGCCCGTCGAGGTACTCGCGCACGATGCGCGCGATCCCCTTGGAGCGCAGCTTCAACTGCAGAGCGCGTGCGTCGCCGCTGCTGTCGGGGCGGCCGAGCGAGAGCAGCGTGATCACCAACCAGCGGTTGACCAACTGCTGCGCCAGCGGACGATTGGTCTCGTCGGCTGCGAACTCGTAGAAGGCCGAGTCCTCGGGCTCCGCCAATTCGCGCAGCTCGGACAGGCGCGTGCGCGCGATCGCCGCGAACTCCCTGCAGGTCGAATCGCCATAGGCGCCGAGCGCATGCCACGACACGCGCTCGCACAGGAACATGCACACCGCGAGCTCCATGCGCGTGCTCGGGTAGGGCACGCGCTCCATCTTGTGGCGCACCGCGGAGACGACGTCGCCCAATCCGAGCTCGGAATACAGTCGCTGGACCTCCGTGAACTGGCGCAGCGAGGTCTCGAGCGCGCCCGCGATGCGCTGCTTGTCGCGCACTTCCGGCAGGAACTTGATTCCGTGCCCGCGGATGTTCGAGAGCATCAACTGGCGGTAGGCCTGGCCCTCGATGATCTTGCGCAGCAGGCCCTTGGTTTCTTCGTCGTAGGAGTGCATTCCGGTTCGCGCCCGCGCCCTGGACTGGGACTCGCGAGCGGCCGGACATCCTACTGGCTGCGCTCGATTCCGGTCAGCTCCGCGTCGGGGATCACCAGGCGCGCGACCGGCACTCCGCCGACGATGTGGCTGGAGATGATCTCCTCGACGTCCTCGGGCCTCACCCCGCCGTACCACACTTGCTCGGGGTACACGACCACCACGACGCCGCGCGCGCATTGATCGAGGCACCCGGCCTTGTTGGGGCGCACGACGCGCTTGAAGCCGCGCTCGTAGAGCTGCTTCTTGAAGGCCTCCGCCACGGCGTCCGCGCCGCGCGCCTTGCAACAGCCGCGGGCATCGCCAGGCTCGCGCTCGTTGGTGCAGACGAAGACGTGTCGCTCGAATTTGGCCATGCGGGAGTCTCGCGGGGTTCCGCGCGCTCAACCGAGTAGCGCGCGCGACAGGATCAACTTTTGGATCTCGGAGGTTCCTTCGTAGATGCGCAGTGCGCGCACGTCGCGCCACAGGTGCTCCACGGCGCTGCCGCGCTTGACGCCCAGCCCGCCGCAGAGCTGCACGGCGCGGTCGCAGATCCACGAGGCGCTCTCGGTCGAGAACAACTTGGCCCGCGCGACTTCCGCGATCGCGCGCTCGCCGCGGTCGACGGCGCCCGCCGCCTCCTCGACCAAGAGCTGCGCGGCCCGCAGCCGCACGTCCATCTCCGCCAGATCGAACGCCACGCCCTGGAACGATGCGAGCGGCTTGCCGAACTGCCGGCGGCGCTTGGTGTGCGCCAGAGCCTCGTCCAGCGCTCTGCGCGCGAAGCCGTTGGCTGCCGCGGCAACCGTTGTGCGAAAGCGGCCGAGGGTCGCGAGCGCGACGTCCAAGCCCGCGCCGACAGCTCCTAGCACGCACTCGTCCGCGACCTCGACGTCCTCGAACACGACGTCGCCGATGGGATGCGGACTGGTGACCTCGAAGCGCGCCGTGGAGAGCCCGGCGGCGTCCGCGGGCACGAAGAACATCGTCAGGCTGTCGCGTCCCCCATCGCCGGGAGCGCCCGAGGTGCGCGCGAGCACGCTGTAGAAGTCGGCGACGCCCGCGTTGGAGATGAAGGTCTTGGTGCCGCGCACGCGCCAGCGCCCCAGGTGGCGCTCGGCGCGCGTCGAGATCTGGCCCAGGTCGGAACCAGCCTCGGGCTCGGTCAGACCGAAGGCGGCCACCAGCTCGCCGCTCGCGACGCGCGGCAGCACGCGCGCGCGCAGCGTCTCCGAGCCCGCGCGCGCGACGCTGTAGCTGCCCAGACCTTGCATCACGAGCATCACGTCGAGCATCGCGCTGTGGTAGGCGATGCGCTCGCGCAGCGCGCACAGCGCCCGACACGAAACGTCGTCCGCGGCCGCCAGTCCGGAGCTGTCGGCGCCGCCCCAAGCGCGCGGCACCGTCCAGTGCAGCGCCCCGGATTGCGCGACGATCGCGAGCGCCTTGCGCGCCGCGGCGGTCTCGTCGAGTCCCGCGAGCATCGGAGCTCCGGCTCGGCCGACGCGCTCACCGAGCTCGCGCAGCGCGAGCAGTGTCGCCGCGCCGTTGCTCGCGCCGTCGGAACCAGCCGCGGCGCTCACTGCGCCCCCGCCGCGCGACGTGCTTCCACGGCCGCGAAATCGGGTGCGCGCTTCTCCAGCGCGGCCTGGTAACCCTCGAGGTAGTCGGGGTGCTTCATGCATTCGGCTTGGATCCAGCCCTCGAGCTGCATCGCGTCGGCGAGCGTCATCGAGGCCTCGGCGTTGAGCATGCGCTTGGTGACCGCCATGCCCATCGTCGGCCCCGCCGCCAGCCGGCGCGCCCACTCGCCGGCGCGCGCCTCGAGGTCCTCGGGCTTGCAGACCTCGTTGTACAGCCCGATCTCGTAGGCGCGCTGCGCCGACACGAACTCGCCGAGCATCAACAGCTCACTGGCGCGGCCCAGTCCGACGATGCGCGGCAACAGCCAAGCCGCACCCATGTCCGCGCCGCACAGTCCGACCTTGGTGAAGAGGTAGGCGATCTTGGCCGTGTCGGCGGCGACGCGCACGTCGGCGGCGGCCGCCATCACCGCGCCCGCGCCGCAGGTGGTCCCATTGAGCGCGGCGACGATCGGCTTCTCGCAACGCCGCATGTTCTCGATCAAGTCGCAGGTCATGCGCGTGAACGCGAACAACTCCGACTCGGGCACGCCGAAGAGCTTGCCGATGATGTCCTTGACGTCGCCACCGGAGCAGAAGGCACGTCCGGTTCCGGTGAGCACGATCGCGCGCACGCTCGAGCGTCCGTGGAGCGCCGCGAAGGCGTCGCGCAACTCGGCGTAGCTCTCGAAGGTGAGCGCATTCAGGCGCTCGGGCCGATCGAGCCGAAGCGTCGCGACTCCGTCGCGCTCGTCGTACTTGAAGTGCTTGGGGTTCATCGCGGTCAGCGGCCCTTGGGCTTCTTTTGCGCGGGCTTGGGTGCCGCGGGCTGCGGCTTGGCGCTGGCGGCCGGCCGGCGCCGACCGGGCTGGACCAGCTCCGGGTCGAGCCCGCCGTCGAACACGCCGTCCGCGAAATCGGCCTCGGCCATCTGGCGCGCGAATTCCGCGCTGGTGAACACGCCCTTGGCGATGCACAAATCCGCCATGGCGCGCGTCGCCATGGCGACACGCATCAAATCGAGCTCGAGCGCGTCCAGCCGACGCTGCTCCGCTCCGCCGCGCTTCGACGCCGAGCGGCGCAAGCGCTGGACGCGCTGCTGCAGTAGGAGCAAGTCCCCGCGTCTGGCGTACCCGGAAGCGTAGAGGTAATCGAGCAGTCCCATGTCAGTGAGCTCCGCGAGGTGCGTCGTTCGCGCCGATCGACGACAGCTTGGCCTTGAAGGCTTCGTGCGACACCAGCCCCCGCTCGAGGCACACGTCGAGCAGCGCCCGGTTGACCAGCTCCAGCCGCCGCACGTCGTTGCGCAACGCTGCGACCTCTTGGTCGAGATCGTTCTCGACCGCCCGCGCGCGGCCCTCGAGCGCGTCCAAGCGCTCGTCGACCTTGTCCAACTCAGCCCCCGTGAACACGCCATGGAACAGCCAGCGAGCCGACATCGACAGCCCCCTTCCTTCAACGCGGCGTGAGCGCCGCCAGACCCTGGATCTCGAGCAGCGCGCCGTCCTCGAGCAGCGCCGCGACTTGCACCAACGCCATCGCCGGGTAGTGGCGCCCGACGAGCTCTTTCCAGATCGCGCCCAGGTCGCGCAAGCACTCGCTGTAGGCCTTGGAGTCGACGACGAAGATCGTCAGCGACATCAAGTCGCTCGGCTCGCCACCAGCGGCGCGCACGATCGCCAGCACGTTCGAGAGCGCCTGGCGGAACTGCGCCGCGAACTCGCCGCGCCCGACGATTTGCTCGTTCGCGTCCCAGGCGACTTGCCCGGCGATCGCCAGCAGGCGCGCGCCCGCCGGTGCGAGCTGACCGTTCGAGTAACCCTTGGGAGACTTCCAGCCCGGCACTTGGATCGCTTGCAGACTCATGGCGTTCGCGGCGGATGATAGCGGGGCTCGCCGCCGTCCAATTCGACGATCGCGCCGTTCCGCGGGCCCTCGAGCAGCGCCATCGCGACCTCGGCGATCTGCTCGGGCCGCACCAGCGCGCCGCCGGGGTTTTCGGACGCGAGGAACGCACGCGCCTGCGCCTCACCGCGGCCGGTCTTGTGGGCGATCCGTCGCACGCTCTCGTCGGTCATCGGAGAGTCGACGTAGTGCGGGCAAATCGTCGCCATGGCGATGCCGCGCCCCTCGAGCTCGAGCGCCGCGGCCCGCGCCCAACCGAGCAAGGCGTGTTTCGACGCGCAATACGCGGCGACGTAGCGATAACCACGCAACGCCGCGGACGACGCGATGTTGACGATCGAGCCGTGGGCGCGCTCGAGCATCGCCGGTAGCAGCGCTTCGGTCATGCGGCGCGCGCCGTGGAAGTTGATCCGCAGGTGACGCTCGTAGAGCTCGTCCGAGGAACCGTCCTTGGCGCTCCAAGGCGCGCTGACGGCGATTCCGGCGTTGTTCACCAGCTCCGTGATCGGCCCGACGCGATCCGTGGCGAGCGCCACGGCCGCTCGGATGGCCCCGGGATCGCCGACGTCGAGCTGCACGGCCAACGCTCTCCCGCCGCCGCCCTCGATCGCCTGAGCGAGCTCCTCGCACTCGCGCGCGGTGCGCGCGCCGAGCACCACCGTCCGGCCCGAGAGCGCCAAGCGGCGCGCGATGGCGGCGCCGATCCCGCGCCCAGCGCCGGTCACGAACACTGCGGAGCTCATGGGCGGGATGATACGGAGCTCGCGCGCGCTTTTGCGGCGCGTGCGCGAGTTCTCCCACCCGGACCAAGCGAGCCGTGCAAAGCGTGCGAGGCACCGCTCGCGCTTCGTATCCTCTCGTCGATGTCCGCCCGCGAGCACTGGCACGAGGAGAAGCAGTCGGCCTATCTGTACCGCGCGCTGGCCGAGGTCGAGCGCGCTCCGGCGGCGCGGGCGCTGTTCGGCGAGCTCGCCAGCGCGGCCGACGAGCAAGCCGCGATCTGGGCGGCGAAGCTCGAGGGCCAGGCCCCGGTGTTCGCGCCCAGCGCTCGGGCGCGGATCGTCGTCCGCATGGTGCGCGCGATCGGAGCCCGCCGCATGCTGCCGGCGCTCGCCGCGCTCAAGGTGCGCGGGCTCTCGGTGTACGGCTCGAAGGCTCCCCGCGGGCATGCCATGCCCAAGTCGCGCGAGGATTTCGGCGCGCGGCATCGTTCCGTCGGCGCCGGCGGCGCGCTGCGCGCGGCGGTGTTCGGCGTCAACGATGGCTTGGTGTCGAACGCCAGCCTGATCATGGGCGTGTCCGGTGCCGGAGCGGACGCGCGCACGATCCTGCTGTCGGGGTTCGCGGGCCTGCTCGCCGGAGCGTTCTCGATGGCGGCCGGCGAGTACATCTCGGTGCGCTCGCAGCGCGAGCTGTTCGAGTACCAGATCGGGCTGGAGCGCGACGAGCTCGCCGAATACCCCGAGGAGGAGGCCGAGGAGATCGCGTTGATCTACCGGGCGCGCGGGCTCGAGCTCGACGAGGCGCGCGCGCTGGCGCGGCGCATGATGCAGGACCCCGAGAACGCGCTCGACACGCTGGCGCGCGAGGAGCTGGGCCTCAATCCGGACGATCTGGGCTCACCGTGGGGCGCGGCCTGGTCGTCGTTCGCCGCCTTCGCGCTGGGCGCGGCGCTGCCGCTCGCACCCTTCGCCGTGTTCGACGGCCAGCGCGCGCTCGCGGCGACGGTCGCGCTCACGCTGCTGGCGCTGTTCGTCGTCGGCGCGGTCCTGGCGCTGTTCTCCGGCCGTTCCGCCTGGCTCAGCGGCCTGCGCATGGTCGCGATCGGTTCCGCCGCGGGCGCAGCGACCTGGCTCGTCGGCCGCGCGCTGGGAGTCGCGGTCGACTGACGCACGAAGCTACGCTGCGGGTGATGGCGATGCACTTCGAGCTCTCGACCGCGGCGCGTCTGGGTGACCCGTGGCTCGTCGCGCACGACGACACAGGTCGTGCGTTTCACGTCCTCGCGCATCTCGAGCCGACCGACGAGCTCCAGGCCGACTTCCGCCGCCGCATGCTGGACCTGATCGCGCGCCATCCGCTCGACGCGCACCGCCGCACGCTGCTCGAGGGCCACCTCACCGCGAGCGCCTTGGTCGTCGACAGCGAGCGCAAGCGCGCGCTGCTGACCCACCACAAGAAGCTCGGGCGCTGGCTGCAGCTCGGCGGCCACTGCGATGGCGACGCAAACCTCGCGCACGTCGCCCTGCGCGAATGCGTCGAGGAGAGCGGGATCGCGGACTTGGTCGTGCTCCCGGCGCCGATCGACCTCGACATCCACACCATCCCCGGCCGCAAGGACGAGCCCGAGCACCTGCACTACGACACGCGCTTCTTGGTCGTCGCGCCCGCGGGCGCGACGCCGCAGGTGAGCGACGAGTCGCACGCTCTGGCCTGGGTCGCGCCGGACGAGTTGGCGCGGCTCTCGACGGATGCCTCGGTGCAGCGCCTGTTCCGCATCGTGTTCGGATGAGCCGCCCTGGCGCGGGAATCCCACCGCGATCCGCGCGTCCAGTGACGGGCTCCCATGGTGAACACGGCCTCGATCGACCCCTATGGCGCGCCGCGCGTCGAAGTGCTCCCGGTCCGAGAGCGCCGCGTCTGGCGCGAAGGCGCGAGCGTGTGCGCCGGGCCGCGCTCCGAGCTGCCGCGGCGCTGCGTGCGCTGCAACGAGCGCGAAGCCGTGCGGCTGGAGCGCAGACTGATCTGGCACGATCCCTGGCTGTACCTGCTCCTGTTCGCCGTCCCCGCGTTGTACCTGGTCGTCGCGCTCTTCAAGCGCCGCGAGGCGCGGATCGAGATCGGGCTGTGCGAGCGGCATGCCCGCAGCCGGCGCTGGTCGCTGCGCGCCGCCGTGTGCTGGGCACTGTGCGTGCTCGGCGGCTGCGCCGCGCTCGACGGTCATCGCTCGCCATCCGCGACCATGCTCGCGGTAGCCCTGCTGCAGATCGCGCTGCTGGTCGGTCATCGCGCCGCGAACGTGCTCAGCGCCGAACGCATCGACGGTGACGGCCTGCGACTCGCGGGCGCCGACCGCCGCTTCCTCGACGCGCTCGAGTGAGTCGGACCCGAGCGTGCGCTCGGCAGCGCGTCTCCGGGAGCGATCACGAACTGCGGCGCGTCGGTCAGGCCGGTGGTGCTCGGACTCGCCGGATCGCGGAACCAGGACTGGCTCCAATCGATCTGTCCCTGGAGCAACTGCGAATCGACCCTGGGACGCATTTGCTGATTCACGTCGTTCGCAAACGCACCCGAGCGGTCACTCGCCGAACAGGATCCGCCAGCCGATGGCCAGGCCCGCGAGGTCGGCGACCACGTGCGTGACCCAGCCGGGCCAGATCGAGCGCCAGCGCAGGTAGCAAGCGGACCACGCGCAGCCGGCGAGGAACACTCCGAGGGACGCCAACAGGCCCGCGGAAAGGCCGAATTGCAGCGTGAACGTGAGGATGTGGTGCAGCGTGAAGAGCAGCGCCGCGAGCGGAACGGCGGCGAGCGCGCCGACCAGCTCCTCGCAGCGGCGGTACACGAACCAGCGCCAGACGTACTCCTCCATCAGCGAGTTCACCAGCGCGATGAACGCGCCGAAGAGCACGTAGTTGGCACGCGAGCCGAGGCCCGAATCGGCGGCCTGTCGGCGCAGCCGCTCGACGTCGAACCAGTCGCGCCCGACGAGCTCCCACGCGGCGAAGATCACGACCACCACGACCAGCGAGAGCACCAGCGTCGCAACCCATGCCTCGCGGCGGCGCGCACGGGGCAGCGGCGACCAGCTCACGGTGCCGCGCTCGACGCGCAACAGCCACACCAGAGGGAACAGCGCCAGCCACGCGCGCAGCAGCATGTAGAGCGACTGCCCGATCGGCCCGGGGACCACGGCGTACGCCAGAGTCGAACCCAAGGAGGTCGCGGGAACACTCAGTGCGAGCGCGAGCAAGGCGCGGTTCCGCGAGGCGGGCGGCATGCTCGCGTTGTAGCGCTCGTCCCAGCAGGTCGTCAGGTCACGAGTGGATATCGAGCTCGAAAGCGCGACGAATCGAGCTCGCCGACGGCTGGCGACCTCCGCGGCGCGGCCCTACGCTCCGCAGCCATGGCCGAGGCTCGCAAGCTCCCGCGCCTCACGGGTGTCGACGCCGTGCGCGGCGCCGTGATTGTGTTGATGCTGCTCGATCACACACGCGACTTCGTGCACCGCGGGGCGCAGCTCGCCGATCCGCTCGATCTGGAGACCACCACCCCCGCGCTGTTCCTCACGCGTTGGGTGACGCACCTGTGCGCACCAACCTTCGTGTTCCTCGCCGGAGTCTCGGCGCGCCTGCAGCTCGCGCGCGGCGCGAGCGAGCGCGAGTTGAGCAAGTACCTGACCGTGCGCGGAGCGCTCTTGATCGCGCTCGAGTTGCTCGTGCTCAGGCCGCTGATCTTCTTCAACTTCAACCCCTACCTGCTGGCGTTCCTGCAGGTGATCTGGGCGCTCGGGGTTTCGATGGTCGTGCTCGCCGGACTGGTGCACGCGAAACGCGCGCTGGTGGCGTTGTTCGGGTGCGCGCTGGTGCTCTTGCACAACACGCTCGATGGCCTCGAGGTCTCGGGCTCGCCCTGGCGCGAGCTGTGGATCGTGCTGCATGGCGTGGGCTCGATTCCGGTGACGTCGCACGGGATCGGAATCCACGTGCAATACGCGCTCGTTCCGTGGATCGGCGTGATGGCCTTGGGCTTCGTGTTCGGCGTGGTGTTCACTTGGGACGCTTCGCGCCGCCGGCGCGCGTGCGCCTGGAGCGGTGTCGCCAGCCTGGCGCTGTTCGCCGTGCTGCGCGCCACTCGCTGGTACGGAGATCCACAGGCATGGCGGCCGCAAGTCGATCGCGTTCGTTCCTGCCTGGCGTTCCTGGATGTCGAGAAGTACCCGCCGTCGCTGCAGTACCTCTGCGTGACGCTCGGGATCGCGCTGTGTGCGCTGGCGCTGCTCGACGGACGCTCGGACGGCGCTCTCGCGCGCCCGCTCGTCGAGCTCGGCCGCGTGCCACTGTTCTTCTACGTGCTGCAGTGGCCGACGGTGCACTGCGTCGCGATGCTCCTCCAAGCGCTCGACGGCCAACCCGTGGGCTGGCAGACGCAATTGCCGTGGACGCGTGACTTCCCGCTGCCCGACAGCTGGGGCTTCTCCCTCACGACCACCTACGTGGCGTGGGCGATCGGTTTGAGCGTGCTCTATCCGCTGTGTCTTTGGTTCGGCGCGTTCAAGCGCGATCACCCCGAGCGCCGGTGGCTCGGCTACCTGTGACGCTCGACGAGCTCACGAGCGCTCGAAGGTGAGCAGCGTGTGGCACACGCCGATGTCGTCGCGTTCCTCGATCAACGCCAGTCCCGCCTCCCGCGCCAATCTCAGGTAGTCGTCGGAGCGGTACATCTTGCTGTTGCCGCTGGCGATCGCGGTGAAGTACGGCGATGTGTTGATCACGCAGAACGCAGCCACGTCATGCCGCTGGCGATCCCAGAACGTGTCCATGATCCGCAGCCGGCCGCGCGGAGCCAGGGCGGCGCGCGCGCGGCGCAGGATGCTCGCGATCACGCTCTCGGGGAAACAACACAGGAACTGGCTCATCCACACCAGGTCTTGGGCCCCGGGCAGCGGCTCTTCGCCGGCCAGGAAGTCGAAGGCCGCGAAGCGCGCGCGCGCCGCGAGCCCGCAGCCTTCGAGGTGCCGGCGCGCGAGCTCGAGTTGCTGCGGGAGGTCTGCCAGGGTCACCTCGACCTGGGCATCGTACTCGAGGCAGGCGCGCGCGAACTTGCCGGTGTTGGCTCCGATGTCGAGCACGCGGCGCGGATGCGCGGCGAACAAGATCTCGAGCACCTCCGGGAACGAATGGTCGGAATAGAAGTGATCGAAGGCCAGCCAGGCCTCGCGCGCGGCCGGAGGAAAGCTCGACAGGCCTTGGTATGCGGTAGCCCACGGTCCGAGCGACTTGAGGCCCTCGGGGCGCGCGCTCTCGAGGCTCGCTTCGAGCTCGAACATGCCGCGGTAGCAGACCTCGTGCACGAAGTCGAAATTGACCTCGGCCATCGGATCGTTGAGCACGTAGTGCCCCACCGCTGCCAGTCGATAGCACTCGCCGTCGCAGGCCACGACACCCGCCGACAGGCAGCTCTCCAGCAGCACCCGCACGGCGTAGGGCGAAAACCCGTGGCGCGCCGCGAGTTGCTCGACGGTGCAGCCCTCGCTCACCTCGAGCGTCGCGAGCAGGCCGCGCTTGCGCGCGATGCGCACGCACTGGAAGACGATCGGACCGAATGCGATGCGGTGGGCTTCGGCGCGCGCGTCACGCGCCGGCACTTGGCGTTGGAACGTCATGGCGGTCGCGACGGCGTTGCGACCGTCGAAAGTGCGCCGATCTTCCGCGCGGCGCCGCGCAGCGGCCATCCATCGAACTGCGTAGGCGCGCAACTGGAAGCAGGCCGCGCACTCCAGATCAGCCGCGCTCGACGTTACGCTGCCGCGCCTCGATGAGCTCGACCGCGCCCTGCCGATTCTCCGCGATGAGCGCGTTGTGCGCGCTCGGCGACGACCACGCGAGGCTCGCGAGCGGCCTGTTCGCGCCCGCGGCGAATCCGTTGGTGTGGCGCAGCGATCTGCTGGTCGACCGCGACGTGCTCGTGGGCGCCGTCGAGAGCTCGCTCCCGGCAGTGCCCGCGCGTTTGGCGCAGCTCGCCTGCCGCAACAACGCGCTGGCCCTGGCCGCCCTGCGCAGCATCGAGCTCCCGGTGCGTGCCGCCATCGAGCGCCATGGCGCGGCGCGGGTGGGTGTCGTGATGGGCACGACCACGTCCGGTGTCGACGAAGCAGCGCTCGCCATCGGTCGCTACGTCGAGAGCGGCTCGTACCCCGCGAGCTTCCACTACGCGCAACTCGAGCACGGCGGCCTGGCGGAGTTCCTGGCCGACGTCTGCGGCGCGCGCGGACCGGCGTTCGTGATCTCGACCGCGTGCTCGTCGAGCGCGAAGGCGCTGGTCGCGGCGCGCTCGCTGCTCGAGCTCGGACTGTGCGATGCGGTCGTGTGCGGCGGAGTCGATACCTTGTGCCGCATGACCACGCGCGGGTTCTTCGCGCTCGAGGCGCTCGCGCCGGAGCGCACCAACCCGATGAGCCGCAACCGCCGCGGCCTGAATCTCGGCGAAGCCGCCGCGCTGGTGCTCCTGACGCGCGACCCCGGCGGCGTGCAACTGGTCGGCGCGGGCGAGTCCAGCGACGCGCACCACATGTCCGCCCCCAGCCCCGATGGCGCCGGCGCCGAGGCCGCGATGCGCGCCGCGCTCGCCGACGCGCGCGCGCAGCCCGAGGAAGTCGCCTACCTCAACCTGCACGGCACCGGCACGCCGCTCAACGACGCCAGCGAGAGCGCCGCGGTCGCGCGTGTCTTCGGTGCGAGCGTGCCGTGCAGCTCGACCAAGCCGCGCGTCGGGCACACGCTCGGGGCTGCGGGTGCGTTGGAAGCACTGTTTTGTGCGCTGGTCCTGGAGAGCGAGCACGACGGCCAGTTGAGCCTTCCGCCGCACGATTGGGACGGCGTCCGCGATCCCGAGCTCGCCGCGCTGCAGCTGGTTGCTTCCGGCCAGAGCGCGCCCGTCCGCGGCCGGCGCCTGGTCGCCAGCAACGGATTCGGCTTCGGTGGGAACAATTGCACCCTGGTGCTCGAACGGCAACGCGCATGATCGAGTTCGAGCTCGAGCACTGGTCCGCGTGGGCGCCCGGACTCGAAACACGCGAGTCCTGGCTCGCCTGGGCGAGAGCTCCGCGCATCGGCGCCACCGATGGCGCGCCCGAGGTGCGCTTCATCCCCGCGATGACGCGCAGGCGACTCAGCCGCATCGCCAAGATGGTCGCGCAGGTCGCGCACGACTGTTCTAGCGCAGACGAGTTGCGCGAGCGGCCGCTGGTGTTCGCCTCGCGCCACTGCGAGATCGGCACGAGCACGCTGATCCTGCGCGATATCGCCGCGAACCTGCCGCTGTCCCCCACGGCCTTCAGTCACTCCGTGCACAACGCGCCGGTGGGCCAGCTCTCGATCCTGGCGCAGAACCGCCGCCCGTCGGTGTCGGTCTCCGCGCGCCATGCGACGTTCGCGATGGGTTGGCTGGAAGCGCTGTCCGTCAGTCGGCGCTGCAACGGGAGCGCGGTGCTCTACGTCTACGCCGACGAGCCCCTGCCCGTGGAATACCGCGCCTTCGCTGACGAGCCGGACTTCACGTGCGCGACGGCGCTGGTCGTGCGCGCGGCCCGCGGAGCGGCGGATGCCAGCTTCACGCTGCGCTGGTCGCGCGCGGAGCCGAGCCCGCGCGCCCCTGACCAGCTGCCGGATCCGCTGGCGACCGTCGCATGGTTGTGCTCGCGTGGAGCGCAGCTCGACCTGGCGGCTACCGCCGGCTGGGGCTGGCGTGTCGAGCACAGCGGGCGTTGACGCCCACCGGGGCCGGCCGAGCGCCGCCAGGCTTCCCGGTCGCCGCGCTCAGCTCGACTTGCCGGCGAGCTTGCGGCCCGGCGCGCGCGCGTTGATCAGCATCTGCTGGATGCCGTTGTCGTCGCGCCACACGTCTCCGGCGAGGATCGAGGTGAACTCGCGCACCAAGCGGTCTTCGCGATTGGACGCGAAGAACACGTTGCGCACCCAGTCCGGCCGGTAGAAGCGCTCGATCAGCCGGTCGAAGGTCACGTAGCCCTTCTGGCAGGTGCGCTTGTACTCGTCGAGGCGCAGCTCCCGGTCCCCGCGCAGGGCCGCGACGATCTCGCCCGCGAGCAATTCGGCCGTGGCGATCGCGACCGTCACGCCCGAGGAGAAGATCGGGTCGAGGAAGGCGCAGGCATCGCCGACGGTGCCGCAGCGCGCGGTGTTCGGCTCGAGGTTGTAGTAGCTGTAGTTCGTGATGCGCCGGATGGGCGCGATGCGCTCCGCGCCGGCGAAGAACGGGGCCAAGAACGGCGACTGCGCGAGCGTGCCGAGCAGCACGTCCTCGGCGGTCGTTCCGGCCTTGGGCGACTTCTCGACCACGCCCACGCTCACGCGCCCCTCGGGCAACGGAATCAGCCACACCCATCCGCCGTCGATCAACAGGATCGTGATGTCGCCGTTGCCCACGTGGCGTTGGGCGAATTCGGAGCTGACGTTGCCGAAGGTCGAGAAGCTGGCGCACTGACCGAAGCGGTCGAGCGCGTCCATGGTGCGCCGGCGGCGGCCGAAGATCGCGTGCTGGCCCGTGGCATCGATCATGTAGCGCCCGCGCAGCGAGCCGAACTCGCCGGTCACGCTGACGCCGCGCTGGTCCTCGCTCCAGCCCTTGACCTCGACCCCGTAGCGCACGTCGGCGCCCAGGGCTCGTGCACACTCCGCCAGGTCGTGGTCGAAGTACTGGCGCTCCACTTGGTAGGCGTACGGGAAGCTCCCGCTCAGCGCGTGCGAGAAGTCGATGCGCAGGTTCTCGCCCGAGTCGTCGTGGTGGAAGTAGGCGCCGGGCTTGTGCTTGGCATAGGGCGCCTTCGCGAGGTCGAGTCCCAAGCTCGCGATGCGCGGGATGCTCATGGTGAGCAGCGATTCACCGATGTGGAAGCGCGGGAACACCTCGCGCTCGAGCACGCAGGCCGTGGCGCCGGCCTTGCGCAGATAGCCCGCCAAGCTCGCGCCCGCGGGCCCGGCGCCGATCACGATCACGTCCGTATCGAACTCGACCATTGGATTCACTCCCAGCGTCGCAGGATCAGCGACGTGTTGATTCCGCCGAAGGCGAAGTTGTTGGTCATCACGATGCGCTGCTCGAGCGGGCGGCACTCGCCCATCACGTAGTCCAAGTCGCCACAGCGCGGATCGACCTCGGTCAAGTTCAACGTCGGCGCGACCCAGCCTTCGCGCATCATCTGGATCGAGATCCAAGCCTCGAGCGCGCCGCAAGCGCCGAGCGTGTGGCCCATGTGGCCCTTGAGCGAGGTCACCGGGATGCGCCGGCCGAAGACGCGCGCGGTGGCCAGGCTCTCGGCGATGTCGCCGACCTCCGTGCCCGTCGCGTGCGCGTTCACGAAGTCGATCGCGTCGGGCGTGAGCGCGGCGTCGGCCAGCGCCGCCCGCATCACTCGCTCCATGCCCTCCGCATTGGGCTGCGTCATGTGGTCGCCGTCGCAGTTGGTCGCGAATCCCAGGACCTCGGCGTGGATCGGCGCGCGGCGCGCTCGGGCGTGCTCGAGCTCCTCGAGGATCAGGGTCCCCGCGCCCTCGGCGACGACTAGGCCGTCGCGCTTGCGATCGAAGGGCCGCGGCGTGCAGATCGGCTCGCCGTTGGTGATCGAGGTCGCGAACAGCACCTCGAACACGGCCACGTTGATCACGTGCATCTCCTCGGCACCACCGGCGATCATGCACTGGACCAGCCCGTGCTTGATCGACTCGTAGGCGTAGCCGATGCCCTGGCTCGATGAGGTGCACGCGCTGCAGGTCGGGATGATGCGCCCGCGAACCTCGAAGAACTGCCCCAGATTCGCGGCCGCGGTATGGCTCATGAACTGGATGTAGTCGTTGGGCGAGACCGACTTGAGGCTCTTCTTCTCCATCACGCGGCGCGCGTAGACCTCCATCGCCGGCGGACTGCCCGCGGTCGTGCCATAGGAGATGCCGGTCGAGCCGTCGTGCAGCGCGGGACTGTCCAGCAGGCCCGCGTCGACCAGCGCGCACTCGGTGGCCACCGTCGAGAGTTGCGCCACGCGCCCCATGGCGCGCGTTTTCTTGCGCGGATAACGATCGGGCAGGCTGAACTCGCGCACGGTCGAGGCCAAGCGCGTGCGCACGCCCTCGTAGGCCTCCCACTCGCTCGTGACGTGCACGCCGGTGATGTTGGCCTGCAACTTGGCGCGCACGCTCGGCCAGTCGTTGCCGAGCGGGCTGAGCGCGCCCATGCCGGTGACGACGACACGACGCTTCACGCCATGCCTCCGTTGACCGAGAGCACCTGGCCGGTGATGTACGCCGCGCCCTCCGAGAACAGGAAGCCCACCGCGGCCGAGACCTCTTCGGGCTTGCCGAAGCGCCGCAGCGGGATGCGCTCGAGCACTTCGTCGGCCACGATTCCCGCGGTCATGTCGGTCTCGATCAGGCCGGGTGCGACGCAGTTGACGGTGATGCGCCGCTTGGCGAGCTCCAGCGCCAGCGACTTGGTGGCGCCGATGATGCCGGCCTTCGACGCGGAGTAGTTGACTTGTCCGCGGTTGCCCACGACGCCCGAAACCGACGACAGTGTCACCACGCGCCCGCCGTCGCGCAGTTGCAGCATCGGCATCACCAACGGCTGGAGGACGTTGAAGAAGCCGTCGAGATTGGTGCGCAGCACGCGGTCCCAAGCGTCCTCGGTGAGCGACGGAAAGGGTGCGTCGGCGACCACTCCGGCATTGCACACGACACCCCAGAACGCCCCGCGCTCGTCGAGCTCGCGCGCCAGCGCGTCGCGCGTCGCGCTGCGGTCCGAGATGTCGAAGCGTGCCAGCCGCGCCTCGGAGCCCGTGCCGCGAGCTTCCGCGAGCAGCGTCTGCGCCGCGGCCTCGTCGCTGCGGTAATTGAGCGTCAAGTCGAAGCCGGAGCGGGCCAGCTCGAGCGCGATCGCGCGGCCGATGCCTCGGCTCGCGCCCGTCACCAGGACACGTCGTTTCATGCGAAAAAGGCTCTCATGCGGGGCGCACGCCGGGCACGTCGTACGGGTTCTTGGGGATCAGCGCGTTGAGCACACACTCGGCCGCGAGCGCTCCGTCGCGCTCGTCGCGCACCTCGCACGCGAAGCTGGCGAGCTCGCCGTCGTCCCACACGTCGCGCACGCTGACCGCGAGCACGCTGCCTGAGTCGAAGCGCCTGCGGTGGAAGCGCAGGGCGCGCGTTCCGATCAGGAATCCGACCTTCACCGGACCATTGCCTTGCGCACGGCGGCGCAGGCCGGAGCGCACGGCGGCGCACTGCGCCATGTACTCGAGCGCGACCGTCACCGGCACGTGCCCCGCAACATCGGCGAAGGGGATCCCGGGGCGCACGCGCACGCGACAGGACGTGCGCTCGTCGGCGTGCGCCACGACCTCGTCGAGCAGCACCATCGGCGGCTTCTGCGGCACGAGTTCGGCGATCGCGGGCCAAGCGGAGTTCATGGCGCCAAGGTTTCGCAGCGCAGGGTCTCCACCGTCAAGACGTATCCGCGCTCGAGATGCTCGTAGACCAGCGGGGACGCCCAAGGCTCGCCGACGGGCCGGCGGACGCGGACCAGGACGCGGCCGTCGCGCACCAGCTCGCGCGTCCACGCCTGGCCCTCGACACGTTCGCGCACCTCGCAGGAGCGCGGCGCGGGCACCGCGGGCCACAACGCGAATTGCAGGTCCGCCAGGATCAGGCGCGGATCGGCGGGCAAGGTCTCGCCGAGCGCGCTCTCCAGCGTCAAGGACTCGCCTCCGAAGGTGGCGAAGAAAGCCGGCGTCTCGAAGGGCGTGAGCGCCACCAAGCGCAGCTCGGTGGGCTCGATTTCCAGGGCGCAGTGCATGCGACGCTCGCCCTGGGCAGAGGAGAAGCGAACGACTTGGTCGAGAGCGACCGATCGGCCGAAACGCGCCGGCGACAAGAGGTCGAACTCGACGCCGCGCGCCAGCGGGAGCGCGCGGTGCGCGGGGGTGGCGCAACCCGCTGCGAGCGCGGCGAGCGCCAGCGACTGCGCGAGCTTCAACGCTCCTCCGCGGTCCAGGCAGAAGGCGCGAGCAGCAGCGAGAGCGCGATCCCCACACTGACGCTCGAGCCGATCGCGACCAACGGTGGCGCGCTCGAGAACATCATCAGGCCGAACGCGACGATGGTGGTCACTGCGGAGAGGGACAGAGCGAGCATCGTGGTCGCGCCCTCGACGTCACTCTCGGCGAGGAACGTCCCGTAGTCAACCGCGAGGCCCAGCACC
The DNA here is from genome assembly GCA_020853575.1 of Planctomycetota bacterium. GTDB lineage: Bacteria > Planctomycetota > UBA1135 > UBA1135 > F1-120-MAGs118. The sequence goes on from JADYYP010000047.1 coordinate 110,639, forward strand.
AACAGCAGACCGAGCAAGTGGAACAGGGTCAGCTCCGCGCCGCATGCGGCGAGCGTGAGCAAGGTGAGCGCGGACGCCAGCGCGGCTGGCGCGAACACGCGCAGTCCGCGAGCGGGACCGAAGCGCAGGCACAGCGTCGCGAGCACGATCGCGTAGGCCAGGCCCACCAAACGCAGCGCGTCGGAGCGATAGCGCCCCATCAAGCGCGAGAGGTCGCGCACGCGGTCGACGTAGTGCACACCGTCGAGGCCGGCGAGCGCGCGCTCGATGCGCTCGCCATCGGTGACGTCCCGCAAGAGCACGCTCGTGGCCCATCCGCGCACGCTCTGACCGAGCCACAGCGGGCGCAGGAACTCCGTCGCGGGACTGGCGAAGAAGGTCTCGGCATCGAGCGCCGGCGGAGCGGGAGCCTCGAGCGCCGCGCGCAGCTCGGTGGCCACGTCGTCCTCGAAGCCGATGGCGTCGAGGCTCGCGCGCAGCTCGTCGAAGGGCTCCAGCAGCTTGGCGCGCACGAGCGCGGCGTCTTGGGCCTGGCGGCGAGCGCTCGGGAGGAACGGCGCGAGCGACGTGGTCCCCGACAACGCGCCCTGCTCGACCGCCGAGTCGAGCTTCGCGACGCAGGCCTCCAGACGTTCCAGCACTTGCTGCTCGCTCGCGCCCTCGACCAGCACGAAGCGCCCTTCGTCGGTGCGGCCCGCGAGCTCGCGCACCGCGCGGTCCTCGGCCACGAGATCCTCGGGCAGGGCCTGGAAGCGGCGCACGTCGTCGACGAACGCCAACCGCGCCGCGGCGCCGGCGGCCAACAGTGCCGCGCCCAGCACGATCCAGCCCGTCGCGCGTCGTCGGTTCCAGCGCGCCCAGACGGTCAGCAGCGCGTTGTTGGGCGCGTCGAACCACGAGCGCCGCGCTCCAGCGTAGGGCGCGCGCGACCAGGCCGGGAACCAGGCGACCACGGTGGCCCAGGCCGCGAACAGCCCGACCGACGAGAACACGGCGAACTGCTGCAGCACTGGAAAGGGCGTGAAGAACAGGCCCGAGAAGCCGACCACGCTGGTCAGCATGCCGACGGTGATCCCGGGCAAGATCGTGCGCATGCCGCGCTGCGGATCCCAGTCCGCGCCGGCGCGACGATGCACGCAGAAGTAGTGCAGCGCGTAGTCGACGCCCATGCCGGTCAGGCTCGTGCCGAACACCAGCGTGAGGAAGTGCACGTCGGGAAACAGCTCGATGCAGGCCCAAGTGCCCGCCGCGGCGGCGATCGCGACCGCGACCAGCGAGAGTGCCAGCGGGCGCCAGGATCCGAGCACGAGCAGCACGCACAGCGCCGTGCCGAGCGTCGAAGCGGCGCCGATCCAGCTCATCTCCGACTGCATGCGCTCGCGTGCGCGCACCGCGAAGCGCGGCACGCCGGTCCACAGCACGCGCGCAGCCTGGTCGGCGTGCGTGATGTCTCGCGCCAGGTGCTCGACGATGTCGAGCGCGTCGCGCTGGCCGCGGGCGTCGAATGGATCGGAGGTCGTCGTGGCGGCCAGCACTGCGTAGCTGCGCTCGGAGTCGCGCACGGTCGGGAACCCGCCCTCTCCGAGCCCCGCGCTCGCGGCGCTCGACCAACTCGCGAGCAGCTCCGGGAAGTACAGCAACGGGTCGTCGCCGAGCAGGCTCGTGAACGCGCTCGACATCGGGCTCGAAAGGCGCCCCAGCACGCGCTCGGCGGCGCGCTCGAGCGCGCGCGGACCCTCGAGCTCGCGGCGCACCGCCGGAGCGAGCACGGCAAAACGCCGCGGGAAGTACAGCTGGTGGAACGCGCGCTCGCGCTCGGAGTCGACGGCGCCGGCGACGCTCTCGAACGCCGGTGAAGAGCGCAACGCGCCCTCGAGCTCGCGCGCCAGCGCCGCCGTGCGCTCGGGGTCGACGTGGCCCACCAGGACCAGCAGCGTGCGCGCGGCGCGCCCCTGCAACTGCCCTGCGAGCTCGTGCAGCGTCGGATCGCGCTCGTCGCGCGGCAGCATCGCCAGCACGCTCGTCTCGAGCCGCAAACCGCCCGCGAGCCGCAGGCCCAGCCCCGTCGCCAGCGCGGCGACGCAGACCAGCCACAGGCGCGCGAGCGTCCTACTCGCGCGCGCCGAAGAAGCGTCGCTCTTCATCCTCGGTCAGCGCTTTTCCGAGAACGACCCGAGTCCACTTGGTCAGCGTGCGACCACCGGAGGTCTCGACCACGGTGATCTCGGCGATTTCCGCGCCTTTCCCGCTGACGACGATGTAGGCGATCAGCTTGCCCAGGGGCTCCTTGCGCGGCACCAGTCCCATCGACCACTGCTCGAAAGTGCCTTCGAAGGCCAGCTCGAACTGCGCCGCCAACGCGCGCTCGTCGCCGGAGAACACGAGCAAGAACGCGTCGACGAACGCCCGCGCGACGGGTTGCTTCTCGAGATCGAAGCGCTCGACGCCGCTCGGCGTGCGCTGCTCGATGCCCTTGCGCGTGACGATCAGCTCCTGCTCGCTGGGCGCGGTCGTGCGGCGGTACAGGCCGCGTGCGCCGCTGAACACGATCTCGCCCGAGCTCGCCAACGCCCGCTTCATGCGCGGGATGCGCTTCTCCTCGCTGAACTCGGCGCGCACCACGCCCGCCTTGCGCAGCTCCGCGTTGACGCGCTTGAAGGCCTCCGGCGCGCGCTCCAGGTCGATCTGCTTGGCGAGCACCGCAGGCCGCTCGGGCGCCGCGTCTTGAGCGCAGAGGGCGAGCACGGCCACACACGCCCAGGCCCTAAGTAGCACTGGGCACCTCACCGAAGATGCCGCGCCGCGCACGCAAGCGCGCCAGCGCCTCGCGCAGCGTCGTGTCGAGCGCCCGGTCGGCGTGCACGGGCTCGAACCACTCGAGCACGTCGTCGAGCACCTGCCGCGTCGGCACGGCCAGGCGCTTCTCGTCGCGCAAGTGCACGGCCTGCACCGACGCCAAGAGCGTGGCGACGATCACCTGCTCGCCCAGCTCGAGCACGCGCAACGCGTCGCGCGCCGCGATCGTCCCCATGCTGACCTTGTCCTGGTTGTGACACTCGGTCGAGCGCGAGAAGCTCGTCGCCGGCATGGTCATCCGCAGGGCCTCGGCGGTCCACGCGGAAACCGCGATCTGCAGCGCCTTGAAGCCGTGGTTCAAGCTGGCGCGCTCGCGCGGCGCACCGGAGAGGTTCGAGGGCAGGCCACGGTTGGTGCGCTCGTCGACCAGCAGCGCGAACTGACGGTCGAGCACGTCGGCGACGCTGGCCACCGCGGTCTTCAGCGCGTCCATCGCGAAACCGATGTGACCGCCGTAGAAATGGCCGCCGTGGAACACGAGGTCGCGCTCGCCGTCGATCAACGGATTGTCGTTGACGCTGTTGAGCTCGGTCTCGATCCAGCCGCGCATCCACGAGAGTGAATCCTCGAGGACTCCGATCACGTGCGGCGCGCAGCGCAGCGAATACGGATCCTGGATGCGGCTGGGCTCGACGTCGGTGCGGTCGATCTGCAATTCGCGGATGCGCGCGGCGGAACGCGCCTGGCCGGCGTGCGGCTTCAGCTCGAACAGCCGCGGATGGAAATGCGCCGCGTTGCCGCGCAGCGCGACCACGGCCAGGCCGGTGATCGTGCTGGCGAGGTGCGCCAGCCGTTGCGCGCGCTCGAAGGCCAGGCACGCGATCGCGGTCATCACCGCCGTGCCGTTCATGATCGCCAGCCCCTCCTTGGGCGCGAGCCGCAGCACCTCCAGGTGCTCGTCGCCGAGAGCGTCGGCCGCTGCGCGACGCTGGCCGCGGTGGAACACCTCGCGCTCGCCCATCAGCACCGCGGCGACGTAGGACAGCGGCGTCAGGTCACCGCTCGCGCCGACCGAGCCTTCCTCGGGAATCACCGGCACGACGCGCCGGTTGAGCAGGTCGCACAGACGCTGGAGCAACACCGGCCGCACGCCGGAGTAGCCGCGCGAGAGCGAGGCCACGCGCGCCGCGAGCACCGCGGCGCCGGTGAGCTCGTCGAACTCGCGCCCCAGCCCGCAACCGTGGTAGCGCACGAGATGCTCGGGCAGCTCGCGCACCAGCTCGTACGGAACCGCGCGCCCGCACGAGTCGCCGTAGCCCGTGTTGACGCCGTAGACGACCTCGCCGCGCTCGATGCGGTTTTGCAGGCTGCGCCAGCTCGACTCGACGCGCCGCAGCCAGTCCACGTCGCCGGGGAGCGCGATACGGGCTGTTCCGCGCGCCAACTGCACGACGTCTTCGATGCTCATCGACGCCACGCCGGCGACGACGGTGCGCACGGCACTACTGGGCGATTCGGTTCGAGTCGGCATGCGGGGGTTCGCTCGCGGTCGAGGCGGAGGCCCAGAAATCATAGAAATTGAACCACTGCAACGGAGCGCTCAGGCAGTTCTCTTCGACGCACGCGGCGAAAGCCTCCGTCCAGCGGCGCAACTCGAGGGCGCGCGTGGCGCGCGCGAGCTCGATGCGCTCGACGAGCAGCTGGGCGTGCACGCGGTAGCGGTTGCGACCGGTTCGAACGCCCGCGAAGAAGTACACCGGGCACTGCAGGAGCGCCGCGACGTGCAGCGCGCCCTGCGGAAAACGCGCCGGCGCCCCGAGAAAGCTCAACAGCGTCACGCGGCGTTGGTCGACCAGCTCCGCGCGGTCGCCGAGCAGGGCGATCGACTCCCCGCGCTCGATGCGCTCCTTGAGCTGCAGCACCGACTGCACGTCCTGGGGGTCGAGTCGGATGACGCGCGCCTCGAGCTCCGGGTCGAGCTCGCGCAGGATCGCGCCAAACTTCGGCGCCGCACCGAAGATCACCGGAGAAATCGCCAGGCCGTGGCCGACCGAGAGCTTGCGCAGCGCGTCGAAGTTGCCGAAGTGCGCGCCCAGGAACAGCACGCCGCGCCGCTGCGCATCGGCGCCGGCCGCGCTGGCCTGCGGAGTGTGCTCGACCACGAAGTGGTGGTCGAGGTGCAGCCAGATCGCCAGGCGATCGAGCAGCATCTGGCCGAAGGTGCGGAAGTGGCGGTAGCTGATCCACGCGCCCGGCCGACCGCCGAGCGCGGCTCGGCCCGCGTCGAAGCTCGCGATGCGCTCGAGGTATGCACGCGACGCGCGACGAGCGGAGCGGCCCGTCGCGAAGTAGTACAGCACGATGAACTCGACCACCACGCGCGCCGGCCACAGCCCCAGCGTGCGCAACGACCAGACGACGAAGCGCATGCCCAAGAGCGAGCCGCGCTCGGCGCTCGACTGCCAGCTCAAGCCTGCTCCTCGAGGCGCAGCGGGCGGCGGCGCGCGAACAGGCTCGGGATGCGCGTGAGCATCTCCAGCACCAGCTTGGTGTGCATCCAACTGATGGCCAGGTTGTCGCGTCCCATGCGGAAGTGCGACAGGCCTCCGCGCGGATACTGCACTCGCGTGCGCACGTTGAGCATCTGCGAGCCGCTCCACGCGAGTCGCACCGCGATCTCCGGATCGAAGTCCATGCGCGCGCCGAACCCCTGGGTGCGGAACACGTGCAAGGTCTCGCGCACCGGATAACAGCGGAAGCCGCACAGCGGGTCGTCGATCGCGCGCGAGAGGGTCTCGATGTGCACCCACACCTGCGAGATCTTGCGGCCGTACAAGCGCGCGGCGGGTGCATCGTCCCCGAACACCGGACTGCCGAGGATCAGCGCCGTGGGGTGGCGCTCCGCGGCGCGCAGGAAGCGCGGCACGTCGCCCACGTCGTGCTGGCCGTCGGCGTCGAGCACCACGGCGTGCGTGAAGCCCTGCTCCGCGACGCGTTCGAAGCCCACGCGCAGCGCGGCGCCCTTGCCGCCGTTGCGCTCCAGCGTCCACACCTGGGTGTCGTCGAAGCGCCGCCGGAGAGCCTCGAGTTGCTCCTTGGTGCTCGCAGCGCTGCCGTCGTCGACGATGCGGCACGGCAAGCCCAGCGAGCGCAGCGGCTCGACGACGCTCGCGATGGTGCTGCCGTGGTCGAAGATCGGGATCAGCGCGGTGGGGCGAAACATCGCGTACGGCGTGCGAGAGGAGCGGGGCGAGCCGCGGAGCGCGTCAGGGAGCGAGCACCAGCCGGCCCGAGGAGAATTCCTTGGCGTCCGAGGCGAAGCGGAACTTGAGGGACTTGCGCGCGTCGTCGAAGGCGAGTTCGAGGCGCAGGCGAGTTCCGGGGACGAGCATGTCCTTGAACTTCAGGGCGAGCACTTCACTGGGCACGACCTCGCGCCCCACGAGCAACGCCGCGCCAGCGACGGCCCATTGGATCTGCACCACGCCCGGCACGATCGGAGTGCCCTCGAAATGCCCGCGCACGTACCACGGATCGAGCGGGATCTCGAGCTCGACCACGAGCGCGCTGTCACCGCGCTGTGGCGTGCCGACGAACGGCGGAGCGAGCTCGTAATCGGGCTCGGGCTCGAGGTCTTCGAACAGCCGGCGCAAGAGCTCCAGATTGCGCTTGCCCTGGAGATCCTCGGGGATGCGCGCCACGCAGCGCCACGCGCGCGGCAGCACCGTGGCACGGAAGTACGGCGCGAGATGGGCGCGCAGTCGCGCATGGAACGCCGCGCGGCCCAGACCGGCGAGTTCGCGCTCCCCTTGCGAGGTGCATTCGAAGGCCACGCCCAGGCGCTGCGCTCCGCCGCGTTCGACGACGAGCGCGGCCGCGCGTGCGACCCAAGGGTGCTCGACCAGCCGAGCTTCGACTTCCGGCAGCGCCACGCGCTCCTCGAACAACTTGACGATGCGATCGGCGCGGCCGAGCAGCCTGAAGTGCCGCTCATCGGCGAGCTCGATCGCGTCGCCCGTGACCCAGCGTTCGCCCGCGGTGTTGGGCGAAGCGACCGACAGCAAGCCGTCGCGCACCTCGACCAGGGCATCGCGAAACACGGTCCACAGCTCGTGCTCGTCGTCCGCTCGACGACGACGCCAGGCGATGCCGCCGGTCTCGGTCGAGCCCAGGACCTCGATCGGAGCCGCGCCGAGCGCGCGCTCGAAGCGCAACGCGGCCTGGCGCCCCAGTGGGCCGCCCGAGGAGAACACGGCGACACAGCGCGGCGCGAGCGTGTCCAACTCGACGAATTCGTGCAGCCGCTCGAGGTGCGCGGGCGACGCGATCAACAGCGCTCGCTCGCATTCGCTCAACTGCGCCACGAGGCGCGCCGGGTCCACCGCGCTCTCGTCGACGAACGCCCGTCCGGCGCGCAGTGGCCACAACACGCGGAACAGCAGCCCGTAGATGTGCTGGTGCGAGACCGAGCCGAGCACGCGCGCGTCGCGCGCCAGCTCCCCGAACGTCGCCTCCAGGGTCTCGACCTCCGCGAGCAATTGGCGCGGCGTCTTGTGCACGACCTTGCGCTTGCCCGTCGAGCCGGAGGTGCACAGCTCGATGCCGACGTGCTCGAGCTCGAGCTCGAAGTTCGTGCGCCCTGCCGTGCGGCGCGCGTCGAACACCGCGAGGCGCTCGAGGCCCTCCGGTCCGAGATCGCGATCCGTGACCAAGCCCGCCACGTCGCCCGCGAGCTCCGCGAGCGTGCCGAGCTCGCGGTTGGGCGGCAGCACGGCCGTGCGACCCGCGCACCATGTGGCGTACAGCGCGACCGCGCAGGCGTAAGTGCTCTCGGTCGCCAGCAACCAGCGCTGTCCAGCGCGTTGCGCGAGCTCCGCCGACAGGCTCGCGACGTCGTCGAGGAACCGTGCACGCGTCAGCGCGCTTCCGTCGCGCCAAGCCACGACGTCGCGCGCGTCCCCGGCGTCGATCCCCAAGCCCGTGCGCACCCGGTGCTGGCCCACGCTCAACCTCCGCGCGCCTCGCGCGGCGGGAACCAGCGCTTCAACCACGGATCGGTGGGCAAGCCGACGTAGCGGCGAAAACGGTAGTGGCGGTAGACGAACTCGAGCGCGAAGAGCAGCCCGACGAGCAGGTACGAGATCAGCCCGGTGAACAGCGCCCAGGTCTCGCGCGAGGCGCTCACCGACAACCACGCGATCACGCTGCCGTTGAACGCGAAGAACCCGCACCACACGGCCGTCACGGAGCGGCAATAGCGCAACTCCTCGCTCGACAGCTCGTCCACGGTCAGGCGCGCGAAGGTCTCGACCATCGACACGCGCGTGAACAAGGTGGCGCCGAATACCACGCACAAGCTGGCGTTGATCGCGGTCGGGAGCAGCCGCAAGTAGCGCTCGTCGTTGAGCAGCGCCGCGAGCAGGATCAGGCCGGTGACCGCGACCGTCGCGCTCCACAGCGCGCCGCTCGAGACCACGCGCCGCGCGCCCCGCAGACCGAGCATGCGGGCGAGCGCGACGCCCGCGACGGCGAGCGCCACCCAACGCGGCTGGAAGCGGGCGAGACCGAACATCACGAGCAGCGGGTAGGCGAGCGCGGCGACGACGAAGATCGCCCGCATCCTAGCCCGGCGGGTTGGCGACGCTGGCGGCGCCGTGCTCGGCCCGCTTGGTCAAGATGAACTGCACCACGTCCTCGACCGTGACCAGTGCGCGCAGATCCTGGCCCTTGGGCGCGACGCCGATGCGCTCCTCGAGCTTCACGGCCAAGTCGATGGCGTCGATGCTGTCGAGGTCGAGGTCGTCGACCAGGCGCTTCTCGGGCGCGATCTCGTCGCCGCCGATGCTGAAGGTGTTCATCAGCACGCTCTTCACGTCTTCGTAGACCGCCTCACGAGAGCTCATGGTCGTTCAGGCGCGCGAAAGGCGCCCCTCCACGAAGGTCGCGAGCGAGTCGACCGAGGCCAGCGTCTGGCGATTGAACTCGGAGGCCTCGGTCGCCTTGAAACCGTACTTGCGCTGCAGCGCCATCACCAACTCGAGCGCGTCGATCGAATCGAGCCCCAGGCCCGCGCCGAACAGCGGCGCCTTGCTGTCGATGTCGTCGACCGCCACGTCCTCGAGCGCGAGCGAAGTGATGATCAGTTGCTTGAGCTCTCGCTCGAGGTCGTCACGCGCGGTCATGGGCCAATCGATCCTGGTAATACGTCTCGAGATCGCGCGTCAGTTGCCTCACCGCGGCCGGACGCTCCAGGTCGAGATCGACTTGACGGTCCGCGCGCAGGCGCGCTCCGACCGAGAACGCGAAGTGCGGCCGCGTCAGCGGCGCTCGATACCACTTCGCCCCCTTGGTCAGAAAGGGAGGGCTGCAGCGAATCAGGACCGGGAGTATATCGCAGCCCGATTCGAGTGCAATCCGAGCGACCCCGCGCTGGAACGGCTGCAAGCCACCGATCGGCGAGCGCGTCCCCTCGGGGAACAGCACGATGTTGCGGCCGCGCTTCAAGCGCTCGACGCACGCTTCGACCAGCGCCGCGCCTTCGTCGTTGGGGATGTAGTCGGCACCGACCACGCACGGCCGCGTCAACGCGCTGCGCCACAAGTCGCGCTTGACCACGCAGTCGATCGGGTGCACGTAGGCCAGGAGGAACGTGACGTCGAGCAGCGACGGGTGGTTGGCGATGATCAAGGTCCCGCGGCAGCCGCGGAAGGCCTGCAGGTTCTCGTGCGACGTCGAGAGGATGCGGCACAGCTCGAGCGAGCCCGTGAAGGCGCGCATCATCACGTGGATCACCCACTGCACGCGTTGGCGGCGCACGTCGCGCTTTCGCGAGGAAAGCAGGGCAACGAGGAACGCGGGCGCGATGATCAGCACGCAGCCCGAGTAGAACGCGACGAAGAACAGGCCCGTGCCGAGCGCGCGCCACAGCCGTTCGAGCTTGCCGCGCAGCGTGCGCGGCGCAGCGTCGAGCTCCGTTCGCCCGCGTTGCAGCACTTCGCCGCGCTCGTCGGTCAGGTTGTGGACGTCGCTCGACATGGGGCGCGAGGCGCGCTTCGAGCGGCTGAGAATAGCGCGGCACGGGCTTCCCGAGACCTCTCACCCGCGCGCCGGCGAGTTGCATTCGCGCGCGACGCCGCCGACCATGCCCCTGGTGAACCGCCCCCATCCGATCCTGCCCGGGCGCTCTCCGACGCGCGACGAGGCCCGCTCCGCCCGGCTGTTCCAGCCCTTCGACGGCCGCGCCCTGCGCACGCGGACGCGCACGTGGGTGCCGGCGATGGTGCCCTGGCGCGCCACGCACGAAGGGCTGGTTTCACCCGACGTCCTCGACTGGTACCGGCGTTTCGCCGACGGTCGCCCGGGCGTGTTGGTGGTCGAGGCCACGGGCATCCGCGACGTCTCCAGTGGTCCGTTGCTGCGCGCCGGCCACGCGCGCTTCACGCCCGGGTTGCGCGAGCTGACGGCGACGGTGCGTGAGGCCAGCGCGGGCGGCACGCGACTCCTGGTGCAGCTGATCGACTTCCTCGCCGTGCGGCGCAGGCCGGAGAAGCTCAAGTTCATTCAGCGCTTCCTCGAGCTGCGCGAGGTGCACCGCGAACGCCTCGCGGCCCTGGGGCACGCCGCCGCGGCGCGTGGCAGCGACGCCGAGGTGCGCGCAGCGCTGCTCGGGCTGCCCCACACCAAGTTGCTCGAGCTCTTGGACCCGCGCGAGCGCGAAGCGCTCGAGTTCGGCCAGCGCGAGCGCGTCACCGACTTGCACCTGGAACACATCCGCTCCCTGCCGAGCGTCCTGCCCGGGTTGTTCGCGGACGCGGCGGCGCGCGCGCGCGAGGCCGGCTTCGACGGCGTCGAGCTGCACTACGCGCACGCCTACACCATGAGCTCGTTCCTCTCGCGCACCAACGACCGCGGCGACGGCTACGGCGGATCGCGCGAGGCCCGCCTGCGCTTGCCGCTCGAGGTCTACCGCGCGGTGCGCGAGCGCGTCGGCGACGACTTCGTCGTCGGCTGCCGCTTTCTCGGCGACGAGGTGATCGAGGGTGGCTCGCGCATCGACGATGCGTGCTTCTACGGCGTCGCCTTCGCGCGTGCGGGCCTCGACTTCCTCTCGGTCAGCAAGGGCGGGAAGTTCGACGACGCGCGACAGCCCAAGGTTGGAGAGGCGCTCTACCCGTACACGGGCGAGAGCGGCCACGAGTGCATGCCGACGGTGCGCATCGACTCCTTCGGCGCGCCCGGAGCGCGCGGTCCTTTCGGGCGCAATCTCCCGCTCGCGGCCGCGATCCGCGCCAGCGTGCGCGACGCGGGCTGCGACACTCCTGTGGTCGGCGCGGGCGGAATCCACTCCTTCGAGCTGGCCGAAGCCGCGCTGCGCGACGGCGCCTGCGATTTCGTCGGCGCCGCGCGCCAATCGCTGGCCGATCCCGACTGGTGGCGCAAGCTCGAGGAAGGCCGCGGCGACCAGGTGCGCCGCTGCAAGTTCACCAACTACTGCGAGGCCCTCGACCAGCGCCACCAGCAGGTCACCTGCCAGCTGTGGGATCGCGACCTCGCTGCGCCCATGCCTTGGGGGCGCGCCGAGCTCACGCGCTCCAGCGACGGCGGGCGGCGGCTGATCGCGCCGTGAGCGCGGAGCTCTCGACGCCGTTCGGTACACTGTGACGGCGCGCGCAGCAGCACCTATGGAGCGCCGAGTCCAGCCAAGGCGGTGCCCCCGATGATCTCGTTCCGACGACTCGCTCTCGCCGCGCTGTTCGCGGCTCCGCTGGCCCGCGCGCAAACGCATCCGCTGCAGACCCAGCCGCTCCCCGGCGATGCCCAAGACCGACCGTTGTTGGGCGACTTCAACGGCGACACGCACCTGGACTGCGTGGTGACGCCGCTGAACGCGCCCCCGGTGATCCTCGTCTCGCGTGGCGACGGCAGCTTCGAGCCCGCGCGCGCGCTCACGACCACGACGACCGTCGAGCAGAGCCTCGCGGACGATCTCGACGGAGACGGCGACCTCGACTTGGTCTTGCGCTCACGCCAAGGTTGGACCGAGGTGTGGCTCGGCGACGGCTCGGGGAATTTCACCGCCGGCCCGGCATCGGGGCTGTTCGGTCTGGATTGGTCGATCCTCGCGGACGTTTCCGGAGACGGAACGGCGGACCTCGTCTACCACGAGAACGGATTCGCTCTGTTCGTCGCGCTGGGCAACGGCCTGGGCGGGTTCGGCGCGCCGTCTCAGCAGACGACCAACAAGCGTCTGTGGGAGCGTTGGGTCGCCGGGGACTTCGACGGCGACGCGGACATCGATCTGGCGATCAGCACGTCCACGATGGCCCCGGGCGGCTACGGAGCGACGCAGTTCTCCAACCAGGGCAACGGTGTGTTCGTCGCGCTCGCGTCTCAGACGGGCGTGTCGCCACTGCATGCGCTCGACCTCGAAGGTGACGGTGACGACGACCTGATCGTGTCCCTGGGTTCGGCGCTCCAGGTGCTCACCAGCAATGGCCTGGGTGGATTCACGGCGGGGCCGATCTCGTCCGTGTCCGCGGGCGCCTACCCCGAGTTCGCGGATCTCGACGGCGACGGCGACGTCGACGCCTGTTGGGTCAGCGGCAATCCAAGTCGGCTGTCCACCGCGCTCTACAACGGAGCGGGGAGCTTCTCGACGGCCGCAGCCTTCGATGCTCCCCTGGCGACGTTCGTGAGCGCGCGGGACATGAACGGCGACGGCCGGCTCGACGCGCTGCTCTGCGGCGGCAACCTCGGGTTGGCGCTGGGACTTCCGGGCGGGGGCTTCGAGCAACTGACTCGCTCCAGCGCCGCGGGATCCAGCACCTGGTCGGAGGTCTGCGCGCGGCTGGGCGACGTCGACAACGACCTCGCGCTCGATCTGGCGAGCGCGCGCGCGACCCACAACCGTGTCGACCTGTGGACGGCCGCGGGCGGCGGCCACTTCGCGCAGAGTTGGAGCTACTCCTGGGGCAGCAATCCGGGCACTCCGGTCGAGATCGAGCTCGCGCACATCGACCACGACGGCCGACTCGATCTGGTCGCGGCCTTGCGCGGTGCCCACGCCGTCGCCGTGTTCCGCGGCTCCGCGAGCTCGACCTTCAGCGGACCGACGATGTTCGCGGCGGGCACCAACCCCGAAGAGCTCGACTGCGCCGACCTGAACGGTGACGGGAACACCGACCTGGTCGTGCGCGGTGGCGGCGCGAGCGTCGTGCAGGTGCTGATCGGCGACGGCGCCGGAGGATTCGCCAGCGCGGTCCCCTATTCCGTCGGAGCGACAGCCGCGCGCTCGCTGGCGCTCGGAGATCTGACAGGCGATGGCAAGCTCGACGTCGCAGTGGGCTTGGACGGCTCCAGCGCGCGCGTCGCGGTGCTCGCGGGCGATGGAGCGGGAGCGCTGGGCGCGCCCGCGCTACGCGCGACTTCACACCTCGCCGCGGGTCCGGTGACCTCGATCGCGATCGCGGACCTGGATCTGGACGGTCGCTCGGATCTCGCGGTGGTCCACGACGCGGCGCGCGAAGTAGCACTGCTCTATGGCGTGGGCTCGGGCAACTTCACGCTGCCAGCGACCTACGCCTGCGCCGCCAATGCTCTCGGTGCGCTGACCTTGGTCGACCTCGACGGCGACGCCCGGCTCGACCTGCACCTGTGCGTGCCCGCGACCGGACACGCGCTGCGCTACGCCGCCGGCGCTCGCGCCTTCTCGCGCGAGCACCTCTTCGGCACGTCGACGCAAGGCGGCGCGCGTTCGATGGCGGCGGGAGACCTCGACGGCGATGGACGCAACGACCTGCTCGCGCTCGCGAACGGGGGCATGCGCGTGGACGTCGCGCTCAACCGCGCGCACCCGACGAGCACCGGATGCACGCTCGAGAGCTACTGCCCGCGCAGCGCGAATTCGACGAACCCGTTGGGCGCCCATGTGTCGATCGCGGGCTCGCTGTCGGTCGCGCACAACGGTGCGACCTTGGTGGCGACGGGCCTGGTGCCGAACGTCGCGGGCCTGGCGTTCTTCGGCCCGCGGCGCGCCTTCGCCTCATTCGCCGCGGGCACGCTGTGCGTCGGCAATCTGGTGCGCCTGGGCCCGCCCGCGCTGTCGAATGCACAGGGCTCGTGGAGCCGCGCGCTGGACCTGTCGCAAGCGCCCCTGGTGTCCGGTCCGGGTGCCGCCAACGGCGACGCCTGGCACTTCCAGGTGTGGTACCGCGACGCCGCCGGCGGCCATCCCAGCGGCATCAACTTGACCGACGCCGTGCAGGCCATCTTCTGCCCTTGACGCGCGGGCGCACTCCCCGGTCGTGCGTGGTCGCCCGAGGGGAAGCCACCCGCTCGAAGTTCCGCTCCCCGAATCCGGAGTCGACCGCAGCGGGCGCGGTCGGTCGACGTTCCTGTGTTGCGGCCCCCCATGTTCCGTCGCAGCGCTACACTCCCGCTTCCTCTCCGTGGACCGGGATCCCGAACTGCTGATGTTGATCGAGGCGGCGCAACGCGGCGACCAGGACGCGCTCGCGACGCTCTTGAGACGTTCGCGCGATCGGATCGCGGCGATCCTGCGCTGGCGGCTCGACTCCGGCTCGCGCGCCGCGCAGCTCGACGAGGATCTGGTCAACGAGGCGCTGGCGGCCGCGGCGCGTTCGCTCGCCGGAAAGCACTTCAGCTCCAGCGGCGCGTTCCTGAACTGGCTCGCCACCATCGCGGCGAGCAAGTTGGTCGACAGCAAACGACGCGAAGCGACGGCGAAGCGCGGCGAGGGTCGCGAGCGCGCCTTCTCGGAGTTCCAGAGCTCGAGCCTGGGTCTGTCCGCGTTCACTGCCGACCAAACCACACCCAGCGAGGCCGCGCACCGCGCCGAGATCCTCGAGCGCCTGCCGCGCGCGATCACGTCGCTCTCGCCGAGCGAGCACCGCGCGTACGACCTGGTCATGCTGTGCGGCCTGTCGCGCGAGCAAGCGGCCAGCGAGATGGCGGTCACCGAGGGCGCGTTGCGCGGCTATCTCACGCGCGCCACGGCGAAGATCTCGAGCTTGCTGAGCTTGTAGGTATCTCGCGCGGCGCTCGGCGACGCGACGATGCGAAGGGAGAGACCAAATGACGACGCTCGAAGACGGCGGCGCGGAGCCGAACCTCACGGCGGCGCAGAGCGCGTTCGCGCGCTGGCTCGAAGCGCTCGAGCTCGGTGACGCGCCCAGCTTCGATGCGTGGTGCGGCGATCACCCGGAGCTCGCGCACGAGTTGCGCCGACTGCACGCAGGATGGGAGGCGATGCAGCGCGCGGTCGCGAGCCTCGACGATCGCGCGCGACGCGAGGAGTGGATCACTCTTCCCGCGCCCGAGCTCGACGGCGCCGTCGAGGCGGCGAGCGATCCGCAGTCGCTCGACGCGCGCCAGTTCCTGGAGCGACTGCGGCAACGTGCCAGCACCGGCGTGCGCTATCGCGTCGAGTACGAGCTCGGCCGCGGGGCGGAGGGCGCGGTGTGGCGCGCGCACGACTGCGATCTCGACCGGCCGCTGGCGATCAAGTTCATGCTCGAGCGTCGCGCCGACCTCGAGCCGGACGGCAAGCGCCGCACACGCCTGGCGCACGTCGTGCGTTTCCTCTCCGAGGCGCGCACGACGGCGAAGCTCGACCACCCCGGCATCGCGCCCGTGCACGACATCGCCGTCGACGCCGACGGGCACTTGATGTTCACGATGCGCCTGGTCACCGGCCGCCGCCTCGACGCGATCTTCGAGCTCGCCTGGAGAGAGGCCGAGGGCTGGAACGTCGCGCGCGTGGTCGCGGTGCTGCTGCGCGTGTGCGAGACGATCGCCTTCGCGCACTCGCGCCGCGTGGTCCACCGCGACCTCAAGCCGAGCAACATCCTGGTCGGCGAGTTCGGCGAGGTGCACGTGATGGACTGGGGACTCGCGCTCGAGCTCTCCGCTGCTCCCGCCGCGCCGCTCGAAGGCTCGCCGGCGCGCGACGGCAGCTCGACCACGCACCCGATCGGAACGGCGCCGTACATGGCGCCCGAGCAAGCGCGCGGCGACGTCGCGGGCACGAGCGAGCGCTCCGACGTGTACGCGATCGGCGCCGTGCTCTACCACTTCCTCGCGCGCCGCCCGCCCTACGTCGAGAACGGTCCGCGCGAGTCCAGCACGGAGCTGACGCGGCGCATCGTCGAAGGCCCGCCGCGGTCACTCTCCGAGCTCGCCGTCGACGCACCGCGCGAGCTCGTCGCGATCGCCGAGCACGCCCTGCGACGCGACCCCGCCCGGCGCTACGCCAGCGCGAGCGAGCTCGCCGCCGACCTGCTCGCCTTCACCGAGTTCCGCCGCGGCCGCGCCTGGCGCGACGGCCCGCTGGCCGCGACGAGCAAGGGCGTGCGGCGCCACCCGTGGGCGGCGACCCTGGCGCTCGCGGCAGTCGTCGTCGCGGTTCCGCTCGTGTTCTTCGCGCGCCGCAGCATCGAGCTCGCGCGACGCGAGCGTGCCGAGCACGTCGCTGCGCAAGTCGCGCGCCTCGACTCGCTCGCGGAGCAACGGGTCGACGCCTACGACCCCAGTGATTTCGGCGCGGAACCGACGCTCGACGGACTGGAGTCCGAGGTCGAGCTCTTGCGCGAGCTCGGACTCCCGCTCGCTCCCGCGCTCGGCCGCGAAGAGCTCGGTCGAAGAGTCGAAACGCTCGCGCGCGAGCCGGCCTTCGAGCACGTCGCCTTCACCTCGCGCCTGCTCATGCTGCGTGCCTATCTCGAGTTCAATCGCGTCGGGCACGCGGCTCGCGCACGCGCCGGACGCCTGCGCGAGGACCTTTCCGATTCGACCAAGACGCGCGCCCGTCAGATCGCCGAGCGTCGACCTGCGCTGTGCGAGGCCTTCGACGCGCTGAGCGAAGCGCTGGCGGCTCAAGCGGTGAGCGCCGGGCAGCGACGCGTCGTCGAGCTCTACGACGCCTACTTCGAACGCGGGACGCAGTCGCCGCCTCTGCGCGAGGTCGATGCGACGTGGCCAGGGTCGGAACGGGAGTTCGATGAACTCAGCCCGATCCTGTCGCTGTTGCCCGGTTCCATCGGCCCCAACGAGGAGGACCGACGCGCGCGTGACGAGCTGTTCGAGCGCGCTGCATTGCGCCGCCCGGAGAGCGCGGAACTGCGGCAGTCGCTGGCCAAGATCTATCTCACGCGCACGCCACCCAATCCAGTGCTCGCCGAACCGCACGCCGAGGCCTTCCTCGCGCTGCGTCCGCGGTCGGCCAACGCCTTCGATCTGTGCGCCACCGTGGCCTTCCGCAAGGACCTGTTCCGCCGCTCGCTCGAGCTCAATCGACGTGCGCTCGAGCTCGACGACCAACAAGCACGACTGTGGTCCAACCGTGCCGCGTCCCTGCACGGATCGGGGGAATACGCGGAGGCGCTCGCGGCGGTGGAGCACGCCTTGACGCTGCCTGGGGAATCGAAGAACACCCATCTGCACCGCGGCATGGCGCTCTTTGGGCTGCAACGGCACGAGCAGGCGCTCGCGTCTTTCAACCGCGCGCTCGAGCTCGACCCGAAGTACCAGCGCGCGTGGTTCTGGAAGGCGCGCGCTCTCGTCGCACTCGACCGCTTCGACGAGTCACAGGAAGCGCAAGCGCAGGCTCCACAGCTCCAGGAGCAGCCCCACACCTGGCGCAACTGGCACGGCGAAGCGCTGCTCGCGCTCAACCGTCCCAAGGAGGCGGAAGCGGCCTTCCGCAAGGCGCTCGAGCTCAAGCCCGCGAGTGGCTACTCGCGTGCCGGGCTCTCGCGCGCGCTGTTGCTCCAGGGCGACGTCGACGGAGCGCTCGCGTGCGCGAAGGAAGCGCGCGGCGAGACCAACGCGCAGCGCGCCTACGTCGTCGCGCTCGCGCGCAAGGGCGAGCTCGAGAGCGCGCTGCACGAGCTCGATCTCGTGCTCAGCGCCGTCGAGAACGAGATGCGCGGAACGCAGGTGCTCAGCGCGCTCGAGCGCATCGAGTGGATCGAGAAGTTGCTCTCCGATCCGCTGCTCGACGGGCTGTGGAATCTGCGGGAGCCGCAGGAACTCGCGGCGCGCGTCGCCGTGCAGCGCAAGCGAGCCGAGAGCGTGCTCGCGGAAGCGCGCGAGCTGCTGCGCTGAAGCGCGCCCAGAAAACGAACGGCGACCGCACTCGCGATCGCCGCTCTGGTCCACGGGTGAGCACTTCGCGCGCGGGTTCACTCCTGGACTTCGTGTTTCGTGCCGATGACTGCGAGGAACTGCTTCTGCTGCTGCACCGGCACCGTCGAGTCGTCGAAAAGCGTCATCGTGAAGCTGCCTTCGCCCGCCGTCTGGGACTCGAGGTCGCGCTGGCAGGTCAGGATCGTCGACTGCGGCGCGTGAACCTCGATCGACGTCACGTGACCGTCGAATGCGGTGGCCTGGTCGATCATCTCCCGCGACGCTGGCCGGCGAGGTTGGACCGGATCGCGCCGGCGTGCTCGGTCGGGACCGCGACCTCCAGCTCCACCACCGGCTGGATCGGCAGCGGCAGGGCTGCTCTCGAAGCGTCGATGAACGCGCTCGCGCGGACAAGTCCGCATCCACTGCACCCGAGCCTCGGGCCAGCCGCGTTGCGCAGCGCTCGCGTCCCCGCGCGCGAGCGCCGGCCTCGCGGTCCGGGGCTGCCACGTGAAGCGGAGATCACCAGTTTCGAGCCTTGAACCCAAAGTCGCTCGCGTCATGGTGCTCGTCGGCACAGCTTCGATCCCGGAGAGCCCCGCGGGTCTCGCACGTGCGACGCCGTGGACTCGCGATCCTGCCCGCGCTCGGCGCCAGGCGCGGACAGGTCGTCGGAGAACTCCGGCTCGAGGCGACTTCGTTCGCTGCGCTCGGAACCGTGTGCGGCTCGCTGACCGCGTAGCCAGCCGCGTCGAGCTCGCGCGAGGAGCTCACCCCGCCCATTGTGGAAATCGCCGATTCACCGCAGCGGCCTCGGCACGTCCACGTTCCCGCTGGTGACCGCGCCGTTCGCGCGCCAAACCCCAAGCGAGACGCTGCCATGATCCGATCCGCATTCCGCCAGATGCTCCCTGTTCCGACCTTCGTGCTCGTCCCGGCACTCGCGCTCGTCACTGGGTGCGGTGGAGGCGGTGGAGGCGGTGGAAATCCTGCTTTCGAGCCGCCGCGCTTCGAGTGGCAGTTCGTTCCCTCGGCAACGCAGAGCACCTGCTCGCAGTTGACGCTCTCGCTGCGGCTCCTCGACACGCAGCTCGTCGCGACCGCCGACGTGCTGCTCGACGAAGACGGACTGCTGGCGACGACCGCCGATCAGTTCGTCGCTCTGCAGGGCATCGCCGAGACTCCGGGCGCGAGCTTTGTCGTCACGCCGCAGGCGAGTTGGTCCGGGCGTACGTTCCAGGTGTTCGCCGTCGCACGCAACGCCAAGAAGAAGGTGACGGTCAAGGCTCCCGTTCCAGTGACCTTCGCCGCCGCGCCGACGGTTTCGTGGCTCGAGCCCAGCGCGAACGCGAGCGCCGCTCGAGGTGGTCGGTTGACGCTCGAGGTCCAGGCGAGCGACCCCGACAGCGTCGCCGAGGTCAACCTCTACGCCATCGCCCAGCTCGGCGGCGCGTCGTATCCGCTCGCCGAGGGTCTCGCGGAGGCGGACGGCACGTCGCTCACGGTCGAGGCGACGCTCGCGGGCATCCCGGCCGGAGTGTATTCGCTGGTCGCGGAAGCGCTCGACGACGGATGCGTCGTCGAGGCGACGAATGTCGCGACGCTCGACATCGTCGACGTCGGCAATGTTCACGGCGTCGGAAGCAGCGCCGCCGACTTCGGCAGCCTGATCGCGGGCCACCTCGACGGAGCGCTGGTCTGGAGTGGCGCCTTCGACGCGAGCCTGCCGTTCGAGCTGTCGCAGACCGCGGGTCGAACGTTGCCGCACACGGGCGGCGCGAGCGGGCGCGATGCCTTCGTCGCGCGCTTCGACTCGTCGCTGGCCGGGTTGCAGTGGGTGCACCAGATCAGTGGCTTCACGTCCAGCGGCTCGACCACGGGTCCTCAGGGTGTCGTCGCGCAGAGCGATGGGTCCACGGTCGTCGTCGGTCGCTTCACCGACGATCTCGTGTTCAACTTCGGAGAGACCCTGCAGATTCCCATGGCCCTAGTCGGCAATCGGGACGGCTTTCTCGCGCGCTACGACGATTCGGGCGTCGTCACGTCGCTCGTGAGGGTCGGTGGCCTGGCGGGCGGCGGCGGAGGCAGCAACTCCGTGTTCGTCAGCATGAGCTCGCTCGCGGTCGCGCCGGACGACTCACTCGCTGTCGCTGGCTACTACTCGCGCAACGCGACGTTCGGGATCGGCGAGCCGAACCAAGTCGCCCTGCTCGACAACAGCAAGCCCAACGGATTCCTCGCGCGTTTCGCACCCGATCTGTCGCTCGCCTGGGTGGTCGACCTGCAGACCAACACCAACGCGCAGGCCAACGATGTGTGCTTCGCCGACGACGGCTCGCTCTACGTGTGCGGCGGCTTCATGGGCTCGCTCAGCTTCCACAGCGCGGGGAGCACGGCGATCGAGCAAGTGCTCAATGCCACAGCCGACTTCGACGTGTTCGTCGCCAAGTACGACGGCCAAGGCGCGTTCCAGTGGGCGCGGCGCGTCGGCAACACGGGCTTCGACATGGCCCGCGCGTGCGAGCTGACTCCCGCTGGTCATCTGCTGGTCGCGGGAGACTTCTCGAGCTCCGTCGACTTCGGAGCCGCGAACATCCTGACCAGCCACGGCGGAGTCGACGGCTTCGTCGCGTGCTTCAGCTCGAGCGGCACCTTCCTGAACGGCTGGGCCGTGGGCAGCGCCAGCGACGACACGTTGGGACGCGGCATCGTGCGAACGAACTCCGGAAGCCTGCTCGTCACCGGGCGTTTCGCTGGACACGTCGACTTCGATGACGACGGCCACACCGACGCCTTGTGGCTCGGATCGAATGACGCCTGCGCGCTGATGCTCGGAACCGACGCCAACGGCCTGCGCGGTCTGAACTGGTTCACCACGGTCGCCTCCAGCGGCGACGATTCGCTCGGGGATGCCTTCGAGCGCGCGGACGGGTCGTTCGTGATCGGCGGCGCCTATGCCAACCAGGCGCGCTTCGGCAACGTCGACGATCCCGAGGCGCTCATCGTCGGCGCGAACGGCTCCACCGACGCCTGCTTCGTGCGCCTCAACGCCGACGGCAAGTTCTGAGCGACTCCTTCGGAGAATCTGCGCGTCGCGCTCAGATTCTCCGAGTCGCTGGCTTTCGCGTCGGGCGCGCCCGCACGGGCGCCAACCAAAGAGACTCCTGGTCAGGTTGAAGCGCTGAAGTCGGTGAGTCTCGCCGAGAGCTCTGCGCCGCGCACGGGTCCGGGTCGGTCGCGAGTGTGCGACCGGCCCCGGAACCTCTGATGCTGAAGCTCTGGTCCCAGGGCTTCGAACTCGGTCTCGCGTTCCGGCCGCTGCGCGCCATGCACACCGCTCGTTCGCTCTCGATGGCGCGATCGGAAACGAGCTGGCTCACGGAGCCCTGCGCCGCCGACCTTGGACTTATCGAACGACCCGCGCGTTGCGACCGCCCTCGAGCCCAAACCGGGCTTCCGCTTCAAGGCGTGCGCGACACGCACCACCAAGTCCAAGCGCGACTCACCGAAAGCCGGACGGCCGGCGCGCAACGTCCACCGCGCGCGCCGGCCGAACTCCCGCGGGAGCGACTTCTACGGATTCATCTCGATCGCCAGTGCGTCGCTGAGCGAGCTCGTTTTTGCGTTGGCCGGATCGCGATACCAGCCTTGGGCGTGAATCGTCGTTCCGGCATTGAACGGAGCCCCGATCGCGCCGCTGTTCGCGACAACGAAGGCGTTCCAATCCAGTTGGAGTTGACCGTTGCACGCGCCCGTCGAGCCACCGGCTGAATGAACGGGAGTGCGCTGCACGGGCAGCTTGACGCAGAAGTTGCTCGAGGTGGCGCCCCAAGGGACGGAGCCGAGACTGCCATTGTCGACGCTGTAGAAGATCATCCCCGCACGGAGACCCTCCGTGCCACTCACGCGAATCTGGAAGCTCGAGGCCGCGGTCGCGCTCGGCGCACCGCTGTGCCCGATCGACGGAACGCAGCCGTTGCTGCTCGTCCCCGCGCTGCAATACACGAGCGAAAGCGCGCCGACTTCGCTCACGAACTCTTGCTCGTAGATCCCTGCCGTGCCGCCAACCAGGTCCACGGCGGTGGACTTGAAGACGATCGTGCGACCGTTCGCGGACAGATCTGCCTTGCTGCTCGTGCCCGTGCCACTGACGCCGTCCGGGCTCGCGGAGACCAAGCTCGTGACGCCGCTGACGCGCTCCCAGAGGAAGATGTCCATCTGGCCGTTGGCGTCGTTGAGCGTCAGGTTGCTCGCCTTGCTCTGGAAGACCACGACACTCCCGTCGGGCGAGATGATCGGATACGAGCTCGGTCCGTTCGCGGACAAGCCCGAGGAGGTGGCGCTGACGAGGGTGGTCAGGCCGAGCTGCCGGTCGCGCAAGAACACGTCATGCATGCCGTTCCAGTCTCCGAGCACCAGGCTCGACGCGGAGCTCGAGAACGCGATGAACCGGCCGTCGTCGGACGCGACACCCGTGCCGACCGACACCCACCAGGGGATCGTTACGTCGTGCGTGATGAGCTCGGTCACACCGCTCGCCAGGTCGCGCACGAAAATGTCGTCGCGATCGTTGGTGTCACCCGCCACCAGGTCGTTCGCGAAGCTCTGGAATACCACGAACTGCCCATTCCTCGAGATCGTCGCGGTCTCGCTGGGACCGTTGCCCGGTTGGCCGCTGAGATTCACGCTCACGCAGCTCACCGCACCACTCACGCGGTCGCGCACGAAAACATCCTTGAAGCCTTGCGTGTCGTTGGGCGCGAGATTCGAGGCCTGCGACAGGAACAACAGGCGCTGTCCGTCTCCGGAGAGCGAGTGGTAAGTGCACACCACATTCGGATCTACGCCGCCAGGTCCGAAGTTCTCACGTGTCGTCGTCCCGGCCGCGACATCGCGAACGAAAATGCCCCCGAACTGCCCCGCCGGTCCCGACACGAGGTTCGTCGAAGCGCTGAAGAACGCCACGAGATTCCCGTCGTCCGAGATGCTCGGAGTCTGCGAGTCCCGGTCACCTTGAACCCCTGACGTGCTCACGCTCACGAGTCGCGTGACGTGCAACAGCCGGTCGTGCACGAAGATGTCTCGACGTCCATTGGTGTCCCCCGCGACGAGATTGCTGGCAAAGCTCGCGACAGCGCAAAAGCGCCCGTCGGCGGAGAGAGTTCTGTGCGGATAGTCCAGGTCCCATGCGAAGTCATTCGGCTCGGCACCGCCCGGCGCGAGGCGAACGCGCTTGACCACGGCCTGCGCGGCGTGCGACGCCAAGCTCAGCGCGATGATTGCAGTTCCGATCGAAGCACTGCGAGTGAACTTCATGGACAACTTCCTTTCCGGTAATCAGGGCCTTTTCGTCCTCCCCACTCCGCCAGGGTGGCTGGGCGAGTCGATGCATCAGGCCGTATCCCGCGGCGCAGACACGGTAACCTGAATTGAACTTGGCGCAGGGCTCGCCGCCGCACTCGGCCTGACGCGACTCGAGCGGTCGACGGAGAGCGACGCCAAGCGCGCCTAGGCTGCGACCAAGACGCTCGACACTGCTGGTGGCGACTCGTGCGCGACGGCGGAAGAGGGACTGAGCTCATGGAGAGCTGAGAAGGCGAGCTCCCTGGATGTTGCATGTGCCGTTGCCCGGAGGGTGCTGGAGGTCGAGGCCGTGATTTCATTGCGATTTCCGAGCTCGGTGCTCGCCCCGGTCAGCGACGACGACCTCGCGCGATCCTCCGCGGCGCTGGCGGCGGCGAGCAGAGCGGACGCGCTCACGTCGCGAGCGAGCGCGGCAGTCTTCTGCAAATCGAAGCGGCGCGGCATTTTCGAGCGGAACTTGATCCGGGCCCTCGCCGCCCGCTCAGCGACCGTCGACGTGACCAGGCTCACCGCGGTGCCCGTGGTTCGTGGGAATGTCGAGGGATTTCGCCTTGACGGCGTGGGGCACGCGGTCATCACGGCTCGGCTCGGCGCCGCACGCGGAGACGCGTCGAGCTTGATCGAGGCCGGGCTTCCGCACACGCGCGAACCGCAGCGAGCGCGGCAGCGAGCTCACGGGCCAGACCCTGGCCGTGATCGCCACGGCGGACTCGCTTTCGGCGACGAACACAGCGTAGGTGGCGCCACTCCACTGAAAACGAAAGCGCGCGGCGCCGGGCTCTGGCGAGAGCTCGGCGCCGCGCGCTAGTCTTGGTTGGCTCACTCTTTCTCGACCGACACCGAGGCTTCGATCTTGATGTCGCCTTCCTGCGTCGACTGCATCACGGTCTTCGAGCCTTCGCGCTCGAAGCTGCGGTTGGAGTCGATCTTGGCCTTGCCTTCGAGCTCGAGGTGCACCGGGAGCTTCTTGGCGGCGTCGAACAGCAGCTTGCCCTCGAGCTTGACCTCGTAGGTCGTCTCGACGAGCGCCGCGCTCCCGATGCCGAACGCGCGACCGCGTCCGCCACCGAAGCTGGGTTCCTCGAGCTCGCCATCGGCCTCGAACTCGAGCTTGATCACCCGGCACGACGCGCCCTCGTATTCCTCGGTGTCGGCCGAAAGCGTCGCCTTGCCTTCCCAGGCCGCGTTCGAGAGCAGCGAGCTGCCGCTCCCACCGCGCGGACCGCGCGGACCGCGGCGACCCTCACCGCCCCCACCTTCGCCGCCGCTGGGCTCCTGCGGCGGGAACAGCACGTTGTTGAGGTCGATCACCAGCCCGCGCTTGATGGCAGCCGCGTCGATGTCCCAGGCGTCACCGTTCTCGACCTTCTTCTCCGGCAGGAAGGCGTCCAGGCTCAACTCGAGGTGGTGACCGACGAGCGCGTTGCCGTCCGCATCGCCGTCGACGGCCTTGGCTTCGACCTTGCCGTCCTCGCCGCGCGTGAGCTCGAGCGTGACGTCATTGAGCGCTCCGTCGCGCTCACTGGCGTTCTCGTTGTCGCCGAACACGAAGCTCATGCCCTGCTTGAGCTCGCCGAACTTGCGCTGCACCTTGGTGGGCACGCCGTCCTTGTGCTCGAGCACCTTGTCGGACCACTCGAGCTTGCGCGTGTTGGCCGTCGAAGATCCTCCGCCACCGGGGAAGTCGACCGGCTGTCCGTCGCGCTCCATCGACATCGAGGTGGTTTCCATCTCCATCGACATCTCGGACGTGTAGAGCAGCGTGCGCTGCGCCTTGTAGTCGGTGGCGAGCTCGCCTGCGCCGAGGAACAACAGGCCGATTGCGGCGACCGAAGACGAACGGGTGAACATCGCGACTCCTTCTTTGGGGGCTGGGACTCCGCCCGCGCTCCGCGGGGCACTCCATGGTACGAACCGCCCAACGAAGGCGAAGTTCCGAGGCGTTTCCTGCGCGCGGCAGCGCTACGCTCCCGGTTTCCATGCTGCGCCTCGCCGGACACGCGATCGGAGGCCTCTCGGTCGGGGGCGTCGAAACCTGCATCGAGCTCCCCGAGCTGAAGCTGGCCTTCGACATCGGCCGTTGCCCCGACAGCGCGGTGCTGCGCTCGACGGTGCTCTTCACCCACGCCCACATGGACCACATGGGCGGCGTGGCCTGGCATGCGGCGACGCGCGAGCTGCGCGGGATGCCGCCGCCGACCTACGTCGTGCCGCGCGAGAACGAGGCCGCGTTCCGCGAGCTGTTCGGCGTCTGGCGCAAGCTGGACTGCGCGGACACGCCGCACCGCCTGGTGCCGCTCGGCCCTGGCGAGGAGTTCGTGCTGCCCTGCAAGTGGCTGGCGCGGCCGTTCCGTTCGCCGCACCGCGTTCCGTGTCAGGGGTACGGGCTGTGGTCGCGGCGGCGCAAGCTCAAGCTCGAGCACATGGGCAAGCCGGCGCGCGACCTGCGCGACCTCGGGCGCGAGCTCGGCGACGCCTTGTACGACATCGTGGAAGTGCCCGAGATCGCCTTCACCGGTGACACCTTGATCGATGTCGTCGAGCGCGAGGAGGTCGTGCGCAAGGCGCGCCTGCTGGTGATCGAGGTGACCTTCGTCGACGAGCGCGTCAGCGTCGAGCAGTGCCGCTCGAAGGGCCACGTGCACCTGTACGAGATCGCCGAGCGCGCGCACTTGTTCGAGAACGAGGCGCTGCTCTTCACGCACTTCTCCGCGCGCTACAGCGCGGAGCAGATCCTCGCCGCGCTCGATCGCACGCTTCCGCCGCGGCTGCGCGAGCGTGTGACCGCACTCTTGCCGCGCGGTCCGGTGCTCGACAGCGACGCCAAGTGACGCGACCGCGCCTCAGTGCGCCAAGGCGTTCGCGGGAATCGGACCTTCGCTGATGCCGGGTCCAGCCCACGTCACGTCGAACGCGCGCGCGCCGGAAGCGTTGAAGTACTCGACGCGCAGCTCGTGGAATCCCGCGGCCAGCCCGATCGATCCGGAGCGCGACTGCAGGCCGTGCAGCCCGTCGTTGTCGGCGAGCAGCTGGCCGTCGACGTACACGCGACTGCCGTCGTCGCTGTGGGACGCGAACAAGTGGATCCCGTCGTGGGCGATGCGCACGTAACCGCGGAACACCAATGCGAAATGCTCGTCGCGCGGTCGCAGGTCGAGCGAGAGCTCCTCGGCGGTGAGCGTCGCGAGCGGCGTTGCGCTCGCCAAGTCGACCAAGCTCTGCCAGCCGCCTTCGAAGAGCTCCAGCGTGAGCCCCGGATCCGGCGCGCGCAGGAAGTGGATCGCCGGTCGCAACGTCTCGCGCCTCAGCGCGACGCGCTCCGGTGTCACGCTCTCGCGGCCGTCGCGCACGGCGACCGCGCACAGGTTGGCGGTCTGTGTCACGACGAACGGCTCGCGGTAGACGCTCGAGAGCTCGGTGGGCGGCGTGCCATCGAGGGTGTAGCGGATCTCGCACTGGGGTTGATCGGCGCTGAGCTCGACGGTGGTGCTCTCCAGGAACACGCTTGCGGCGGTGCGCGCGCGGACCTTCGGCGGCGCGCAGTAGGCCTCGAAACTCGCGAGTGTCGGGCACGCGCGCGCGTCGTCGATGCACAGCTCGAGGGCCTCCACTTCCAGCGGCGCGAACTCCAGGATGCGCTTGCGTCCGATGGTCGAGCCGTTCGCGAGCAGGGTGCGTTGCCCGCCGCTGCGAGCGCTGAGCGAGAAGCGCCGGACGCGCTGGCCCAGCTCGTAGGCCTCGCCCAGCACCACGCGGTCGACGAGCGTCGGCCGCGCGAACTCCAGGGCCAGGGTCGCGCTCGTCTGTCCCTCGGCGGCGGCCCAGAAGCTGCGCGGATCGCCGTCGTTCTGCGCTCCCGCGGCGCTGCGCGCGGCATTCCCGCGCAACTCGCTCGCCGTGGCCCGCGAGCCTCGCGCCAGGTCGTCGTCGTAGAGCCTGTCGAGCGCGTTGCGCAGCTCGATCAAGCGCGCCGCGTCGTTCTCGTGCACCAATCCGCGCCGGTCGACCGGCAAGTTGAGCAGCAAGTTCGAATTGCGCCCCACGGACGCGCTCCACAGCTCGAGCAAGTGTTCGAGCGACTTGACCGAACCGTCCTGCTCGGCGTGGTAGTACCAGCCAGGACGGATCGACACGTCGCATTCGCCCGGGATCCAGTGGGTTCCCTGCTCGAGGCCCGTGTTGAGCACCGACTGCGCCGGCGCGCCCAGTCCGGGCTCGAAGCCCCCGGGCGAGAGCATCGACCAACACGTCTCGCCTGCGATTCCCGCCTCGTTTCCGATCCAACGCACGTCGGGCCCGACGTCGCTGAAGATCACGGCATCGGGCTGCAGCCTTCGAACGGTCGCGACGAAGCGCGGCCAGTCGTACTCCTGGCGCTTGCCATTGGGGCCTTCGCCGCAGGCGCCGTCGAACCACACCTCGAAGATCGGCCCGTAGTTCGACAGCACTTCCTCGAGTTGCGCGACGAAGTCGTCGTTGTAGCGCGGCGAGTCCCCGTAGTGCGGGTTGTTGCGGTCCCACGGCGAGAGGTACACGCCGAGCTTCAGATCGAACTCTCGGCAAGCGTCGCTGAGCTCGCGCAGCACGTCGCCCTTGCCATCGCGCCAGCTGCTCGCGGCGACTGAGTGCCGCGTCACCTTGGTCGGCCACAGACAGAACCCGTCGTGGTGCTTGGCGGTGAGGATGATGCCCTTCATGCCGGCGTCCCGCGCGACTCGCGCCCACTGCCGGCAGTCGAGCGCGCTCGGTTGGAACACGTCCGGCGACTCACGGCCTTCGCCCCATTCGCGGCCGGTGAAGGTGTTCATGTTGAAATGCACGATTGCGTAGTACTCGAGCTCGTGCCAGGCGCGCTGGCGCGCGCTGGGCAGCGGCGGCAGCGGCGCCGGGATCGGAGCGGGGGCAACGCATGCGGCGCTGAGCGCCGTGAAGGCCAGGGCGAGGGTGCGCATGCCCACGATTCTGCGCGCGCGCCGCGGGTCACGCACGCTCCCGTTGCACTCGCGCCCGCTGCGCCCGCACCGGTGAAGCTCGCCGCCCGGGCCGCTTGCGCCGGGACGACCGTCGCCGTGTGCCTCAGCTCGGACGTTGAGCGGCGGCGAGCACGCGCACCAGCACCTCGTCGAGGTCCTCCGCGCGCACCGGCTTGGTCAAGTAGTCGTCCATGCCCGCGGCCAGGCACTGCTCGCGATCGCCGACCATCGCATGTGCCGTCATGGCGACGATCGGCAAGTGTCGCGCTCCAGCCTCGCGCACGCGGATCGCGCGCGTCGCCTCGTAACCGTCCATCTCGGGCATCTGACAGTCCATCAGCACCACGTCGAACTGCTGCTCGGCGGTCAACTCCAGCGCTTCGCGGCCATTTTCCGCGAGCGCGACCGTGTGCCCCATGCGCTCGAGCATGCGGCGCGCGACCATCTGGTTCACGCGATTGTCCTCGACGAGCAGGACCTTGGCGCCCGAGCGCGCGTTGGACGCGGGCGCAGCCGAGCTCGCGGGCAACGCCGGCGAGGGTTCGCGCCTCAAGAGCTCCTCGACGCACTCGAGCAGCACGGCAAAACGCACGGGCTTGAACAGACGCGGAGCCGCGAGCTGGCGCGCGGTCCCGTTGACCAGGCTGGCGCGCACGCGCGGCGAGAGCAACAACAGCTTGGGCGCGGCGGCGAGCGAAGGGTCGGCGAGCTCGAGCGCAAAACCCGTGGAGTCCTCGCCCTCGAGCTCGGTGTCGAGCAAGACGACGTCGAATGCGCCGGGGTCGGCGGACACGGCCGCTCGCGCCGCGCGCGCCGAGCCGGCGACCTGCGCGCGCATCCCGGCGTGCTCCAGCGCCGCGCGCACGACCTCCGCGTAGCCCGCGTGGTCCTCGACCACGAGCGCGCGCTTGCCGAGCAGCGTCTGGCTCTGGCTCTCGTCCGGCGCGGTCTTGCTCACTCGCCCGAAGGGCACGCTGAAGCGGAAGCGTGTTCCGCGCCCGATCTCGCTCTCGAAGCTGATGCTGCCGCCGAAGAGCTCGATCAACTGCTTCGAGATCGCCAGCCCCAGGCCCGTGCCGCCGAAGCGCCGCGTGGTGGAGCCATCGGCTTGCGTGAACGGTTGGAACAGCCGCTCGCGCGCGGCCTCCGAGATGCCCACGCCGGTGTCGGCGACGGTGAACTCGACCGCGAGCGCGGCACTCTCGTGCCACGGCCGCGGGCCCGTGCGCACCTCGACGCGCACTTCACCGCGCTCGGTGAACTTGACCGCGTTGCCGACCAGGTTGAACAGCACCTGGCGCAGCCGCACCGGGTCGCCGACGACGCACGTCGGGACGTCGTCGTCGATGTCGCAGTAGAGCTCGATGCGCTTGTGTGCCGCGCGCTCCGCCAGGAGCTCGACGACGTCCTCGACCACGGCTCGCGGGCTCAGCTCGATGGACTCGATCACCATCTTGCCGGCCTCGATCTTCGAGAAGTCGAGGATCTGGTTGATGATGTCGAGCAACGCCTCGGCCGACGACTTGGCGGTCTCGGCCAGCTCGCGCTGGCCTGCGTCCAGCCCGGTCTCCAGCAGCAGGTTGGTCATGCCCAGCACGCCGTTCATCGGAGTGCGGATCTCGTGGCTCATGTTGGCCAGGAACTCGCTCTTCGAGCGGTCGGCCGTGCGCGCCTCGACGATCGCCAGGTCGAGCTCGCGATTGGTGCTCTCGATCGAGCGGATCTGGCGCGTGATCGCGCGCCACGTGAAGAAGGCCAGAGCCAGGAACGCAGCCGCTCCGAGCGTCGCGGCGACCAGGATGCGCAGTTGCGCGCGCTCGAGATCGTCCTCCGACTGCAGCGCGAGCGCGCGCATCTCCTCGGCCGTGGACTGCCACATGCCGTCCTGGGCGAGTTGGATCTGGTGCAGCGCGCGATCGACACGCGCCCTGAGCTCCGGTGCACGCTTGCGCGCGCTGTCGAGCTCGCCGTGCGTGGCCTCGCGGTTGAGGCCCGCGGCGAGGCGCGTGCAGTCGCTCGTCCAGCCGACGACCTCGTCGCTGGCACGCGCCAGCACCTCGACCGAAGCGCGCAGTTGACGCACCGCCGTGATCGAGGAGCTCGAAGCCGCGGCCGACTGCGCGTCGAGCCGCTCGACGATGCTCCGCGCCGGCCCGGCCCAATCGGGACGTTCCAGCGGCTCGACATGCTCGAGCGCGCGCTGCAGGTCCTCGCGTGCGCGCGCGAGCTCGTGATCGAGGTCCGCCAAGGCGCAACCGGTCGACTGCGCCGCGTTGAAGGCCGTGTCGCGTTGCACGCGGGTGCGATCGAGCAACAGGTCGAGCGTGGTCAGGACGAACGCGCCCAGCGCGAGCCCGATGAAGGCCAGGGCCCAGACCAAACGGGCGGCGTGGCGCGACGAGGCGCTCTGATCGACGGTGCTCGGACCCATGACGGTGGCGGGACGGGCCCTTCATCGGTCAGCGCGCGCGCCAAACTTCGCAGCCCCGCCCCCAAGCCTCGCGCGGAACGCGCCGCGCCGGCTAGCCCGCACGGGCGCCGCTGGGCCTCAGCGCGCGCGCCGCCCGAGCGGAAAGGAATAGCGCCAGCGCCATCAGCAGGGCCGCGGTCGAGCCGTTGGCGAAGGCCACGTCGAGGCCCCGCGCTCCGGAAAAGCTGACCCAGGCGATCGAACCCAGGGCCCACAACGTGATCACGAGCAGGAACACCAACGGCACGACCACGAAAGCCGTGCGGCGCCCCTCGGACTTCAGCCACACGGCGATCGAGAGCAGGGTCAAGGCCGCGAGCAATTGATTGGAGGCTCCGAACAACGTCCAGAACTTGAGGAACGAGCCCTTGTCGCTGAACCACAAGAACGCCGCCGCGGGCGCGATGGTGGCGAACGTCCCGAAAGCCGCGCCGGCGAAGCCGCGCCAACCGAGGAGCTCTTGCACCAGGTAGCGTCCCAACCGCGTGGCGACGTCGAGCGTGTCGAACACGAACGTCGAGAACGCCATCGCTCCGAAGGTGATCGCGAACTTCTTGTGCTCGGGCCCGATCACCAGCGTCATGAACTCGCCGATGCCGTTGCCGTAGATCTTGCCCGGGGCGAGCCCGGCGAGTTGCTCGTTGGTGCAGATCGCCACGGTCACCAGCGCGATCAGCGCCACGAAGGCCTCGGCCAGCATCGCGCCGTAGCCCACGAAGTGCGCGTGCGACTCGCGCTCGACCTGCTTGGAGGTCGTGCCGCTGCAAACCAGGCCGTGGAAGCCCGAGCACGCGCCGCAGGCGATGGTGACGAACAGGAATGGGAACAGTTGTCCACTCGACTTGCCCGTGTCGAAGGTGGCGAAGGCCGGCTGCTTCAGCTCGTACCCGCCGAACACGATCCCGACCACGCCCAGGGCGAGCGCCGAATACAGCACGAAGCCCCCGAGATATCCGCGCGGCTGGAGCAGCGCCCACACCGGGACCACCGAGGCGACCGCGCAATAACCCAAGATCGCGAGCGCCCAGGTGCGCGCGTCGAAGACCAACACCTCGGACACGTGGGTCCCCAGCCAGGAGAGCGCGAACGTCGCGGGCACGAAGATCAGCGTCATCAGCCACAGCGGCGGAGCGAGGAAGCGCTGAACGATCCCCATCAGCACCGCGAGCCCCAGGTACATCACGCTCGCGGCCGCGACGGCGCCGCCCGCGTTGAAGCGCACGCTCTCGCCT
The DNA here is from genome assembly GCA_020853575.1 of Planctomycetota bacterium. Lineage (GTDB taxonomy): Bacteria > Planctomycetota > UBA1135 > UBA1135 > F1-120-MAGs118. Next base: position 142,618 of record JADYYP010000047.1, read on the forward strand.
TGCAACTCCTCGGTGCCGCTGACGAAGCTCCCGGCGGTGATGTCGGTGAAGGCCACGATCACGTAGATCAGCGCGATCCAAATGAAGGCCATGAAGGCGCGACCGGCGGGCGTGCCCAGGCGCTCGCGAGCGATCTCCGCGATCGAGCAGCCGCCGTGGCGCACGCTCGCGATCAGGCTCGAGAAGTCGTGCACCGCTCCGATCGAGATCACGCCGAGGGTGATCCACAGCACGCACGGCAGCCAGCCGAAGTTCTGGCAGGCCAAGATCGGTCCGGCGATCGGACCGGCGGCGGCGATCGCCGAGAAGTGCTGCGCGAAGAGGTAGAAGGGCTTGGTGGGAACGAAGTCGACGCCATCCGCCTTGACGTGCGCGGGCGTGGCGCGCGCGTCGTCGAGCCCGAACTGCCGCCCCAGCCATCGTCCGTAGAGGCGATAACCGCTGACGAGCAGGGCCAACACGCCCAGGGCCAGGAGCGCGAGATTCACGGCCAGGAGATTTAGCGCTCCACGCGCTCGCGCGCACCAGCGAAGTGCCCGCGACCGCGCGCGCTCAGACGAGGTACTTGACCGCCACGAATCCGAGGATGCCGAGCGCGAGCAGGATCAGCGTGGCCAGCTCGAAGTACTTCTCGAGCCAGGCCTTGACCGTGGGTCCGAAGAAGAAGATCGCTCCGCCGACCAAGAAGAAGCGCGCGCCGCGCCCCAGGACCGAGGCCATGATCAGGGTCGGCAACGCGACCTCGAACACCCCCGAGGCGATGGTGAACACCTTGTAGGGAATCGGCGTGAAGGCAGCGCCGAAGATCGCCAGGAAGGCGTGCTCGTTGTACTTGCTCTCCACGAGCGCGAACGTCTCGCGCGTGAAGCCCGGCACGTGCTCGAAGAAGAAGTTGGACACCGAGCCCCACAGGGCATGACCGATGTACCAGCCGAGCACTCCGCCGAGCACGGAGGCGACCAGCGACACGCTCGCATAGAAGAACGCGCGCTTGGGCTTCGCGACCGAGAGCGCGATCTGCAGCACGTCGGGCGGGATCGGGAAGAACGAGCTCTCGGCGAAGGAGATCACGAACAGCGCCGGTGTCCCGTAGGGCGTCTCCGCCCACGAGAGCACCCAGTTGTAGAGACGCTTGACGATGTTCGGCTTCTTGGCGGTCGCAGCGGCGGAGTCGGGCGCGGTCATCGGGACGTCGAGCGGCGTGTGGACTGGGCGGAGGGCCGGGAAACATACCGCGCGGTCGAGCTGGAGCGGACCAAAACACTCGCGCGCACCGCCGAACCGGAAGAACTTGCGCGCAGCCGTCGCCGCCCGCCCCGCCGCGCCAGGTGCGCTAGCGCTGGCCGGGATTCTCGACGTAGTACGGCCCGATCGCGAGCCCGTCGATGCGCCCGTCGAGGAACGCGCGAACGGCGTCCGCGGGCGAGCACACGATCGGTTCCTCGTGCATGTTGAAGCTGGTGTTGATCAGCGAGGGCGAGCCCGAGAGCCTCTCGTGCTCCTTCAAGATGTCGTAGTACCCGGGGTTGACCTCGCGCCGGATCAACTGCGGTCGAGCCGTGCCGTCGACGTGCACTGCGGCCGGGCAGGTCGACTTCATGAAGCTCGTGCAGTCGAACGTGACCGTCATGAACTCGGCCGCGTGCTCGGCGCCGGAAGTGTGCTGGTAGCAGCGCTCGCGGGCCTCCCACAACGTCACCGGCGCGAAGGGCATGAACTCGGTGCGCCCCAGACGCTTGTTGAGCCACTGGTTCACCTGCGGCTCCCGACCGTGGTAGAGGATCGAGCGATTCCCCAGCGCGCGCGGGCCGTACTCCATGCGCCCCGCGAAGCGCGCGACGACCTGCCCCGCGTGGATCTTCTGTGCGACGAAAGCCGCGAGATTCGCGGGCTTGGAGCGCGTCAGTCGCGCGGCATCCAGCGCGGCATCGATCTCCTTCTCGCTGAACTCCGGGCCCCAGTAGACATCGCGGATCGAGTCGCGCACTCCACCCGGCCAGGAGAGCGACAGCGCCAGTCCGGTGCCGCACCCGCCGTCCCCCATGTTGGGGTAGACGAACAGGCCGTTCACGCCCTCGATCTCGTGGATCCGCTGGTTGAGCTTCACGTTGGCCGTGACGCCGCCGGAGAGCACGACGTTCGTCGTGCCCGTCGCCCGCAACCAATGCTCGACGTAGCGACACGCCATGCGCTCGAGCACGGTCTGGTACGCCGCGGCCACGTCGACCACCGGAAACTCCGCCGCCAAATGGCGCGAGAGATAGACATTGAGGTTCTGGTAGATGCGAAAGTCGCCCGGCTCGCTGTGATCGAAGCGACTGAGCAGCACGTCGCTGAGCACCGCGGGATCGCCGTACGCGGCCAGGCCGACGATCTTCCCCGCGTGACGGTCGGGTCGAAAGCCCAGCGAGGACGTGACCATCTCGTAGAAGCTGCCCAGAGAGTGCGGGAACTTGAGCCCGTGGAGACGCTCGATGCGGCCCGCGCGACCGAGGCTGACCGAGCCCGCGAGCCCGCTGCCGTAGCCGTCGAGCGTCACGATCAGGGCGGAGTCGAAGCCGCTCGCATGGTAGGCGTTGGCCGCGTGCGACGAGTGGTGCTCGCGGCGCTCGAGCCGAGCGCTGATCCCGAGCTCTCGCATGCCGCGCGTCAGCTCGGATTGCCAGTGCTGGTGCTCCTTGGAAGCGACCCGCGCCCATTGCGCGCAAAGCCGCGCTGCCGCACGCCGCGACATCGCGTCCGTGGCTCCCGCCAAGCGATAAAAGGCCTCCTTGGCGACGCCCTTGCGAAAGCGCTGGTTGGGTTCGGCCAGCCCGTCGATCGGCTTGGTGCGTTGCGGCACCCGGCCCTTGGCCGCCGCCAGCAGCGGATCCAGCGCCGGCGGGCGAAAGCCCGACTCGAATTGCGCGTTGGCGCGCAGCGCCTGCTCGATGTGCCTGGATTCCGTGTCGGCATCGAGGAACGGGTACGCGACCGCGTCGATGTCGCGCGCAGCGACGCCGGTGGCGGCGAGCGCGGCCTGGATCGCGAGCGCGGGAAACCCAGAGTGCTGCTTGCGGCGTGAGAAGCGCTCCTCGCCCGCGGCGAAGAGCACCTTTCCGTCGACGACAATCGACGCATTGGCGTCTTTGTCCAGGGGGGAGATTCCAAGAACGATCATGGTGAGTGCCTACTCGTGGCGCGCATCTCCAGGTGGAGCTCGGAGGGTGTCACGTGCCGTCCCCCCAAGTCCCCCAGGAAGAAATCGTAGAAGCGTCGAATGCGATCGAGGAAACGCGCGAGTTCCGCGGCGTTGGTCACGTAGGGAGTGCAGCCGGGCATGAACGAGGGGCTGTGCAACCCGAAAGCGAACACGCGTACCCCGTCGTCCAGGAGATGTTGGACCAAGCGTGCGAGCGCGGCGTCGTCGAAGCCCTCCGGGGACAGGCGCACGCGCTCCGCCAGCCGCAGGCGCGCGACAACGCTCCCGAAGCCGGTCCAGCGCAACAGCTCCGAGCTGGCGAGCCTGTGGACCGCGACGCGGCCCGTGGGAATCGCCCCCACGATCGCGCCACTCATCGGAACCGACAACACGGAGCGCTTGCGACCGGACCAGTGCGTGACCGAACGCAACTGCGAAAAGTCGGGTCCGCCTTCTCTGGAAAAGTCGAATCCGGGGCTGGACGAGAAATCGACCTCGAATCCAAGCTCCTCGAGTAGGTCGGACGTCGCCGGACCGACGCCGTAGCGGCCGGCCTGATATGCGCGCGGCACGATTCCGAAGGCGCGCTCGAGCGCGTGCACGACCTCGATCAGCTTTCGGCGCTCGAGCGCGTGCGGCAGATTGCCCGGGAAGGAATTGCGCGGATTGACATCTTCCTCGAACGGCGGAGTGACCCACGGATGCAGGTGAGCGCCGATCTCGCAGCGCCCCGATTCCAGGATCTCCCGCAGCGTCGCGGCGCTCTGCGGATTGCTCGCGACGGGGTAATCGACGACGTATACCGGTCGGACTCCGCAGCTGTCGAACACGGCTTGGCCGTGCCGCACGGCCTGAATGGCCGACACCGACGTGTTTTCACGGCCGAACGGCGCGCTCCAGTCGAATTCCTCTTCGGTGCTGATCACCGTCAGCAGCGTCAGGCCCGCGGGATGTGCTGGCGCGTTGGCGGGAGTTGGAGTCGTCGCGGACGGCTGACGCGTCTCGCCGACCGGGCGTTGCTCGGGAATCGACACGGGGGGTGGATACACCGAATTGCCCAGGCGCGCAAGTCTTGGCCGCCGCCGCGCGCTCGTCGGCGCGCCGCGCCCGACACCGCTCGAACGCGTGGTATCCTGCAACGGAAGCGCAGCGTCGGCCGGGGCAGTGTCCGGAGTGTCGGCAGCGCCACCCCGAGGGATTTTCGATGCCGAGTTCGTCTCGCATGCACCAAGGTCTTGGACGCGCCACCGCTCTCGCCCTGGCATTGGGCGTCGGCCCAACGCTGGCGCGCGCGAACCCTTCCGATCACTTCGCCGCGGTCGGGCCGGAGTTCTTGGTCAACGCTTCGACCAACTACACGCAGATTTGGGCGCGGCCTTCGTTCGCGGTCGACGGCTCGTTCTTCGCGGCCTCGTTCACCAGTGGCCAAGATCCGCTCGTGCGACTGTTCTCCCCGCTGGGCGTCGCGCTCACGGGGAATCTCGTCTGCACGCCGTTCCTGAACGTGTACACGCAAGACGAGCCCGAGTGCTCGGTCGCCAGCGACGGCGCGACGCTCGTCGCCTGGTCCGAGCGCCACGGCTACGACGGTGAGCAAATGGGCATCTTCGGCAGGATCTTCCTGCCCAATGGCACGCCGCTGACGAACGAGATCCAGATCAACGAAATCTGGCAGGCCTCTCAATGGCGCCCGTTGATCGCTCGCCATCCGCAGGGAGGCTGGGTCGTCGCCTGGTCGGGCGACTGGGACGGTGACGCGTTGTTCCGCATCGTCAATTCCGACGGCACTTTCCGCACGGGCGACATTCGCGTCAACACCTTCGACAACGGCGCGCAGGTGGACACCGCGCCCGCGGTCGCTCCCAACGGCACGATGCTGCTGGTGTTCGTCGACTTCTCGGGCGCTTCGGGCGTCGGCAGCGGAACGAACCTGTGGATGCGCCGTTTCGACGCCAACGGAATCCCGCTCGCCGCCAGCGCGGTCCCGTTCAACACGCCCGGGCAAGCCAACGGCGACCAACGCGAGCCGCGCATCGCCGCCGACGGGCTCGGTCGCTTCATCGTGGTTTGGGAGGATGCGCTCGCCGACGGCGCCGGCTACGGGGTGTTTGGCCGCATCATCGGAAACGACGGCGTTCCGCTGACCGCGGAGTTCCCGCTCCACACCGACTTCAACGGTTCTCAGCGCGCGCCGCGCGTCGCAGCCGATGCTGCGGGCAATTTCATCGCCGCGTGGGAGGACTGGAACGGCAATGGAGCCGACATCCGCGCGCAACGCTTCCTGCCGGACGGCACCAAGCTCGGCAGCCCGTTCGTCGTGCCGACCAACACCGCCGGTGACCAGCGCAGTCCCGGCGTCTCGATGTCGTGGACCTCGGGCAATGTCGTCGTCAGCTGGGAAGGTCCGGGCAACGGCAGCGACGTGTACGCGCGCGTGTTCGAGACCTACGACGCGCCGGCGACGTTCTGCACCGCGAAGATCAACTCGCTCGGCTGCTCGCCCTCGATCGGCTGGAGCGGCGTGCCGAGTCTCAGCGATCCGGCCGACTTCCACGTCACCGTCGACGACCTGCTCAACCAGAAGAGCGGGTTGGTGTTCTGGGGCCAGACGCAAGCCGCGCTGAGTTTCCACGGCGGACTGCTGTGCGTCGCGCCGCCGGTGGTGCGCACCGCGATCGCGTCGAGCGGTGGATCCAGCGTGGGCGATGATTGCAGCGGGACGTTCGACGTCGCGCTGAGCGATGCGTACCTGGTGTCGCGCGGCGTTGCGGTCGGGACGACGCTCTACTTCCAGAGCTGGAGCCGCGACAACGGCTTCGCCTATCCGCAGAACGTCAGTCTGTCGAACGCGCTCTCCGTCGACGTGACGCCTTGAAGAGCGAGTCGGGCGCGCGCGGCGTGGCTCATTCGACGCGCAGCGCGATGCGCGTCCACCCGAGTGGGGCGACCGTCAGCTCCCCCGAAGCCTGACCGCAACGCCAGCGGTAGTCGCCGCGCGGCAAGCCCTCGACCGAGAGGCGTCCGGCCGCGTCCGTCGTAAGGCTCGCTGACGATGCGCGGCACAGATTGCGAGCCGTCCAGTCCGCGACCGAAGCCGAGAACTCGATCGACTCCAGGTGAACTTGCGCGTGGGCGATGCGCGCGTTTCCGGCGTTCTCGAGCGTGAGCTCGAGATTGCCCCTCCGGCGCAGTTGGAGAACGTCGACGCGCTCGTCCTCCCGGGCCATCCACCGGGTCTCGACGGGCCACAGGCTCGGGGTCCTCACGCGCACGACATGCTCACCCTCGTGCACGGGCCGCGATTCGCACAACCCGGCGGCGTCGCTCGGGAACGCCCCATAGTCGTAGGTCCCGGTCGGATCGCTGATCTCCACCGGAACGCCCGAAAGCACCTGATCCCCGTCCATCGTCCGCAGCCGAACCCGCGCGTCCGCCGACAGCTCGAACTCAACCTCCGTAACGTCGTCCTCCAACTCCACCCGCAACCCACCCCGCGACCCGATGCGGGTGTCGTAGAGGTGAACATCGACCTGCGTCAAACCGATGTTCCCCCAGTGAGTCCATCCATCCGACCCGGAATGACCAAAGAAGTCCCAATAGCTCGCTCCGAGAGGCGAAGTCAATCGAATCTCGCAACCAACTAGAGGCTGCTTTTTCGAATCTACAACCCTAACTCCAAGACGCGTGCCACCAATTCTTAGCTGCACTCTATCCAGCTCATTGCGGAACTCAACAACTTCCGTAGCAAGCGCGTTTCCGGTCTCAAAGTCAACGGCCTCCAGCACAACGCGTTCGTTCGTAAACTGCGAAACCCGGACAATGCCGTTTTCGTCTGATGTCCTGGAAGCAATCGACCTCGCCCCACGCGAATTGACTGAAGTGATATATGCGACCCATCGGTCAGTCCGTCGGACTCCCGCAGCGTCCAAGAGAACGATTTCCACGCCTCGCCGCCCCCCCACCACCACGGAAAAGTCCCACGCGGATCCGGATTGCAGGTCTAGCGTGAAGTAGGTTATCCCCCCTTCGCCATCGGAAACTCCGAGCCAACAAGATCCTGCGCCCACGTCGGTCCATGTCGCCTCTCCCTCGGCAGAGAAGTGCCGCAGTTCAAGCGGAACAACTCCCCCAGCTGAAGCAGAGTATTTTGAGTAGTCCTGACCCGTATCGCCAATCAACGTGACTCTCAAGGATTGTAGCCGCGACAAGAGTGTGTCGCCCAAGTCTATCGTCTCTCCCGCTCGCCCGATTGCTCTGCCATATCCGATCGCGTACCCCGGTGCCCCGATCATGCAGCGCGTCTCACCGGGAGCAAAACCACTGACTTCGTAGCTGCCGTCGATATCGGTCGACTGTCGCTTCCCCCAGGGCAGAAGCAGAAACGCACCGCGATTCGTGTACACCTGAACCCACGCTCCTTCCACCGGCAAACCCGTCACAGCGTCGAGCACCCGTCCTCGCCCCATCAACGGACTTGGGACCTCAAGATCTACTGTGACCAGTTCTCTCGGTCCGACGCTAACGAAGTTCGCCTCACTTCGTGCGAAACGCTGCGACTGTGCTACGAAGTACACTGAACCCGTCGGGACGGAATCCAGCACGACCTCCCCATTTACAGAGTCTCGAACAACCTCGTTGAACATTCCGGAGAGTGGGTCGACGGCCTGGTATACCACGTCGAAATCTGAGACGGGAACTCCTTCATGCCTTACCCGCACGATTGCCTTTCCCGCAGGCTCAAGTCGCAATTTTACAGGCGTTGTTCCAGCCGTGGGGAGTTCGACGTCCGTCGATTGAGTTGCATAACCCGGCGCGGTTGCTCGAACGATGACTTTGCCGGCTCGACAACCATCAAGTGTGACGCTGCCGTCTGATGTCGTCGACCCAACGGAGGATGCCGTACTGTCCCTCGCTTTCCATGTAGCCCAAACCGTCGCGCCTGGGATCGGCCCGCCGTCAGAGTTGGTTACTTCTACGTCAATGTCCAGACCTTCGTTGGTGTCAAACTCGATGGCGATATTGTCACCGGCAAGAGGCATCGAGAACGTCCTGGAAACTGACTCGCAGTGCGCCCCGAGAAACGACACTTCAAGCTCATCTGCATTCGCCCACGGAACATGCCTGTCACTGAAACGGCCGTCCGCGTCAACCGATACGCCTCCGAGTCTGATTCGACCTGATCCCCTTCTTGCGACTATAGTTATGAATCCATTGGATTGCTCGTTTGAGCTCAAGCACCCTCGCACGTGCCCCGAGATGCCGAACGTTGGCATCAAGATCAGCGTAATTGACTCTCGATCGAGACAGTTGCCGAACCACGGTTCCGACCGAAGTCCGTCGCGTGATGCCATTATTCCGACGACACCAGCCAAGCGTGGAAGGTGGGCGCTTCCATCGACGTCACTGGCCGAGGACCGCGCATACACACGCCGCGCAAGGTCTTCACATGTTCCACTCCCGACCGGTGGAGATCCGGTCAGAACGAACTGCTGGATTTCCGCCCCATCAACGGGCACGCCTTCTGCGTCGCGCACGACAACCGCAAGTGGTGCAGCTCGCTTCAATACTATCGAAAGAGCCTGAGTATTCGACTCGTCGCCGCGCATGATGATGCGAAGTTGGGCGACCGCATCGGGGGAAGTTACCCACAGAGCACAGGCGGAAGACTGCGATGGACCACTCGAAGGCCAATTGACACCGAAGTCTCCATTCGAGCGGGTTGCTGTGGTCGACGTCCGGGCGGCCACCGCTGCACGATTCACGAGAAACCAGTCTCGACCGGTGCCTTGCATCATCGCGTCCAGAGATGTCAACGTCACCTCTGCGCCGACGCAGGGACTCTCGTCCTCGAATCGAACGGTGCCACGAATGTCGGCAGGCTGGACGCTCTCCCGATCCTGGATTGAGGAGAGTGGCTCGGGCTCCTGAGGTCTTGGGCTCGGACTGACAGTGGAACTCGTCGTCGACGGTTGTCCCATGTCGGCGATTGGCTGGCCTCGATTCCTGCTGCGAACGGCACTCCAAAACGCAATTGCGACGACCGCGCAAAGTGCCGCAGTGATCAGGAGACGTGGTTCGAGTCGTAGGCGACGCAACATGACGCGCTCAGGGAAGCTGCTGCAAAGTGAGTGTCGGAGGAATCACGCCGCCCCCGACTCCTCCGCCGGGCTCCATTCTTACGCCGCGTGGCCGCTGCACGGTCGTAGTGCCCGATTGCTGAACCCTCGATGGAGCGGCCGCAAACGACGTCCCGGTAGCGCAGAACAGGAACGCGATGAGCAGTCTGCTACAAAAAGACACTTAGCACCCTCCTTGCGCTAGCGCCGACTTTCCCGGATCGACAACGGATCATCTGGGAGACTTCGCCTCTGGTCGTTGAGTCGACGAACGTGTGCACTCGCGGCCGATAGGACCGTAGAAAGCTCTCGATTGCTGCATCGGACTCCGCGAACCTGGCTTCGATTTCTGCCGCTGCGATCGAGAACTCCTCCGTCCGACCGGCGAGCACGGCGTTTATCAGCATGAACACCGCATTCGCGCCCGTGGTTTCGCCGAGGAGGGCTGCGCGGCGTTGCGATTGGAGGGCTGCGAGGCGGTCGTCGAGGGCGATCTGGGCGAGGGCGGCGTTGGACCAGGCGTTGGCGGCCAGCGGGCCGATCGCGCGGCGGGTCGCGACTTCCTCGAGGATGCGCAAGGCGACGCGCGGCTGGTCGTCGAAAATCAGTGCCAGCGCAACCAGGATCCTGGCTTGGTCGGTCGAGGCGAAACGCTGGGAGAGCGTGGCCAACTCCAACACGCTCGGCCAGCGCTCGACGGGCGCCCCGAGCAACGCGTCGAGCACGCCGTTGCCTGCGACCGCGCGCGCCTGCGGCTCGAGTTCCCGCATCTCGGCGCGGAAGTGCGCGACATCGAGCGGCGTGCGACGCACGTTCGGAGCGACGTAGTCTGCGACGTGGTACTTCGGCTCCGCGATCGTGAGCAGTCGGTGCGTCGCCGCGTCGCGCAACGAACGCGCGACCTCTTCGCGGTGCACCGCCAGCAACTCGCGCTCGGCCGCGGAAAGGCCCGTCCTGGTGACCGGCACGCTCGCGGAGCCGATGAAATGCGCCGCTGGCGCTCGCAGTCGCGGCGCTCTCAGCAGTGTCGAGCCCGGCTCGGCGGCGATGTCGCGCACGAGCGCTTCGACTTCCGGGCTCAAGTGCAGGTGTTCACTCGTCATCGAACGCCTCCTCCGGTTGCGTGGATCGCGGAGTCCTCCCCAGAGTGGACAGTTGAACCAGCGTCTCGCGGAGAATCCGCATCAGGCGCGCGGCATCCACACCGAGTTCGCTCGCTGCCTTTTCGAGCGGCACCGAGTTCAGGATCAGCGCGTGGAACGCACGCCGGTGCAGCAGCGGTAGCGCATGGAACACGACGCACATCCGGCGCGCGACGTGCATTTCCACCCCGAGCGCAGCGCCCAGGAACCGGTAGCGCTCGTCGTCGTCGCCCTCTTGCTCGCAGGCGTCGGCTTCGATGTCCTCGTCCAGCAGAGCCTCCGCGCTGCGCTCGATGATCGCGCGCAGCCAACTGTCGAAGGCCCGGGCGTTGGGCCGGCGATGTGCGGTGAACGCCACGCGCGCTGCGGACTTCGTGATCAGGCGTTCGGCGGAAACCAGCAGGGCCCGCTCGCGAATGACCTCGATGCAGCGCGACTGGAGCCCCAACGGATCGCCTTCGCACAGACGAGCCAAGATCGACTGCGGCGTGCCCGCCAACAGTTCATCGATCTGCGATCCGCCGGGAGCAAACGCGCTCGGCGACGCAGTGTGATCGCGAGCTCGATCCATCGCGTTCCTATTGCGACGGCGCGAAGTTCCCGCGCCGCTCGACAATCGTCAAGTCGCGGCAGTGCTTTTCACTGACGTTGCCGGAACGCGGCGACGACCAACAGATGCGAATTCCCCCAAGTAGGAACTCGGTGTCCGACCGAGCACGCCCGCCACGCCGCGTTCACAAGCGCCTCGCGCGCAGCCGAACGGCGCGAGTCGGCACTGATACGTCCCGCCGGAGCCTCGCTCACGCTCGACCGACCGGTCCGGTCCCGGCCCGCCCGCTCCTACGGCCCCACATCGACCTTCAGCGCGTCCGAAAGGCCATAGCGGAACGGTGCCGCGCTCGCGTCGCGCATCCAGAACTGGAGATGCACGACATCCCCGACGCTCAGCTCCCGCGCTCCCAGGAACTCGCGCCCCCACTGGAGAGCGAACACCCCCGAACAGTCGTCCACCCCCACGCTGCCGCCGGAGTCGAAGGGCCCCTCGCGCTGGAAGGGGAAGGCGACGCACAGCGTCCCGTTGCGGAACGGGTCGCTCTTCTCGCCGAACCCCCACAGCAGGATCCCCGTGCGCTGGTTGCGCACGTTCGCGACCGAGATGCTCAAGCTCTCGCCGCCGCTCCAGGCGAGCGCACCGCTGGCGCCGATCGCGGGCACGCAACCGAGCGAGTTGGTCTTCGCGGTGCAGTAGGTCTCCGGCGGCGCGGCGAGCTTCCCGTGGCGCGCGAGCGTGAACGCGTCGCCGGCGCTGACCTCGACGATCGCTTGGCCCGCGGGCGCGAGCAGGTTCGCGAGCTGGCCGGCACCATTCGCGCCCCACGCGACCACGGTGCCGTCGCTGCGCAGCGCGACGGTGTGATTCGCCGACGCGGACACGTCGACGTAGCTCGTTCCGGGCGGCAGCGCCGGCACATTGCATTGACCGTCGCTGTTCAGCCCGAAGGCCACGATCGCGCCGTCGCTGCGCAAGGCCGCGGAGTGCGAGTAGCCTGCCGCGATCGCCGTGTAGGTCACTCCGGCCGGCAGCGCGGGTACCGTGCACTCGCCGAAGTAGTTGAAGCCGAACGCGGCCACGGCGCCGTCGCTGCGCAAGTACAGCCCGTGCGCGAACCCCGCCGCGATCCCGGTGAAACTCGCGCCGGCCGGCAGCGTCGGGAGATTGAACGGCGCCCATCCCGTGACCGTCACGCTGCCGTCGCTGACGCGCGCCAGCGAGAGAATGAACCCGATGTCGACCTCGACATAGCGCTCGCCGGCGGGCGGCGGCGGCACGTCGCATTCGGAGTACGCGTTCCAGCCCCAGCCGACCACGCTGCCGTCGCTGCGCAGCGCGATCGAGTCTCCCCAGCCCGCCGCGACCTGCGTGTAGCGCAATCCGACCGGCAAGGGCGGCACCGTGCACTGGCCGTGGTCGTTCAGGCCCCACGCGAGCACGTCACCGTCGCTCGCCAGCGCCAGCGCGAAGTGCGCTCCGGCGTCGGCCTGCACGAAGCTCCGACCGCTCGGGATCGAGGGCACGTTGCGCTCCCCGTTGGTGTTCGAGCCCGCGGTCGCGATCCCGCTCTGGGCTCGCAGCGGCAGCGCGGACAAGGTCAGGCACACGGCGATCGAGCGCAGCGCAAAGACACACATGGCGATCCTCCTGCGGGCGCGAGCTGGGCTGCGGGCATCGTAGCCTGGCGCCGCGAGCGCGACGCTCGGCCGATGGGAGTAGCGGCCCTGGCGCGGAATGCGTTCCGAGCGGAGCAGCGAGAGCGCGAATCGGCGCCGTGCGCTACCTTGGGCCAGGCTCTCGCTCTCGACCCCGAAAGGACCGCCATGACCTCACCGCTCTCCTCGATCCGCATGCTGAACCAGGCTCTGGCGCTGAGCGCGCTCGCGACCGCCCCGGCGCTGGCGCAGATCGACGTCGCCATCTGCGCCGCGGCGCAGACCTCGAGCACCGACTGTCGCTTCGTCGACGTGCAGTCGAAGCTGCTCGCCAGCGGCCTGTTCGCGACGGTCGACATCCTGAACGCCAGCTCGTCGACGCCGACGCTGGCGCAGTTCCAGGCCTACGACGCGGTGATCGTGTGGTCGAACACTTCGTTCCAGAACTCGATCCTGCTCGGCGACACGTTGGCCGACTACGTCGACGCGGGCGGCGGCGTGGTGGTCGCGGTGTTCGCGGTCAACTGGAACACGACCACGCTGTCGCTGCAGGGCCGCTGGCAGACCGGGTACGAGGTGATCCTCGATCAATCGGGATCGACGACCGGCGCCGCGACTTTGGGCGCGGTGCTCTTGCCCCAACACCCGATCATGGCGGGCGTGGTGTCGTTCGACGGCGGCACGAGCTCGTTCCGGCCGACCGCGACCGTGCTCGCTCCCGGCGCGACGGCGATCGCCGATTGGAGCGACGGCCGCGTGCTCGTCGCCGAAGGCGTCAACCCCAAGCGCATCGACCTCGGCTTCTATCCGCCGTCGAGCACCTGCGCGAGCGGCTTCTGGAACGTCGCCACCGACGGTGACCAGTTGCTCGCGAACGCGCTGTTGTACGCTGCGACCGCGAACAGCTGCGGTACGACGTCGTACTGCACGGGCAGCACCTCGGTCAGCGGCTGCACCCCGACGATGTCGTCGAGCGGAACGCCGAGCGCGTCCGCGAGCTCGGGCTTCAACATCAACTGCGACGACCTCCCGGCTCAGCGCAACGCGGTGGTCTTCTATGGAATCACCGGGCGCCAGGCGCAGCAGTGGTCGGCCGGCAGCACGAGCTTCCTGTGCGTCAAGCCTCCGACGCAGCGCACGCTCGCGCAGAACTCCGGCGGTACGCCCGGCCTGTGCGACGGGACGATCGGCTTCGACTTGCTCGGCTTCTTCGCCGCCAACCCCGGGGCTCTCGGTCAGCCGATCGCCAACGGGACGACGCTCGACGTTCAGACCTGGTACCGCGATCCCGCCGCGCCCAAGACCACCAACCTCTCGGACGCGCTCGAGATCGCGCTGTGCCCGTGATATGGACGGACCGGTCAAGCGCCGCCGCTGATTCCTGAGGTCGAACTCCGGCCGAATGGCGGAGGAGAGAGTCTTGTTTCCGTACCTCGGTGCGCACGTCGATTGACGCAGCGCATCCTCGGGCACAGCGATCCGAGGATGACGGCGAGGGTGTACACGAACCTGGCTGTGGAGGATTTGAGGGAGGCGGCGGAGGTGGTGGCGAGGGTGGTGCGAGCGGCGACGCGGTGAGTGAGATCGCGAATCCACGGTGCCACCGTCGCGCGGCGGGCGTAGGTTTCTCGACCGCATGAAACTGAAGAAAGTCCCGTGCGAGCGATTCAACTCTAGGCCGAAGGAGAACTTCAATTTCCAGAAGGTCTCCGCGATCTTGGCCGACTACGGCTTCGTCACGTTCCGCTTGTCGGACGACTGGTGCGGCGCCGACTTCATCGCGCTGCACATCTACGGCGACGTGCTTCGCGTGCAACTCAAGTCGCGCCTCACTTTCCCCAAGAAGTACGAGGGCAACGGCCTGCACGTCGCGTTCGGCTCCAAGAGCTCGTGGTATCTGTACCCGAACGACGCTCTTGCTTCGTGAGTTCCTGAAGTCGACGACGATCGGATCGACAACCTCGTGGGTGCAGGACGGCGAATACTCGTTCCCGCGACTCTCCAAGAGGCACCTATCGCGACTCGAGCCGTTCCGCATCAGCGGAGACGCGAAGCCGCTGCCGGAGTAGCGGCAAAGCACGCCACGTCAGGCGCTCTGTAACCGTCCCGCGATCGATGCCGAGCTCGGCCGCAGAGCAAGAACACCCCCAACGGTTTCGAGCCGCGCCGCGTCCGCCGCGACGGATCGATCAAGTGGTCCGGCGGCTTCGTGTTCGTCGGCGAGGCCATGGCGCACGAGACCATCGGCCTCGAGCAAGTCGACGACAGCCGCTGGCACGTGCACCTCGGACCGATGCGGCTGGGCATGCTCCACGAACGAACGCGCACGGTCCTGCCCGTGGCTGGAGACGATGAATAGCGCTGTGTCACTCATGTGCTCGGACACATCTGTCACCCATGTGCCGGATTGCACACGCGCTCGATGCGCTCCCGGCGCGCTCAGTGCTTGGGAGCGGCGGACTTGTCCCAGCGCCAGCCGCGGCCGCGCGCCATCCAGAAGAACGTGCGCACGAGCACCGCCAGATCGGTCGAGCACGACATGTTGCGCAAGTAGGCGCGGTTGAGCTCGAGCTTGCGCTGGTAGGCCTGAACGTCACGCGGCGTGTAGCCCTGCGTGACCTGCGCCAGGCCGGTGATGCCGGGCTTGATCGCCAGGCGCTCGATGAATCCGGGCACGTTCGCGTTGGCCCACTCCTCGACCTCGACCATCTCTGGCCGCGGCCCGATGAAGCTCATCTCGCCGCGCAGCACGTTGATCAGCTGCGGCAATTCGTCGAGGTGCGAGCTGCGCAGGAAGCGCCCGAAGCTCGTCACGCGCGCTTGATCACCGGCACTCCAGGCCGCGAAGTTGCCCTGCGGCGCGTCGCGCATGGTGCGGAACTTCACCAGGTTGAAGATCCGGCCGCGGTGCCCGACGCGCGGCTGGACGAAGAGCACCTTGCGCAACGATCCGAAGGCGATCGCGCTCGCCACGGCCACGCCGGCTCCGATCAGGGCCGCAGGCACGATGCACAGCGCGAGCAGCAGCTCGTCGAGCAGTGGACGCAGCGTCGTGGCCCACGTCCCGCGCGGTGCCAGCCGCTCCCAGTCGACGCTCTCGTCGAGCACGTCGCTCGCGGCATGCGGCAGCGTTGCGGAGAGCTCGGGTGCGTCGTCACGCCGAGCTTCGAGCTCGACGAACAGGCGTGCGCGGCGGCGGTGGCGGAGCGAGGACGGCATCTCGACGGGAGCGGTGTGAAGTTCTTTCCCTGACTGCGGAGGTGCGGGCGATCGGGGGGCGACGCCGCGCGAGCTGTGTGCGGGATCGGAGTCCGCGCGCATGAAACTGTGGTGCTCCCGCCGTTTTTCCCGCAGATCGTCGAACCGCCCGCGGGAGCGCTCGAGCGCGGGCGGCCGCAAGCTCAAGCACTCCCAGATCGCTTCCGATGAGCAGCGCTGCGCGCTCGCCGTCCCCGCGGAGTGCGGCGCTCCGCCATGTCCCCTTTCCCGCGAGCTGCTCGATGATGCGCGCCGAGGCCAGTGCCGAGGGCGGAGCGCGCGTGTCGCAGGGGCGCAGTCTGGTGCGCGGCATCGGTCAGGTGCTCGCGAGCCAGATCGCGCTGGCGCTGGTCGGCTTCCTGACCCTGCCGATCCTCGGCCGCAGGCTGGGCCCGGAGGCCTACGGCGACTTCTCGCTGTTCGTCACGCTGCTGGGCGTCGTCACTTACCAGGACGTGGCGCGCCAGCTGCTGATCCTCGAGCACTCGCGCCGCTCGGCGACCCCGGCGGACGGCGAAGCGCTCACACGCGCCTCGACCACGCTGATCGTCGTGCTCGCCGCTCTGGTGGGCGCGTTCGCGCTCGAGCCCGTGAGCGCCGCGGCGCTGGTCGCGATCGCGCTCTTGCACGGCCTGTCTTCACGCTCCTACGCAGCGCTCGCCGCACGCGGGCGCGTCGGCGCGGCCACGGCGATCCGCAACTTCGCCTGGTCGGGTGCGTTCGCCGCCAGCTGCGCGCTCGCGTTCGTCAGCAGCGGACCGCTGGTGTACGCGTTGCCGTTCGTGGTCGCTCTCGGCGCCGTGCTGCTGCTCTACCGCAGCTGTGACGAAGCCCCCGCGACCGGTCCATCGCTGGCCCTGGCGAGCGATCCCGCGTGGCAACGCTGGAGCGGATGGGCGCACCTGAAGCGCTCGCCGAACTGGCCGCAGTACCGTGCCGCGGCGCTCGACCTGCTCGGGTTCACTGTGGCCTCGAGCGTGGTCGCGGCGACCGACCGACTGCTGCTGGAGAAGACCGTCGGCGGTGAGGAGCTCGGCCTGTACTGCGGTGCCTACGACCTCGCGACGCGCGTCCACGTGGTCAGCGCCGCGCTGTCCGCGACTTTGTTCCCGCTGCTCGCGACGCAGCTGCACGAGCAGGGCTTCGAGCGCACCGCGCGGCGCTTCACGGACCTCGCGAGCTGGCTGATCGCCTGCTATTTCCTCGGGCTCCTGGCGCTGCTGGCCGCCGATCGCGCGTTGCTCGACATCTTCCTCGGCCCCGCGTTCGCCGCCAGCCGCCCGCTGTTCGCGCTGCTGCTGATCGGCGTGTTCGTGCACGCCTTCGGGTTCTTGGTGACGCCCTGGCAACGCGCCCGCGGCGACTTCGCCAGCCAGTGCCGCGCGTACGTGCGCGCCGCGTTGGTCATGGTGACGGTCGGGATCTTCCTCGTGCCGATGTACGGCGCGCTGGGGGCGCTGATCGCGTACTTGTGCTCGCGCGTGGCCGAGGTGCAACTGGTGTGGTGCGAGTTGCGCACTTGGCCGAGCGCTCTCGTTCCGCGTCGCCGCATCGCAGTCGCGCTCGCGATGGCGTTCACGCTCGCGGCCCTGGCGACTTGGCGCTTCCTGGAGTTCGCGTGATGGAGACCGAACGCGTGCTCTGGATCGTGCTCTTGTGGAGCACCGTCGCCGCCGGCCTGTACCTGCTGCGCCGGCGCTCGCCCTTCCACCTGCCCGTGCTGGCGCTCGGCGTCACCGCGCTGGTGGGGAGCTTCTTCCCCATCGCGTCGGCCTTCATCGAGCCCTCGAGCTGGCGCAATCTGGATTTCCTCTCGCCCGACATCGTCGTCGCCACGCAGGCACAGTACGCCTGCTTCGCGCTGGGCCTGCTCGCGTCCGTGCTGCTCAGCGCGCAAGTGGGATGGCTCGCGCCGGCGCGCGCGGTCGAGGAAGGCGCGCCGCGCGCCGACAGCGACGCGCGCGACCTGTGCGTGGCCACGCTGCTCGTGCTCACTGGGCTGGCGCTGTACGGACTGTACGTGCAACGCGTCGGAACCGCGGCACTGTTCGACCGCGAGGACTACGCGCACAAGTACCTGCTCAGCCAGGGGCTCGGGCCGCTTCAGTTCGGCTTGCCGACCGCGATCGTGGGCTGCCTGTGGGCCGAGGCCTCGGACCTGCCGCGCGCGCTGAAGAACATGTTCTTGCCGGTCGCGCTCGCGATCATCGCCTGGACCGTGGCGTTCATCTCGGTGCGCACGAACGCGGTGATCCTGGTGCTCGGCTACCTGTCGATCGTCGCCTGGCGCCGGCGCCTGGAGCTGCGCGGGGTGCGACTCAGCTTGCTGTGCGCGCTGCTCGCGCTGTACCTCGCGCTGGAGTCGTTCGCGCTGTTCCGCGGCGTTTATCGCGGAGATCTCGCCGAGGCACTGTGGATCCTGCAGACCCAGGGCGAGCGCGCCATCGCCAGCGCCGTCGGCGGCTCCGAGCTCTCGCATCCGTTCGTCACGGCGGGCGAGATCTTGCGCGGACGCGAGGCCGGCGAGCTCGCCGGACGCAGCCTGCTCGACGGCATCGCGGCCTGCTTGCCCCGCGGCCTGTACCCCGAACGCCCGTTGATGCTCAGCGAGCAGTTCGTGCGCTCCAACTACGCCGAGTTGGCCGCGCGCGGCGGCGGAGCCGCGTTCAGCCTGGTGGCCGAGGGCTGGTTGAACTTCGGCGCGGCGATCGGACCCGCACTGTTCGGACTGGCGCTGGGCGGGCTGCTGGCGTGGGTCGAGCGCCGGCGCGAGCTCGCGCCCGAGGGCCTCGTCGCCCGCGTGCTGCCGTTCTTCGTGTTCTACGTGGCGATGCAGCACCGCAACGAGTTCGGGACGCTGTTCAAGCAAGTCTTCATGGTCGCGCTCGTGGTGCTCCCGTGCTTCCTCGCCGGTGACGCCATCGCGGGCTCGAGGGTGCGCAGCCGCCTGCGTCCGAGGAGCATCTGAAATGTGTGGAATCAACGGCTTCGCGCCGCGCCCCGGAGAGCGCGGCGAACTCGCGACCGCGCTCGCGATGAACTCCGCTCTGGTGCACCGCGGCCCCGACGAGGGCGGCGCGATCGACGTCGGGTTCGCGCTGCTGGCGATGCGCCGGCTGTCGATCGTCGACGTGCGCGACGGGCACCAGCCGATGCGCTCGGACGACCAGGATTTCACGCTGGTCTACAACGGCGAGCTCTACGACGTCGGCGCGCTGCGTGCTGAGCTCGCCGCCCGCGGCCATGTGTTCCACACGCGCTCGGACACCGAGGTGCTGCTCCACGCCTGGATGGAGCACGGACTGGGCGCGCTCGACAAGCTCAACGGGATGTTCGCCTTCGCGATCGCCGATCGCCGCGAGCGCAGCGTGGTCCTCGCTCGCGATGCGCTGGGCATCAAGCCCTTGTACTGGTGGCTGGGGCGCGATGGTCAGTTGGTGTTCTCGTCGGAGCTCAAGAGCCTGCTGGCGCACCCCGCGGTCCCGCGGCGCCTCGATCGCCGCTCGCTCGAGATGCTGCTCGTCGACCGCTACGTCGCCGACCCCTGGACGTTGCTCGACGAGGTCAAGCAACTCCCGCCGGGGTGCGCGCTGATCTGGAAGGATGGTCGCGTCGAGATTCGCCGTTGGCACGAGCTGGCGCTCGAGCCGCGCGCGATCGACGAGCGCGAGGCGCAGCTCGAGCTCGAGCGTCGCCTCGACGAAAGCGTGCGCTCGCAGCTCGTCGCCGACGTGCCCGTGGGCGTGTTCCTCTCCGGTGGCATCGACTCCAGCACGGTCGCGGCCTATGCGGCGCGAGCCAAGGCCGAGCGCGGCGAGCGCTTGCAGAGCTTCTCCGTGGGCTTCGCTGCGCCCGAATACGACGAGAGCGCGCTGGCCCGCGCCGTTTCCGCGCATCTCGGCACGGAGCACCACCAGGTCACGATCGGGGCCGCGCAGTTCGAGCTCGAGGTGCTCGACCACGTGCTCGACCACGTCGGGCAACCGCTCGGCGACACCTCGTGCATCCCGACCTACATCGTCTCCAAGCTGGCGCGCGAGCACGTCGCGGTCGCGCTCTCGGGCGATGGCGGAGACGAGCTCTTCGGCGGCTACGACCACATGTTCTGGGCGGCGCGCGTGCGCATGCTCCACGACACGACGCCCGCGCCACTGCGCCGCGTGGGCAGCGCCATGCTGGCGCGCGTCGCTCCCATGGTCAGCGGCGCGACGGCCACCAAGGTGCGCCGCGCGCGCAAGGGACTGGAGCTCTCGCTGTGCGCGCCGCTCGAGCAATTCCGGCTGTCCCGTGCGCTGTGGCAGCCGCGCGAGCTGGCCGCGCTGTGCGAGCACGCGCACGCCGGCGAGTTCCTGCGTAGGGACGTCGAGATCGAGCCGGACGTCGTCGAGCGACTGGCGCCGGAGGAACTGGTGATGCTCGTGCTCGCCAAGAGCTTCATGCCCGGGGCGATCCTGGCCAAGGTGGACCGGATGAGCATGGCGGCCAGCCTCGAAGTGCGCCCACCGTTGCTCGACCGGCGCATCGTCGAGTTCGCGGCACGCCTGCCCTTGGAGCACAAGGTCCGCGGGCGCACCGGAAAGCACTTGCTGCGCGAGGCCGGGCGCAAGCTGTTGCCCCCGGCCGTCTACGCGCACCGCAAGCAGGGCTTCTCGATCCCGCTGTTCGGTTGGTTCAACGCCGACTTCTGGAGCCTGCTCGACGAGCTCTACGCTCCCGGCGCGGAAGCCGCGCGCCTGTTCCGTGCGGACGAGCTGCGACGCGTCATCGCGTCCGGACGCGACGCAGACCGCAACCTCGGCGCGCTCAGCGAAGGAGCCGCGGCCACGCGCGTGTGGCTGTTGGCCTCGCTGGCGCGCTGGATGCAGCGCTTCGGGGTGGCGGCGTGAGCCTGCGCCCGCGCATCCTGCTGATCGGTCCGCTGCCGCGCGCCGGTCACGCCAGCGGAGGCACGCAAGTGTCGTTCGGCGAATTGGTCGAGAACTTCCACGCCAGCGGGCGCTTCGAGATCGAGCTGGTCGACACCACTCGAGAGCACGTCTACGAGCACTCGTGGCGCGCCAAGCTCTCCAACCTCACGGCGATGTTGCGCGTCGTGCGCGAGGTGATGACGCGCGGGCGCGACTGCGACCTGGTGTTCTTCAACGCCTCCGCCCGCGGGTTGTTGATCGGCGGTCCTTTGGTGTGCACCGCCGCGCGGCGCATGGGCAAGCCCGTGATCGTGCGAGCGTTCGGAGGCGGGCTCGACGAGGCGCTCGCGTCGGCGCCGTTCGCGGTGCGCCGAGCCGTCGAGCGCACGGTGCTGCGCGCCGACCTGCTCGCGCTCCAGACGAATGCCCTGTGCAGCCACTTCGCCGGAGTTCCAGCGGCCTTCCACTTTCCCACGACGCGCCGCATGGAGCGTGTCCAGCGCGCCCGCTCCCAGACGTGCCGGCGCTTCCTGTTCCTGTCGCAATTGCGGCCGGAGAAAGGCATCCGTGAGGCGCTGCACGCCATCGAGCTCGCGCCCGAGGGCTGCACGCTCAGCGTGCATGGACCGCTGATGCACGGTGTCAGTCTCTCCGACTTCGCCGGGGCCTCGCGCTCGCGTTATGGCGGCGAGCTGGAGCGTGCCGACGTCGCGCGCGTCCTCGCGGAGCACGACGCGCTCGTGTTCCCGAGCTACTGGGACGGCGAAGGTCTCCCCGGGGTGATCGTCGAGGCGCTCCAGTCCAGTCTCCCGGTGATCGCCGCGCGCTGGCGTTCCGTACCGGAGCTCGTCGAGAGCGGAGTCAATGGCCTGCTCGTCGAGCCGCGCTCGGCCGAATCCCTGGCGCAGGCGCTGCGGCGCGTCGCGAGCGATGACGCGCTCTTCGCGCGTCTCTGCGCCGGAGCCGAGGCCAGCGCTCGCGAGCACTCCGCCGAACAGTGGCACGCGAAGCTCGAGGCCCGCATGGTGCGCGTGCTGTCTCCTCAGTCCGCCGACGACATCGCCGCCCCTTCGCCGCGCAGAGCGGTGCATCGCGCGCGCAGGAGCTGAGCCGTGCACATCCTCTTCCTGTCCGACAATTTCCCGCCGGAGACGAACGCGCCCGCGACCCGTGGCATCGAGCACGCCCGCGAGTGGGTCAAGCTCGGGCATCGCGTGACCGTCGTGACCTGCGCGCCCAACTTCCCCGAAGGAAAGGTGTACGCGGGATACTCCAATCGCTGGTGCCAGCGCGAGACGCTGGATGGCATCGAGGTCGTGCGCGTCAAGACCTACATCGCTCCCAACAAAGGCTTCGGGCTGCGCGTGCTCGACTACTTGTCGTTCATGGTGTCCGGCGCGCTGGCGGCGCTCGTGCAAGACCGCCCCGACGTGGTGCTGGCAACCTCGCCGCAGTTCTTCGCGGCCGTCGCCGGCTGGGGTGTCGCGGCGCTGCGCGGCGTGCCGTTCGTCTTCGAGCTGCGCGACCTGTGGCCGGAGTCGATCAAGGCCGTCGGCGCGATGCGACAGAGCTTGGCGATACGCGCCCTCGAGCGTCTAGAGCTGTTCCTCTACCGGCGCGCGAGCGCGGTGGTCGCGGTCACCGCGTCCTTCCGGGACAACTTGGCGAGGCGCGGCATCGACCCGGGCAAGGTCGCCGTCGTACGCAACGGCGTCGATCTCTCGCGCTACGCGCCGCGGCCGCGCGACCGTGCGTTGGCCGAGCACTACGGTGTCGCGGGCAAGTTCGTCGTCGGCTACCTCGGGACCCACGGCATGGCGCACGCGCTGCAACGCGTTCTCGAGGCGGCGGAGCTGCTGCGCGAGCGCGACGACGTGCATTTCCTGTTCGTCGGCGCCGGAGCAGCGCGCGATGCGTTGCTCGCCGAAGCGCAGTCCAAGCAGCTCCCCAACGTCTCGTTCCACGCGGGTGTGCCGAAGGACCAGATGCCCGGAGTGTGGAGCCTGTGCGACGCGGGGCTCGTGCACCTCAAGCGCGACGAGCTGTTCGCGACCGTGATTCCCTCGAAGATCTTCGAGTGCTTCGGCATGGGTGTGCCGGTGCTCTACTGCGGGCCCGAGGGCGAGGCGGCGCAGCTCGTGCGCAGCGCGGATGCGGGCCTGACGCTGCCTCCCGAGGACCCGCCGGCGTTGGCGCGCGCCGTGGTCGAGCTCGCCGACGACCGTTTGCGTCGCGCGCGCTTGGCCTCCAACGCGCAGCGCGCCGCGCCGCTCTACGACCGCGAGCGCAACGCTCGCGCGATGCTCGACGTCCTGCTGCGCTGCGCTGGGCAGCCGTGCGCTCCGGCGATGCCGCAAACTGGCTCGGAGCAGCGGCACGCGGCGTGACGCGCGACCGCGAGCTCAGGCGGCGCGCTCCAGGCCGTCGTTGTAGTCGCGGATGTCGATCCCGCGCTTGAGCACGCGCGCCGGAACGCCGCCGACCACCGTGCCGGGCTGGACGTCGTCGATCACCACCGCATTGGCTCCGACGACGGCGTCGTCGCCGATCACGATCGGCCCCAGGATCTTCGCGCCAGTCGCGATCACGCAGCGGTGGCCGATCACCGGCACGTCACGCATCTTGGAGCGCCCGCCGATCACCACCTGCGTTCCGATGCGCACGTCGTCTCCGAGCACGGCGCGATCGTGGATCACGATGCCCATCCCGCCGTAACCCAGCGAGACGTTGCGCCCCAGGCGCGCCCCTGGACCGATCCAGCATCCGAACACGAAGCGGTTGAAGAGCGCGATCGCCAGCGGCAGGCACGGAACGCCGGCGCAGCGAAGCGCGTGGGCCACACGGTGCAACGCCAGAAGCAGTCGACTCACGAGGCCCTCCGCTCGACGGTGGTTGCGACCTCGGGAGCGAGCAGCGGGGCGTGCGCGCCGGCGGCGACACGTTGGACACGCAGCGACCCGCGACACGGCGCGGGTGGATAGTGGATCTGGATCATCTTGCAGGCGCGGCGCACGCCGAAGTCGGGGAACCACTCGGCGTCGACGACCACCATGGGATGGCGAGCTTCGACCACGACGTGCACGCATCCCGAGTGCAAGTGCGCAGCGGTGCGCCCGATCGGCCGCACGCTCACGTCCGGATGCACCAGCAGGCGCGCGGTGACCGACTGCCGCGCTCCGCCGTCGACCGAGTCGTCGATCACGAACGAGTCGCGGCCGACGATGAAGCGTCGACGGTGCACCGGGGAGCCGGGCAGGTGCGCGTAGCCGTCGTGGGCACCCTCGAGCACGAAGCCGTGTCCCAAGGGCTCGAAGCGCTCGAGCGCCACTCGCGGGCGGCGACCGACGCGGAACGCGGCCCAAAACTCGGCCTGATCGCGGTCGTCGAGCGTGACCGTGTTGTGCGCGGAGCTCGAGCGCGCCCGGGCTCGCGTTGCACCGCGCTCGTACTCGTAGGTTCCCGCGTCGACGATCCAGCGCTTGCCGCCCACGCTCCATTCGAAGGCCAGCACGTCGCCGTGCCCGTGGGCCGGCAAATGGTCGGGCGCGATCGCGCCGCAGTCGGCCAAGAAGTAGCTGTTCCCGTGCCTGGCGCCGAAGTAGCCCGCGTCCTGGAAGACGAACACCTCGCGGGGTGTCGGACGCGCCAGCCCGAGCACGGACTCGAAGGCATCCAGGCATTCCGCGAGCGAATACGACATGTGGAGCCCGCCGTCGTTGAACAGACTCGGCGCGCCATCGGGGTGCGAGAGATCGACCGCGGCCTGCGCGAGCTTCTCCAGCACCGGCTTCAAGGCGTCGCGGAAGGCCGCGTCGCCAACGTGCGCGCACTCGAGGACGTCCGCGAAGACCTGCAAGTGGTACGACGGGCTGCGCTCGTAGTGCACGCCGTCCTGAAGCACTTGCTCGGCGAGCTCGCGCTCCAACACTCGCTTCCCCAGCGCGCCCCAACGACGTGCTTCCGGGCCATCGAAGAACTGCGACGCCCACACCAACGTCTTGGCGTTCTTGATCAGGTGATTGCCGCCGATGTCGAGCTCGAGATGGCTCTCGAGGAAGCGCACCTGTCGCGCGAGCGAAGCCTGCAGCGCCGCGCGCACCCCGACGTCGAGCGCATGCCAACGAGCAGCCAGCTGTTGCATCCAGACCAGCGCGCGCAACGACACCACGAAGCTGTTCCAGGCGATGCGCCAGGAGCCGCGCGCCTCCAGCGGATTGTGCTCGACCCACTCCAACGCGATCCGCGCGAACTCACTGTCGTCGAGCGCCTCGAGGAACTCCATGTAGTGGAGATTCATGCGCTCGAGCTCGGGCGCTCCCTGCGCCTGCCAGTCGACCGGCGCAGCGAGTGCCCGCGTGACGTTCAGGAAGCTCGCGTGCGGCACCCCGCCCACCAGCGCGACGCGCTCCACTCGCGGCGCGAAGAGCGGCAGCGGCAACTCGGCGGCGTGGGGCGGCGGCGCTGAGTCCAGCTCCGCTCGCGAGCGCCGCGGGGCCAGGTCGTGCAGCGCGTTCCGCAAGATGCGACGCACGCGCTCGCGCAACTGGGCGCGGCGCGTGTGCGCGATCGTGCGTGCGAAGCGCGCGAGGCTCATCCCGAGGCACTCTCCGCCGAGCCGCGGACCCGCAATGCCGCTTGGGCGAGCTCTCGCAGCGCGGGCGCCATCGTGAAGCACTGGCGCGACGACTTCGCGCCGTCGCGCGTCGGAAGTGGAGGCGCGAGGTCGTCGAGCGCGCGAACGAGACCGCGCACTCCGGCAACCGTGCACTTGCCCCGCAAGCTCTCGAGGTCGTCGCGCGCCTCGAGCGCAATCGCGATGCGCTCGACGGTCGCTCCGGTGTCGATGCCGCTGTCGATCCAGTGAATCGTCACGGTCGGCTCGCAGCCGAGCAGCAGGGACCACTCGCAGGCATTCATGCCGCGCACCTCGGGCAAGGGACCGGCGTGCGCATTCAGGACGCGCGCTTCGACGGCTGCGAGGAAGCGCTCGCGCAGGATGCCGCCACCGGCATACAGCACGCGCTCGACGCGGGCGGCGCGGGCGAAGGAGCAGGCGCTCTCGCTGTTGAGGTCCTCGACCGTGCACAGCGCGACGTCGTGCACGCGGCACCACTGCGAGAGCGAGCGCTCTGCGATCGACCGTTCGCGCAGGAACTCCTCCATCGCCGCGTCGCGGGCGTCCACGTTGCGTGATCCCGCCAAACGCTTCGCGGCATCGAACAACGAGCGCGCTCCGCGCTGGCGGACCCAGGCGCGCACGCGCGCGGCCTGCAGCGCGCGCACCACGAGCACACCCGCGACCGTGTGGCCCGCGCGGCGCGCGAGCTCGGCCAGCGCGACGGCGTGCAACGCGGCGTCGAAGCCCGCGGTCACGAGGACGCGCACGTCAACCTCGCATGCTCGCTGGCGAGCCGCATCGACAGCGCCACCAGCGCGTCGCAGTGGTATTTCGCCGCCCAGTTCGGGTAGCGCAGGGTCATGTAGCGACCCCAGATCGGCCAAGACCCGGCGACCGCGCCGCGCAGGCCGGCGAGCGGGTGCCGCAGGGTCTGCGTCGCGCACACGCGGTCGACCAGCTTGGCGGCGCCGTTGACGATGCGCAGGTCGCGCTCGCGCTCTTCCCACAGGAGCAGGTTGATCGCGGTCTGAGCGTGCCCGGTGAGACACTCGTAGTCGCCGACAGCGCGCCACTCGCAATCGAGCTCTCCCGGCAAGCGACCGTGGAGCAACTCGGTCTTGCGCAGCATCCGCTCCAGCGCGGGCACCGTCTTCGCGCCGATGTCGTCCCACGCGCCCAACAAGCGCGAGCATTCGAGCAACCCGCGCAGCGTGTACGCGATGGTGTGCGTGAAGGCGCGCTCCTCGTCGGTGAAGCCCGAGCGCGAGAACCAACCGTTGCCCCGGGCTCGGGCCAGGATGGTCGCGATGCCGCGCTCGGCGGCTTCGCGCAGCGCATCGTCGCCCGTGGCGCGCCAGGTCTCCAACATCGGCCACAGCACGTGCGAGTAGTACGAGGGCGTCTCGCTCGCGCGATAGTCGCCGCCCGCCCACAGTCCATTGCGCGCCATGCCGCTCACGAGCCAGCGCGCGCCGCGGTGCGCGGCATCGACGAACTCGACTCCCGCTCGCGCGCGGTGCAAGGCCGTCAGACCGTCGAGGATCTGGCCCGTGTTGAACACGCTCGGCTTGGCCGTCTTCTTCGGCGGATACAGTCCGCCATTCCACGAGCCATCCTCGTTCTGGATCGAGCACAGCCAGCGTCCGACGTCGAGCGCGCGTTCACGCAGCCCGAGCTCGAGCAGCGTCGGTATCGCGTAGCCGGTGGTCTCCGGGTACGGGCGCGACCAGCCGGTCGCCGGCGAGAAGTGCGCGCACGAGCCACCCCGGCCCTGCTCGATCGAACGCACCAACCAGTCCCCTGTGGCCTCGAGGTGTCGCGTGTAGCGTTCAAGACTCTGCGGCTCACTCATCGAGCACCTCAGGCGCTTGCGGCCAGCGCGGGTCGCTGGGCGGCGAACTCTCGGGCGAGCACGTCGACGATGCGTTCCGCCGCGCGCCCGTCGCCGTAGGGATTGCGAGCGCGCGCCATGGCGTCGTACGCCGCGCGCGAGCCGAGCAGCTCCTCGAGCGAGCCCATGATGCGCCGCGGATCGGTGCCCACGAGCCGCGCGGTGCCGGCTTCGAGCGCCTCGGGGCGCTCGGTGACGTCGCGCATCACCAGCACGGGTTTTCCGAGGGAGGGCGCCTCCTCCTGCACGCCCCCCGAGTCCGTCAGCACGATGTCGCTGCGGTTCATCAGCCACACGAAGGGCTCGTAGTCGAGCGGGCTCGCCAGCACGACATTGGGCGTCGAGCCCAGGATCTCGCGCACAGGGCGCTGAACGTTGGGATTCAAGTGCACCGGGTAGACGAACAGCCAGTCCGCGTGGCGCGCGGCACTGTCGCGGATTGCCGAGCACAGGGCCTCGAATGGCGCGCCGAAGTTCTCGCGGCGGTGGCCCGTGACCAGCACGATCGGCCCCGACCAGTGCTCGAGCAGCGCCGCCAACTCGGGCCCGAACTTGGGCTCGTAGTCGCGGGCCGTGCGCGTCGCGATGCGCTCGCGCATCCACAGCAGGGCATCGATCACCGTGTTGCCGGTGACGTGGACGCCGCGCTCGTCGACCTGCTCCGCGAGCAAGTGAGCACGCGCCAGCGCGGTCGGAGCGAAGTGCCAGCGCGTGACACGATCGGCGACCAAGCGGTTGAATTCCTCGGGAAAGGGAGCGCGCAGGTCGCGCGAGCGCAGGCCGGCCTCGACGTGCGCCACGGGGACCTCGCTGTAGAAGGCCGCGATCGAGGCCGCCATGCAGCTGGTGGTGTCGCCGTGCACGAGCACGACGTCGGGCCGCTCGCGGCGCAGCACCTCGCGCATGCCCAGCAAGACCCGTGAGGTGACGTCGAACAGGTCCTGTCCCGGCGCCATCACGTTCAGGTCCGCGTCGGGGACGATGCCGAAGAGTTGCAACGCCGAGTCGAGCATTTGCCGGTGCTGTCCCGTGACGCACACGCGCGACTCGAAGCGTGCATCGCGCTCCAGGCGCCGCACGACCGGCGCCATCTTGATGGCTTCCGGTCGCGTGCCGAAGACGCTGAGGGCCTTGATCGTCACAGGTACAGCCCGCGCGTGTCGATCAGGAGCTTCTCGTGCAGCGCCTCGCGACGCAGCTTCTTGAAGGGCTTGTGGTCGACCAGCACCAGCACGATGTTGGCCTTCGCCACGGCGTCCTCGAGTCGCGTCAGCTCGAACTCCGGATGGAACAAGAGGTGCGGCTCGACGATCAGCAGCTCACCCAAGTTGGCGCGTTGGAGCTCGCGCACGATCTCCGCTGCCGGCGACTCGCGCAGGTCGTCGACATCGGCCTTGAACGACAAGCCCAAGCAAGCGATCACCGGCTCGCGCACCTGGCTCGCGCACTGCCGCACGCGCTCGATCACCCAGTGCGGCTTGTGATCGTTGACCTCGCGCGCCGCGCGGATCAGCCGGGCGTGACTGGGGTCGCTGGCGACGATGAACCAGGGATCGACCGCGATGCAGTGACCGCCGACGCCCGGACCGGGTTGCAGGATGTTGACGCGCGGGTGGCGGTTGGCGAGGCGGATCACCTCCCACACGCTGATGCCGGCGCGCGCGCAGATCATCGAGAGCTCGTTGGCGAAGGCGATGTTGACGTCGCGGAAGCTGTTCTCGCTGAGCTTGACCATCTCCGCGGAGCGTGAGTCGGTGCCGATCACCTCGCCGCGCACGAAGCTCTGGTAGAACTCCAGCGCGACCTCGGTCGAGTTGTCGTTGACGCCGCCGACGATGCGATCGTTCTCGACCAACTCGGTCAGGATGCGTCCGGGCAACACGCGCTCTGGGCAGTAGGCGACGAACACCTCTTCGCCCACGTTGTGACCGGCCTCGCGCAGGATGCGCGCCACCACCCCATCGGTCGTCCCGACGGGGCTGGTCGACTCGAGGATCACCAAGTTGCCCTTGCGCACGACGGGCAGGATCGAACGCGCCGCGGCCTCGACCATGGTCAGGTCGGGCTGCTTGTCGGCCATGATCGGCGTGGGCACGGCGAGCACGAACACGTCGGCTTCGACGGGCGTGTGGTGCGCCTTCAAGCGTCCGGCTTGCACCGCGCTCTTGACCAACAGGTCGAGGTCGGGTTCCTCGATGTGGATGCGGCCCGCGTTGATCGTCTCGACCACGTCGGGCGAAACGTCGACGCCGTGCACTTGGCAGCCCTTGGTGCCGAGCAGCGAGGCCGTCGGGAGCCCGATGTAGCCGAGCCCGACGACGCACACGCGCAGCTCGGGTCCCGTGCGGAAGCTGCGCCGGCGTTCGCCGGTCGGCGCGCGCTTGCGGATCTGAGTGCGCGACAGGTCAACCTGCGGCGCGCTTGCGTTCGTCGTTGCGTTGGCCGTAGCCGTATCCGTAGCCATATCCGTACTTCCCGTTGGCAAGCGAGGTTCCGACGCCGTTGAGCACGGCGCCGATGAGGTTCGCACCGGTTTGCTTCAAGCGCCGCGCGGCCTCTTCGACCACGCGCGCGGAGACCTTGTTGGAGCGCACGAGCAGGATCAGCGCGTCGATCTGCGAGGCGCAGCTCTCGATGTCGGAGACGGCCATCGCCGGCGGCACGTCGCACACCACCAAGTCGTATTCGCGCTCGAGCTCGGCCAAGAGCTCGACGAAGGCGCGACTGTCGAGCAGATCGCTGGGACTGGGCGGCTGCTTGCCGGCGGTGAGCACGTCGACGCGCTCGAACACGTCGCTGCGCACGGCCTCGCGCCAGCTCGTGCGTCCCTCGAGCACGTCGGACAGGCCGGGAGCCAGCTCCACTCCAGTGTACTTCTCGATCGACGGACGGCGCATGTCGCAGTCGACCAGCAAGACACGCCGCCCGCTCTTGGCGAAGCTCATCGCCAGCGCCGCGTTGGTGCTCGACTTGCCTTCGCCCTGCGTGCAACTGGTCACGGCGATTGAGCGGATCTCGCGCTCGCCGCTGAACGCGAACTTCAGGTTGGCGCGCAGCGAGCGATAGGCCTCGGCGGTCGCCCCGTCGGGATCGTCGCGCAGCGGCAGGAAGTGCGCTCCAGCGCCGCGCACCTTGTACCGACCGCGGCGGAAGTCAGGGATCGTGCCCAGCACCGCCAGACGCGTGGCGAGCTCCAGCTCGGCCGAGGTGAAGATGCCGCGTGCGAAGGTCTCCTTGGCGAAGGAGAGTCCCAGCGCCGCCAACACCCCGAGCACCAGCCCCAGCGCGACGTGCAGCGGAATCGAGGGCGCGCTGCGCTCGAGCGGCGGCACCGCCAAGTCGATGAACTCGGCGCTGGCGATGGTCGAGGCCTTGGTGATCTCGGCCTCTTGCTGCTTGGCGAGCAGCAACTTGACGATCTCGGTGTGCGCCTTGAGCTTGCGCATCGGCTCGGCGATGCGACGTTCCTCCGCGGGCAGCGAGCCCAGCGTCCCCTCGATGCGCACGACTTCGTCGAGCAAGGCCGTCTCCGCGCGATCGAAGCCGCCCAGACGGCTGTGCAGGTGCTCGCCGGTGCGCGCGCGCAAGCTGGCGATCGCTGCGTCGATGCGCGCACGCTCCTCGGCCGGGTACTGGCCGGTGCGTTGGCGATAGTCCTCGAGCAAGTGCTGCTGCTCCGCGCGCTGTGCTTGCAGCGCGTCGAAACGCGAGGCCACCAGTCCGCGGATGCGCGCCACGGTGGCGCCGATCAGGGCCTTGTTCTCGATCCGATCGGGGTGCTCCTCGGTCTGCGTTTCGGCGAGCAACGCGGCGCGCGATTCGAGCCCGCCGAGGGTCGAGAGGTACGACTCGAGCAGCGGGTCGGCGCTGGCCGGAGGGCCGCCGCCCAGGCGCGAGATCGCGGCGCGTTCGTCGCGGTCGATGGCTTCCAAGACCGCTTGCAGTGCGTCGCATTGCAACGCGCTGGCGTCGAGCGCCTGCTGCAGCTCGAGCTGGTGTTGCTGCAGCATGAGCTTGAACGGGCCCGTGTCGCTGCGCTCCTGGAGCGCGTGCTCGGCGGTGAGCTTGGCGATGTTCTCGAGGTAGGCCGCTGTGATCGGATCGGCCAGCTCGACCGAGAGCTGCGAGAGCGCGTCCATGTCGCCCGACCCGAGCAGCGCGACCGCCTGGCGCGTCGAGATGCGCGACAGCTCGAGCTGCATGCGCTGGGCCTCGAGCTGCGAGAGCTGCTCGATCAGCACCTCGGCGCTCTTCATCATGTTGATCGCGCGCGGATTGGCACGCTGCAGCTCGACCACTTCGACCTCGGCCTGGTGCAAGAGCTCCAGCTGGTTCTCCAGCGACGACTCGATGAACTCGACGGTGTGCGAGGCGCGCCGGTTGCCGCGCGTCTCGTTGCGCTGCAGGTAATTGCGGCACAGCGCGTTGGCGGTCTCGGCCGCTCGACGCGGATCGGAGTCGTCGAAGGTCAGCTCGATCACCCCGGAGTTGCGCTCGGTCTCCCGCGCGCGCGTCGCGTCCATCACGCGCTCGATGGCCTCGTCGCGCGTCAGGCGCCGCACCCTGAAGGTGCGGCCGCTCAGGTCGCCCTGGGGCTCGAGCACCAAGGCGCAGCCATCGAGGGCGACGCCCTGCGGCCCGACCTGTCCCTCGACCGGATCGCGCTCTGAGAACAAGCCCGCGGGGGTGACACGCACGCGTCGCGCGTCGAGGAACTCGACTTCGAGCTCGCGCAGCGAATCGAACTCGTCGGGACAGGTGAAGCGTGCCAAGAGCCGCGCGGGCAGACGGCCGTCGGGCTCGTCGGAGTGCAGCGCCTCGTCGAGCGGCTTGAGCAGTGGGTCCTCGACCAAGGTGGTCAGCCCCAAGTGCCGTGCGCGGTCCTCGGCGTCGTCGCTGTGCGCCAAGGACGCGGTCTCCTCCGCGGTCGAGCGCGCGCGCAGGATCTCGATCTGTCCGGCGGCCTGCGGGGCCTTGCCGAGCATGGCGATCTCGCCCAGGATGCCGGCGGCCTCGGAGTTCTCGTCGAGGATCAGGGTGGCCTTGGCGCGGTAGCTCGGCGCGCGCAGCGCGAGCACGACGATGCTGAGGATCGCGGACACCGCGACCGTGGTCACGACCAGGCGCGTGTTGCGCCCGAAGAGCTCCCACAGCCCTTCGAGCGAGAGCTTGTTTTCCTCGCGGCCGGTCTCCGATTGGTGTTGCACGAGCGGCTCCTCAGTTGTTGCTTCCGAGTCGGTCGTCGAGCAGCACGATCGTCGCCGCCGAGGACAGCGAGGACGAGACTCCCTGGAGGTACGGCAGGATCTCGTCGGAGAACTTGCCGGCGTTCGAGCGCCGCACGAACAACACGTCGTCGGAGCGCAGCGCGAGGAACAGCTGGTCGGTGGGCTCCTCGGCGTCGATCACGGCTACCTCGAGTTGCTCGGGCGTGCCGCGCAGCAGCACGATCTCGGATCGGTCGGCCTTGGAGGTGAAGCCACCAGCGAGCGCCAGCGCTTGCATGACGTTGAGCGGTCGCTCCAGCTCCAGCGAGCCCGGCCGCGCCACCTCGCCCAACACGTAGAAGCGTCGCGCCGAGTGATTGACGATCGAGACGTCGACGCGCGGGTCCTTGACGAACTGCGCGTAGGCCGCGGTGATCGCCAGGCGCGCTTGGCTGACCGAGAGCCCGGCCACCTTGACCGGTCCGACCAAGGGCAACGAGAGGTTGCCCTCCATGTCGACGCGTCCGCCGCTCGTGCCCAGGTCGCCGTGGCCGTACACGCCGACGCGCACGATGTCCTGCGGACCGAGCGGGAAGGCGGACCAGTCGAGCTCGGTCGAGAGCGTCGAGATCTGTGCGGTCGGAGTGGGCGTCGCGGGCGTCGACGTACACGCGCTCCCCGCGCACAGCGCGAGGCCCACGGTGAAGAGGTGTTTCATGCGTGCGGGCTCGATTCGCGGGACTCATCGGCGCGGGGCGCGCCCGGCTTGCGACCAGGCCAGCGCGCGCGCGGCGCATTCCCAGGCGATGGACGGCCCGCGGCGCGCCTCAGGCGCTCGCGAGCGAACGACGAAAGGGTGCGCATGGCGACTTGGGTGGTCGGAGACATCCACGGCTGCGCGGACGAGCTCGCGCGGCTCCTCGAGCGCTTGAAGCTCGCGCCCACCGATCGCTTGGTGTCGGTCGGCGACTTGTTCCACCGCGGCCCCGATTCCAGCGGCGTGATCCGCATCCTGCGCGAAGTGCGGGCGCAGTTCGTGCTCGGCAATCACGAGCTCGCCGTGCTGCGCCGCATCGGCCTCGCGCCCAGCTCGCTGGCGGCCGAGGATCGCCCGCCGCGACGCAACGAGTTCCCCGAGATCGACGCCGAGGACCTCGCGGGCGACGGCGGCACGCCCTGCGATGTCGCACCGGAAAACCGCGCGGAGTTGCTGCGCTTCCTGCAGGAGCACGCGGGATTCGTCCTGCGCCACGCTCGGATCGAAGGCGCGGGCGAGACGCGCGACGGTCTGGAGTGGTGCGTGGTCCACGCCGGCCGCGTGCCGGGAGTCGCGCTCGAACGCAACTCGATCCGCGACCTGACCTCGCTGCGCAGGCTCGCGACACGCGGACAGCCTTGGTGGTACGAGGAGTACCAGGGGCCCGAGCTGGTGTTGTTCGGGCACACGCCGAGCGCCATGCCGCGCGTGCACTCGTGGCGGGGCCAGACGCTGGCGATCGGGCTGGACACCGGCTGCGTCTACGGCGGCAAATTGACCGCTTACAGCCCCGAGTTCGACGAGTTCCGCTCGGTCAACGCGGCGCGCGCCTACGTTCGAGCCTGAGCGCTCCGCCCGAGCAAGCTCGACCACGGAAGGCAAGGGTAGGCGCGTAAGAGCTCGGTGCGTGAGCGGCGCGCGAACGATGCTGGGCGCACGGGAATTTCTCCCCCGCCGCGCGCTCCCACCGGCAAACTGAGCGCACTCCGATGTCGCCCAGGGCGCGAGCTCGTGCAGTGCTCGCCGCGCCAGACGCCCATGCTGGCCGAGCGGGAGAGCCCAGGCATCCTGCGCGACGCTCGAGCGCTGTCCCCGCATCCACAACCGAGGTTTCCACTCCATGTCCGATCGCGTTCGATTCCTGTCCGCCGCGCTCGCCTGCTCGCTCGCGCCGATGGCGCTCGCCCAGTCCAACTCGAAACTCAGCGTGTCGACGTCCGGCGCGCAGCCGACCGCGAGTTGCTCCACCGGGCAAGCTCACGATGCGCTCTCGCCCGATGGGCGCTTCGTGGTGTTCTCGTCCTCCGCGGCCAACCTGGTCGCGGGCGACCTCGCCGGTTATTCCGACGTGTTCCTGCGCGACACGCAGAGCTCGACCACCACGCGCATCAGCCTGACCACCAGCGGTGCCGAGCCGTTCGGAGACAGCTCGGCCGGCGTGGCCTCCGACGACGGACGCTTCTTGGCGTTCCAGAGCGAAGCCACCAACCTGGCCGCGGGTGACTTCAACGGCACGAGCGACGTGTTCGTGCGCGACCTGCAAACCGGCGTGACCACGATCGTGAGCGCCAGCGGCGCTGGCGTCGTCGGCAATGGCCGCAGCTTCGCGCCCTCGATTTCCGCCGACGGCCTGCGCATCGCGTTCGTCAGCGAAGCCTCGAACCTGGTGGCCAACGACGGCAACGCAGTGGCCGACGTCTTCGTGCGCAATCTGTCCAACAACTCGATCAAGCTGGTGACGAAAGGCGTGGGCGGAATCCCGGCCGATGGCGCGTCGTCGCGCGCGGTGATCTCCGGCGACGGACGCTTCATCGCCTACGTCAGCGGCGCGACGAATCTCGTGGCGGGCCACAGCGGGACCTTCCAAGACGTGTTCGTCACCTCGTTCGCGACCGGCGCGACCGAGCTCGTGAGCCTTGCCACCGGCGGCGCCCAAGGCAATGCCGACAGCGGCGCGCCCTCGATCTCGCACGACGGCAATCGCATCGTCTTCGCCAGCTCGGCGCAGAATTTCGGCACGGTCGCCGCGGGGACCTCCAACGTGTTCCTGCGCGACCGCGGCGCGGCGACCACGCTCTTGCTCAGCGCGCAGCCCAACGGAACGCCCGCCAACGGCAGCTCCGATCGACCGCTGATCTCCGCCAACGGCTCGTTCGTGTGCTTCCGCACCGCGGCGAGCAATCTGGCCGCGGGCGAGAGCGGCACCACTCCCGACGCCTACGTGACCGAGATCTCCACGCTGCTGCACCAGCGCGCGAGCGTGCCGACCTCGCCCTTGCCGAGCGAGCTCAACTCCGGCGGCGTGGCGGAGATCCTGGGCGTCACCGACGATGGCCGCTACGGCGTGTTCAGCACCGCCGCGTCGAACATCGTCGCCTCGGAGCCCAACGACAACGTGGTCGACATCTTCCGCCACGATTTCCAGCGCACGTGGTTCCGCGACGCCGATGGCGACACCTTCGGCGACGCCGCGCAATTTGTGATCGCCAACTTCGGCCCCGCGGGCTACGTGCTGAGCGACACCGATTGCGACGACACCGATCCGTCGGTCCATCCGGGCGCGACCGAGACCTGCAACGGCGTCGACGACGACTGCGACGGCACGGTCGACGAGCTGGCCTGGAGCGGCTACTGCGTCGCGGGTCAGAGCCAGGGTGGCTGCAACCCCAGCATCGGCGCCGTCGGCTTCCCCAGCGCGAGCCACACCTCGGGCTTCCACATCCAGGGCGCGCAACTGCCCGGACAACGCTCGGCGGCGATGGTCTACGGCATGGGCCCGACCAACGTCTCGTGGGCCTTCGGCAGCTCGAGCACGCGTTGCGTGACGTTCCCCTGGACGCGCGTCGCGACCTTCGACACGGCCGGCACCGCGGGCTCTTGCTCGGGCACGTTCGACGTCGACTGGTTGGCCTTCATGGCCGCCAATCCGGGCGCGCAGGGCCAGCCGATCAGCGCCGGCGAGACCTTCTACACTCAGATCTGGTATCGCGACCCGAGCGCGGTGCGCAAGTCGAACCTGACGGCCGCGATCTCGTTCACGCTGTGCCCCTGATATGAACGGACCGGTCAAGCGTCGTTGACGGATTTCGTCGGACTCGAGTCGTTGCCGAGGCTGGCTGCCCGAGCGGGCGGTCAGCCTCGCGTGCTCTCGCGCGCGTTCGCCAGCGCGCGCAGTTCCGCGATGTCGCGCGGAGTGGTGCGGCAGCAGCCTCCGATCACACGCGCACCCGCCGCGAGCCAGGTTGCGGCCTCGCGTGCGAAGTCGACGTGGTCCGCGGTTCCCGACCACGAGCGCGTGCGCGCGTCCCAAGTCTCGCCGGAGTTGGGATAGGCGACGATCGGCTTGCGTGTCACCGCGGCGAGCTCGCGCACGAGCGCCGCGATCAGTCGCGGAGCCGCGCAGTTGACACCGATCGCGATCAACGACGCGCAGGGCTCCACGAGGCGCGCGCAGTCGGCCAAGAGCTCACCGTGGGCGATGTGCCGTTCGTCGCGGCAACTGAAGGAGATCCAGGCGCGCGCCGCGGGGAACTCGCCGAGCACGCGCGCGATGGCGCGCGCCTCGATCCAGCTCGGGATGGTCTCGAAGGCCAACACGTCGGCTGGGCTCGCCGCGAGGATCGCGACGCGCTCGCGGTGGAAGGCGACGAGCTCGTCCTCGCCGAGCGCATAGTCGCCGCGAAACTCCGAACCGTCCGCGAGGAATGCTCCGTAGCTGCCGATCGAGGCCGCGATCAACGGGCGCGCTCGACCGCGCCGCGCGTCCGCGGACGCCCAGTATTCGTCGCGCGCATCGCAAGCGAGCCGCACCGAGCGCTCGAGCACCTCGCGAACTTGCGCGGCGCTCAAACCGCGGCGCGCGAGGCCCTGGGGCGTCGCCTGGTAGCTCGAGGTGGTGATCACGTCGGCGCCGGCCGCCAGGTAGCTCGCGTGCACCGCGCGCACCGCGTCGGGCCGCTCGAGCAGAACTCTCGCGGACCACAGCTCGTCGCGCAGGTCGAAGCCGCGCCGCTCGAGTTCGGTGGCCAGCGCCCCGTCGAGCACCACGAAGGCCGCGCGCGCTAGGCGTTCGACGAGAGGGTCATTGGTGCCGTTCATCGCCGGCGCCAGCCTACGGAATGGACGCGCCGCCCGCCCACCGCACGCCACGCCCGGTTAGATTGGCCGCGCTCGTCCGATCCGCCGCGCAGCCGCGGCGCACTGCCTCCCCCAACACCAGGAGATCCGTCGTGCAATCCACCTCGATCCGCAGCTTCGCATGTGCCCTGGGCTGCGCACTCGCGTCCATCGTCCACGCCCAGTCGGGCGTCGTCGACCAAATCAGTCCGTACCCCGGCACGGGCCAGACGGCCGGCTTCAACGGCGATGCTTCGGGCCTGATCTGGCAACAGGAGGTACGCGCGGGAATCGCCGGACAACTCGAGGGCTTCGAGCTCTTGCTCAATGGCTCCACGGGCTCGCAGATGAATGTGCGTCTGCGCGCTGGAGCCGGGTGGAACACGAGCCCCGTCCTGTACCAAACGACGGTCACGCAAACGGGCTCGAGCGGCCAGGCGACCTCGGTCTTCGTCGACGTCACCGCGGCCAATCTGAGCGTTGTGCCCGGCTCGCTGTTCGTGATCGAAGTGCAGGGCAACAACACGGGATGCGGTTTTCTCGGCAGCTACACGCCGCCCCCGGGCACGCCGCAGTACGCGCAGTTCCTGTTCCTCAATGCTCCCGGCTGCTTCGCCGACTGTGGCTGGCGCATGGCCTTCACGAGCTACGTGCTCACCGGCCCGCCGCCGCCGACGACCTTCTGCACCAGCGGCACGACCTCGAACGGTTGCACGGCCACGATCAGCGCCGCGAACAACCCCAACGTCGCGCACAGCGCGCCCTGCCAGATCAACGTCAGCGGAGTCGAGGGCCAGAAGTCCGGCATCATCTTCTACGGCCTGTCGCAGTTGCCGCAACCCTGGTGCGCGCTCGGTGGAGGCTCGAGCTTCCTGTGCGTGAAGCCGCCGACGATGCGCACGCTGACGCAGAGCACCGGCGGCACCTCGAACGCCTGCAACGGCCAATTGCAGCTCGACTGGAACGCGTTCCAGCTGGCCAACCCCAGCGCGCTCGGCAATCCGTGGACGGCCGGCGACAAGGTCTACGTGCAGGGCTGGTTCCGCGATCCGCCGGCCTGCAAGACCACCAGCCTCTCCAACGCCGTCGAGCTCACCTACCTGCCGTAGTCGGGCTCGGTGTGCTGCAACGCGCCGCGCACGCGACGCGGCATCGCGGGCGAAGCGCACGTTGCGCGACGCCCGCGACGCTTTTCGTGGAGTGGACCGTGCGCCACTGGCGCGGCCATCACGCGGACTTGTTCAGTTTCTGGTGAGCGCCGTACTTGCGATCGATGCCCTGGATGTGCGCGACGAGCCAGTTGCGCAGGAAGCGGAAGAACTCGTCTTCGAGCTTGCGCTTGGCCCTGAAGTCCGTGGCGTGCTGCTTGAAGCTCTTGAGCAGGTCCTGGTGGATCAGACGGTGCGAGACCAGGCCCGGATACCCGATCGACTCCATGTGGCGCTCTTCGTTGGCGAAGTGCGCCGTCGTGGCGGCCCCGAGCTCGTTGAGCGCCGCCTCCACCTCACTGATCGGAGCACCGGAAACGTGGCGCTCGTGGAGCTTGTTCATGATCGCGATCAGACCCTGATGCTCG
Source organism: Planctomycetota bacterium (assembly GCA_020853575.1). GTDB lineage: Bacteria > Planctomycetota > UBA1135 > UBA1135 > F1-120-MAGs118. The sequence continues at coordinate 181,595 of JADYYP010000047.1, forward strand.
CGGTCCATCGCGTCGACGCTGACGGTGAGCTTGGACTTGTCCCAGACGAAGTACTCGGCCATGGCTGTTCTTGCTTGTCGAAAGGGGGGGTGAGAATGCGGGAGAGTCCCGCAGCCGCCCGATCGACACGCGACTCGCGCGCGGCGCATGGGCCGCCCGACGTAGTCCGCGGCGGCACGCGGCGGCGCTCGGAAGTTCCTTCCGCGCCGGAGCTCGAGCGTCGCGCGCCGCTGGCGCTGGATTGGCCCGCGAGAACAAAGCGTCGTAGCGTTCGACGTGCTCCGCGCCCCCCTGCTGCGTGTCGTATCCGGTTTCGTCGTCGCGCAGCTGCTCGCGCTCGGCGCACGAGCCCAGCTCGGCGTCCTCGATCAGATCAGTCCGACGCCCGGCGCGGGCCAGAACGCGAACTTCGCGGTCTCCAACCCAGCGCAGGTCTGGCAACAGCAGGTGCGCGCGGGCGTCGGCGGCACGCTCACGGCGGTCGAGCTGCAACTGACCGGACCCGCGAGCGCGCGAGCGCATCTGCGTGTGCGGCCCGCCGCGGGTTGGAGCTCGGCGGCGCCCGTGTTCCAGACGCTGCTGCACAAGAGCGCGAGCGGCGCTCAGACCTTCGTGGTCGACCTGTCCAGCGCGAATTTCCAAGTCGCGGTCGGGCAAGCGTTCGTGCTCGAGCTCGTCGGCGACGGCTCCCTGGCCGGCGTCAACGGTAGCTACGTGAGCGCGCTGCAGGGCGCACCGCAGTACGCGGAACCGCTGTTCCTCTCGGGACCCAACTGCTACTCGAGCTGCGGTTGGCGCATCGGATTCCGCACCTGGGTGAAGCACGGCGACGTCACCGAGTTCTGCTTCGGGACGCACTGCCCGTGCGCGAACGACGCGAGCCATGCGGGCTGCGCGAATTCGACGGGCAACGGCGCCAAGCTCGCGCGCTCGAGCGGCTCGACCAGCGTCGCGGCCGACGACCTCGAGCTCGCGCTCACGCAAGCGCCGGCGAACGTCCCGACGCTGCTGTTCATGGGCGCGCAGCAGGTGCGTCAGCCCTTCGCCGACGGCGTGCGCTGCGCGGGCGGCGTGCCCAAGCGCATCCAGGTCGCCTTCGCCGACGCGCAGGGCTCGGCGACCTTCCTGCACGCGGCGTCGCGCGCGGGCGGGCTGGTCGTCGCCGGCTCGACCTGGCATTTCCAGGCCTGGTTCCGCGACCTCGCGGGTCCGTGCCACACCGGCTTCGGGCTCTCGAGCGCGCTGCAGATCACCTTCGCTCCCTAGTCGCGTCGCGTACCATGCGCGGCGTGACGCATGCGAACGATCCCGTGGCGGCGATGCCGGTGTCCGCGATCTTCGGATTCCTCTTCGGCGCGCGCGACGAGCAGCAGGCCACGGTCGAGCTGCCCCTTCGGCCTGAGTTCCTGCAGGGAGAGGCGCGCGTGCACGGCGGGATCCTGGCGACGCTCGCCGACACCAGCGCGGTGTACCTGCTGATCGCCGGCCTTCCGCTCGGTCGCACGCTGACCAGCATCGAGTTCAAGCTCAACTTCGTGCGCCCGGCGCTGCTCGAGCGCGGCGCGGTCGCGGCGCGAGCGCGCTTGGTCAAGCGTGGCCGGCAGGTCGCGTTGGTGGATGTCGAGCTCGAGCAGCAGGGTGAGCTCGTCGCCAAGGGCCTTTTCACCTACCTGCTCGCCGATCGCGCACCACCCCCGCTGCAAGCGCAGTGAAGAACGCTAGGCTCTCTCCGTAAGCTCGCCAGCGCTGCACTCGACGCGCGGCGTTCCGTGTCTCTCCCCCCCCAACTCTCGCTTCCCACACGCTCGTTTCCATGAACCGCAAGTCCCAAGGCACCGCCTTCCTGCTCAGCTACTTCCTCGGCATCTTCGGCGTGGATCGCTTCTATCTCGGCCAGATCGGGCTGGGCATCGCCAAGCTGCTCACCTGCGGTGGCTTGGGTGTGTGGGCCATCATCGACACCGTCCTGATCGGGATCGGCAACGTGAAGGACGCACAGGGACAAGAGCTCGAGCGGCCCGCGGCCGTCGGCCGCTCTCCGAAGTCTCAGTCCGCGACGTTCTTGCTGGCGATGTTCCTGGGCGGACTGGGCGCGGACCACTTCTATCTCGGCAACATCGGGCTGGGCATCGCCAAGCTGCTCACCTGCGGTGGGCTGGGCATCTGGTCGCTGGTCGACGCGATCATGACCGGGATGATGATCCGCCGCGACGCGCAGGGGAACACGCTCTCCTGACGCGAGGAGCTCGTGGAAGCAGCGCAGCCCGATGACCGCACGCGGCCCGAGGCCCGGCAGGCGAGCCCGCGCTCGCCGCTGAACGTCCGAGCGCGCGCCGCGCTGGCCGCGGCCGTGGCGGGCGCGGTGCTCGGCCTGTCGATGGTCGCGCGCCCCGCGGACGATGGCTTCGTGTGGTGCATGTTCCGGCGCGTCACGAGCCTGCCCTGCCCGTCCTGCGGCATGACGCGCGCGTTCTGCGCGCTGGGACACGGCGAGCTCGAACGTGCCGCCGAGTACAACCTCGCCGCTCCCTTGGTGTACGCCGTCACCTGCTTCGTGCTCGCGCTGGCCTTGGTCGAGCTCGCCGCCGGCCGCGCGCTGCTCGCTCCGCTGTGGCGTCGCGTGCGCAAGGCTGCTTTCGCGGTGGCCGTGCTCGCGTTGGCGCTGGCCTGGATCGTCGGTCTCGCGACGCGCGCCGCGGGCTGAGCGCGACGCGCAGCGGTGCTGCAAAGCCGAGCCAAGTCCCAGGGCTCGAGATTGCGGCCCGCGCGGGGCCCGACTACGCTCGCACGCTCCCGTCGCGGGCCTACCCCGCGCCGCCCCCACACTCGGCGACCCACTCGCCAGTCCCACCCTCTCGCACAAGAGGTCGAGTCGATGTCGGAGCAGAAACAGCAATGGGGCAGCCGTCTCGGCGTGATCCTGGCCGTCGCCGGATCCGCCGTGGGCCTCGGCAACTTCCTGCGCTTCCCGGGCCAGGCCGCGCAGAACGGCGGCGGGGCCTTCATGATCCCCTACTTCTGCGCGCTGCTCTTGCTCGGCATCCCGATCGGCTGGGCCGAGTGGACCATGGGGCGCTACGGCGGCCGCAAGGGCTTCCACTCCGCGCCGGCGATCATGGGCGTCGTCGGCAAGGGGCGCGTCGCGCGCTACTTCGGCATCATCGGCGTGCTGATCCCGCTGGGTGTGTACTTCTACTACATCCTGATCGAGTCCTGGTGCCTGTCGTATTGCTTCGAGTACACCAGGCAACTGTTCGGGCTGACCGGCCTGGGCATCGACGCCCAGGCGCCGATCGCGGACCAGGCCAAGGTCGCGGCCGACTTCTACGACAACTTCACCGGCGCGAAGTTCGACGGCGTCACGGTGCAAGGCGGTCTGCACGAGAGCGTGGTCTTCTGGGCGTTGACCTTCGCGATCAACGTCTGGTTCGTCTACCGCGGCCTGTCGAAAGGCATCGAGGCCTTCTGCAAGTGGGCCATGCCGGCGATGGCGGTGTGCGCGTTGATCGTGCTCGCGCGCGTGCTGACGCTGCCGGCCAATGACGCCGCCCCCGACCAGAACGTGGTCACGGGCCTGGGCTACATGTGGAATCCGGACTTCGCCGCGCTCAAGGACCCCAAGGCCTGGATGGCCGCCGCGGGACAGATCTTCTTCAGCCTGTCCGTCGGCTTCGGCGTGATCATCAACTACGCCTCCTACATGAAGCGCAAGGACGACGTGGTGCTCTCGGGCTTGACCTCGTCGGCCACCAACGAAGTGTTCGAGGTGGGCTTCGGCGGGATGATCACGCTCACCTCGGCCTTCATCTTCCTGGGTGCGGCCGGGACTGCCGCGGCGGTCAAGGGCGGCTCGTTCTCGCTGGGCTTCAAGACGCTGCCGATCGTGTTCGCGCAGATGCCCATGGGTGACCTGATCGGCGCGCTGTGGTTCTTCATGCTGTTCCTGGCGGCGATCACGAGCTCGCTCTCGATGCTCCAGCCGACCATGGCCTTCATCGAGGAGGCGATCGGTGTCGGCCGCAAGCTCTCGACCACGCTGGTGACGCTGGTCTCGCTGATCGGGTCGTTCTGGGTGCTGTGGTTCAGCAAGGACGCCGTCGCGCTCACCACCATCGACGACTGGGTCGGCACGTTCTTGATCGTCGTCTTGGCGGCGGTCCAGGTGATCTGCTTCGGCTGGGTTTTCGGCGTCGATCGCGGCCTGGCCGAGGCCCACGAGGGCGCGCAGATGCGCATCCCGGCCCTGTTCCGCTTCATCCTGAAGTTCGTCGCGCCGGCCTACCTGATCGTGGCCATCGTGATGTTCTGCAAGGACGCGATGCCGGGCATGATCGCCAACCTCGGCGCGAGCCCGGTCGCGCGCAACACGATGATCCTGATCGGCGCGGTGATCGCCGGCCTGATGTTGCTCACCTACCTCGGCGAGAAGCGCTGGCGCGCGGCGGGACTCGACGTCGACGGCGAGCGTGGACCGGACGACGTCGCCCCCAAGCGCTGAGCGCGAAGGAGAACGAGACCATGACGACCCTCGGTTGGATTTTCATGAGCGTGTCGCTCACCTTCGTGTGGGTGCTGTGCCTGTGGTGCTTCAAGCGCGTGCTCAGCGCGCCGTCCGAGCCGCCCAAGCAGGTCGAGGACTTCCACAGCGCGTGAATCGAGCACCGGCGCGCTAACGGCGGCCAGGTGCGCGCGTCGGTTGGGTCACCCGTTCGAGAAGGAGTGATCCATGCTGAAGTCCGTGCTGGCAGTCGCCGCTTGCCTCGCCGCGTTGTCGTTCGCCGTCGCCCGCTCCGTCGAGGGCGGCGAACGGCGCCCCGAGCAAGCGGCCGCGAGCGCTCCGGCTCCCGACTACGACCGCGAGCTGTTCTTCGCCGTGCTCGAAGGTCTGTACTCCGACGCGCTCTCGAACGAGACCGTCGACGCTCTCACCGCCACGGACCCAGAGCACGGCTACCCGGCCAATTTCGTATGGGCCTGCCCGGTGTGCATGCCGGCCTACCGCGCGTTCCTCACCTATCGCGCCCGCCCGCACTTCGATTGGATCAAGGGAGACCAGGACTTCGGCCCTGGGCTCGACGAGCTCACGCTCGCGCGCCTGACGCAGGGCGCGATCGAGACGCGCCAGCAGGAGCTGATGAAGCTCGTCGAGCGCTGGCTCGCGCGCCGGTTGGCGGCGCAACGCCTGACGCCCGACGAGCGCGCCGCGTGGAAGCTCGAGATGGAGATCCGCCGCAAGAAGGGCATGGCCTTGCTCGAGAGCTACAAGTCCAACGGATTGAAGGGCTCGTACGCGAGGATGAAGGCCTGTCCGTTCTGCGACGGCGCGAACAATCCGTTCCGGCCGGAGTTCCTCGACGAGCGCCGCGACAAGCGCTGATGCGACCCGCACGCGTGCATCGGGCGGAGCGCGCCGCTCACGCCCGCCAGCTGTCCGCCCTAGCGCTGATTCGCGCGCGACATTGGTCGCACTCGACGCGGCGGAGGTTGCGCGAGCGAGAGTCCGCGGGTTCGATGGTTCGCTTGTGTGTCGAGCCCGGGCCGCACCCGGTCTCGCCCGTTCCGCCCCGGCGCTCGAAAGCTCCGCATCGCGAGCGCCGCTCCGCCCACCGACCTCGAGACGACGTCATGAAGACCGCTATCACGCTGCTCGCCCTGTGCCTGCTCCCGCTCGCTCCCGCTTGCAACCAAGCCAGCGAGACCGCGGCCGCAGACAAGGCCGGCGCGGACTGCAGCGCGTGCCCGGACGCGCTCGCGAAGCCGGCGACCGACGTCGCCGCGGACGTGTTGAAGAAGGGCATGTTCCTGAGCGAGCTCACGCCGATCTCGAAGATCCTGGCCGCGCCCGCGAGCTTCGAGGGCCAGCGCGTGCGCGTCGTCGGCGACGCGGTCGCGGTGTGCGAGACACGCGGATGTTGGATCAACCTGAAGAGCGAGGCCGACGCCGCGAAGTTCCTGCGCGTCAAGGTCGAGGACGGCGAGATCGTGTTCCCCATGACCGTGAAGGGCCACCCGGTCGAGGTCGAGGGCGTGGTGCAGAAGGTCGTGATCTCCGTCGAGGACTACCGCGCGATCTTGAAAGCGCGCGCCGACCAGAAGGGCGAGAGCTTCGACCCGGCGACGGTCACCGAGCCCAAGGTGTCGTGGCAGTTGAAGGGGCTGGGTGCCAAGTTCGACGCCTGAGCCGCGCGCGACGCTCCGCCCCGTGGCCGCACGCAACTGGCGCTACTGGTTCCATGTGCTGCATCGCGACATCGGCTATGCCTGCGTCGGCCTGACGCTGATCTACGCGGTCTCCGGCATCGCCGTGAACCACGTCGCCGACTGGAACCCGAGCTACGTGATCGAGAAGGTGCGCGCGCGCATCGAGCCCGTCGGCGGCGCGCCGGCGGTCGACGACGCGCTCGCGCGGCGCTTGCTCGCCAGCATGGAGCTGAGCCCGGACTACAACACGCTCTTCGTGCCAGGCCCGGGGCAGGTGCGCATCATCCGCCAGAACCACACGATCGACGTCGAGCTCGCCAGCGGTTCCGTGCTGCACGAGATCGTCACGCCACGCTTCCTGCTCGCCGATGCCAACGCGATGCACTTGAACCACGCCAAGCGCGCTTGGACCTGGTTCGCCGACGCCTTCGCCGTCGCGTTGATCGTGCTCGCGATCACCGGCATGTTCCTGATCAAGGGCAAGCACGGCATCACCGGGCGCGGAGCATGGCTGACGGCGCTGGGCTTCATCGTGCCGCTCGCGCTCTATTGGTGGGCGACCTGAGCCCGGGCCAGCACTCCGCGGCGCACTGGCCCGCCCGCGCTCGCGACGGCATCCTGTGCGAGTGCAACCCGTCATCGGCATCAGCGGCGACATCAAGACCGACGGGGTCGAGGTGGTCCGTCTCAAGCTCACCTACGTCGAGGCCGTGCGCCGCGCGGGCGGCATCCCGCTGATCTTGCCGGCCGCGCCCGCCCACGAGTTGGCGCCGCTGCTCGAGCGCATCGACGCCGTGATCCTGACCGGCGGGGACGACATCGATCTGCGAGCGCGCGGGATACCGCTGCATCCGCGGGCCGAGGTCATGGACGCACGGCGACAGCAGGCGGAGTTCGCGCTCGCCAGCGCCGTGCACCAGTGCGATCTGCCGGCCTTGGGGATCTGTCTCGGCATGCAGGTGCTCGCGACGGTCGCGGGCGGCACGATGCACCAACATCTGCCGGACGCGGGCTACCCGAGCTTGCTCGAGCACCGCGGCGTGCACGACGTCGAGATCATGCCCGGGTCCAAGCTGGCGCGCGCGCTCGGCGAATTGCGCCCGAGCGTGGTCTCGCACCACCACCAGGCGGTCGAGCGCGTTCCGCGGGGCTTGCGTCAAGTCGCGCGCGCGGCCGACGGCGTGATCGAGGGCATCGAGTCGATCGACGGCCGCTTCTTGCTCGGCGTCCAGTGGCACCCCGAGCGCTCGCCCGAGGCCCCCGCCACCCAGCGCCTATTCCGCGCCCTGGTCGAAGCCGCGCGCGGCGCGTGAGCGCGGCTCCACGACCACGCTCGAGTTCCGCGGTCTGGCGCGCCATGGCGTCGCCACGCCAGCGAACGCGAACCAAGGCGCGGTCGAGCTGGCGCTCTCCCACCACGCTTCCGGCCACGCTTCCGGCCAACGGCCCGGCCCGGTGGAGCTAGCGAGACTTCGGCGACTCGATCGCGCTGAGCTCGACCGCCGCGCGCGCGCCCGGCGCGAGCTCGACGCGCGCCGCCTTCGATCCACTGCGCACCCAGTATTCACCGGGCGCGGCGAGCATCGGGAAACGTCCCATGACCGCGATCGGTTCCGCGAACAGCTCGACCGTCGCCGTGCGACGCAGCAGCTCGAGCGAGCGGTTGCCGTCGAACTCGAAGCTCAGCGACGACGTCGGCGGCAAGATCGCAGGGTCGAGCACGAGCTCGTGCCCGGCGTGCACCTCGACCGGAGGCAGCACCAACGGCGCGCGACCGGGTGCGAGCAACTCGATGCGGTACCAACCCGGCAGGAGCTGGTCGAAGGAGCTGGACACCGAATGCAGCGCGTCCACGCCGTGCGAACCGGAGGACGAGGCGTACGCCATGCTCGATTGGATCAGCTCCCCGATCGAAGCCCGTTCGCAGTCGAGCCTCCACGCTCGAACGAGGCGAACCGGAGCTGCCGCACCGCGCTCGTCGCGCACGTCGAGGTGCAGCTCGCCAGTCGGCGCCGCTGCGCTCAAGTCGAGACGCAGCTGCAACTCGTCGCTGCCGGCCCACACGCGCTCGGCGACGACCATCGGAGCTCCGGAATGCCCCGCGGGGGCGGCGAGCATGCGCAGCGCGTGCCGCGGAACTCCACAGATCCGGAAGCGTCCATCCGCGTCGCTGCGGGCCGAATCGACGAACGGATTGCTCGTGTCACCGTCCTCGATCCAGATGTCCCAGCTCGCGAGCGGTTCGCCGTTCTTTCCGAGCAGCAGGCCGCGCACTTCCGGACCGCACACGCACACCGCATCCCAGCGCAGCTCGTCGCCGGCGCGGCCGCGCACGAGGTGCGTCACGGGCGCCAACTCACCGCCGCCCGCGAGCAACTCCCACGAACCTTCCGACAAGCCAGTGAACTCCCAACGGCCCTCGGAGTCGGTCTCCACGTAGCGCCACGCGTCGCCTTCGGGCTCCCGGGCGAGGACCGTGCATCCAGCGAGCGCGGCGCCGTGCTCGTCGCGCAACTCACCGCTCAGCCGAAAGGCACGCCCTTCGGACTGGGCCACCGAATCCAGCGCGAACCGCGAGATCTGCGCGCGCAGGTCACTGATCACCAACGTCTGTTCGGCGAACAACAACGCTGCCCCGCGCTGGCCCATGCCGCCCAACGACTGGGATTCGAGTGCGGCAACGAACTGCACGCGCCCTTGGGCGTCGTGGCGCGCTTGCAGGAACTCCGAAGGGGCCGAGAACACCTGACCGACGATCGGAATCCCCTGCAGCACGCGCACGCCGGCGACTTGCGATCGCTGCGGAACCTCCAGCGAGATCTCGAGTGTGCGAGCGGACTCGCTCTCGCTCTGCAGCACCATCACCGGACGCGATTGCGGATCGCGCATCGCGATGCGCTGCGAACCCGTGCTCACCGTGAGCCGGCGCGCGCCGGCGTCGTTCCCCAGCGCGCAGTCGATCTCCATCGTGGGCGTGAAGCCCAGCCAGCGCACGCGGCACTCGCCGCGTCGATCCGTCGAGCCCACGAGCACGAGCTCCTCACCGCTGGGCGCGAGCAGCACCACGGAATGGACCAGCGGCAGGTCGCGGCCGTCGCTGGCCGCGAACACCAGCTCGTACTCGAACGCTGGTGCAGCCCACGGCGCGGGAATCGCATCCGCAGACAACTCGCTGGGCTCGACCCCGACGCGCTCGCCTTCGGCGTCGCCGGCCGCGCTGACCGCGGCTTGCGCCGTGCTCGCACCGTCCGGTTCCGCGGCGTCGCTGGCGCGCGCTTCGACCTGCGCGGCCTCCGCCGGAGCGACGCTCTCGCGCGTGCTCCACCACAGGAGCGCGCCGAGGATCGCAACCGCGAGCGCAGCCACCAGCTTGGACTTGATTCCCATGGCGATCAGACCTCCAGCCAGACTTGGCGTCGACCACGCGCTTCGCGGCAAAGGGCCGCGCGCGAGCACGCCGAGCAACGCCAATGCGCGCTGCGAGCCGAGCTCGCGCTCCAAGCTCGCGCGCAGCCGCCCATGGGCGCGCGCGAGGCGTGTGTGCACGACGCTGGCCTCGACGCCCAGACGCACGGCGATCTCGCGCGGCGACAGCCCCTCGAACCAGCGCATCAAGACCACGCCGCGATAGGGCTCGTCGAGCGCGAGCACGGCGCGCATCACCTCGCGGAAGCGTTCTTCGCGCTCGCGCGCACACTCGGGCTCGTCGAGCTCGTCGCGCGCGACCGCTCGCTCGCGCTGCGTGCGGCGCTCGACCGAACGACGCTCGTTCGAGACCCAGCGGCGCAGCACGGTCGCCAGCCAACTCGCCAGCCCCTCGGACTCCTGCGGTCGCGCCTCCAGGTAGCGCAGCCAGGTCTCCTGCACGGCATCGTCGGCCTCGTGCTCACGAGCGAGTACGGCGCGCGCCAACGCGCGCAACCCCGCGCCGTGGCGCAACACGGCATCCGGCGCGGGCTGGGATTGGGATGACACGCTCGAGCAGCTCCTCTGCCCGTCATCACACCGCGCTCCCGCTCGTCCAACCGGATTTCGGCCAAAAAAACGCGCGCGAACGAGCCTAGTTGCGAACCGCGGCCGCGCTCGCGGCGCTCAGTCGAGGCGCTTGAGGTACAGATTCGCGAACTGGATCGGCGAGCCGTGCATCTGGAGCGCGAGCGGGCCGCGCGGGGCAATCCCCGGCAGCACGGCGTTCTCGATCACGGTCTGGCCGTTGAGCTCGACCGTCAGGCGTTCGCCGACGAGCGTGATCACGAAGCGGTTCCACTCGCCCAAGGGCGCATCGGCCTTGATGCGCGGCGTCACTCCGGCGCGCACCTGCGGAGTCTGCGTCGCGTCGGTGCGGTATCCATAGACCTCGCCCGAGCCGATCGGCCAACACCAGATGTTGACCTGGCTCTTCGACGAGCCGCGCAAGTAGATGCCGGAGTCGCCCGCCTCCTTGACGCGCTCGGTCAGCGGCTTGCCGTCCGCGCCGACGCGCTGCGAGCCGTCGGCCTCGATCACCGGCAAATCGGCGTCGTGCGCCGCGCCGCTCCAGCGCCAATCGGCGATCAGCACGAAGTCACCGAACTCCTCGCTGCTCCACAGGTCCGTTCCCTGGCCGTCGAACGAGATCGTCCAATCGTCCGCGCGCCAGTGACCTTCGTGCTCGGGCCCGAACTTCCAGCCGCTGAAGTCGACGCCGTTGTAGAGCGAACGGAAGCCCTCGTCGACGCGCGCGATCGCAGCCGGCGCGAGCGCCGCCGTCGCCGGCGGGAGCTCGCGGATGCGCAAGTTGCGGAATTCGATCGGCGCGCCTTCGGACTCGAGGCAGATGTAGCCCTTGCGCGGCGAGCACTCGCGGCCCGAGGTGACGACCTTGCCGTTGACGGCGAGCTCGAGCACGCCGTCCACGCCGCGCACGCGGTAGTGATTCCACTCGCCGCCCGGATTCATGCGCGCTTCCGTGGGAAACGCGCGGCTCGATCCGCCGCGGCCGTTGTCGGGCTTCATCGTCGCGCCGTGGATCGCGAACATGTCGCCGTCGCTGGTGTAGCCCGGCCCCTCCATGCCGCTCATCACTTGCACTTCGATGGCGCGCGAGAACGGTTGGCCGCGCGCGGTCAGCGCGTCGCTCCAGATGAACAAGCCTGCGTTGCCGGCGTCCACCAGGTGACGCCACTCCATCTCGAACTCGAAGTTCTCGTATTGTTTGTCGGTGCGCAGGATGCCCGTCGGGATCCCGGAGCAGCGGATCTTGCCGTCGACCACGGTCCAGGTGCTCGGCGCGCCATTGACGTTGTGCCAACCGCTCAAGTCGCGGCCATTGAACAGCGCAGTGAACCCCTGAGCGCTCGAAAGGTGGCTCGTCTGTCCGCGGTCCTCGACGATCGTGGTGCCGCTCCAGTCGTCGCTGCGGAAGGAAGACGCGGGCAAGCCGGCTGCGTTGCACAGATTGGGGTTGGCTGCGTTTTTCCAACCGTAGCGCACCGCCAGCGGAGCCTTCACCGCGTCGCTCGACACCAGCACGACATCGTTCTCGATCACTGCGTTGGCTTCGTGGAACACGTGGTCCGCGCCGGCGACGAGCCAACCGGTCGGCGGGCCGTCGCGGAACATCAGCCCGCCCTCGGCGTGGCGGAACGACACGCGAGCGACCGAGCCCGCGACCGTCAGCGACTCGAACAGCGGCCCGCAGTGCGCGAGCAAGTTGCGACCGTACGCGGTCTCGAGCGCCCACAGCGCCAGGCGCCGTCCGACCTCTTGCTTGTTGCCGGGATGGATGTCGCGCGCATTGCCGATGTCCATCGTGATCGCCATGCCGCTGTGGGCCACGACGTCCAGCGTCTTGCGCTGCGCATCGCGCAACTCGGCTGCCGCGGCGGGAGGCGATCCGCGGTAAGTGAAAGGCGCGATCTGCACGAAGTAGAAAGGGAACTCTCCGTTCGAGAAACGCGCACGCCAGTCGCCGATCATCGCCGGGAACAGGCGCTGGTAGAGCTCCGCGGCGCCGACGTTGGCCTCTCCCTGGTACCAGATCACACCCTTGAAGGTCAGCGGCAGGAGCGGCGCGATCATGCCGTTGTAGAGCGCGCTGGACGTGTTCGGACCGATCTGCGGGCCGGTGCTCGAGCCGATCGCGGGCAGCTCGCTGGTGCGCGCGCCCATGTGGTAGCGCCAAGTGCCGGCCAGCGAAAGCGGCGCGAGCGCGGGGTCGTCGCTGCGCAGCACGAAGCCCTGCGCGTCGCCGTTGATGCCACCGGTGCCGCCGGTGTCGAGCACGCGCACGGCGATCGCGCGCTTGCCCGCCTGCACCTTGGCCGCCGGGATCACGTAGCGCCGAGGCGTGCCCCACTGACCATCGTCGTGCTCCTCGCCGACGTGCTCGCCGTCGAACCAGGCGTCGTCGCGGTCGTCGATCGGACCCAACTCGAGCGTCGCGCCCTTGCCGGCCCATTCAGCCGGCAAGTCGAGCTCGGTGCGGAAGTACACGAAGCCGTCGAAGCTCCCCAGCTCGCCCGCGAACGACGCCGGCAGATCGAAGCTCTTCCAGCTCGCATCGTCGAAGCCAGTCGCGGTCCAGCCGCTCGCCACCGGCCGCGGCCCGCGACGGTCGGCCTCGTTCCACCACCCGCTGCCGTGCGAGCGCGCGTACTCGTGGCGCAGGTTGGGATCGACCGAGATGCGCAAGTAGTCGAGCTCGGCCGCGAACTCCGGGAAGCCCGCCAGCGTCTGGGCGCTGGTCCAGGCTTGCACCGGCGTGCCGCCCCAATCGGACGTCACCAGACCGATCGGGACGCCGAGCTCACGGTGGAGCATGCGGCCGAAGTAATAGGCGGTGCCGCTGAAGTCGCCCACCGTCTGCGGTGAGCACACCTTCCACTGGCCCTGCACGTCCTTGCGCTCGTAGTTCGAAACGCGATTGGGCACGTCGAACACGCGGATCTGCGGGAAGTTGGCGGCCGCGATCTCCTCCGCGGCGCCGGGCACCCCGGGCGCGGCAGCGGGCCAGTTCTTGACGGCCCACTCCATGTTCGACTGGCCCGAGCACAGCCACACCTCGCCGATCCACACGTCGCGCAGCACGCGCTCGCCATCGCCGCTGATCCGGATCTCGTGGGGCCCGCCGGCCTCGGGCGTGGCCACGCTCGCGCGCCACTCACCGCCGGCGCCCACGGTCGTCTGCACCACCGGCGCGCCCCAGGAGGGTGCGATTTGAAGCGTCGCTCCCGGCTGTCCGCGACCCCACAGCGTCGCGTTGGTCTTGCGCTGCAGCACCATCCCGTCGTCGACGATCGACGGCAGGCGGATCTGCGCCAGCGCGGGGCTCGAGGAGGCGAGGAGAACGACGAGAGCTGCGCCGAAGGCGCGCGCGGTGCGTGCGGGGAACATGACGACTCCGATGCGAGGGACGCGCGGAGTTTACTGGGAGTCGCAGCCGAAACGAGGAACAGCGCGCGCCGACGCAAACGGGGCTTGCGCCGGAAGCGCGGCTGCGGCGAAGCTCGCGCACGCGCGAAATGGCTCCGGCATGCTCGGGTTGCGCCAACGCCGCCCGTGAATCCGCCGGAATCCGCGAACCGCTCCGCGGTTGCGCGGCACTTCGCTCTCACCGGCTGGGCCCTCCTCCGTCGCAGCGCGCGGACGGTCAGGTCGTCGTGCTGCGGATCCTCGCGGATCCGCGCCATGGCGGAGGGCTCGCCGGATCTCGATTCCCCTGTGGAGCACGCCGATGCTGGGTCGCACATGCGGTTGGTGGATGGCACTCAACGGCGCCGTGGCGTCGGCCCAGACGTTCGTCGTCGACGCCGCCAGCGTGCCGGGCGGACCGCTGGCCAATGGAGGCTTCACCGAGAACGTGGAGCTGCTCGACGTCGACGCGGACGGCGACGTCGATGCCGCATGGGCCAACGGCGGCGATTTCGGCAACGAGCAGAACCTGCTGTGGATCAACCGCGGCGGCGCGCAGGGCGGCCCGATCGGCGTGTTCGAGGACCAAACCGCGCTGCGCTTCCCGGCGCTGCTCGACGACACGCGCGATCTGGAGTTCGTCGACTTCGACCTCGACGGGGATCTCGATCTGTTCGCCTCCAACACCTCGGGCATCGCCAACAACACCAACCGCTACTTGGTCAACATGGGCGGCGCGCAGGGCGGCAGCGCGGGCTTCTTCCAGGACCAGACGGCCTCGCGCTGGGTTGGCATCGCGGTCAACAACGCGCAGACCCACAGCTCGGTCTCGGCCGGTTCCGCGCTCGTCAACGGCGGCTTCATCGACTGGTCCTGTGACTCGACCTTGGGCGATCTCGACAACGACGGCGATCCGGACTTGATCGAGGCCTCCTACGGCTCGCTGGTTTCAGGACGCGTGCCGACGCGCGTCTTCCTCAACGACGGCGCGGGCTTCTTCGAGGAATTCAACCCGAGCGGCTACCAACTGGCGGGCACGACGCTGCCCAACGGAGCTCCCGCACTGTGGTGCGAGGGTTTGCAGCAGCAGCAGACGACCGACACGAGCGGCGTCGAGGCCGACATCACCAACGAGTCGATCTCGGTCGACCTGGGAGACATCGACGGCGACTTCGACCTCGACTTCGTGCTCGGCGATCGCGCGCAGCTGCCGCGCATGATCCGCAATCGGCACACGGAGTTGGGCGGCTCGCTCTCGTTCCGCGATGCGAGCTGGGCGGTCTTCCAAGGTCCCGACTGGGCGCCGTCGACCGGCAGCTACGAGCAAGACCTCGGCGACCTCGACGCCGACGGCGACCTCGACGTCTTCGGCACCAATTGGGCCAACGTGTGCGACAAGCTGCTGTTCAACGACGGCACCGGCCAGTACTCGCTCGAGGTCCTGGTGGCCAACTCCTGCGTGCGCCACAACGAGCCCGACTTGATCGACTTCGACAACGATGGCTGGCTCGACGCCTTCACCGCATCGCGCACCGCGAGCGAAGCCTTGTACCGCAACCTCGGGCCGAGCGGCGGCTTCGTCATGGACGACGTGTCACTGACCACCTTGCCGGCCTACGTGGCGCAAGCGCTCGGCAGCGACGCGGCCGACGTCGACCTCGACGGCGACTACGACCTGCTGCTCGCCAACGACTTCGGCGACGAGAATGTGCTGCTGCGCAACACGCACCAGGCCCCGGACGCCCACGCGCCGCGCATCCCGCTCGTCGAGCAGGTCGCGGACCGCTCGGCCGGACCGCTTGCGAAAGTCGTGCGCGCGCACGTCTACGACAACGCGTCGTGGTACGTGACAGCGTTCAACCTGACGACGCTCGAGTACAGCCTGAACGGAGCACCCTTCGTGGCCCTGCCCATGCGCTTCTCCGGCGCACAGGTGTTCCGTGGCGAGTTGCCGGCGGACACGCCGGGTACGCTCGACTATCGCGTGCGCTCGATCGACGAGCACGGAAACGTCGGAGTGTCCGCGACCAAGAGCTTCGTGATCGCGCCATGCAACGGCGATCCGACGGTCTACTGCACGGCGAAGACGCACTCCAACGGCTGCGTGCCACGGATCGGCTGGAGCGGCACGCCCAGCGCCAGCGCGGGCTCGGGCTTCACGATCCACTCCGCCGACACGCTGGACAACAAGGCCGGACTGCTGTTCTACGGCACCTTCGGGCCCAAGCACCAGGCCTACCAAGGCGGCTACCTGTGCGTGCAACCGCCGACAGTGCGCACGGCGCTGCAGAATTCCGGCGCCAGCGGATCGGCTCCGTGCGCGGGCCTGTTCAGCTTCGACTTCAACGCCTGGATCGCCACGGGCAACGACGCGCGACTCGTCGCCGGCGCCACGGTGTGGGCACAGTTCTGGAGCCGTGACCCGCAGTCCTCGTTCCAAACCAACCGCTCGGACGCGCTCCAGTTCCACATCTGTCCCTAGCGCGCGCCGCGCGCTGGCGCTGTTGTTTCGACGCCGGCCGCGCCCATACTGGCGCAGTGGATCCGTCGATCGATCGCCTCGGCCGCGCGCTGTCGTCGCTGCGCATCTCCGTCACCGACCGCTGCAACCTGCGCTGCGCGTACTGCATGCCGGAGGAGGAGTACAAGTGGCTTCCGCGCGATCGACTGCTGCGCTTCGACGAGATCGCGCGCTTGGTGGACGTGTTCACTTCGTTGGGCGTGCACAAGGTGCGCTTGACCGGCGGCGAGCCACTGCTGCGGCCCGAGCTGGCGTCGCTGGTGCGCCTGCTCGCGGCCAAGCCGGCACTGCGCGAGTTGGCGCTGACGACCAACGGCGTGTTGCTCGCCGAGCAGGCGAGCGCCCTGCGTGACGCCGGCCTGGGCCGCGTGACGGTGAGCCTCGACACGCTGCGCGAGGACGTATTCCAGTCGCTGACGCGCCGGCCGGGCCTGGAGCGCGTGCTCCACGGGATCGAGACCGCGACGCGCCTGTGGCCCGGCGCGGTCAAGCTCGACATGGTCGTGATGCGCGACGTGAACGAACGCGAGATCCCGGCGCTCTTCGAGTTCGCGCGCGCCCAAGGCGCGGAGCTGCGCTTCATCGAGTACATGGACGTCGGTGGGGCGACGCGTTGGAACGAGCGCACCGTCGTGTCGCGCCAGGAAATCCTGGAGCGCATGCAGCGCGCCTTCGGAGCGATCGAGGCCGTGGTCGAGGACTCGACCGCGCCGGCCGAACGTTTTCGAGCAGCGGACGGCACGCTGTTCGGGATCATCGCCTCGACCACGACGCCGTTCTGTCGGCGCTGCGACCGCGCGCGGTTGACGGCCGATGGCATGTGGTACATGTGCTTGTACGCTCGCTTGGGGCTGGACCTGCGCGAGCTCGCGCGCGGCTCCGCCAGCGACGACGAGATCGCGCGGCGCATCGCGGCCAGTTGGAGCGCGCGCCAGGAGCGTGGCGCGGAGCTGCGGCTCGAAGAGCTGCGGCGTGGACCGCTGGTGGCCGTCGAGGACCTGCGCACCGACCCGCATCTCGAGATGCACACCCGCGGCGGTTGAAGCGGGATGCTGGGCGCGTCGACGCGCCATGCGAGCTCCGGTGACGCGCTCGCGGCCCGCGGCTTTCATCGTCGAAAGCGCGAATCCGCGTCCGCTGTGGGCAACGCGGCGCGCGTGTAGGATCGCGCGTGGCCCCCGTCCACAGGAACCAAGCCATGCTGCGCTTCCGCGCGTTCTGCACTGTGTCCGCCGCGCTCGCCCCCGCGCTCGCCCACGCCCAAGGCAGCGACGCCTGCGGCACGGCGCAAGCCATCCAAGGCAGCGGTTCGTTCGCGTTCGACACGACCTTCGCGACCACCGACGGAGGCCCGAACGCGCTGTGCTATTCCGCGGGCTACAACCAGATCGAGCGCGACGTGTGGTTTGCCTGGACGCCCGGCGCGAGCGGCGTGTATCGCTTCGAGACCTGCTCGCAGACCGCGGTCGACACCTGGATCGCCCTGCTCGACGCACCCTGCAGCGGCGCGGCGCTCGGCTGCAACGACGACGCCTGCGGCTTCCAGTCGAGCATGGACGTGCCGGTCAGCGCGGGCACGACGTACTACCTGCGGATCGGCGTATTTCCCGGCAAATCCGGCGGTCCGGGCAACGTGCTCATCACGCAGGTGGGCCCGCCGACGGTGCTGCACACGGTGACCCACCCGACCACCGGGCACGTGTACAAGGTGCTCTCACCGTGCACCTGGAAAGAAGCCGAGTTGATCGCGCAGGCCTCGTTCAACGCGCACCTGGTGACGATCGAGGGCTTCAGCGAGGTCCAGTACATCTCGCTCAACATCAAGCCGCTGATCGGCAGCAACGCGCAGTTCTGGATCGGACTCAACGATGCCGCCGTCGAAGGCACGTTCGTGTGGTCGAGCGCTTCGACGTCGAGCTACACCAACTGGGACGCGGGCGAGCCCAACAACGCCAGCGCGACCGAGGACTACGTCCACATCCGCACCAACGCCAAGTGGAACGACGCGCCGCTCGGCTCCTCGTCCTACAACTTACCCGTGTACGGCTTGATCGAAATCGGCTGCAACGCACCGACGAACTACTGCACGGTGGGCACCAGCAGCGCCGGCTGCGCGGCCGCGATCAGCGCCAGCGGTACGCCGAGCGCGAGCGCGAGCAGCGGCTTCCAAGTGCGCGTCGACCAAGTCGAGGGCCAGAAGACCGGCTTGATCTTCTACGGCACCGCCGGGCGCACCGCGCTGGCTTGGGGCACGGGCTCGAGCTTCCTGTGCATCAAGGCGCCGACGCAGCGCACTCCGGCGCACTCGAGCGCAGGCAGCGCGGGGGCCTGCGATGGCTCACTGCTCCTCGACTGGAACGCGTTCCGCGCCGCGAATCCGGGCGCGCTCGGACAGCCCTTCGCCTTCGGCGACACGGTGCAAGTCCAGGGTTGGTTCCGCGATCCGCCGTCCGCCAAGCACACGCACATGTCCGATGCGCTCGAGTTCATCGTCTGCCCGTAACGCGCAAGGTCCTCCCATGAAGCTCCAGCATCTCTCGCTCGCGTTCTCCTTCGTGGCGCCGGCATTCGCGCAAGGCTCGGACGCGTGCTCCGCGGCGCAAGCGATCACCGGCGTCGGCTCGTTCGCCTTCGATTCGTCGAGCGCGACCACCGATGGCTCACCCGCGAACCTGTGCTATTCCTCGGGTTCGGCGCAGATCGAGCGCGACGTCTGGTTCCGCTGGACGGCACCGTCGAGCGGCTACTTCACGTTCGCGACCTGCGCGCAGACCGCAATCGACTCGCGTCTGGCGCTGTACGACGGTTCGTGCGCGGGCGCGGTGCTGGCGTGCAACGACGACGCCTGCGGATTGCAGTCGCAGATCGGATACACCGCCGTCGCGGGGCTGGACTACCTGCTGCGCGTGGGCTCGTTCCCCGGCACTCCAGGGGGGCCGGGGCAAGTCACGATCACCGCGCTCACGCCGCCCCAGGTGCTCTACACCGCCGTGAATCCCGCCAACAACCACCTGTACGCGATCATCGACTACGCCAGTTGGAAGGACTGCGAGGCGCGTGCGGTGCAACTCGGCGCGCACCTGGCGCAAGTCGAGGATCAGGCCGAGAACGACTGGATCCAGCAGAACCTGATCGGAGCGGTCGCGGGCGCCAACAACCTGTGGATCGGCCTGAGCGACGAGCTGGTCGAAGGCACTTGGGCATGGAGCAACGGCTCGAGCTCGACCTTCCTCAACTGGGACACCGGGCAGCCCGACAACTACGGCAACGAGGACCACGCCTACATGCGTCCCAACGGGTTCTGGAACGACGTGCCCAACGCGGGCGGCGGCGCCAACCCGCGCGGACTGGTCGAGTTCGACTGTGGCGCGCCGCCGGCGAGCTACTGCACCAGCGGCACCAGCTCCCTGGGTTGCAGCGCGACGCTGGGCTCGAGCGGCACGCCGAGCGCGTCGTCGGCTTCGGGCTTCGTGCTCTCGGTGACCAACGTCGACGCGCAGCGCCAGGGATTGATTTTCTATGGCACGAGCGGCGCGCAGGCCATCGCCTGGGGCACGAGCACGAGCTTCCTGTGCGTCAAGCCGCCGACGCAGCGCACCGCGGTCCAGAGCTCGAACGGCACGGCCGGTCAGTGCGACGGCGCACTGGGAATCGATTTCAACACCTTCATGGCGACCCATCCGACGGCGCTCGGCCAGCCCTTCGCCGGCACGACGGTGTTCGCGCAGGGTTGGTACCGCGATCCGCCGAACCCGAAGACCACCATGCTCTCGGACGCGTTGAGCTTCAACGTGTGTCCGTGAACGCAATATCCCCGCGGATCCAGGCGCTCCTGCTAGGCTGAGGGCAAACGTCCGGCAGTGCGCGTCGGTGTTCGACGTCCAGCGCGGACCTCACCCGTGGGTTGGCACATGCGCATCGCATCCGTCGCTCTCGCCGTGCTCGGCGCAGCGAGCTTCGTTCCTCTGGCGTCCGGGCAAGTCGTGATGGCGCTCGACAGCTCGCGCTGCTTCCAGAGCTCGTACGGCTACTGGCTGACCGGGAGCTCGATGGTCGGGCCTCACGCGCAGCTGATCGCGGCCGGCTACAGCGTGCAAGAGACCGCGGTGATCAGCACCGCCGCGCTCGCCAACGTCGATGTCTTCGTGCTCGCCCTGCCGCCCGTTGGCGCCACCTTGCCGCCCAGCGAGATCACCGCGCTGCAGGCCTTCGTCAGCGGCGGCGGAGGCTTGCTGTTCATCGGAGAGAACGACTCCTGGGTCGGGCTCGACGGTCAGCTGCTGACGGCGTTCAGCGCCGGCACCTATGCGGGTTCGGGCAGCGCCACCGGCCCGGTGACGATCGCCGCGCCGACGCACCCCGTGATCAGCGGTCCGGCCGGCATCGTCGGTCAACTCCCGCTGAACCTCGCCCCGGGCGCCTTCACGCCGGCAGCATCCGGAGTGACCAGCGTGATCCAGTTCGCGAGCGGTGCGACCGCGCTGCTCGCGCTGAGCTACGGGAGCGGAAGCGTCGTCATGCTCAGCGATTCGACCTGGTTCATGAACCCGCCGAACTTCACGCCCGAGGCGGCGGTGCTGTGGGCCAACACCATCGATTGGCTCGACTCCGGCTCGTGCAGCGGCAGCATCGCGAACTACTGCACCAGTTCGACCACCAGCCACGGATGCGTTCCGAGCCTGGCCGCGAGCGGTAGCCCGAGCGCCAGCGCCAGCTCCGGTTTCACGCTGACATGCGACGACATCGAGGGCCAGCGCACTGGACTGTTCTTCTACGGCACCAGCGGTGAGCTCGCGCTCCCGTGGGCCAGCGGCAGCACCAGCTTCCTGTGCGTCAAGCCGCCGACTCAGCGCACGGCACCACAGAACAGCGGAGGTAGCGTTTCCGCGTGCGACGGCTCGCTCGCGCTCGATCTGCTGGCCTTTTTCGCGGCCAATCCCAGCGCGCTCGGCCAACCCCTGACGGCGGGCCAGCAGTTCAACGTGCAGTGCTGGTTCCGCGATCCGCCGGCGGTCAAGACCACGAACCTCTCGGACGGATTGCGTTTCACGCTGTGTCCGTAGGCGCGCGCTAGCGGCCGGAGCGCCGGATCTGCTGCAGCGTCTCGCGGTCGAGCTTGCGGAACGAGGTGTCGCTCAAGAGCTCACTCTGGTGCAAGCTCGTCGAGTAGTCGTCGTTGGCGAGCCGCCGCCGCGTCTGCCACACGTCCTTGAGCAAGGAGAACGGTGTCGTTCCGCGGCGCGCGCGCTCCCCCATCAACGGGCCGCGCACCCACAGCAGCGGGAACTCGACTACCTGGAAGCACAGGTACTGCGCCAGCGCCAGCCACTCGACAGGATAGGCCGCACCCGAGACGCGCGAACGCTGGGCGATTTTCTTGGCGGCGCGCATGCGGAAGGCCGTCAGGCCGGAGAAGCAGTCGCGCACCCCGACGTCGACCATCATCTGGGACAAGCGCATCACCGTGGTGCGCGTCGCGCGCTCGAGGAACGACTTCTGCTCCGCTTCACTGTGCTCCTCGGGATGGCGTGACACGAGCGCGACGTCGGCGCCGCGCTGCAAGGCCTCGATCAGCTGATCGGCGTTGTTGAGCGGAACCTCGCTCTGCGGATCGATCATCACCAGGTATTCGCCGCGCGCGGCGAGCACGCCGGTGCGCGCGGCGGCGCCGCGACCCTTGCGATTCTCGTGACGTGCGACGACCAGGCCCGCGAACTGCGTGCGCCAACGCGTCGCGATGGTCTCGAAACCGTGGGGCATGCCGTCGTCGACCAGCACCACCTCGACCTTGCCGCCCACGCCGCGCGCGAGACCCGCGACCGCGGTCAAGAGCGCGCCGATTCCGCCGTCGCCCTCGCCCAACGGGATCACGATGCTCAGGTCGAACAGGCTCTGCTCACGTCCAGCGTCCGACGCCTTGCGATCACCACTCTTCACGCGCCACCTCTTCGCACGACCGTTCGGCTGCTCTCGCCCACGGTGCCCCCGCACCGCGCCCCAACCGCGAAAGCCGCCCCTGTCCGCCCCGATGCCGGGTGGACGCGCGTGGTTCGGCCGCCGGACTCGGCCGACTTGACCGATCGCCCGGAAACCACGCTGGAAAGCGCGCGAAGAGTCCGTCATGCGGCGCATCGCGCGCCGCGCGCGTCAGGCCTCGCTCGCGAGCGCGAGGCGCGCGGAAAATCGTTCCGCGGAGAGCGACTCCCGCACTCTCAGCGCGTGGCCTCGTCGCGGTACGCGTCGCGGAAGGGCACTCCGCGCGCCGCCTTGTCGAGCGCGCGCTCGGTCGCACGCAGTTTCGGGTCGGCGCAGGCCGCGGCCAGGGCCTGGGCGTCGTACTCGAGCGCGTCGATCAACCGCGGCGCGAGCGAGAGCATCGCCAGCGAGCGATCGTGAGCCCGGAAGAGCGGCGGCTTGATGAGCTGGAAATCGCGGTGGTAGCCCGACGGCAGGTCGCGCAGGACATCGAGCAGCGCGGCGCGGTCCGCGACGACCTGGCGCGCGTGGGCGCGCAGCAGCTCGAGCGCGTCGGGATTGCGCTTGTGCGGCATCAACGACGAACCGGTGGTGAACGCGGTCGGCAAGGCGATGAAACCGAACTCGGTGGTGCTGAACAGCCACAGGTCCTGCGCCAGCTTGCCCAGATCGAGCGCCAGGCTCTCGAGCGCCGTCAGGTGCGCGAGCTCCGCGCGACCGCGCGCGTGCTGCACGTGCGTGACGGGGCTCTCGGGGCACTCGAACCCCAACTCGCGCGCGACGAACTCGCGGTCGAGCGCGACAGGCACTCCGTAGCCGGCGCCGGAACCCAGCGGACACTCGCGCAGGAACTCACGCGCGTGCTCGACCTCGCGCAGCCCGTCGCGAAATGCCTGCGCGTGCGCGGAGAGCCAGGCCCCCACCGTCGAGGGCATCGCGCGCCGCAAGTGCGTGTAGCCGGGCAAGGCCAACTCGGCGTGCCGCTGCGCGGCGCTCAGCGTGCTGGCGTGCAGGCGTTCGACGAGCGCGCGCACGGCCGCATTCGCCTCGCGCAGCCACAGCCGCATGTCGACGGTGATCTGCTCGTTGCGGCTGCGCGCGGTGTGCAAGCGCTTGCCCGGCTCGCCGACGAGCTCCGTCAGACGGCGCTCGACCGCGGAATGCACGTCTTCGTCGGAGGCCTCGACAGTCCATTCGCCGCGGCGGAAGGACTCGAGCAGGCGCGTGAGCCCGGACTCGATCTGCGCGCAATCGTCGCCGCGGATCAGGCCGACGCGTGCCAGTCCCTTGGCGTGCGCCAGGGATCCGCGGATGTCGTGCTCGACCAAGCGCCGATCCCAGAGCGGGTCGTCGCCGATGGTGAAGGCCAGCATCTCGCCATCGATGGCGTCACCGCGGTCCCACACTGGACGTTGGAATTCGTGAGTGCTCATGGCGACCTCAAGGGGTGCTCGCGAGGGCGAGCGCCTCGAGCACGGCTGGCGCGAGGCGCGTGTAGAAATCGACTCCAGCATCCAGCTCGCTGCGCAGCACGAACTCGTCGGGTGTGTGTGAGCGCGCGGTCTCGCCCGGACCGCACTTGACCGCGGGAACGCCTTGCAGCAGCGCCATGTCGGACAAGGTCGACGAGCCGATCGCGCGCGCTCGCCCCGCGACTCGCAACGCAGTGCGCACGAGCGTGTGGTCCTCGGCGGTCTCGAAGGGCTTGAGCCGCGCCGACTTGACCGCGACCGCGGCGCGCGGCATGCGCGAGCGCAGCAGCTCGGCGGCGTTCTCGGCCGTGTGCAGCGGCGACAAGCGCGCGTCGAACAGCGCCTCGGCACGGTCGGGCACGACGTTGTGGCGCTCGCCGGACTTGAACACGGTCGTGGCCACGGTGCTCTCGCCGAGCAACGGGTGCGACCCCTCGAGCGTCATCCACGGGGCCGTGTGCACGAGCTCGCTGGCGCCGGCGAGCAGCGCGTTCTCGTGGGGCACGCGCGCGACGTGCGCCGCGTGGCACGAGCGACCGCGCCACTCCGCGGTGAGCACCGCCAGCCCCGACTGCGCGCGCACGACCTCCAGCCCCGTCGGCTCGCCGGTCACCGCGGCGTCCGGCGCACCGATGCGCTCGAGGACCCGCGTCATGCCGAGATTGGAGGTCTCCTCGCACTCGGTCAGGGCGAGCTGCAACGTCCCGCGCGCGATGCGCGCCTCGGCCACGGCGCGTAGCGCGAACAGCATCGCGACCACGCTGACCTTGGCGTCGTTCGCGCCGCGGCCGAACAAGCGTTGGCCCTCCCACACCGCGGCCAGCGGATCGCGCGTCCAGTTGGCGCCGATCGGCACGGTGTCGAGGTGCGAGTTGAACAGCAAGCGCGGTCCGCTGCCGAGCACGACGCTGGCCACGATGCTGTGCCCCACGCGCTCGACGTCGATCGACCAGCTCTGCAGTAGCTCGACGACGTAGTCCGCGATGCGCTGCTCCGCGCCCGACGGACTCTCGATGCCGACGAGCGCGGACAGGAGCTGCGCGGGCTCGCGCGGGAAGCTCAACGCACGACTCCCTCGAACGGCGGCTGCAGCACGATCTGCTTGAGCTCGGGCTCGACCTCCGGCGCCTTCTCGGGCTCGCGCGTGACCAGCGTGCCGGCACCTTGCGTCGTGTACAGCTCCTGCAGCAGCGAATGCTCGTCGCCGCCGGAGACGACGTGCACGCGCCCGACGCCTCCGTACAACGCCGCGCGGATGGCCGCCGACTTGACGCGCATGCCGCCGCGCAGCGCGCCCGACTCCTCGAGCGAGTCGAGCTCGGCGATCGAGAGCGCCGAAAGCAGCGAGCTCGGGTCGGAGGGGTTGCTGAGGATGCCCGGCGCGCCCGTGAGCATCACCAGCTTCGCCGCTCCGAGCGCGACCGCGATCGAGGCCGCCGTCAGGTCAGCGTTGACGTTGAGGAAGCCTCCGTTGCCGTCGCCGGCCGGCGGACACACCACGGGAATGAAGCCGCTCTCGATCAACGACAACAGTGGCTTGGGATCGACCGATTGCACGTCGCCGACATCGCCGAAATCGACGGTGCCCTCGCTCGTGCGCGCCGGCGCTCGACGCTTGGCGACCAGCAGCCCGGAGCTGACCGCCGAGACGCCGACCGCCGGCGCTCCCTCGGCGGCGAGCATCGCGACCACCTCGCCATTGAGCTCGCCCGCGGTCGCCATGCGCAGGGCGCGCATCGCAGTGGGAGTCGTGACGCGTCGCCCGTCGACCATGCGCGGCTCCTCGCCGAGCATGCGCTGCAAGGCATCGGTCTGCGGCCCGCCGCCGTGCACCACGACGACGCGCGCGCCGAGCGCATGCACCACGGCGACTTGGCGCGCGAACTGGCGGATCGCGGCGGCCTTCGCGATCGTCCCGCCACCGGCCTTGATCACGAAGGTCTTGCCACGGTGCAAACGGACGTGCGGCGCGGCTTTGAACAGGTCGGTCATCGCTTCAAGGCTCCAGGGGAACGGGGTTCTTCGCGCGGACTTGGCTCTTGCGCTCGAGGCTCGCGAACTGGCTCTCGAGCAGCGCGGTTTGGGCGTGCAACCGATTCTCGGCCTGGTCGATCACGATCGACCACGGGCCGTCGAGCACCTCGTCGCGCACCACGACGTTGCGGCGCACCGGCAAGCAGTGCATGAAGCGCGCGCGATCGGTGAGCTTCATCCAGCTGGCGTCGACGCACCACTCGCGCAGCGGCGCGCGCTGCGCCGCCTCCAGCTCGGGCTTGCCCCACGCGCCCAGACTGGCCCACGACTTGGCGTACACGATGCTCGCGCCCTCGAGCGCCCGCGCGCGATCCTCGGTGACGCTCACGCTGCCGCCATTGGCCGCCGCGAGCGCGTGCGCCTCGTTCATCACGCTGTCGCTCAAGTCGTAGCCGTGCGGACGGAGCACGACGACCTCCATGCCGCGCTGTGCCGCCATGCACAAGGTCGAGTTGGGCACGGCGTGCGGCAGCGGCTTGGGATGCCAGGCCCAGGTCAACACCAGCTTCGCCCGACGCGGCACGTCGAACAGATCGAGCGTCGTCCAGTCGGCCAACGCCTGGCACGGATGCCACAGCGCGCTCTCCATGTTCACGATCGGCACGCCGGCGTGCTTGCGGAAGCCGTTGATCAACGCGTCGCGCGAATCGCGGTCGAGCGATTGGATTCCGGCGAAGGCGCGGATGGCGAGCACGTCCACGAAACGCCCGAGCACCGCGGCGGCCTCGCGCACGTGTTCGGCGTTGCCCCCGTCCATCAGCGCGCCGTCCTCGCATTCGATGCCCCACACGCCGTTGCCGCCGCTCTGCAACTGCACCAGGTCGAGCCCGAGCTTTCCAGCGGCGCGCTGGAACGAAGCCTGCGTGCGCAGGCTCGGATTGAAGAACAACAGGCCCAGCGCCTTGCCATCGAAGCGCTTGGGCGTCGCGCCCGCGCGCAGGTGCAACGCGCGCACCGCGAGCTTCTCGATCTCCGCCGTCGGCAGCTCCGCCAAGTGATAGAAGCCCTTCATGCGCGCACCTCCAACGCTTCCAAGGCACTCGCCAAGCGCGCGGCGTCCGCGGGCACAAGCGTCAGCGCCGGCGACAGGCGCAACACCTGCGGATCGTCGCTCGTTCCGACCAGCACGCCTTGCTCGAGCAGTTGGTCGCGCACCACACTGGCCTTGAGCTCGGGCTTGACCACCAATCCGAGCAACAACCCGGCGCCGCGCACGCGCTCGATCGGGCCGCGCGAAGCGGCCTGACGCAGTGCCGCCGAGGTCGCGCGCACGTTCTCGAGGAACCCCGGGCTCGCGATGCGCCGCGCGACTTCCGCCGCCGCAGCGAGCACCAGCGGACCACCGCCGAAGGTCGAGCCGAACAGCTTGCCCGGCACCGCCGCGGCCATCTTGGTGCGCGCGACGGTCAAGCCGATCGGCAGGCCGCCGGCCGCGCCCTTGGCCGTGGTGAACGCGTCCGGAACGACGCCCAGATGCTGCGAGGCCCAGGGCGTGCCCAGGCGTCCGTTGCCGGTCTGCACCTCGTCGAAGATCAGCAACGCACCCGTGCGATCGCACAATCGACGCAACGTGGCGAGGAACTCCGCGCTGGGCTCGGTGACGCCCGCGAGCGACTGGTACGGCTCGAGGATCACCGCTCCCACACTGGAGTCGAGCGCCTTGCTCGCGAGCTCGATGTCGTTCCAGGGCAGCTTCACGGCGTCGAACGGCGTCGTCGGGAACGCCGCGAGCTTGGTGTCGCTGACCGCCGCGGCCGCCGCGGTGCGGCCGTGGAAGGCACCCTTGAAGAACACGACCTTGTGGCGCTTGGTGAAGGCCAACGCGAGCTTGAGCGCGTTTTCGTTGGCTTCGGCGCCGCTGTTGGTGACGAACACGCTCCAACCGTCGTCGCACGGCGGCAGCGTCGGCTCGAAGGCCTCGAGGAACGCCTTGCGCGGCGCGTGGTCGAGCAAGTTGGTCGCGAACGACAAGCGCTGCCACTGCTCGGCGATCACGCGGCCCAGTCCGGGATCCCCGGCGCCCAACGTGTTGACGCAGTGTCCGCCGTACAGGTCGAGCACGCGCCGGCCGTCCTCGAGCACCAGTTCATTGCCCTTGGCCGCGGCGATCGGCAGCGGCAGACGCGCGTAGGCGTCGATCTCTCGCAACTTCATCTAGCAGACTCCCAGGCCGGCGCGCGGCAGGCCCCAGTGTTCCGGGAAACCGAGCATCAAGTTCAAGCACTGCAGCGCTTGTCCGGCGCCGCCCTTGGTCATGTTGTCGAGCGTGCACAGCACGTTGAGCACGTCGCCGCGCACGCTGACCGCGAGCTGCGCGCGGTTCGAGCCGCTGATCGAGCGCAGATCGGGCACCCGGCCATCGAGCACGTCGACGAAGGTCGCGCCGTCGAAGACCTCGGCGTACGCCGA
Source organism: Planctomycetota bacterium (assembly GCA_020853575.1). Classification (GTDB taxonomy): domain Bacteria; phylum Planctomycetota; class UBA1135; order UBA1135; genus F1-120-MAGs118. The sequence continues at coordinate 209,600 of JADYYP010000047.1, forward strand.
GCGCGCCTCGGCCGTCGTGAGCCGGCGCGCGAGCGGCAACGCGCAGGTCAGGTGGATGCCGCGCGCGAACGGTCCGGAGTGCGCGACGAAGTGGATCGGCGGCACGGGACCGACGCTCTCGAGCGCTTGCGCGAGCTCGGCCTCGTGGCGGTGCCCTTCGAGCGCGTAGGCCCACAGGTTCCCGTGGCGCCACGGGTGGTGCGTGCCGGGCTTGGGCTCGACGCCGCTGCCGCTCGAGCCGGTCACGCCGTGCAAGACCCACGGACGAGTGGTGTCGAGCAACGCGGCGCGCGCGGCGGGCACGCAAGCGAGCTGCATCGCGGTCGCGAAGCACCCGGCGGCGGCGACGCGCCGCGAGCGCGCGATCTCGGAGCGCTGGAGCTCCGGCAGGCCGTAGGCGAAGCCCGCGAGCTCCTCGGGAGCGGCGTGCTCGTGGCCATAGGCGCTCGCATAGCGGCGCGCATCCCGCAGGCGAAAATCCGCCGCGAGATCGACGACGTGCAGCTCGCCCGCGCGCGCTCCGAGCTCGCGTCGCAGCGCGCTCCAGACCGCGACCGATTCGCCGTGCGGCAACGCCAGGAACAGCGCCGCGCCCGAGCCCGCCTCGAGCGCCGCCGCGATCGCCAGCTTGGCCTCGTCGGCGTTGCAGGTGCGCGCCTTGGTCGCCGCGTGCGGATGGGCGTCCAACACGCTCTGCTCGCTGCGCGACACCGCGCCGCGCAGCTCGAGCGCCGGGTGCAGATCGAGCAAGCGCAGGAGCTCGCCCGCGAGCATGCCCTTGGCGCCGAAGATCCACACCGGAACCGTGGTCGTCGCGGTGTGCGTCATGCGCTCACCACGCTGGCCTTCTTGCGCTGCAGGCTCTCGAGCACGGTGGCGCACAGCTCCTTGCCGTCGCGCAGCGCATTGAACGCGGCCAAGCCCAGCTTCTCGCGGCAGAAGCGCCGTCCCACGGGCGTGTCGGTCACGCGCCCGCTGACGACGTCGATCTCCAGGCCGTACTTGTCGCGCAAGAGCGTTTGACCGCCCCACGCGCCCACCGGGTCCTGGGCGCACAGCACGATGCTCTCGATGCCATTGCGGATGGTCTCGTCGGCCAGCAGCGCGTGCACTCCATAGGTTCCGAGCAACCCGTCCCCCATCTCGAGCACGATCAGGTCGGGCTCGGCGCCGCTCAGGTTCGCGATCAGGCTGTGCGCGGCTGGCGCTGCGCTCGTCGCATCGGTCGTGACCACGCCGAAGTCGGTGAAGATCGCGACCGGCTCCGCTCCACAGTCTTGCATCTGCAGGATGTCGCGGCGCAACGAGACTCCGGTGAGCTTGCCGGCGGCGACGCGCAGACCCTTGTGCGTGAGCTCGCTGATCAGGATCGAGGCCGCGGTCGTCTTGCCCGCGTCCATGCAGGTTCCGACGAGCACGATCAAGGGCGGCAGGCCCTCGGAACGGCTGGGCATCGGTTGCGTCGGCAACGCGGCGCGCGCGATGTTCGCCGGCACGCCGACGCGCGTCGCGAGGTACGGGAACTCGAGCACCGAGCCCAGCACCTCGAGCCGGAAGGGCTCGCCGCTGGAGGCCGTGGCCTCGGCTCCGGTGCCGATCACGCCGCCCAGATTGAGCAGCTGCAACTCGTCGCCGACCTGCACCTTCGTCGGCACTTGGCCGGAGTAGCCGTAGAGCGCGTCGCGGTGCCCGAGCGCGCCCGCGATGATGTCGCCCGGATGCAGCGCGACCATGCGGCCGTGCACGTCCTCGAGCGTGTTGTAGGTCGTCTTGGCGTTCTTGATGCGGCATGCGAGCACGGTGCCGGCCTCGGCCGGGATGCTCTCGCCGAGCACGGCATTGCGGTCGAGGCCCAGGCGCAACGTGACCGAGGCGATCTTGTCGAGCGTGCAGCGCTTCACGGCTTCACCTCCGCGCCGGCCTTCTCACCCGCCCGACGGAACAACCGCGCCGGCTCCGCCAGCGCGCGCGCCAGGCCCAGCGCGCCCTGCGGCGTCGCATTCGAGCCCGCGCGCTCGCCGTACTTGGCATCGCTCGCGGCGAGCATGCTGAAGGGCGACTCGACGCCCTCGACCAACACCGAGCCCGGCTGCACGCGCACCTTGGCGACACCGCTGACGCGCTGCTGCGTCGAAGCGAAAAAGGCCTCGAGATCGCGCTGGAACGGGTCGTGGAACAGCCCTTGGTGCAGGCGCCGCCCGTAGACGTCGCCCAGGTGGTCCTTCCAGAAGCGCTGGTCCTCGATCAGCACCAACTTCTCGAGCTCGCGGTGCGCCTCGATCAGGACCTCGGCCGCCGGCGCCTCGAAGGCGATGCGGCCCTTGATGCCCAGCACCGTGTCGCCGAGGTGGTAGCCGCGACCGACGCCGAAGGCACCGGCCTCGACGTTCAAGCGCTCGATGAGCGTCACCGGATCGAGCGGCAGTCCGCCCAGCGACACCGGAACGCCACACTCGAAGCCGATCTGCAACGTCGCACGGCCATGGCCGTTCTTGGTCCAATACCAGGCCTCCTCGGGCAGCGCGTCGCTCGACGTGTGCAGCTCGCCGCCGCCGATGGTCACGCCCCACAGGCCTTGGTTGACCGAGTACTTGCCGCCGGACGCGGGCACCGGGAGCTTGTGCTCCGCGAGCCACTTGCGCTGCTCGTCGCGGCTGGGCGCGAGGTCGCGCACGGGCGCGAGCACCTTCAGATTGGGGGCGATCGTCGCCAGCGCGGCCTCGAAGCGCACTTGGTCGTGGCCCGCGGCGGTGCAGCCGTGCGCGCAGGCATCGAAGCCGCCTGCGCGCGACTCGCGCGCCAGGATCTCGGCCTGCAGCCCGCGCTCCGCACCGACCGACAGCGGGTACAGCGCACCGCGCCGCACGTTGCCGGACACCAGCCAACGGATGACACGCTGGAACAGCTCCATGCGCGCGTCGACGAAGCGGTGCTCGACCGCGCCCAAGGCCAGCGCCCGTGCCTCGATGTCGCGGCGTTCCTGCGCGCTCCAACCGCCGCAGTCGACGGCCAGCGTGGTGACCTGGGCGCCCTCGACGCGCGTCAACCAACCGACGAGGTACGAGGTGTCGAGTCCACCGGAATAGGCAAGCAATACGCGCACGGGCGATCTCCTTCGAGGAAACGGATCAGAGCAGGTCCTGGACGCGGCGGCGCACGCGCTGCGAAGCGGCGTGGCTGGAGGAAGCGACGAGCACCGTGTCGTCGCCAGCGATCGTGCCCACCAAGCCATCGAGCGCTTCGGCCTCGAGCGCGCGCGCGACGGCGCTGGCGGCCCCGGGCTCGCAGCGCAGCATCACGAAGTGCGACACGGGCTTGGCCGAGCGCAGCAGCGCGCGCAGCGCCTCCAGCGGGGTGACGCGCTCCTCCTCGTGGACGCGGTACATCCCGGCTTGCTTGGCCACGTTCAGCGCGCGCAGGTCGCGCGAGAGCACCGGCTGCGAGGTGCGGTAGCCGCGCCGCTCGAGCTTCTCGATCAGCTCGTCTTGGCTGGCGATGTCGTGCTCGCGCAGGATCTCGCGGATCGCGTCGCGTCTCTCGGTCGGGTCGGCCATCGAAGACGCGGAAGAATAAAAGCAAAGCTCCGGAGGTCAAGTCATGCATATTTATTCGCGAGATTCGCCACCCGCGCGAATACTCCCAAGCGCTCTCGACGTCCGACGAGCGCGGCACGCGGCACCACGGCGGACGAGCTCGACCCCGCGCGAACCAAAAGACGAAGGGCGTCCCGCCGTCGGCGGAACGCCCTTCTTGGTCGGCGCGCAGTGCGCCACTCAGCGGCTCACGGGATGAACGTGATCTGCATGCCGTTGGAGGTCACGAGATTGCGGTTGCCGTTGCCGTTGTCGCGATTGAAGCCCTGCAGGTAGAGCGTGTCGCCCGCGGAGAAGGGCGCGCCCAGCGCACCCGGGTTGGCGGCCAGGAAGGCCGAGAGATCGACGACCAATTGACCGTCGCAGCCGCTGGTGCCACCGGTCGTGCTCAGCGGATTGAACAGGCGCTGGCGCGGCGCGCCGACGCACAAGAGCGACGAGGACCCGGGGAGCGGAATCGCGGCCGGGCTCAGCGAGTACAGCAGGCCGCAATTGCGGTTCGAGTCCGCGCCGAGCATGCCCACCAGGAAGCCCGAGCTGGCCGCGACGCTGGGCAGACCGCCGTAGGCCATCACCGGCGTGCAACCGTTGAGGCTCGTGCCGCTGGTGCAGTAGCCGGTCGGCGTCGGGTCGAGCGTGCCGCACAACTCCCAGCTCCCGAGGTTGCCCGTGTCCCCGCCGGCCCAGTCGTAGCAGAGCAGCGTGTACACGCCGCCCGGCACCACCGGAATCGCCGACAACGGGGTGTTGAACACGTTGGCGTTGCCGTTCGGCCACAGTCCGCCGCCGGTGCCGAAGTACTGGTTGTACACGCCGACCGCCGGGTTCCCGGAGTTCGGGAAGGTGCTGCCGCCGCTCTCCACGATCTCGTAGTTGCCCAGGAAGTCGCCCGAGTTGCCGAAGCTCGAGCCGGTGAAGCCGACGCGCTGGATCAGGTTGTGAGCTGCGCCGCTGGGATCGACCAGCATGATGTGCGAGTCACCGGCCCACGAGTGGGTCAGGCCGTTGAGCTTGATCGAGGTGATCGAGGTCATGCCGCTGGGCAGGACGATCGACGACGAGAACGGAGTGCCGGTCGGCAGAACCGTGGGCCACGTGCCGCCGACGGTGTCGGGCAACACGCCGCCCGCGCCGCTGACGCACGAGGGGATCTCGGTGAAGCCGCGGATGCGGAATGCGGCGCAATAGAGCTTGTTGGGGTCGAGACCCGTGTTCTGGCTCAGCGTCGCCGCGGGCAGTTGGTACACCAGGAATCCACCCGCGGGATAGGTGCTCGAGCGCCACATGAACGGCAGCAGGTTGCTGGGCTCGATGAAGTGGATGCCGTTCTGCGCGTTGGTGAACCAGCCGATCGTCGTGCCCTGGGGCGCGACGGCGTAGATCGTCAGGTAGTAGTCACCGCCGGGCAACGTCAGATCGACGTCGAGCGGCGCTCCGGCCACAGCGAAGGGCACGACACCGCTGGCGACCTCGTCCACCGAGGTCGGCGCGTTCTGTCCGGTGCGATTCCAGATCACCCAGGCGATCGCCGTGGGATTCGCGGCCGGCACGAAGTACTCGGCCTCGATCTGCACCACGTGGTGGTTGCCCGCGGGCAGCGTGAAGGGCTGCGCGGTCCAGCGCTGCGGTTGGGCGGCGCTGACATTGCCCGAGGTCCAACCGAGGTTGGTCAGCGCGGCATTGAAGAAGCACGGCTGATGCACGCCGGTGTCGAACAACGTCGCCTGGGCGCTGGCCACGCCGGCCAGCGCCATCAGCGCGCCAGCGAGACCGAACTGCTTGAACAAACTCATCGCTACTCTCCTGTCCGTGGTCCGAGTCGAGCGGTGCGACTCCACGCGCGCGGCGTGCTCGGGGCGGGCTCTCCCCGCTGCGAGCGCGGACGCGCGGCGGGTCTAGAGCTCGCGGAGGGAAATCCGCAGACAAGCTCTCCGCCGGGGACAGAGCGCGGACCGTGGCCTGACGAACGCCACACGATGCTCGAACGAGCAGGCGGACGAAATGCGAACCGTCCGAACTCTCTCCCAGCTCCATTGCACTGCGAAGCGCGCGCGAGCGCCAGGGGTTCTGTTTGCAATTTCCTTGCGAATGGGCCCCTCTCCGGCGGCGCCGGCGGCACCTCAGGCCAAGAGCCCCTCGACCACGCGGCTGGCGACGTCGGTCAAGCGGACGTCGCGGCCGTGGCTGGGGCAGGCAGAGCCGGCGCGCCGCCGGCCCACGGAAGTGAGTGTCGGGCGCGGCATCGGACCGACCGTTCGCGCTCACGCAGCCGGCGACGACCAGCCGCAGCCAAGTTCTGGGCGAGTTCCAGGTCATGATGTGCGCCGCTCGCCGCGACACTCGAGCACTCGCGCGCCAAGCATCGCTTCGTCTTCACGCATCACCTGGTCGGAGGCCGCGGAACGGAGGCGCGCGGCGGCGTCGAGATCGTGTTCCACGGCCACGACCATCTGTACGTCCGGAGCGAGCTCGACGGCGTCGTCTACCAGAGCGTTCCGCAGCCGGGCAATCCGCTGGCCGGCACGCGCAGCGCAGAGGAGTACGGCTACGGCTCGGGCACGCTGCTCGGAAGTCCCGGCAACCTGCGGGTGCGCGTCACGCCCAATGAAGCGACGGTCGAGTTCGTGCGAGCGGCGCTGATCGAGCCCGCCGCCGGCCGTCGGCGCGAGCGCGAGCCCAACGGCGCTGTCGTGCACTCCTACGCGGTCGACCCGCGTCCGATCGAGCGCGAACGCAAGTGAGCCCGACTCGTCGAATGCTCCACTTTCCCCGACACCGGGCGCGCCACAGTAGGTTGCGCCTCCGCCCCATCCTCAGCGACGGCTCCGCATGAACTCCAACCTCCTGCAGACGTGTGTGATTTCCGCCGCGGTCGGCTGCATCAGTGCCGCGCTGACCGCGACCTTCGTGGGCCGCGATGCGACCTCTTCCGAAGCGGCCGCCGAGCCGAGCGCGAGCGTGGGCACGCCGCCGACGGCGGAAGGCGACTCCACGCTCGCGATGCAGTTCGCCGCGCTCGAGATCGAAACGCGCGAGTTGCGCTCGCGCATCGAGGCGCTCGAGCTGCGGCCGATCGCCGATCCACGCGCGGAAATCGCGCCAGCGCCGGACGCGGCCTCGGTCGCGGGCTCGGCTGCGGCGGCCGAGCACGGCGGCGCGCTGCTGCCCAGCGCCGATCAGCTCCAGGACACGGTCGTGGAAGCGCTCGCGTCCATCCGCGCCCAGGAACAGGAGCAGGCCAGCGCCGAGCGCGCCGAGCGCGAGTCCGCGCGCTTGGAGGAGCGCCTGACCCGGTTGGCCGAGCAACTCGCGCTCGACCGCGGGCAGGTCAACGACATGCGCGCGTTGATGCTCGCCCAAGCGCAATCGCGCGACGAGCTCGAACGCTTGCGGCGCGAGGACGCCGACCGCGAGGCCTACCGCGCCGCCCGCGACCAGGCGCGCGCCCGCGAGCAAGCCGAGCTCGCTCGCATCCTGACCGCGGAACAGCTCAAGCAGTATGAAGCGCGCGACGACCGGCGCGACGGCGGCGATCGCCGCAACACGTCCGGCGGCGGTACGTCCGGCGGCGGTACGTCCGGCGGCGGTACATCCGGCGGCGGTACATCCGGCGGCGGCGCAACCGGCGGAGGGGGCCGCACCCGCCGCGGACGCGGCAACTGATGTTGGTCGGCCCGCCGCGCTGACCGCCGCTCAGGCGAGCAGCCCCTCGACCACGTGGCCGGCGACGTCGGTGAGACGGAAGTCGCGGCCTTGGCTGGGGTAGGTCAGACGCTCGTGGTCGAAACCGAGCAAGCGCAAGAGCGTCGCATGCAGGTCGTGCACCTCGACCGGGTTCTCGGTGACGAAGTAGCCGAGCTCGTCGGTCGCTCCGTAGGTGATGCCGGGCTTGATGCCGCCGCCCGCAAGCCACAGCGAGAAGCAGTGCGGGTGATGATCGCGGCCGAGGTACTTCGAACCGTTGCGCTCCTCGTTCATCGGCGTGCGCCCGAACTCGCCACCCCAGATCACCAACGTGTCGTCGAGCAGGCCGCGCGCGGCCAGATCCTCGACCAGCGCGGCGCTCGGGGCGTCGGTCTCGCGGCAGCGCGCCGGCAGCGAATGCAGTAGGTCGTCGTTCTCGCCCGTGCCGTGGCTGTCCCAGCCCCAGTGGTAGAGCTGCACGAAGCGCACGCCGCGCTCGAGCATGCGCCGCGCGAGCAAGCAGTTGTTGGCGAAGCTGTGGACACCCGGCTCCGCTCCGTAGCGCGCGCGCACCGCCTCGGGCTCGGCGGCGAGGTCGAGCAGCTCGGGCACGCTGGCCTGCATGCGGAAGGCCAGCTCGTACTGCGCGACACGCGTCGCGATCTCCGGGTCGCCGCACACGTCGCGCTTCTCGCGCTGCAGTTCGCGCAGGGCGTCGAGCTCGCGCCGCCGCAGCTCGCGCGCGACGCCCGCGGGATTGTCGAGGAACGGGACGCCGCTCGCGCCGGGTCGGAATCGCACTCCTTGATGCTCGCCGGGCAAGAAACCCGAGCCCCACAGCGACGCGCCGCCATCGGGCTGGAACTGCCCCGAGGTCAACACGATGAACGCCGGCAGGTCCTCGTTGATGCGGCCCAGACCGTAGCTGATCCAGCTGCCGAAGCTCGGACGCCCGACGCGCGCGTGACCGGTGTGCATGAAGATCTGCGCCGGTGCGTGGTTGAACTCACGCGTGCGCATCGAGCGCACCAGCGCGACCTTGTCGACGATGCGCGCGAAGTTCGGCAAGAGCTCGCTGAGGTGCGCGCCGCATTGTCCGTGGCGAGCGAACGTGAAGGGGCTGCCCAAGGCGCGCGGGACGCCCTTGATGAACGCGAAGCGCTCGCCCTTGATCAAGCTCTCCGGCACGGGTTCGCCGTGCAACTCGCGCAGCTTGGGCTTGTCGTCGAACAGGTCGAGGTTCGACGGCGCGCCGGCCATGTGCAGGTAGACGACGCGCTTGGCGCGCGGAGCAAAGGCCCGCGCTGCGTCGAGCACGGCGCCCTGTTCCGGCGCGGCCAGCGCGCGCTCGGCGAACAGCGAGTTGAGCGCCAGCGAACCGAGCGACAGCGAGGCCCCGCCCAGGAAGTGGCGGCGGGAGAGCTCGAGACGGTATTGCTCGCGGGCGTCCATGGTCAGCGCTTGGTCGTCGTGTCGTCGAGGTTGAGGATCACGCTCGCCACCGAGCTCCACGCGGCGAGTTCCAGCGGATCGAGCTCGTCCGCGCCACAGCCCTCGACGCGGGCGCGCGCGGACTCCGGATCGCTGGCGAAGTGGCGCCGCGCGTCAGCGAGCAGCGAGCGCAAGATGTCGAGCTCGGGCGTCGTCGGGCGCCGCGAGGTGCAACTGCGGAAGCCCGCCTCGATCCCCGCGGCATCCCCGGCGGTCTCACGGCACATGCGCGCCGCCAGCGCCACGGCGGCTTCGACGAAGGCCGGGTCGTCGAGCAGCGCCAGCGCCTGCAGCGGTGTGTTCGTGCGCGCGCGGCGCGGGCAGGTGACCTCGCGACTGGGCGCCTCGAACAGCGCGTGCGTCACGTAGGGCGCGGTGCGCTTGGCGAAGGTGTAGAGCGCGCGGCGATGCCGATTCTCTCCGAGGTCCTCTTGCCAGTCGTCGCCGCTGTAGGCCGAGTTCCAAGTGCCCGGAGGCTGCGGCGGGAACACGCTCGGCCCGCCGAGCGTGTGCACCAACAGACCCGAGCTCGCGAGCGCGATATCGCGCAGCATCTCGGCCTCGACGCGGAAACGCGGACCGCGCGCGAGCAGGACGTTCTCGGGGTCGCGGGCGAACGCGTCCGCGCTCGCATCCGAGCTGCGGCGGTAGGCCGCGGAGCCCACGATCAGCTGCAGCACGTGCTGCACGTCCCAGCCGCTCTCGATGAACTCGACCGCCAGCCAATCGAGCAACTCGGGGTGCGACGGCGCGTCACCGCGGGTCCCGAAGTCTTGCACGGTGGCGACCAGCCCGCGCCCGAAGACGAGTTCCCACAGGCGATTGACGGTCACGCGCGCGACGAGCGGGTTGTCCTCGCTCACCAGCCAGCGCGCGAAGGCCAGGCGCGCTGGAGCGGCGCCTTGCTCGAGGGTGCCGAACAGCGCTGGAATCCCCGGCTGGACGGCGTCGCCGGGCGTGAGGAAGCTGCCGCGCACGAACAAGCGCGTCTCGCGCGGCGAGGGCAGCTCCTCCATCACCAACGCGGTCGGCACCTTCGCGCGGAGCTCGTCGCGCTCGCGCTCCAGGCGCGTCAACTCGGCCCACAGCTGTGCGCCGGAGCGCGACTGGTAGCGGCGGAACCACTCGCGCAGGGCGCGCGCGTCGGATGCGCTGCGCGCCTGGGGTGCGCTGCGCAGCGCGCGCTCGGCCTCGGCGGAGCGCCGGTCGTCCGTGCGCCGGCCGATGTCGAAGTAGAACCCGTAGCCTCCGCCGCCGTTGACGACCTTCATCACCAGCAGGTTGTCCCCGGCGCGCAGGCGGACGAGCACGCGGTCTTGGAGGCGCAACAGCGACTGGTAGTCGTCGTTGCCGTGCACCAGCGAGCCGTTGAGCCACACGCGCAAGGAATCGTCGCCGCCGACGAACAGCTCGAGCTGGCGCTCGCTCTCCGAGAAGATCGTGCGCGCGAGATAGGTCGCGCAACGATCGCCGTCGAGCCGCACCATCGAGCGATCGGTCCAGCGCGCCTCCTCGACCCATGCCAGGTGCTCCGCGTCGTAGCTCGGAGAGAACGGGCGGCCCGCGAGCAGCTCGGCTTCGGGCGGGAAGATCGTGTCGCGCGCCAGCTCGAAGGTCTGCGCCCGGAACGGACCGACCGCGCGCCAGGGCGACAAGACCGGCGTGGTCATGCGCCGCACGAGCACCGGATCGTCGGTCAGCGAGATGCGGAAACGGCCGAGCACGTGGCGCGCGTAGCGCGACTCGAAGTGCAAGCGCACGCGCAGCGCTGCCCCGGGCGGCACTTCGATGGCCTCGCGCGACGCGAACAGCGCCTCGTGCGGCTCGCGCACGTCGTGGCCGCCGATCGCCCAACCGGTCTCGGGGCTGACGTCGAGCGAGCTCGCGGCGCGGAACGGGCCGTTCGACTGCTCCACGTCGCCTTCGGCCGTGGCGAAGTGGATCGGGACGACCGGTGCGACGCCCCCTTGGGGGACGATCTCGGCCTCGAGCGTCGACAGCACGAAGTTGCCGTGCTCAGCGCGACTCGCGACCCCGCCCAGGCCGTCGTCGGGCAACGTCTCGAGCCGCAGCGCGCCGAACGTGGACATTTCGAGCGGAAAAGTGAGCTCGTAGGTCTCGCGGTCCGGCGCGGGACCGCTGGCGAGGATCGAGCCGTCGGAAACCGCGGCGAGCAGCGAGCCTTGCGCCGCGCTCATGGCGCGCGGAAAGAGCGTCGTCCAACGCGTCGGCGGCGGCAGCAGCGGGGTCACGGCTTGCTCCCAGCGCGCCTGTTCCGCATCGAGGCCGGCGTCGAGCCCGTCGAAGCGCGCGCGCGCCTCTGCGATCCCGCGCTCGAGCTCGTCGAGCGTTCGCGCTTCGTCCGCCCGCGGCGCCGCGATCATCGGCGCGGACTCGCGCCCACTGTCGGCGGTCGAGTTGAACACGGCGAACACGCGGTAATAGTCGCGCTGCGAGAACGGGTCGTACTTGTGCTCGTGGCACTGTGCGCAGGCCAAGGTCGTGCCCATCCACACCGTGGCCGTGGTGTTGACGCGGTCGAGCACGGCGTCGACGCGGAACTCCTCCGGATCGGTTCCGCCTTCCTCGTTGAGCATCGTGTTGCGGTGGAAACCGGTCGCGATGCGCTCCTCGAGGGTCGCTCCGGGCAGCAGATCGCCGGCGAGCTGCAGCACCGAGAAGCGATCGAAGGGCATGTTGGCGTTGAAGGCCGCGATCACCCAGTCGCGGTAGCGCCACATCGAGCGCCGCGCGTCCTTCTCATAGCCCTGCGTGTCGGCGTAGCGCGCGAGATCCAGCCACGGCCGCGCCATGCGCTCGCCGAAGTGCGGCGACGCGAGCAGGCGCCGCACGGCGCGCTCGTAGGCCTCGGGTGAACGATCGCGCTCGAACTCGTCGAGCTCGGCGGTGCTCGGCGGAAGCCCGTTCAAGTCGAGCGCGAGACGCCGCAGCAGCGTGGCGCGGTCGGCCTCCGGCAGCGGTGTGAGCCCCTCGCGCTCCAAGCGCGCCTCGATGAAGGCATCGAGCGCGTTGCGCACGCGCTCGGGGTGCGCGACGCGCGGCACGGGCGGGCGCGCGGGCTTCGCGTAGGACCAGTGACTCGAGACGCGTGGGTCGGCGCCGGCGGCGCTGTCGGGCCAGGTGGCTCCCGCATCGATCCAACGCCGGATCAGCTCGATTTGGCGCGCGTCCAGCGCCGCGGCCTTGTGCGGCATGCGCTCGTCGGGATCGTCCGAGAGCAAGCGCAAGTAGAGCGGGCTCTGTGCGGACTTGCCCGGGACGATGGCGGGCTCGGTGCCGCCCCAGGCACCGGCCAGCGCGCGCTCGCGCAGGTCGAGCCGCAGGTCCGCCTTGGACTTCTGCGCGCCGTGGCACGCGGTGCAATGCGCCGCGAGAAGCGGCTGCACGTCGCGCACGAAGTCGACCTCGTCCGCGCGCGCCGCGAGCTGCGGCACGCACACCGATAGAACGCTCGAGACCCAGGCAATCAGGATGCGCGGCACGGCCTGGGAGTGTACTGCGCGCGCTGCGTGATGCGCGGCCGATCCGGAGCTGCGTCGGGCCCGCCAGCGCGTCCCAAGACCGGTGAGTCCGGTGGTGGATCGAGCGCCGACGGCGGAGCGCGGAGCGCCGTCGCGAGCACCTGTTTCGCGGAACGACACCGCGAGCGACGCCGACGCCGCGGTGCGCCTGCGCAGCAGGGCCGACATCGGCAGGGTCAGCGGGACGAGCTCTAGGGGCAGATCACGAATCCGAGCGCGTTGGAGAAGTTGCCCTTGGCCACGGACTGCGGATCGCGGCTCCAGTACTGGCCGACGACGGCCGCTCCGGCGACGAGCGCGGGATCGAGTCCGCTCTGGATGCGCGCGTTGAAATCGAAGGCGAAGGCGCCGCTGCAATTGGTGCCGGTGCTGGCTCCACCGGAACTCTGCACGCTCGTGCGACGCGTCGGCGGAGCGACACACAGGGTCCCACCTTGGTAGGGCACGAACTGCGCGCCCAGGCCGTAGAACAGGAACCCGGACTTCTGGTTGAGCACGTCCTCGAGCACCACGTCGAAGGCCTGCGCGGAGCTGGCGCTCGCCGTGCCCGCGGCTCCGATGCGCGTCTGGCAACCGGCGGAGTTGCGCTGCGAGAGGCACAAGGTGCTGGCCCCGCCGCGGAACGAGATGCTCGGGTTGTCCGCGCCGACGTCCCACATCTGGAAGATGAAGAAGTAGGTCGGGTCGCCGAAGAACCAGCGCACGCGCGACACGCCGGTGATCACTTGATTCCAGGCGGCCGCGGGCGCGCCGGAGAAGTTGGGGTCGACGGCCCAGCCGCTCGGCAAGCTGCTCGACTGCGCCGGGATGGCCACGCTGTAGCTGTGCCACAGCCCGTCGGCGCACGGCACGTCGAGCGGCGTCACGCTGTAGACGTACACGTCGTCGAGTGGATTGAACGGCGTGCCGTTGTCGTTCTCCAGGACCAGCGAAAGCGGGCGCTGGCAACTGCTCGGGAAGTCGAGGTCGAACGTCTGCAGGTCGACGCCCAGCGCGCTGACATCGAGCGCGCGGTAGTCGCCGGTGAAGATCGAGCTGCCGTTGGACTCCAACATCGGCGCGAAGGTGTCGAGATCGATCGAGACCAGTTGCTCGCCGGGGAAGCCGCCGCTCGGATCGATCGCTTCGAACGGGCCGCCCCAGTGCCAATTGCCCAGGTTCTGCAGCGTGAAATCGTCGCGGTGGGTCGTGCCGCACTGCTGGGCGTGCGCCGGACGGGTCAGGGCCAAGGCGGCGAGGGCGAGCGCGAGGTGCGGCTTCATGGCAGCGAAGATAACGCCACGGCGCGGGCGCGGCGCTCGTCGAAAGCGCCGTCTCGGGGCCCACGCGAGCTTTCGCACCCCGTCGTTCCACGGGCGCCGAACGGCTAACCTGCGCGCATGGATCCGATGCTCTACCACCGCCGTGTCGACGAATGCCTGGCGCGCGTCGCCGAGTGGCTCGAGGACTTCGACCCCGACGAGCTCGACTACTCGACCACCGATGGCGTCGTCAGCCTGCACTTCGCCGACGGCGCGCGCTACGTGCTCAACCGTCAGTCCGCGGCCTCGCAGATGTGGTTCGCCGCGGGCGCGAAGGCCTGGCACTACTCGTGGGACGAGGATCTCGGTCAGTGGCTCGACGACCGCGATCGCCACGAGCTGTTCGCCAACCTGGTGCGCGTGGTCGAGGCCAAGCTCGGCCGCAAGGTGAACGCTCCGTGATCCAGCTCCACCGCTTCGAGGGCTTCTACTGGGTGGCCAAGGTCGGCGGCTACGCGCGAGCCGCACGCGCCTTCCCCTACCCGATCACGCAACCCGCCGTGCACCAACAGGTCTCCAAGCTCGAGGCCGAGCTCGGCCAAGAGCTGTTCGAGCGCGTCGGCAAGGACAAGATGCGTCTGACCGCCGCCGGTGAACGCTTGTTCCGCTTCGTCGCGCCGTTCTTCGAGGGCCTGCCGAGCGTGGTGCGCGCGGTGAAGGCCGGCGATTACGGCGGCACGTTGGTGATCCACGCCGCGCCGATGCTGGTGCGCAACGTGATGCCCAAGTGGCTCGAGCGCATGCTGGCGCGCAAGCCCGAGGCGCGCATCGAGTTGCTCGAGATGCGCCAGACCGACCTGGCGCGGCTGCGCGATGGAGCCGCGGACGTGCTCGTCGACTACTTGCCGCAATGGCCCGACGACGTCGCGACCATGGAGATCGGTGCCTTGCGCGGGTTCGTGGTGCTGCCGTCGAAGCACCCGCTCGCGCGCAAGTCCAAGCCGTCGCTCGCGCAGCTGGCCGGCGCGGACTTCATCAGCTACACGCCGGGCGGCGTGGCCTACGAGCTGCAGACGCGCGCGCTCGCCGAGCACGGACTGACGCCGCGTGAGGTCGTGACCGCGAGCACGGCCGACTCGATCCTGGCGCTCGTCGCGCAGGGCCTCGGTTTCTCGCTGATTCCGTGGCACGATTCTGCCGGACCGAAGCTCGCGGGCGTGGCGAGCTTCCCGATCTGGGAGCGCGAGGTGCGCTTCCCCTACGTCGCGGCTTGGCGCAAGGACACACCCGAGAACCCGCTGCTCGACGCGCTGCTCGAAAGCGCACCCAAGGCCTGACCGCGGACGGGACCGAACCCCAGCGAGCAAGCTCCACGTGCGCATCCTGTTCCTGAATGACCTGTGGGATCCGCGCATCGGCTCGTCGGTGCGCCAGATGTACAGCCAGAGCGAGCTCCTGCGCGCCGACGGCCACGAGACGGTGATCGTCTCGACCACGCCCGAGCGCGCGCTCGTCGGTCGCGCGACGGTCGAAGGCTGCCAGGTGGTGCGTCTGCATTCCGACTACCCGCTGCGCTTCCGCGCCTGGAAGTCCCTGCGCAACCGCACGCTGCTCGGAGCGCTGCGAGCGTTCTACGCCGAGTGGAAACCCGACGTCGTCCATTCGCACCTGATCCACACGCACCTCTCGTACGCGGCGCTCACCGAGGCACGCGCCGCCGGTGCGGGCGTGGTGTTCACGGCGCACGACTCGATGACCTACTGCTACCAGAAGCTCGACTGCTTCCACGGTGGAGCCGCGCACGACTACGAGCTGCGCGACTACCGCGCGCAGTGGCAGAAGTGCCTGCCCTGCCAGCGCTTTCGCTATCGACCCGGCCGCAACGCGGCGATCGCCGCGGTGCTCGCGCGCGACGTCGATCGCTTCACCGTGGTGTCGGACGAGCTCGGCAACGCCGTGCGCGCCAACGGCATCCGCGTCGACCGCACGATCCACAACGCGCTCCGTTTGCAGCAGGACTTGCCGAGTGCCCAGGCCGTCGCGGCCTTCCGCGCCAAGTTCAAGCTCGAGGGCAAGCGACTGATCGCGCTCGGCGGCCGCTTGCACGTCCTCAAGGGTGTCGTGCAGTTGTTCCAGATGCTCTCGGTGCTGCGCGACGAGTTCCCCGAGCTGCGCCTGTTGGTGCTGGGCAAGGAGGACGTCTACCGGCGCGAGTTCGAGGCCGCGGCGCAAGCGCTCGACGTCGACGATCTCGTCGTGCCCACGGGTTGGCTCGACGGCGCGGAGTTGGCCGCGGCCTACGCGGCGCTCGACGTCATGGTGTCGCCCTCGATCTGCCTGGAGACTTTCGGATTGATCAACTTGGAGGCGATGGAGCACTCCAAGCCGGTGGTCGCCACCACCTACGGCGGCTGCAAGGAGGTCGTGCAAGACCAGGTGACCGGGCTCGTCGCCAACCCTTTCCACGTGCGCGAGTTCGCCGAGCGGATCGCCACGCTGCTGCGCGACCACGAATTGCGCGCGAAGTTCGGCGCGGCCGGGCGCCGGCGCTTGGAAGAGCACTTCACGATGCATCGCTTGCACCGAGAGTTCCTCGAGGAGTACGAGTTGGCGCGCGAGGCGGCGCAACGCCGCCAGGCGACCGCGGCCGCGACCTGAGGCGTGCGCTTCCGCGCGCTTCAGGGGCGCGCCGGCTCGCGGAGCTCGACGAACTCCAAGCGCACGGGAGCTCGACCGGCGCTCGCACGTTCGATCCACGCGTCGCGCTGCTCCGTCGAGAACGGTCCGGACACCGTGAACACGCCCTCGATCGAGGCCGACAGCACGGGCTGCGCCACGACCACGTCGTCGATCACGATCGCGATCCGTGCACCCAAGCAGCTCGTCGAGAACTCGGAGAGCCGCTGTCGCGCCTGGTGCACGAGCTCGATCGACAACGCCGGTCGACCGCCGGCATCGATCGCGGGCAGCACCTCGTGCAGCTCGGCGGCGCCGAATTCCCGGGAGAAACGCGGCCCGCGCCCGCAGAGCACGACCTCTGGCTCGCGCGCGCCTTGCGCGTCGTCCGCCGCCACGGGCATCCACTGGCACTCGACGGCCGGGCCGCCGTCCTGGGGCGCGAGCGCGTTGAAGCGCCACAGGGGAGCCGCGGGATTCGCGCCGCGCCAATCCTCGAGACGCCGGCGCTCCTCGCGCACGTCGACTCCGACCGTCGCCAGGTCGGGCAGCAACGCGAAGCGCACGCCGCCGTCGCTCGTGATGCGCCGCAGCCAAAACGCGAGCTCTCCCGGATCCGCTGGTGGCGCCACGCTGACGACGACGCGCTCGCCGTCGATGCGCGCGCACGCGTAGCGTCCGAAGGGATCGAGCGCGCAACGCCGGTCGAGCTCCTCGAGCAGGCTGGCGCGCTGCTCCGCGCTCGCAAATCCCTCGCGCGCGAGGAACACGAGCTCGACTCCGCGCGCGGCGCGCCGCTGGCCCCACCAGCGCAGCATCCTCGGTGCGCCGAGCGCACTCGCGAGGACCACCAGGCCCGCCGCGGCCAGCGCGCGCGGCCACTTCATGCGTTCGGCAATCTGCGCGGCGCGCGCACGGGCCTCAGTCCTTCTTGTCCTTCTTCTTGCCGCCCAAGAGATCGCGCAGTCCGCCTTCGAGCGCCTTGCCGGCCGCGTTCTCGAGCAGGTCCTCGAGGAACTTCTTCCCGACGCCCAGCTTGGGGCTCTTCCACGTCCCGCTGATCTCGATCGGCACCAGCAAGTTCGGATCGACGTAGTCGCGCACCTTGTCGAGCTCCTTGGCGACCGACTTGCCGAGCAGGGACAACGGCACCGAGCTGGCGAGCGTCATCTCGCTCGTCACCAGGTCGTACTTGCCCTTGAAGGTGTAGGTCTTGCCGCGGATCGAGAGCGGCAGCGCGTCGTAACCTGCGACGCCCTTGACGATCGGGATCGAGAGCGGCGGCAATTTCGTCGATTGGCGCCCCAGCGCGCCGAGCCCGACCCCGGAGAGTTGCTGCCCCAGGCCCGGCAAGAGCTCGTATCCGATCTCTCCCAGGTCGAGCGCGACCGTCGCGTTCAGCTTGCGCAGGTCACCGTCCAGCGGCAGCGAGAACGCACTGACCTTCATCGTGACCGGTGGTGCGCCCTCGGGCTTGGTGGCGTTGACCAGCAGCGGCACGAGCTTGCCCACGATGCGCTCGCTGAACAGCGGTGTCAGCGGCAGGCGCGCGTCGAGGCCCTCGGTGCCACGCGCCTCGAGCGTCTGCGTCTCGAGGTGCGCGACGAGCATCACGCTGGTGGTCGGCGAGGTCATCTCCGCGCGCAGCGGATCGGTGGTGCTGGGATAGGTCCCGTCGACCGAGAGCGCCATCTCGGGTCCCAAGACGTCGACCAGCAGGCCCTTCTGCGCCGCCAGGGCATCGACGAGCGCCGTCGGCAGCCCCTGCACTTTGCCCGCGACCTCGAGCGCCGGAAGCGGCGCATCCGCGGCGCGCTCGACGAACGCGCCGGGGTCGGCGATGTCGGCGCTGAAGTCGAGCTCGGAGACCTTGGCTCCGCTGATCTTCCCGCCCAGGCGCAATCGCGCGGCAGCCTGCGGCGTTAGCCGAACGTCGAGCGCGAGCCCCTCGAGCGCGACCGGGATGGCGGGCGACTTGCCGTCGAGCGCCGGCTGCGTGTAGGAGAGCTTGGGCAGCTCGACGCGCACCTCGGCCGCCGCGCGCCGCACGACGCTGGCCAGGGTTGCCGGCTGCGCTCCTTCCTGCACGAGCCAAGCATCGAGAGGCAGCTCGAGTCGGGTCGCGCGCACGCTGAAGCGCGGCGCGGCATCTTGGAACTCGAGCTTCGCGCCCTGGGGCAAGCTCGGACCCGCGTAACGCGCGACCATCGCGCTGGAGGGATCGACGCGCAGCTCGAGCGGCGCGTCCGCGAGCGTCAGCACTCCCCCGCGCACTGCGGCCGCCATCGAGAACGCGCAGCGCGCCGCATCCAGCGTTGCGCGCAGCTTGGTGTCGTCGAGCCCCTGCGATCCCGCGGCGGGCGCGTTGACCAACTCGCCGCGCAGCGTATCGCCGCTGAGCTCGAGCACCGTCGCCGCGAGCTCCGGCGAGAGGAACCCCTCGAGCACACGCAGTCCCGCGAGCTCGAACCTGGCGGAGATCGGCGGCAGAGCACCGCTCGGCCGCGGCGCGCCGCGCTGGAGCGGATCCTCGACCGTCGCATCGAGCGCGAGCGTCGTCTTGGTCGCCGCCAACGCGAGCTCCGCGTTGCACTTCGCGGTCCACGTGTGCGACGCCGACTGCACGACGTTGGCGCGCAGCGTCACGCCCGCGGTCGGGCCGAGCTCGGCCAACGCCGCGTCGCTCGCGAGGAACGCTCGGAACTTCTCGAGCGGCAGCCGCGCGGCAGCGAGCTCGAGCTCGAGCTCCGGCAAGGCCAGGGGATCGACCAACGCGTCGAGCGCGCCGGGACGCGGACACGCGGCGCGCAACGTGAGCTCCTCGCCTTCGAGCCCCATCCGCGCGCGGATCTCGAGCGGCCGCGGGTCCTGCCCATGGCCGAGATGCACGTCGAGCGCCAGTTGCTCGAGCGTCAACCACTGGTTCTTCGCCGCCAACGCCTGATTGCGCACTCCGAAGGCGTCGAGCGAGACCTTCAGATCCACGTTCGAACGCTGCAGGAGCGTGGCGACGACGTCCTGCGAGGCCCGCAGCTCGTCGAGCGGCACGCGCCAGCCGCGTCCGAGCTCGAGCGCGAACGCCGCGCCCGGACGCAGCTCGAGCCCCGCGGGCAGGCGCGTCGCGAGCGTCTTGGCCAGCGCTGCGGGCGGTGCCGC
This sequence comes from Planctomycetota bacterium, assembly GCA_020853575.1. Lineage (GTDB taxonomy): Bacteria > Planctomycetota > UBA1135 > UBA1135 > F1-120-MAGs118. Next base: position 228,983 of record JADYYP010000047.1, read on the forward strand.
GAACCGCACGCTCCACGGCTGCGGACCGACGTCGACGAGCAGCCCCTGCTCCATCCAGGCCTCGCCCTGCGCGCTCAGCGTCGGCGAGACGAGCGAGAGCCGCATGCTGCGCCGCGCGTTGGCGTTGCCGATCGCCAAGCGCACGTCGAGCGCGCGGCCGAGCAACTCGGCCAAGGGCACGTCGCTGGGCACGAAGGCGGACAGCGTCGCGGACTCGACCTGCTGCAGCATCAACGTCGCGTCGAAGCGCGGCTCGTCTCCGGAGGTCGCGGCGAGCAAGTGGCGCGGGTCGGCGGCCAGGAAGCGCGCCAGGTCCGCGCAGCGCGCCTGCATCGAGACGAAGCCGCTCGCGCCCGCCCCGAGCGCGCCCTCGGCTTGCACTTCGAGCACGCGCGCGGCTTCGTCCGGCACCAGGCGCAGCGCAACGCGCGGAGCATCGAGCGACACGCCTTGGGCCAGCGGAAGCGCGGCTCCCGTGGCCTTCCAGCCGCAACTCGAAAGCTGCGCGTCGAACTGCGCGCCCGCGACCGCGGCCTGCACGACGTCACGCTTGGCGTTGAGCGCCTCGAGCACGCCCGCGACGTCGACCACCAGCTCCTTGACCACGAGATCGATGCGCGCATCGCCGATGGGCTCGAGCGTCAACTCCGGCGGCACGTTGGCGGCGACGAAGCGCGCCAGCGCCGCGCGCTCGGGTTGCAGCGCCACCGCGAGCGCCTCGCTGGCCTTGCCCTTCAGCACGCCGCTCTCGAGCGCCCCCGCGAACGCGATGCGCCCCCGGTCTCCGGCGATTCCCAGCTCGAGTGTCCCGCTGTCGAGCGTCCCCGCGCCGTTCGCCTGCACGCGGAACTGCGGACCCAGCGCCATCTCGACCAAACCCGGTTGCTGCGCCAGCGCGTCGATCAGCGCGCTGGGCAACTCGTCGAGCGCCGCGGCGAGCTCGAAGCGCGCCTTGGGGTTCAATCCGTGGGCATCGGCGAGGTCGAACAGCGTCGCCTGCAACGCGAGCTTGCCCGGTCGCTCGCCGGCGAGCTCCCCGTCGGCGCTGACGCGCAGCGGTTGGCCGGGCTCCGCGCGGACCTTCGCGGTGAGCCCGCGGATCTCGAACGGCCGTCCCAGGGCACGCGTGCGAGCATCGCTCCAGGCGACGCGCTCGACGGCGAGCTCCAGCTCGAGGTCGAGCTCGCGCAGCAACTTCCCCAGGTCCAGCGGTTCGCCCGCGCCCGCATCTCCGGCGTCGTCCTCGGGAGCGGCGGGCTCGCGCAGCTCGAGCGCTCGCGCGAGATTGGTCGAGCCGTCGTCGTCGGCGGAGAGCTCCGCGCTCACGCGCAGCTGCACCGAACCGACCTTGGTGCCGCCGCCTCGAGCCAGGTCCAAGAGCGCCGGCAAGTCGAGCGAGGCGCGCACGACTTCGTTGCCGGAGGCATCGAGCACGCGCAGCCCGTCGAGCTTCTGGCGCGAGAGCCAAGCCAGCTCGAGCGAGCCGATCTCGAGCCGGCCGCGGCGTTGCGCGTTGAACGAGCGGACCACGCTGGAGGCGATCGCGCCCGAACCCAGCATGGGCGCGAGCGCGAGCAGCGCGACGAGCGCCAGCAGGAGCGCGAGCAAGATCCAGGGCCAGCGACGCGTGCGCCGCAACGGAGTGGGCGTGGCGGAGGGTGTGATGTCGTTCATGACGTTTCGGACTCTCGGCGCGCGGAGGCTCGGTCGGTCTCGGGCGAGCGCAGTGGTTGCGAAGGAACGCGCCGCTCAGTTCCACTCTGGGTCGAGTGGCTCGTTGGACAGCGCACGGTAGTCGGGCCCGAGGTCGGCGACGACCTGCCGCCACAATGCCGCGCTGTCGTCCTGGAACACGCGTCTCGAGCTGCCCGGCGCCGGAAGCCACGAGCCGGAGGTCAACTCGAGCTCGAGCTGACCCGGGCTCCAGCCAGAGTAGCCCAGGAACAGGCGCACATTGCGCTCGGCCTCCAGCGGCGCCTCGCGCGCGTAGCGGCCGACGTCGTCGAGCTCGCCGCCGATCCACAGGTCGTCGTCGAGCTCCACGCCGCCTTGGATGTGCTGAGGCGCGCGATGCAGGATCTGCAGCGTCTCGAGGCTCACTGGCCCGCCGACGAACAAGGGCAACTCCGAGCGTTGGAACAGCTCGTGTTGCGCGAGCACCTCGCGCGCGCGAAAGTCGCTGCGCCGATTGAGCACCAGCCCGTAGGCACCCTGCTCGGCGTGACGGCAAATGAGCACGACCGTGTGCGCGAAGTTGGGGTCGCGCAACTCGGGACCGGCGGCCAGGAATGCGCCGGGAGTGACCAGGAACTCGTGCGCCATCGAGCGCAGAATCTAACGCTCGAATCCTGGGCAAACCATGCGCGGTTGGGCCGGATAGCGCGGGTAGCGCGGATCGTCGCGGCTCTTCTCGCACATCCAGAACACGGAGCCCTTGGCGGACTCGATGCGACGCACGTGCGCGCACTGGGGACACAGACCTTGGGATGGCTCGAGCGCTCGGACCGGCGGCGGCTGGCGTTCGTTCACGCGCGGCGCTCCAGGGTGAGCACGCACTCGACGTGCGGAGTGTGCGGGAACATGTCGACCGGCCGTGCGCGCAGCGCCGTCCAGCCCGCGGACGCGAGCAGTGCCAGGTCGCGTGACGCCGCGTTCACGTTGCACGAGACGTACACGATGCGCCGCGCGCGGCTGGCGGAGAGCAACTCGACCACCTTGGGATGCAGTCCCGCGCGCGGCGGGTCGACGACGATCACGTTGGCGCTCGCGGCCTCGCCGCCGCGCATCCACTCGAGCACGTCGCCCGCGCTGAAGCTCACGTTGGCGATGCCGTTCGCCTGCGCGTTGCGCCGCGCGTCGCGCACCGCGGCCTCGACCAGCTCGACGCCGTGCACGTGGCCCGCCTGGCGCGCCAAGGGCAGCGAGAGCGACCCCGCGCCGCAGTACAGATCGAGCACGCGATCGCCGGCGCCGCAGGCGGCCTCGGCGAGCGTGGTCGCGACCAGCTTCTCGGCCTGGGCCGTGTTGGTCTGGAAGAACGAGCTCGCCGAGATCTCGAACCACAATCCGGCGAGCCGCTCGCGGATCAGCCCCGTCCCGTGCAGCACGAGCTCGCGCTCACCGCTGGCGATCGTCGCTCCGCGCGAGTTGATGGCCTGCACCAGCGTGGAGATCTCGGGGTGCATCACGAGCAGCGCGTCCACGTAGGGCCGCACGAGCTCCGGGGCTTCGCTCGAAGTCGTCAGCTGGACGAGCAACTCCCCGCTCGCGCGGCTCTCGCGCAGCACGAGATGGCGCAACAGGCCTTCGTGGCGCACCAGATCCCAGGGCGTGAGCCCGCGTTCGAGCGCCAGGCGTCGGGCATCGCGCACCAAGCGGTCCCCGCGCTCGAACTGGATCGCGCAACCCTCGATGTCGAGCACCTTGCGGAACTGCTCGCGCGGGTGCAGCCCCAAGGCGAAGCCCTGGGCGACGCCCGCGGGCTCGTCGCGTTGCACCCAGCGACGCGAGCCGAAGGTGAAGTCCATCTTGTTGCGATAGCGCCAGGGCTCGTCGCAAGCGATCAGGGCCTCGACCTCGACGGCGCAGCCAACGGCGCGCAGCGCGCTCTCGACCTGGCGGCGCTTCTCCGCGAGCTGCGCGGTGTACGCGAGGTCCTGCAGCGAGCACCCACCGCACGGACCGAAATGCGCGCAGCGCGCAGCCACGCGCGCTGGGCTGGCGCGCAGCGTCTCGAGCTCGAGCGCCTCGATGCGTTGCTTGCGACGGCGCAGCACGCGCACCTGCACACGCTCGCCGGGAAGGGCGTGGCGCACCTGAACGCGGTAGTCCCCGCTGGCGAGCTGGGCGACTCCGACGCCGTGGCCGCGCTCGTCGAGTTGCTCGACCTCGAGCTCGAGCAGGTCATCGCGCCGCGGCTTGCGCAGCACTGCGTTGGGAAGTTCAGGAATGGTCCACCGTACCGATCGCGCGCGCCGCGCAGCATACGCTGCGAGCCGCGGCTTGGCCCGTGCTCACGCGCGGCGCGTCACCGACCGCGAATGTCGGGCTCGCGTTGCACGCGCGACAGCGGCCAGATGTCCTCGTTGGCCAGCGGATGTGCCTCGTAGCTGCCGTCGTTCTGCGGCAACGGCACTCCGGCGCGCACCATCGCCGTGTACACGCCCAGGCACGCCACGTTGGCCAGATTCAAGCTGCGCACGCCGCGCGCGACCGGCACGTACACGCGACGCGTGGGATGCGCGTCCACCAGCTCGCCGGGCAAGCCCTTGCTCTCGCATCCGAAGACCAGCACGTCGTCGGGCTCGAAGGCGGTCTCGAACAGCGAGCTCCCGCCGCGTGCGGTGAACAAGCGCCAGCGACGCGCGAGCGGCAGGTCGCGATCGCGCTCGAGCACGCGTTCGAGCGCCGCCCAATCCGCGTGCACGCGCAGGTCGACCTGCGGCCAGTAGTCGAGCCCCGCGCGCTTGAGATAGCGGTCCTCGAGGCTGAAGCCGAGCGGTTGGACCAGGTGCAGCACGTTGCCGGTCGCGGCCGCCAAGCGCGCGACGCAGCCCGTGTTGTGCGGGATTTCAGGATGGACGAGGACGATGTGCACGCCGCGACAGCCTACTGCACCGCGCTGCTCGCGCTCACTCGCTCTCGCGGTCGCGCGCGCGGCGCAACAGGCTCGAGAGCACGACCAGCGACAGCAACCAGGCGGCGGAACCGTAGACGAAGCGCCGATCGCCGCGCTCCGAAAGGCGCGTCACGAGCGCCGCTCGACTGCCCTCCGACCACGCGCGGAACACCAGGTCGCGATCGTGCAGCGCCTCGCCGCGCCAGGTCGCACCGAGCACGCTCGGCTCGGACCACGCGCTGGAGTGGAATGCGACCATCGAAAGCCCTTCGTCACCCGCGATCAGCCGCGAGCCCTGGGGCAGCTCGAGCGCGTAGTGCAGCGCGCGCCAGCGCGTGTCGTGCAGCAGCTCGAACTCGAAAAACAACCAGCCACTGGCGTGCGGCGCGCCGGGGCCGGCGCGGCTGGTGCGCAGGACCTCGCCGGTGCGCGGATCGCTCAGGGTCAGCTGCGCCGGCCCCGCCGCGAGATCGACGCCGTCGACGGCGAAGGCCAGGGCGCGCAGATCGGCGTGCTGCAGATCGGTCCGCGCCCGCGGCGGAGCCGGCAGGAGCTCGCCCTCCAGCGCGCTCCCCGTGACCACACGGCCACCCCAGGGCCGGATCATGTAGGGCACGCCGCGGTAGCGCGTCCACGGCGAGTGCGAGGTCGGCGCGGCGGCCGAGAGCTCGAAGTAGAAGCGCGCGCCCGACGAATCCTCGATCGGCGCGAACTCGAAACGCACCCAGTCGTCGCTCTCGGGCAGCTCCGACGCCGCGACGCGCGCGCGGCGCAGCTCGTGCCCCTTGGGATCGTCGGCGCGCAGCGTGAACTCGATGTCGACGCGCTCGCCGCCCAACGGCGCGAGCGCCACGTCCACCGCGTGCAGCCCGTCGAACTCGCACACGAAGCCCTGACCCAAGGGATGGTCGGGGAAGATGCGCCCGGTCTGCGTCTGGCGCGGCAGATAGCGGATCTCGACGTCGGGCACCTCGCCGCGCCAGGCGAACAGCACCACCAGTGCCAAGAGTGCGAAGACCACGGCCCGCGCCATCAGGAGCTCCACACGAGGTACTCGTTGGGCACGAGCCCGCCCCACAGGAACACCACGTCGTACAGACACAGGAGCGTGGCGAACACGCGCAACGCCGTGGGTCGGCGGAACTCCGAGAACGGTCCGATGAACCCGACGGCGACGATCAGGGAAAGCGCGGGCAACGCCGGCATCACGTAACGACCATGGCCGACGCCGCGCAGCACGACCAACGCGAGTTGGAACGCGACCACCGAGAAGCACAGCGCCAGCACCGGCCGCGACACGCCCTTGCGCGTGTGGAACAGCGCGCTGAAGCCCGAGAGCATCGTCAACGCCAGGAAGGCGGCCAGCGCGAGGTACGTCGGCGTCGACAAGTCGCGCGTCAGCCAGTTGAAACCGCCGAGGAAACCCTTGCCGAGCGCGGTGAAGGTCTCGAGCGAGAAACCGCGCTCGATGCGCTCGAAGAACGCCGCGACCGTGCGCGGCAAGACCGTGGTCTGCTGCGTGCGCCACACGTAGAACGCGCCGGCCAGCAACACCAGGCCGCTCGAGGCGATCGCGAGCCGGCCCGCGATCGACTTGGCGCTCAGGAACACCGTCACGCCCAACGCCACGAACACGCTCGTCGTCGTGGGCTTGATCAAGAGCGACAGCGCCGCGAACACAGCCGCGAAGATCAGCGTGCGCAGCCGGTCGTCCCCCGCGAGCCGCTTCGCGCACAGCATCAAGACCAGCGCCGCGGTCGTGCGCGCGAGCACGTCGTTGTTGATCACCCCGGCCTGACGCGCGTTCATCGGGAACCACGCGAAGGCCAGGACCGCGGCCAGGGCCAGCGAGCGATCGGTGAAGGCGACGCTGGCGAGTTGGAGCACGATCCACACCGATGCCAGGTAGAGCAGGAACGACGAGCAGCGCGCCCAGGTGAGCTGCGTGTCGATCGACGCGCTCGACAAGGGCCACATCCACAGCCCGAGCACCGCGAAGTAGCCCGGCGGTTGCTTGGCGGCGGTGAAGAAGGGCTCGACTTGATCGAAATCGCTGCGGTCAGGGCACACGCCGGCCCAATCGACGCGCCGGAAGTAATCGTGCTGCGCCATCGAGGCCAGGATCGCGCGCTGACGCCGCTCGAGCGCGCCGTCGTCGACCCCCGAAACGCGCTCGCGCATCTGGATCTGCGAGGCCGACATCAGCGTGCGCTCGTCGACCTCCGCCCGGGGGTCGTAGGGCCGCCCGCCCCAGGGCCAGTGACCGTCGGCGACATGGCTGGCGTACTCGAACTGCCAGGGCTCGTCCTCGCCCATCCAGGGCGCGACGATGAAGAAGTACGCCAATCCGTGGAGCAGGGCCGCGACCAAGACGAGCCGCGTCAAGCGGCGATCGGTGAGCGCGGGCGGGTGCATGGCGGGAGCGCCGATGCTAGCGACTGAGCGTCGCTCCCGCGCCCACGCCGTGTGACTTCGCCCGCCATCCCGCGGGGCCCGCGGACGCGACGCGGACCTCGAACTCCCCAACTCACCGGCGTTCCAACGCGTCCGCGAGCGCCGCGCTCTCGTCCGCCATCCGCCGCAGCATGTCGAGCGCCAGCTCGATGGCGCGGTTCGAGCGCGGGTTCGAGGCCAGCTGGTCGAGGCGCAGCGAGCGCCCTTCGACCGTCGCATCGAAGGCCCAGGCGTTCTCGTTCGCCACGCGCGTCAACTCGCGCCGCAGGGCTCGGACGCGCGCCGACGCGCGCTCTTGGAAGTCGTCGATCGCATCTTGCGCGGCGCTGTCGCCGAAGAAGCCCTGGCTGCGCTCGCTGTACCACGAGTCCATGCGGTCGAGCTGCTGGTACACGATGCCCATCGAGATGCGCGTCATCTCGTTGAGCGCGGCGTAGAGCTCGCGTTCGTTGCACACGCGCGTCCCGTCCTCGAGCTCCTGGCCGGCGTCGTTCAGGAAGCTCTCGAGCACCTCGATGCGATAGATCAGGCCGCAGGCGGTGCCGAGCCCGCGGCTCGCGAACGCGTTCTCCGTCAGGTCGCGACTGAAGGCCGTCAACCGTCGGCCCGCGTACACCGCCGAAGCCAGGCTCTCGTCGGCGACGAGCTCGACCACCACGCGCTCGCAAGCACACTCGCCGCCGCGCATGACGGTCTTGGCGCCGACCGACTCCGGCTCGGGCTCGGTGGCTTCCTGGTCGTCGCCGGTCGAGAGCGAGGTGACGAGCCGGCCATCGGACGTGAGGTACAGATTGGCCGGGAGCTTGTAGGTGTCGAGCGTGTCCAGCACGCTGCGGAGCTGCGCGACGGGAATGTGCAGCACGCACTGCCCCGCGAGCGCCTCGAAGCGAATCGGCTCGGGCGGCGCGCGCTCGAGTTGCTCCTCGGGCTCCTCGGGCTCCTCGATCTCGGGCTCCGCGGGCTCATCGAGCGGCGCGGACTCGAGCGAAGGTGCTTCGGGCACGCTCTCACGCACCGGCGCGATCGCGGCGTCGGCGGCATGCTGCAGCAGGGGCTCGCGCTCGACCGGCGCGATCGCGAGGCCGGCGCTGCCGCGGCTCGATACGTAGACCACGATCGCGATCGCCAACGCTGCGGCGAGCACCAGGCCGATCCAACGCGCTCGCGCGGGGCGGGGCGAGCGAGAAGACGGGTGCGGGGTAGCGGGCCCGGGCATCTCCCCACCTTAGCCGCGGCGCGTGCGGCGTCGCAGCGTCGCTGCGCCAACACCAGGAAGAACGCCCGGCTCAGTGCTTCAGCGCGCGCTCGGATCCTGTTGCATCAAGCCCAGGATGTTGCCGTCGGGGTCTTTGATGTACGCGAGCCAGCCGATGCCGGGGATCGCGACCTTGGGGAGCGCGACCTGTCCGCCGAGCGCAACGGCGCGCTCGAGCTTGTGATCGACGGAGTCGACGTGCGCCGTGCACACGAAGGCGTTGACCGCCTGCCCGTGGAGCGGAGCCTCTCCGCGGCGTGGCACGAGCCCGCCGTCGATGCCCGGCTCGCCCGGCGCTCCGGTCTGGATCACCCAGTACTCGAAGCCCGGCATCGGCACGAACGACCAACCGAGCAACGCTCCGTAGAACGCGATCGCAGCCTGCGGCAACGACGCGTGGATCTCGAAGTGCACGACACGCCCCATCGCGGACCTCCTTCGGCGCGACGATAGCGCGGCGCGCGAGCTCGAGCGGGAGCGCTTGGTTTGTGACGCTGGCTTCACCGCGCCGACCTCGCTGGGGGGAGCGAGCACCCTCGAAAACGCGCGTTTCGAGCCCGCTGGCGCGCGCCGATCCGGGCCAAGTGGAGCTCGCTAGTGCTTACCTCGAAACAAGTTGTGACTGCTGAGCGCCCGCATTACCCGCCGTTAGGCCGATATTAGGGTAGCCTCGCGGGCCGATCCCCTCCCCCGTTCCCCAAGCGGCGGAGCCCACCTTCGAGGCAGCCATGCAACCGGCCGTGCGAGACCGCGGGGAACAGCTCCCCGCGCTGCGAGAACAACTTCTGCGATGCGAGCTCCGGCCCGCGCCTCTGCGGCACCTGGGAGCGCTCCGCTCGCAGCCCGGTCCGCCGAGCTGGACGCTGGCCGAGTTGCTCGGTCGTCTGGTCGAGCTCTCGAGCCAGCGCGCGAGCGCCGCACTGTCGCTCGCCCTGCGCGTGGTGCACGACGCGCAGCGACAGGGTGAGCAGGCCGCCTGGGTCGGCGGGCGCGCGAGCACGTTCTATCCGCCGGACGCCGCCGAGCTCGGCGTCGACCTCGCGGCCTTGGTCGTCGTGCGCCTGCCGCGCGACGGCGAGATCGCGCTCGCCGGCGAGTGGTTGGCGCGCAGCGGCTCGTTCGGCTTGGTGGTGCTCGATCTGACGCGCTGGGGCGCCGTGCCCATGGCGCTGCAGTCGCGGCTCCTGGCCCAGGCGCAAAAGCACGACCTCGCCGTGCTGTGCCTGACGGAGAAAGCCAGTTCCGCCGCGAGCCTGAGCTCGCTGGTCTCGCTGCGCGCCGAAGCACGCCTGCGGCGGCGCACGACGGCGGAACAGGACGCGGGGCAAGCTGCGGCCGGCGCCGGCGCGAGCTTCGAGTGCGAGCTCGCCGTCCTCAAGGACAAGCGCCGCTCGCGGCTGTGGAGCCAGGTCGAGGTGGCCCGTGGAACGCCTGGCCTGCGTTGACCTTCCCGCCTTGCCGCTGCAGTTGCTCGCCGCGCGCCACCCCGAGTGGCGCGGCGCGCCGGCGGCCGTCGTCGACCGCGACGCGCCCCACGGCGTGGTGCTGTGGGCCAACGAGCGCGCGCACCGCGCCGGCGTGCTCGCCGGATTGCGCTATTCGGCGGCGCTCTCCCTGTGCACCGAGCTGCGCGCGGGCGAAGTCGCGGTGCGCGAGATCGAGGCCGGGGTCGAGACACTGTGCCGCTTGCTGCGGCAGTTTTCTCCGCACGTCGAGCCGAGCGCGGCGGAGCCGGGCGTGTTCTGGCTCGACGATTCCGGTCTCGAGCTGCTGCGGCCCTCGCGCATCGCATGGTGCAAGAGGCTGCGCGCCGCGCTCGGCGACGCGGGCTTCCAGGCCGCCGTGGTCGCGGGCTCGCAGCGCTTCTCGACCTACGCGCTCGCCAAGGCGCTGCACGGCGCGCGCGTGCTGGTGTTCGACGATCAAGGCGTCGAGCGCGCCCTGGCGCAGCGCGTGCCGCTGCAGCGCATCACCCTCGAGCCGCGCGTGCGCGACGAGCTCGACAAGCTCGCCGTGCGCACCGTCGGCGACCTCGTGCGCCTGCCGTCCGAGAGCGTGCTGATCCGCTTCGGCCCCGAGGTGCGCCGGCTGCACGCGCTGGCCGCGGGCACGCTCGCGGCGCCGCTCGAGCCGCGCGAGGACCTGGCGCCGCCGCGGGCCTCGATCGACCTCGACTTCCCCGTCACCAGCGTCGACGAGCTCGTGTTCGTCGTGTTCGAGCTCGCGCAGCCGCTCGCGCGCACGCTCGCGGCGCAAGGACGGGCGATCAAGGCCCTGACGGTGCGCGCCGGCGCGCTCGAGCTCACGGTCGAGCCCGCTGACGCGACCCTGGAGCTCGCGCAGCTCGCGCGCTTGCTGCGCATGAAGCTCGAGAGCGCCAAGCTCGCGCGCGACGTCGAGCGGATCGCGCTCGAGCTGCGCACGGCGCCGGCGACGCCCGAGCAACTGCGCTTGTTCGCCCAGCGACCGGGCCGCGATCCGGCGGCCGCCGCACAGGCCTTCGCCGCTCTGCGCGCCGCTTTCGGCGAGGACGTGGTCGTGCGCGCCGCGCTGCAGCCGGTGCACTTGCCCGAAGTGCGCTTCCAATGGGAGCGCGTCGACGAGCTCACTCCGCCGCGGCCACGCGAGGTCGCGCTCGCGCCGCTGGTGCGGCGTCTGTACGCGAAACCGATCCGCCTGCCGACGCGCTCACGCCACGAGGAAGACGGCTGGATGCTGCGCGGCGTCTCGCACGGCTCGGTGGCGCGGCTCCACGGGCCCTACCTCCTCTCGGGTGGCTGGTGGCGCGCGCAAGTCGAGCGCGACTACCACTTCGCCGAGATGCACAGCGGCGAGATCTTCTGGATCTACTTCGACCGCTGCCGCCGCCGCTGGTTCCTGCAGGGGAGCGTGTCGTGACCCACGCGGCGCTGTGGTGCAAGTCGAACTTCTCGTTCCTCGAGGGAGCGAGCCATCCCGACGAATTGGTCGAGGAGGCGCAGCGCCATGGTCTGTCGGCGCTGGCGCTGACCGACCGCGACGGCGTGTACGGCGTGGTGCGCGCGCACACCAAGGCGCGCGAGTTGGGGCTGCACTTGATCGTGGGCTCCGAGCTGACGCTGCTGGATGGCTCGACGATCGTGCTGCTCGCCCAGACGCGCGCGGGCTACGCGAACTTGTGCCAGTTGATCACCGTCGGCCGCTTGCGTTCGCCCAAGGGCGAGTGCGCGGTGGCCTGCGACGAGGTTTGCTCGCACTCCGCGGGCATCGTCGCGCTTTGGGGTGGCCCCGCGCTCTCGTCCGAGGGCGGAGGCGCGGCCGACGGTCCCGCTCGAAGTCCCGACACGCCGCGCGCGTCCACGGCCCTGCTCGAGGCCTTCGGCGATCGCTTGTACGCGTTGCTCGCGCGCCACCGCAGCGACGACGAGGTGCAGCGCGAGCAGCGCTGGCGCGCGCAAGCCGCGCGCTGGAACGTCCCGACGGTGGCCGCGAGCGAGGTCCTGTACCACCGCTCCGACCGGCGCCGCTTGCAGGACGTGCTCACCTGCATCCGTCACGGGACCTCGATCTCGCAGGCCGGCCGCAAGCTGCGCCCCAACGCCGAGCACGACCTCAAGACACGCCACGCCTTCGCCGCGCTGTTCGCCGACGATCCGCTGTCCGTGGCGCGCACCAACGAAGTCGCCGAGCGCTGCGCCTTCGCGCTCGATCAGATCCGCTACCGCTATCCCTCCGAGCGCTTGCCCGACGGCCGCACGTCGGCGCAGTGGTTGCGCGAGCTCACCTTCGACGGCGCGCGCGAACGCTACCGCGGTGCGCCCCCCGAGGCCGCGCGCGCGCAGCTCGAGAAGGAACTGGCGCTGATCGAGGAGCTCGACTACTGCGGCTATTTCCTGACGATGCGCGAGATCGTCGAGTTCTGCCGCGCGCGCGACATCCTGTGCCAAGGCCGCGGCTCGGCGGCGAACTCCGCGGTGTGCTACTGCCTGGGCGTCACCGCCATCGATCCGGTGCGCATGGGGCTGCTCTTCGAGCGCTTCCTGTCGAAAGAGCGCGCCGAGCCGCCGGACATCGACCTCGACATCGAGCACGAGCGCCGCGAGGAGGTGATCCAGCACGTCTACGCCAAGTACACGCGCTCGCACGCCGCGATGGTGGCCAACGTGATCCGCTACCGCGCGCGTTCCTCGGTGCGCGACGTCGGCAAGGCCCTGTCGTTCCCCGAGAGCCTGCTGGCGCGCATCACGCGCGTGCTGTCCCACTCGGAGGGCCTGACGCCGCAGGCACTCGCCGCCGCCGGCGTCGAGGCGCACTCGCGCGAGGCCCAGTTGTTCTGCGAGCTGGTCGGCGAGATCGAGGACTTCCCGCGCCATCTCTCGATCCACCCCGGCGGGTTCCTGTTGGGCCACGAGCCGGTCGCGACGCTGGTGCCGGTCGAGAACGCGACCATGGAGGGCCGCACGGTGATCCAGTGGGACAAGGACGACGTCGAGGCCATCGGTCTGTTCAAGGTCGACCTGCTGGCGCTCGGCTCGCTCAACCACTTGCACCGCGCCTTCGAGCTCATCCGCAGGCGCCACGGCCGCGAGCTCGAGCTCGCGACCATCCCGCCCGACGACCCGCAGACCTTCGAGCAGATCTGCGCCGGTGACACGGTCGGCGTGTTCCAGATCGAGAGCCGCGCGCAGATGGCGATGCTGCCGCGCCTGCGACCGCGCACCTACTACGACCTCGTGATCGAGGTCAGCATCGTGCGTCCCGGGCCGATCTCCGGCGGCATGGTGCATCCCTACCTGCGTCGGCGGCGCGGCGAGGAGGCCGTCGAGTACCCGCACGAGTGCCTGCGGCCGGTGCTCGAGAAAACCCTGGGCGTGCCGCTGTTCCAGGAGCAGGTGATGCGCCTGGCGATCGTCGCCGCCGACTACACGCCCGGCGAGGCGGACCAGTTGCGGCGCGACATGGCGGCCTGGAAGAAGAGCGGGCGCATCGGCCAGCACCGCGAGAAGCTCGTCACGCGCATGCAGCGCAAGGGCATCGCGCCCGAGTTCGCCGAGCGCGTCTTCCAGCAGATCCAAGGCTTCGGCGAGTACGGCTTCCCCGAGAGCCACGCGGCCAGCTTCGCGCTCTTGTCCTATGCGGGTGCCTGGCTGCGGCGCCACTACCTGCTCGAGTTCACCTGCGCGCTGCTCAACGCGCAGCCCATGGGCTTCTACTCGATCGCCACCATCGTCGACGACGCCGTGCGGCACGGGCTCGAGGTGCGCGCCGTCGACGTGACGCGCAGCGACTGGGACAGCACACCCGAGTCCTTGCCCGCGAGTGGAGCGCAGAGCCCGAGCCGCGACGCGCTGCGCATGGGGTTGCGCACCGTGCGCTCGCTCTCGTTCGACGCCTTCGGACGCATCGCGCGCGCGCGCGAAACCGCGCCCTTCAGCGCGCTCGACGACTTCGCGCGCCGCACGCGGCTCGACCAACGCGCGCTGAGTGCGCTGGCCGAGGCCGGCGCCTTCGAGAGCTTCGAGGATCAGCGCCGCAGCGCGCTGTGGAAGAGCTTGGCGGCCGAGCGCATGCGCGAGCCGACGCTGTTCGAACTCGACGAGCGGCCAACGCGCTTCGAGGCGCTCTCGCACTTCGAGGAGATCGGCTGGGACTACGAGCGCACGCGCCACAGCACGCGCGGCCATCCGCTGAGCGCGCTGCGGCCGCTGCTCACCGAGCGCAAGCTCCCCGATGCGCGCACGCTCAACGCGCTGCCGCACGGCACGCGCACGCGCTACGCCGGCATCGTGATCTGCCGCCAACGTCCGGGCACGGCCTCCGGCGTGACCTTCATGACGCTCGAGGACGAGAGCGGCTTCGTCAACCTGGTGGTCTGGACGCAGGTGTTCGAGCGCTACGCGTTGATCGCCAAGACCGAGACCTTCCTCGGCGTCACCGGCCGCATCCAGAGCGAGGACGGGGTCACGCACCTGATCGCGGAACGGCTGTGGAAGCCCAAGCTCGCCGTCGCGCCGCCCGACATCGCCTCGCGCGACTTCCACTGAGCTCGAGCGACTGCGCGCCGGTGGAGCACGGACCTCCCGCCCCCGAGCTTCGAGAGCGGTCGGGCGCCGCGCGCGCGGGTTCTCAAGGACAGGTGGTGAAGCGCAATCCGTTGGAAAGGCCGGTGGTGCTCGGACTCTGCGGATCGCGGAACCAAGCCTGCATCCAGAACGTCGAGCCCGGCGCGACCGAGGTCACCAGCGAGGTCAGCGGAGAGCTGAACGAGCCCGTGCACGTTCCGGCCGTGCCGCCCGAGAACTGCACCGGCAGGCGCGAGAGCGGCGGAGCGACACACAGGAAGCCACCCTGGAAGGGCGCGTTGAACGGACCGTTCGTGCCGCGGAACACGAGCCCGGCGCGCTGGCCTTCGACTTGGTGGGTGCTCACCACGAAGTTGCCCGAGGGCGTGGGCGTGCCGCCGGAGCTCATCGTCGCCGAGCAGCCGTGCGAGGAGAGCTTCGACGTGCAGTAGCTCTGCGGCGCCGCGCAGCCAGCGGTGATGCGCAGCGCCAGCGGGCTGTTGGCGAACAAGACCCCGTCGCCGCGCCGCGAGAGCGTGCCCGGACCGCTCGTGCCCACGTTGGCGGCCGCGAAGTACACGCCGGGATGATTGCTCGAGAGCCGCAGCCAATGTCGCCCCGCGGGCAAGCTCACGTTGAACGTGTGGTAGAGCCAATTGACGTTGTCGGGGTCGAAACGGAACTGGCCCACGACCGCGGCCAGGGGCAGGGCCTCGTTCGCGAAGGCCCCGCTGCCGTCGTCGGGAAACAGCGTCGCCGTGAAGCCCGAGCCGTTGCCGTAGTTGGCGGTGAAGCCGTCGAGCGCGATCTGATCGACGTTCCAACCACCGCTGGGGACGTCGATCGGCGAGAAGATCTCGAACTGCACGCCCGGAGCCGGGCCGCCCAAGGTCAGGCTCGGCACGCTGGGATTCGAGCCTTGGTCGACCAGGTAGGTGTAGCTCGGGCAGGGCGCGGCCTCGCACTCGTCGGGCACTCCGTTGGAGTTGCAGTCACTCGACGTGCCGCCCGCGATGTCGAAGCGATCGGCGATGCCGTTGGCGTTGCAGTCCGCGAGCGCCTGCGGCGGCCGGCCGGTGCTCAGCGCCAGCGCCGACGGCGAATGGTTGGTCGGGCTGGCGTACAGCAAAGTGCGGTTCTGCCCATTCAGGTCCGTGCGCTCGATGCGATCCGACAGGTCGTCGGCGAAGTAGATCGAGCCGCCGCCGCGATCGACGAGCAGCGAGATCAGTCCCCCGCTCTGCACGACGTTGGGACTGTTGTCGACCAGCACCGTGAAGTCCGTGCCGTCGAGCTTCACGCGGCCGACGAAGTCCGAGATCGTGTCGGCGTCGAGCCAATAGACGTAGCCCGCGCCGATGTCGAGCTCGACGTCGCGCACCGAGCTCACTCCGCGCACGACGGTGATCACGTTCGCTCCGTCGAGATCCATGCGCCGGATCGACTTGTCCGCGCCGAAATACACGTGTCCGTTGGTGCCGTCGACGGCCGGCGCGCTCAGCGGCCAGGTCTGGCTGGCCGTGAACAGGAGCTGATTGCTCGAGCCGTCGAGGTTGGCGCGGCGCAGCGTGTTGCCGTCGGTGTAGTAGAGCTTCCCGGCGCCGTCGAAGCGCGGGCCGCGCGTGCTGCTCGACGCGGCCACGATCTGCTGCAGCGCGCTGCCGTCGAGGTTCGCTCGGAACACGTCGTTCGGCGCCCACATGTCCGACCAGTAGAGCTTGGCCGCGGGCACGTCGACCTCGAGCCCCACCGGCAACCACTCTTGCGCCGGCAACGAAAACAGCGTGCGCAGTCCGCTGCCGTTGAGTTGCATCGCTCGAACGCGCCCGTCCAGGTACTCGTACTCGGCGAAGTACAGCTCGACCTGGGCGAACGCGGAACCGGCGAGGACCAGCGAGGCGACGACGGCGGCAGCGGAAACGTGCATGGAGCTCCTCGAAGGAGCCTCAGCGTACTCCGCCGTCGCGGCCGCGGAGCGCGCGCGACGCGCTCAATTCGAGATCACGAACTGGAGCGCGTCCGTCAGGCCGAGCTTGAAGGCGTCGCCGGGATCGCGATAGGCGAACTGCGCGTTGACCACGCCACCGGCGATCAGCGCGGGGTCGACGCCCGCTTGAATCCAGGCGTTGAGCTCGAATGCGAGCACACCCGAACAGTCCACCGCCGGTGAAGCCGTGCCGCCCGAGGACTGGCCCGGCGTGCGGCGCAGCGGGAACGCCACGCACATCGTGCCACCCAGGAACGGCGTGCTCGAAGCGCCCAGGCCGTAGAACAGGTAGCCGGTCTTCTGGTTGAGCACCGAGTGCGCTTGCAGCAAGAACGGGCTCGAGCTGCTGCTCGAGGCGCTGCCCGAATGCGCGATCGACGGCGTGCAGTTCTGCGAGTTCAGCTTGGCTTGGCAGTAGCGCTGCGGGATCACAGCGCCCAGCTCGTGCGCGAAGTAGTCGCGGATGCCATTGGTGTCGCTCGCGGCGAGATTGCTCGCGAACGTGTCGAAGGCCAGCCAGCGCCCGTCGCCCGACAAGGCCACTTCCGCCGCGTCGCCGTTGCCCTGGTCGCCGCTGGCCGAGCGTCCGGCCATGTACGTGGAGCCCGTCGCGCGATCGAACACGAAGACGTCGGCGTGACCGTTGTGGTCGTCGAAAACCAGGGCGTCCGAGTCGCTGACGAAGGCCACGAAGCGTCCGTCGTACGAGAGCGCGGGCCCGAAGCCCCCGGCGGCGACGCCGTTCTTGGCGCGGCTCACGAGCTCGATCGCGCCACTCTGGAGGTCGCGCACGTACACGTCGTTCATTCCGTTTCCATCTCCGGGCACGAGATTGGACGACGCGCTCTCGAAGGCGATCCAGCGTCCGTCGCTGGACAGCGAGGGACGAGCCGCGCCGAGGTGGGCCTGGACCCCGTTGGCGTTGACGCTGACACGCGCCGTCGTGGACAGCCAGCGGTCGCGCACGAACACGTCGGCCCAGTCGTTCGCGTCGTTGGGCACCAAGTTGTCGGCGTAGCTCTCGAACGCCACGAAGCGACCGTCGTCCGAGATCGCGGTCTTGACCGAGTAGTCCAGGCCTTGCTCGCCGAGGCTCGAGACGCTGACGCGTTCGGTGGTATTCGCCTGGCGGTCGCGCACGAACACGTCGGCCTTGTTGTTGGTGTCGCCCGCGACCAAGTTGCTCGCCAGGCTCGCGAACGCCACGAAGCGGCCGTCGGGAGTCACCGCATAGGCGAAGTCGGTCTGACCATCGCCGTTGCCCGTCGTGCCGCTCGTGCTGACATTGACGTTCTCGTTGATCCCGAGCGCGAGGTCGCGGATGTAGATGCGCTTGGGCAAGGTGCTGAACACGATGAAGCGCCCATCGGCCGACAGCGCCGGATTGCGACTCTCGCCCGAGAACGGCGCGCCGGTCTCGCTGAGGCTGGCCTGGATCGTCGTGCCGGTCTGCAGGTCGCGCACGAACACGTCCCAGGTCCCGTTGGTGTCGCCGGGCACGATGTCGTTCGCCGCGGACGAGAAGGCCACGTAGCGGCCGTCGCCACTGAGCACGGGCGCGCCATTGCCGCCGACGGCGTGCGTTCCGTTGAAGTCGACGCTGAGCAAGTGCGAGACGCCTTGCGGGCGCGCGACGGCTGGGGCTGCGACGAGGACGATGAGCGCGGAGAGCGGGGCGAGGTTGGACGTGTACATGGCGGGTCGTGGCGCGGCGCGCGAAGTGAGAGCGCGCGAGCGTCGCGCGGGGCGGCGACCTTAGCTCGGAATGCAATTTCGTGCAGGGATCCAGTCGAGCGTTGGCGCTAACGATTCCGACAATGGCTCGCGCAGACGGCGCGGAGGGTGCCCCGCGGTGCTTGGGGCGGCGCGATTTCGGCTTTCACTGCGCCGCGGCGGCCGCCGCGCGGAACTGCATCGCGTGCAAACGGGCGTAGTGCCCGCCGAGCGCCAGCAACTCCTCGTGTCGCCCGACCTCGACGATCGCCCCCCGGTCGAGCACCACGATGCGATCGGCGTTGCGGATCGTGGACAAGCGGTGCGCGATGACGATCACCGTGCGCTCCCGCATCAGCCCGTCGAGCGCGCGTTGGACCTCGGCCTCGGACTCGCTGTCGAGCGCGCTGGTCGCTTCGTCGAGCAGCAGCAGCGGCGCGTTCTTGAGCACCGCCCGCGCGATCGTGATGCGCTGGCGCTGGCCGCCCGACAGACGCGCGCCTTGATCGCCGACGATCGTCTCGTAGCCCTGCGGCAGCGACTGGATGAACTCGTGGATGTGCGCAGCGCGCGCCGCGGCCTCGATCTCCGCCGGGCTCGCGCTCGGCTTGCCGTACAGGATGTTCTCGCGCACCGTCGCGTGGAACAGGAACGGCACCTGGCCGACCATCGCGTACATGTGCGTCCAGTCGTCGAGCTTGAGCTCGCGCAGGTCGTGCCCGTCGACCGTGATGCGCCCCTGGCTGACGTCGATGAAGCGCGCCAGCAGGTCGATCATCGTCGTCTTGCCGGCGCCGGAGGGCCCGACCAACGCCAGCGTTTCACCGGGCCGCACGTGCAGCGACACGCCGCTGAGCGCGGGCAGCGCTTGGGCGGGATAGGTGAAGCCCACGCGCTCGAACTCGATCCCGCGGCCGAGCGAGTGCACCGCGCGCGCACTGGCGTGTTCGACGATGTCTTGGCGCTCGTCGAGGATCGCGCTCAGGCGATCGGCGGCTCCGGCCGACTCCTGCACGTGGTTGACGGCGGTCGTGATGCGCTTGACGTGCGTGTAGATCATCCCGATGCCGGCGAAGAACGTGGCCATCTCGCCGGCGCTGGTGAAGATCGAGAACTCGAGCGTGGCCCAGCCCGCCACGACCAACACCAAGGCGAAACCCAGGTGCGAGAACAGCGTCGTCGCGGCCTCGATGGTCGCCACCGCGCGCACCATCTTCATCGCCGCGCCCAGGTACTTCTCGTTGACCTCGCGGTAGCGACCGAGCTCGCGCTCCTCCGCGCGGAAAGCCTTGACGGTGCGAATCCCGGTGAACATCTGCGTCAGGACTTCGAGCGACGCGCCCAGGCTCGCCAGTGACTTCGTGCTGCGCTTGCGCACGCGCCGGCCGAGCTTGGCGATCGGCGCGATCACCAAGGGCAGCGCGACCAGCACCACCAACGTCGGCAGCGGGGCGACGATCGCGGCGACCACCAGCGCGCCGACCAGTTGCAGCGGCTGCTGCACCAGGTCCTTGAGCGTCAGGTTGACCGAGTTGAGCGTCTGATTGACGTCGGAGCTGATGCGCGAGAGCACGTCTCCGAACTGCCGCTCGCCGTGATAGCGCATCGACAGGCCGATGATGTGCCGAGCGAGCCGCTGCCGCAGGTCGACCACCACGCGCAGCGCGACCCAACGCGAGAGCAGCGTCAACACGAACTGCGCCAACGCGTTGAGCGCGGTGAGCAGGAACATCAACACGGCCACGGTGGCCAGCACCGCCAGCTTGCCCTGCTCGCCGCCGTTGCCGGTGGCGTCGCTCGAGACCCACGGCGCGACTTGGGCCAACACGCGGTCGAAGAGCTCGAGGACGGCCGCCATCGCCGGGTTGTGCTGTTGCGCATCACCCGCCGGCGCGCTGAACAACACGCGCGAGAACAAGGGCACGATCAGCAGCATCGGCGCCTTCTCGCCGAAGGCCACCACGCTGCCGAGGAGCGTGACCAGCACGAGCTTGCCGAGCTGCGGCCGGAGGTCGCCGGCGAGCAGCCGGTACAACTTCCCGAAGCTCGAGTCCTTCACCATGGTCGGCGGATGATAGCGGAAACGACTCGGGCTCCCGCGCGTGGTGCGTGGGAGCCCGACCGGTCGCAGGCCCGCGGCGCGCGCCGCGCCGCGCTCACAGGTCCTTGATGCCGCCGGTCTTGGCGATGCCCTTGATCTCACCGGCGTCGATGCCGGCGTTGAGCAAGGCCAACGCGCGCGCGTTCATCGCGTTCTTCAAGTAGTGGTGCAGGACGATCTCGCGGTGCACGGGCTCTTTCAGATCCAAGGGCCGCGAAGGCGGCGTCTTGCCGGTGATGCGCGAGATGTAGTAACCCTTGGGTCCGCGGAACGGCCCGGCGATCGAGCCCATCTTCTGCTCGAAGAAGACGTGGTCGGTGACCGAGGGACCGTAGAGGAAGATGCGGAACTCGCTCTCGGTCAGGTACCCAAGCAACTGGTTGCGCGTCTGCGGCGTGTTGGCGAAGGTGCCCTTGAAATAGAAGTTCTGCATCGGCTTGTTGCCGTACTCCGGCATCGGCGGATCCCAGAACTCGCTGCTGACCTCGAGCGTCTGCGTCCAGTCCGCGCCTTCGTCGAGCGCCTTCTTGATGTCGAGCGCGCGCTTCTTGGCGTTCTCCCAGCCGTTGTCCTTCCACTTGACGTGGTCGAAGTCGTAGGCGGAGACCAGGATCACGTTGATGTTGAGCTTCGATGCGCCGGCGATCTGATTGATGATCGGCAGGCTGGGCGCGAGCATGTCGTCCTTGGCCAGCTCGTCGGCGATCGAGCGCTTGAACGACTCCTGGACGCGGATGAACTGGGCGAAGCTCCACAGCGACGGGAACCCGAGCACTTGGCTCGAGAGCATCTCGTGCTGCTGCAGGTACTCCATGTAACCGAACTTGCCGGCCTTGGCGGTCGTCGGCCACCACTCGCGGAACTCGGCCGGCGTGATCAGCACCGGCTTGCCGTCGACTTGCTTGCCCGCGAGGTCGCGCTCGAGCAGCGCCTGCATGGCGAGGAAGCGCTTGGCGTCGTCGATCACGTCGCTCGGCACGAAGGGCGCGACGCGATCCCAGACCTGCGCGGTGAAGATCGGCGAGCCTTCGACGAGCATCAGCACCTTGGCCGCGCGGGCCCGACTGGCGGCATCGCGCGCCTTCGGAGCGCTCGGGCCGTCGGCGCCCAGCGGCGGCAGCGCGCTGGCGATCGCGTCCTCGTCGATGTACTGGATCGCGTAGCTGTTGAGCGCCTGCAGGATCGTGCCGCGCGTGGCCTCGACCGCGATCGGGTCGTCGGCCGGGATGTCCCCCAGACCCAGTTCCGTGAGCTTGGCCAGCGCCTGGCCCACGCGCGGATCGGCGATGGCTTCGACCAGCATCGGGCTGGCTTCGACCGGGATGGCGTTGAGCGAGTCGAGCAGATCGCCGAAGCCATTGGCGTGCATCCACTCCTTCTGGGCGTCGAAGTGGCGGCGCAGGCGCGTCGCGTAGCTGACGCGCTCGTCGTCGATCCACTGCGCCGTCAGGTTCTCGGAGATGATCGCCTTGGTGATCTCGGGCCATTCCGCCGGGTTCTCGGGGCGGAACACCTTGTCGAAGCGCATCGTGGCGCGCAGCCGCTCGCGGAACAGCTCGAGCGATTGCTCGGCGCGCGCGACCTCGGTCGGGAAGTCGAGCGTCGGATAGCGCAGCAGGAAGTCCTCGCGCTCGCGTTGGATGCGACGCTCGAGCTCGGCATCGCTGACCTCGAGCTTCTTGAGCTCCTCGGCGGTCGCGCCGGCCTGCTTGCGCTTCTCGATCTCCTGGTCGACCATCACGCTGAACTTGAACATGTCGAGGTCGCGCGACCCGATGCCGTGGCACAGGAAGCGCTTGATCTCGTCGTCGGTGATGCGCCGGCCATGGACCACGACCGGGGCGCCGAAAATCGAGTCCTGGGCCACCAGCGGAGCGAGGGCCGCGGGCGCGCTGGGAGCCGTGGAGGCGACCGGGACGGAGAGGAGGAACGAACCGAGGAGCGAGAGCATGGATCTGGACCTGGGAGTTGACACACGTGCCGGAAAGGGTGCGCGTTGGGCGCCGGCCTACGGTACGAGGGCGCAAGAGGTTAACGAAGGCTCGGGACTTTTGCCGCAGCGCTCACCCCGCCTCGCGCGCCACCGGACGAGTTTGCCGCACGCCACTCCCCTCGGTCGGCCGGGCCCTGGGGGGAAACGACGCCGCGATCTAATCTAGGCGCCCATGGAACCGCACTACGCGCCGCGCACGATCGCCTTCCAGAGCGAGATCTTCCATCCGCTGGTCGAGCCGGACATCGCCCGTTTGCAGCGCCTGCACAACCAGCTCTACGAGCGCGGCTCGCCGGTCTACACCGACTTCAGCGTGCTGCAGAACGGCGCGCAGCTCTCCAATCCGGCCGCGCGACCGGGCGCGCTCTCGTCCGTGGCCTTCATGCCCGATCGCATGCTGTTCCGCGAGGAGCTCTCGCCGCTGACGGTCGAGGATTTCGGCCGACGCGTGCGCGGGATCGCCCAGGCCGCCTGCGGCCTGCTCGGCATCCAAGTGTTGACGGCCCACCAAGTGACGGTGCGCACCCTGGCCAATCCGCGCAACTTCCGCGACTCGCGCGCCTACGTGAAGGAAGGCATGTTCGGATTCGGGCCAGAGACCGCGAGCTTCGGACGCGAGCCGCAACTCTACGGCCTGCGGATGGTGTTCCCGCCGAGCGAGAGCGAGCCCAACGCGCACGCGCTGCGCATCGAGTCCTTCCACGGCGACCCGCGCTCGATTTTCCTGGAGAATCAGGCCTCTTTCGCGCCGCTGCTGGTCGCGCGCGGCTTGGAACCGCTCGAGCGCAACGTGCACGAGGCCTACGACTTCCTGGTGCAGAAAGCCCTCACCTTCGTGGGCCGCTTCGACGTGCGAGCGCAAGCGTGAGCCGGCGAGTCTCGACGCGCGCGCTGCACGCGGCGCTGGCGCTGCTGGCGGGCTCGACCTGCGTGTTCCTCGGCGTCGCGTGCGACGACGATGAGCCGCAGCCGGGCGCGACACGCGCCTGGCCCGCGGGCACCGCGGTCGCGATCGACGACGTCGCGATCAGCGCCACGCAAGTCGACCTCGACTCGGTGTACGTCGAACGCCTCGAGCAGAGTGCCTCTCCCGCGCAGTTGCGGCGCTTGGCGCTGACCAACATCTCGATCCCGCGCGTGCTGGCGAGCGCGTTGGCTCCGCAGAAGCGCGAGGCCGCCCTGGCCGAGGCCCGCGCGGCGCGCAGCGCGCTCGACAGCGGCACCTTCGCCGGACCACCGCGGCCCGAGGGCACGCTGGGCGCGCTCGCGGAAGGCGACTGGACGGTGCTCGGCCTGGTGGTCTGGGGCACGGCGATGGACCTGCCCGACGGGGTCTGGTCGGAAGTGGTCGAGGAGCCCGGGCGTTTTGCGATCCTGCGCCGCCTCGGGCGCCGCGACGGAGCGGTGCCGATGGCCACCGTGGTCAAGATCGAGGCGCTGGTGTTTCCCTGGCTGGACGAGACCAGCGCGGCGCAAGATATCGAGGCCGAGCACGACCGCCATCGCCTGACGATCGTCGATCCCGCCTGGGAAGCGATCGTGCCCGAGCTCCTCAAGTACCGCATGGGAGGCAAGCAACCGTGAAGGCTCTGATGCTCGTCGCCGTGTTCGCCGTCGCGCCCGTGGGTGCCGCGCAGGACCCGCTGTTCCAGCCCAAGACCACCGAGAAGGCGGAGAAGAAAGAGGTCGTGTACCTGACCGCTTGGCCCAAGCTCGAGGCCGATGCCGCCACGGTCAAGACCGACATCGAGCGCTTGCGCAAAGCGGGCACGCCCGAGATGGGCGAGCAGGCAGATGCGGCGCTGACCAAGGCCGGCGCGGCGATCGTGCCGCAGCTCCTGCCGGTGCTGGGGCGCGAGAAGAGCCTCGAAGCTCGGCTGCGCGTGGAGACCGTGCTCGAGAAGATCACCGGCCCCGAGCACACGCGGCTGCTCGCGCCGTTCTTCGCCGACAAGGCGCGCGAGGTGCGCATCTGGGCCCTGGCGCGCTGCGCGGGGTTCCCCGACGCCGGCGTCCAAGCGCCCGCGGTCGAGGCCTACACCAAGGCCAAAGCCGCGCTCGCCAAGGACCCCAAGGCCGAGGGCGCCGATGTCGAGCTCTACTGCGCCGCCTTGTGCGCCACGGCCGCCGGCTCGCACGCGGCACTCGAGAGCATCGCCCAGTCGGCGCTCGAGCAGTGGGGCAAGAAGGGGCCCGAGCTGCGCCTCGCGCTGGAAGCGGTGCGCGACGAAGAGTCGACCACCTTCGCCAGCAAGCTGGCCGCCGACCCGGACCGCAAGAAGAAGGTCGCGGGCCTCAATCTGCTCGCGGGCTGCGGCACGAAGTCCGCGCTCGCGCTGGTGAAGGTCGAGCTCGACAACAACGACAACTCGATCCGCATCGCCGCGATCAACGCCCTGCGCGGCATCGTCGACGGTGAGCTGCCGATCGCGAACCTGCCCGTGTTCGAAGCCATCGAGCTCGCCAAGAAGTGGAAGGCGCGCTCGTAGCGGCGCGCGAACGACGCACACCATGAGTCCCACGCGATTCTCCACGGCCCTGCTCGTCGCCGGTGCACTGCTGCCGGCGCTCGCGCCCGCTCAAAACAAGAACGATCCCGACCAGTGCCCGTACTGCAAGGGCGACCCCGAGCAGATGAAGCGCGCCGGTGTCGTGTCGCACGGCGACTTCGACTTCGGCAAGCCCGAGAAGACCAAGAAGATCGACGCGCTGCTGGCCACTTGCGACATCAAGTGGATCGAGACCGCGCACTTCGAGATCGGCTTCGCGCTCGGCGCCTACAAGGTCAAGCAGGAGGACAAGGAGAAGATCCGCGGCGAGTTGGCGCGCCTGGCGGAAGTCCTGCCGAGCGTCGACCCCAAGGAAAAGATCCTCGAGCCCTGGCTGCGCGCGCACATGTTCGCGCAGCGCGCCGAGGACGTGTACAAGCGCATGCAGGCGATCCTGCAGGTCAAGGACGAGCAGTTCCCTCCGCCCAACACCATTTGGGATCGCACCGGCAAGTACATGGGCACCGGCCCGCACCTCGGACAGTCGGGCAAGTACGAGATCTTGATCGTCCCCAGCGAGGCCAACCTCACGACCTACCTGCAGGGCCAGTTCGGGCTGTTGACCAAGAAGACGCAGCGCTGGAACGTGACCAGCGCCGACACGCTCTCGGTGACGATGCACTGCGCCGAGGACAACCTGCGCGACGACCTGGGCTTGCACGGCCACGTGGCCTTCAACCTCGCGATCAACTTGCTCGACGGCTTCAAGCACTACAGCTACGACACGCCGATCTGGATCCGCGAGGGCTTCGGTCACTTCATCGAGCGCGAGATCGAAACCAAGTACAACACCTTCGATTCCGCCGAGGGCGGGGTCGCGGCCACGACGCGCAAGGAGAAGTGGGAGCCCGAGGTGCGCAAGCTCGTCGCCGCCGGCAAGGGGCCGCGCATGGCCGAGCTGATGAGCATGAAGGAGTACTCGGACCTGACGCTCGACCGTCACTACGCGACCTGGTCGATGGTGCAGTTCATGGTCACGACCAAGCCCAACGAATGGGCCGCCTTCAACGGCGCCCTGCACGGCATCACGAACAAGCAGGGCATTCCTCACGTCGAGAACATGCCCGACGTGCACCGCGAGCTGTTCAAGCAGCACCTGGGCTGGGCCTACCCCGACTTCGACCGCGCCTGGTCCGAGTGGGTGCTCGCCAACTACGGCGCGCAGTGAGTGAGCGCCGGCGCGGTCCCCCCCCGCTCGAGAGCGGCGCCGCACCTTCGGGTTGGAGTCCGGCCAACGCGCGATCCGATCCAGCTTCCCGTCATCCGAGGCGCCCGCGCCTCCCGTGCGGCATACTATTCCGTGCAGGGGAGCTTTGAGGGCCATCGCTCCCGCTCCCCAGACCGCAGCTTGCTCCCCCATCGATGATCCGCAGTCGCCGCAAGATCGTGCTGTTCCTTCCGCATCGGGCCGACCCGACGCGCGGAGAGATCTTCAGCGCCGACCTGCTCCCGCTCGAGCTCCTGCAGATCGCCACCGGGCCGGTCGCCGCCGGCCACGAGGTGATCCTGATCGACGCGATGATCGAGCCCAAGTACCTCGAGAAGGTGCTCGAGGCCTGTGACGGGGCGCTGTGTTTCGCCAGCTCCTGCATCCTGGGCTACCAGGTGTACGACGGCTACGTCGTGGCCAAGGCCGTGCGCGAGCGCTTTCCCAAGCTCCCGATCATCTGGGGCGGCTGGTTCCCGAGCGTCATCCCCGAGATGTATTTCGAGCACGGCATCGCGGACGCCGTCGGCATCGGGCAAGGCGAGCTGACCTTCGACGAGGTCGTCCAGGCGCTCGACGCGGGCGAGCCGCTCGACAAGGTGCCGGGCCTCGCGCTGTGGCGCGACCAGCGCTTGGTGTACACCGAGCACCGCGAGGTCGTGGGCTTCGAGAGGTTCGCGCCGGTGCCCTGGCATTTGCTCGAGTACGAGCGCTACGCCGAGCTGCAGACCAAGCCGACGCGCCTCAAGGTGCGCCACCGCTTCCCTCTGCCGGGCAAGTGGACCGCCGACAATCCGCCGCGCGCCTTCAGCCACTTCTCGAGCTTCGGCTGCCCCGAGCCGTGCACCTTCTGTTGTTCTCCGCTGGTCACCGGCAAGCGCTACAAGGCGATTGCGGGCGACAAGCTCGCCGAGGAAATCGCCGAGCTGCAGCAACGCTTCAAATTCGACGTGCTGCGCTTCCAGGACGCCAATTGGGGCGTGGCCGAGAAACGCACCAAGGCCTTCTGCGAGAAGTTGATCGAGCTCGAGGTGCCGATCCACTGGAACGGCACGATCGAGATCGAGACCATCGCGCGCTACAAGCAGGAGACGCTCGATCTGTTGCGCGACTCGCATTGCCATCTGCTGTGGCTCGGCGCCGAGACCGGCACGGCGCAGATGCAGGAGCGCATCAAGAAGGAGATCAAGCTCTCCAACATCCCCTACGCGATCGGCGAGCTCTACCGCCGCGGCATCACGCCCGGCACGTTCTGGATCATCGGCTATCCCGGCGAGACGCCCGAATCGATGCGCGAGACGCTGCGCGTCGCCGCCGGAGTGAAGTACCTCTTCCCCACCGCCGGCTCGGAGGTCTATCCCTTCCGCCCGATCCCCGGCACCGAGGACTTCGCCACCGCCGTCAAGAACGGCTACGTGCCGCCCAAGGACTTCCACGAGTGGGGCAAGTGCTTCGAGTACAAGTACAACTCGCACAACACGCCGCTCCCCGACGACGTGCGCGAGACCTGGCGTCTGTACAACAACACCAGCGCCATCTACGACCGCAAGATCCACGAAGGCCCCAAGTGGATGCGCGAGACGCTGGCCAACATCGCCGGCTGGCGCCTCAAGAAGCACCGCTACGGCTTCCCGCTCGAGCAGAAGCTCTTCGACATCTACGTCAAGGCCACCGGCCAGCTCGACCCCGGCGCCAAGGACTACGTCCCGGCGGTCGATGCCTGACGAGGTGACATCCGGGAAGCGCCGGAGAGCGCCGCGAGCTCAGCCAGTCAACTGAGGTCGAATGGCCCTCGAGTGAACGTCGTCACGCCACGACGGCGACTCGATTCCGCGACCGGATGCGAGCCAAGCGGCACAGCGCAGGCAGTCCGCGACATCAGCTGGCTCGAGCTCAGGAAACTCCGCCACGAGATCCTGGGGCGTCCGACCCGAAGCGAGGCATTTCAGCACGAGGGAAAACGCGATTCAGAACCCGCGAATGCTGGCCTGGCCAATGCGGACCGCCGAATTCGCGGTGACGCAAGCGACGCCTCATTTCGTGGTCATCGACCTTGCACCGCCCAGTTGGATTTTCGCCGCATCGAGCGTCCACAGATCCCGAGCCCAAGTGTCGAGCTCCGCAAAGAGTGCGACTCGTCGTGGTCCCGCATGGCGCGCGGGGCAGGTCACCGCCATCATCCCAGCTGATGACTTTCGATGAGCTGTCGCGCCGTTGGACCTGGCGCCCCATCCCGCACTGCCCGGGCCGGTTCACGCTGGACGCACCGACCGACGTGTCCATGGAGGCCCTCGTCGGCGCCGATGTCGTGCCCAACGAGTTCCGACTCACCGCGGCACAGGACGAGGCCTTGGTCGTCCCGCTCGACGATGGTGGCATCATTTCCTACCGCAGGCCCGGTGGCTCGATCCTGCACACGCTGAACACGGCCGAGGGTTTCGCTCGCAAGCTGGTGCAGCTCAGCATCGAGATCAAGGAAGTTCGGCCGAGCGGAGGACCGCGACCGTGAGGCTACAGGCGCGATGCCAGCGCGAGTCGCACGGATCGGCATCGCGACCTTGACGAACCGCGCGGCCAGGGCTTCACTCGGCCCGCGCGCGCGCCCCTTCTCCCGGTCGAGCGCGCGCTTCGCAACGGCATCCCCCCGGCCATGAGCTCGTCCGTCAACGATCCGGCAGAATCACTGCTCGCACGGTTCCTCGCGTCGCACTCCGCCAACGACGCGCAGGCACTCGACGCCTGGGCCCGCGCTCAGCCCGAGCTGATGACCGATGCCGCGCTGTTGGCGCGCGTCCAGCGACTTCGAGCGCAGGTCGCGCGCGACAACGAGATGCTCCCCGGCGGAGCGACGGTCGAGGGCCTGTTCGGGCGCGGCGGCGCGCGACGCGACGCGGCCGAGGCCGACGACGCCGCACCCGGTGCCTTGTTCAGCGCTGGGCAGCGCATCGGGACGTTCACGCTGCGGCGCTTCCTGTCGAAGGGCGGCATGGGCCTGGTGTGGGAGGCCTACGACGACGAGCTGCGCCGACCGGTGGCTTTGAAGTTCGTGCGGCCCGAGCACGTGGATGCGCGCACGCTGGCCTGGTTCGAGCGCGAGGCACGCGCCGGCGGTCGTCTGGCGCACCCGAACATCGTGCGCACGCTGGCCTTCAACGGCTCCGGCAATCCGGCGTGGATCGCGCAAGAGCTGGTCGAGGGATCGAGGACACTGAAGGACTCGCTCGACGAGATGCGCGCGGAGGAGAACACTCCGGAGGGCTACTACCGCAAGGCCGCGGAGCTCGTGGCGGCGCTCGCCGACGGCCTCGAGGCAGCGCACCGCGCGGGCGTGATCCATCGCGACGTCAAGCCGCAGAACATCCTGATCGCGCCGGACGACAGCCCGAAGCTGACCGACTTCGGGTTGGCGCGCGTGAACGACGATTCCTTCGTTTCCGTGACGGGCGAGTTCGCGGGCACGTACGCGTACATGAGCCCCGAGCAGGTGACGGCCAAGCGCATCGGGCTCGACCACCGCACGGACATCTTCAGCCTGGGCGTAGTGCTCTACGAGCTCTTGAGCCTGCGCCGCCCGTTCGAGGGCGACACGACGCACCAGATCAGCCAGAGGATCCTGTTCTTCGAGCCGCCCGAGCCGTCGAAGGTGCGCTCGCAGTGCCCGCGCGAGCTGTCGATCATCTGCGGCAAGGCGCTGGAGAAGGACCCCGGCCGCCGCTACGCGTCGATGGCGGAATTCGCGGCCGATCTGCGCAGGCACCTGGCCGACGAGCCGATCCACGCGCGCCCGCCGAGCACGCTCGTGCGCGTCACCAAATGGGCGCGCCGCAACCCTGGCCCGAGCTCGGCCGCAGCAGTCGGAGCGATCGCACTTGCGGCGATCTCCGGCCTTCTCGTGCAGCAGCTGCGAACAGCGAGCGAGCTGGAGCAGCGTAACGCGGAACTCGCCGCGCAGACCGAGCGGGTGGCAAAGGCGCGCGACGAGGCGAATCAGTCCGCGCTCGAGGCGGAGGCCGAACGCGCGAAGACGGAGCAAGCCAACGTGGAGCTGCGCGCGCAATCCCGCGAGCAGAAGCTGCGCGGGATGATCCAGGACTTGGCGCGCTTGCGAGCGCAGAGCCGGACGCTGGAGGGGCTCGATCGGTTGGGCAAGCCGGCGTACCTGTGGTGGATCGAGGAGTCGGAGAGGCTGGTCAACGGCCAAGAAGAGGACCTCGCGGCCGGCGTGGAGTGGCGCCCGGGCCTGAAGGACGTGCGAGCGAAGCTCGCGGAGCTGCGCGCGTCGGACCAGGTCCTGCCGTACAGCGACGAAGACAGGAAACGCGACTTCGAGACACATCCAAGCCACAAGCGATTGACCGATCTCGAGGCGGAGGATCGGGCAATTGAGCAAGAGCTCAGAGCCGATCTATACGAGCGAGAGCAGCGAATTCGAGCCCACTCGCTGCGACTGGGAAAATTGCAGTGGCCCTCGGAGCGCGACATGGCGCAGTTGCACCCAACGTGGCTCGAAGACAGGGACGCGAACGCATTGAACGAGCACGCGTGGCGCATCGTGGGTCCAGACCGTAAATTCCCGACCGACTCCGAAGCGGTGCTAGCGATGTTGATGGCAAAACGGGCCATTGAACTCGCGGACAACTCCGCCAAGGCACTGGCGCGGACTACGTACGCGTGGTCACTTCTCCGTCTCGGTCGTGCAGCCGAAGCACTCGAACAGGCCCAGGAGGCGCTCGAGGAGGCGTGTGGCGACGCCAAATTCCATATTCACACAGATGTCACGCGCCTCAGCGCCGAGGCACAGCTCTGGTCCGGAACTGCGCTGACGGATCGCGAGTCAGAACTTTCGAAATGGACGGCTGAGTTGGAGGAGCACCGCGCACGTGTCGAGTCCGACGTCGCGGCGAAGCGGTCGGAATTGAACCTACGTATCTCCGAGTTACGCAGCCAGTGCAGCGCTAGACGGACTTGGCGCTTCAAGCAAAGCCAGGAAGCGTGGTGGCACGAGTTCCTGGCTTCGCTTGAGAGCGAACTTTCGACACAGTCGATATTGCTATCGATCGCGAAGGATGCTGCGTTGAGCGAGAAAGCGAGGGCGCGTTGGACGGAGGCTATCAACGCAATCGCTGTGCTGCCCAAGTACACGGGCCAGAGATGGCCGAGCGGTGAGCGCTTGACGCCACAACTCGGACTGCTGCCGCTCGGCCTGAATCCAGCAACTGGGTTGTGGGAGTTTGTGCACCTGCAGACGGGCACGGAGCCGACGTTGGACGCCGATGGGCGCGTGCTCCGTGACTCCGAGGGACGGCTCACCCTGACGCCCGAAACTGGCGTGGTCTTCGTGCTGCTGCCCGGCGGGCGTGTCCCGAAGACTACTTGCGACGATGAACAAGATGAGCGGATCACCGAGGTCGATTTGGCTCCGCACTTCCTCTCGAAGTACGAGTTGACGCACGAGCAGTGGGACCGCGTCTCGCTGCGCGTCGGCATTCACCACAAGAGAGAACTCCCACTCATCCCGGCGAACAACATCAGTTGGGAAGACATCGCGCTAATGTTGCAGCGCGAGCTCGGCTGGTGCAGCCTTCCGAGCGAGGCGCAATGGGAGTACGGCTGCCGCGCGGAAGCGACGACACGCTACTGGCCGGGTGACTCCGAGGAGAGCTTGGAGGGCATCGGCAATCTGGGTGACGACATCCTGGCCACGGGTGGGCTGCGTGCGAATGCGTTCGGATTGCACGACGTACACGGCAACGTGTGGGAGTGGTGTGGCGACACATTTGATCCGACTTCCCAGCCGCGTGAAGGTGACTGGTTGTGGGACGACGGTGTCGATCGCTCCTCCGAGCGATCGGTCCGTGGCGGCGGCTTGGGTTACGCTGTCTCGAACGAAAGATGGCTGGACAGCAGTGGCCTCACCCCGGGCTCACGTTTCGCTTTTCTCGGTCTCCGCCTTTCCAGAGGCATCACCCCGTAGGATCTCACGACTTCACCCCGTCGAAATCGGTCGGAGACGTCGTTGCGAGGCGTCGGCCAAGCGGCGTGCGCAGCCGCCAGCGAAAGCCGAGACAGTGCGCGCAGTTGCCGAACCCGCACGACCCCGAGATTCACTCGCCGCTCCACGCACGTCGTTGACTCGCCGAAGCTCACACGCCTGCGCGCACTGCTCTTGAAACCTCTGACGCGCGTGCGTTCGGCGTTGTCGGCGTCGAGACGGTCGCTGCACTCACCGCCAAGTGGCAGCGCGAGGCCCCGCGGAGTCGCTGCGGCCCGCCCCGCGGCCCATTGCGGGGAGTGGCGCGGGGTTGGTTAGCTAGCGGGCTCCCATGACGACTTCGAGCTCGCCTTTCGATCCTCAGGCCGAGGAGCTGTTCCTCGAGTTTCTGGCGCGGCGCGATGCGGGCGAGCAGCCCGACATCGAGGCGGTGTGCGGCGCGCATCCAGCGCACGCGACGCAGCTGCGGCAGATGCTGGCGACGTACGACGCGCTCAGCCGACTGCGGCCGCGGGCCAGCGATGCGCCGCTGTCGGAGCGGTTGAAGCAGCGCTTTGGCGACGGCGTCGATCCGGACGTGTCGCTGGGCGGCGAGCCGCAGGCGGACTCGGGGCCGCAGAGCAAGCTGTTCGAGCGCCTGCGCGCCGAGGGCCCGCGCGGGACGCGCTACAAGCTCTTGGGCGAGGTTGCGCGCGGCGGGATGGGCGCGATCCTGAAGATCTGGGACGAGGAGCTGCGGCGCACGCTGGCGATGAAGGTGGTGCTCGGGCGCGGCGAAACGGCGACGGGCGACACTCCGGCCGTCGATCCGAAAACGCTCGGCCGCTTTCTCGAAGAGGCGCAGATCACGGGCCAGCTCGACCACCCCGGCATCGTGCCGGTGCACGAGTTGGGCCTCGACGCGACGGGCCGCGTGTACTTCACGATGAAGCTGGTGAAGGGCGAGGACCTGCGCGCGGTCTTCGAGCACGTGAAGAGCGGCCACGACGGTTGGAACCAAGTGCGCGCGCTCGGCGTGCTCTTGCGCGTGTGCGAAGCGATGGCGTTTGCGCACTCCAAGCAAGTCGTTCACCGCGACCTGAAGCCCGCCAACGTGATGGTCGGCAAGTTCGGCGAGGTGTACGTAATGGACTGGGGCTTGGCGCGCGTGCTCGGGCGCGAGGACAAGCACGACGTGCGCATCAAGCCCGTGGGCATGTCCACACCGAGCGTGGTGAAGACCGAGCGCCACGACGATCGCGAAGGCACGCCGGACTCTCCGCTGGTGACGATGGATGGCGACGTGGTCGGAACGCCGAGCTTCATGCCGCCGGAACAGGCTCGCGGTGAGCTGGACAAGCTGGGCCCCCACTCGGACGTGTACTCGATCGGCGCGATGCTGTACCAGCTGGTGACGGGCGAGATGCCGTACGTGCCGGCGGGGACGCGCGTGTCGCAGCACACGATCCTGCTCGCGGTGCTGCGCGAGCCGCCGCCGGGAATCGAGAAGCTCGCGCCAGCGACGCCGGCGGAGCTGGTGGCGATCTGCGAGCGCGCGATGGAGCGCGACATCGCCAAGCGTTATCCGACGACGCTCGCACTGGCGGCCGACTTGCGCGCCTATCTCGAGGGCCGCGTGGTCAGTGCCTACGAAACGGGCCGCTGGGCCGAGACGAAGAAGTGGGTGCAGCGCAACAAGGCTCTCGCTGCTTCCCTCGCAGCGGTGGTGCTGACTCTGATTGCCGGAGTGCTGTTCTCGCTGCGTTTCGCGAGCGAGGCGAACGCCGAACGCGAGCGAACGCAAACCGCGAACGTCGCGCTCGACAAGAAGAACGCGGAGATCGAGCAGCAGCGGGCGAGTCTCGCGCAGTCCAACTCCGAGCTGCGCGCACAATCCCGCGAGCAGAAGCTTCGCGGGATGATCCAGGACTTGGCGCGCTTGCGAGCGCAGAGCCGGACGCTGGAGGGGCTCGGTCGGTTGGGCAAGCCGGCGTACCTGTGGTGGATCGAGGAGTCGGAGAAGCTGCTCAACGGCCAAGAAGAGGACCTCGCGGCCGGCGTGGAGTGGCGCCCGGGCCTGAAGGACGTGCGAGCGAAGCTCGCGGAGCTGCACGCGTCGGACCAGGTCCTGCCGTACAGCGACGAAGACAGGACGCGCGACTTCGAGTCGCACCCGGAGCGGAAGCGGTTGCGCGAGCTCGAGACGAAGCTCCAAGACACTGACACGTCCCCTGCCGACAAAACGACGCTCGAGCGCGAGAGCGAAGCGCTTCGCGCGCTGTGCGGCGAGCGTCGGACGTGGCGTTTCAAGGAGAGCCAGGTCGAGTGGTGGCATTCGTTGTTGGTGTCGCTGGAGAGCGACCTGGCGTGGCAGGCGCGGATGCTCGAGGTGGCGAAGGAGGCCGCGTTCAGCGAGAAGGCGAAGAGTCGCTGGGCGGAGGCGATCGAGGGCATCGCGAGATCGGCGCAGTACGCGGGGCAGAAGTGGCGGAGCGGGGAGCGGCTGACGCCGCAGCTTGGTCTGTTGCCGTTGGGCGAGAACCCGGCGACGGGCTTGTGGGAGTTCGTGCACCTGCAGACGGGAACGGAGCCGCAGCTTGGTGCGGACGGTCGCGTGCAACGGGACTCGGAGGGCCGGCTGACGCTGACGCCCGAGACGGGCATGGTCCTCGTGCTCTTGCCCGGCGGCCGCGTGCCGAAGGAAGAGAATCAACACCGCGGTCAGGCGGAGTGGATCACCGGGGTCGACCTGGATCCGTTCTTCCTATCGAAGTACGAGTTGACTCACGAGCAATGGGACCGCGTGTCACTGCGGCGGGGCTTCCATTACGAGGGCGACAAAGCCCTCATCCCTGCGAACATCATCAGTTGGGACGACATCGCTTTGATGCTGCAGCGCGATCTGGGCTGGTGCGGTTTTCCGAGCGAGGCGCAGTGGGAGTACGGCTGCCGCGCGCGGACGAACACGGCCTGGTGGCCGGGCGACGACGCGAAGGGACTCCTCGGCGTGGCCAACATCGAACTCGATGAAAACGACCGTCAGATCGACACGGACATCGCGCCAGTGGGCACACTGCGAGCGAACGCTTTTGGGTTGCACGACGTGCACGGCAACGTGTTGGAGTGGTGTGCAGACACGTGGGACGCGACTGCTCCGCCGCGCAAAGGCGATGGACTGAGGGACGACGGAGTGGACAGCTCCGACTACCGCGTGCTCCGCGGCGGGAGTTGGGGCCACTCTGCTTCCGCCGCGCGCTCGGCGAATCGCGACTTCGGCCCCGTGAAGATCCGCATCTACGACGTCGGTCTCCGCCCCTCCAGGGGCATCACGCCTTAGGACTTCACGACTTCACCCCGTCGAAATCGGTCGGAGACGTCGTTGCGAGGCGTCGGCCAAGCGGCGTGCGCAGCCGCCCCGTGCAGTGTCGACATCATCCCGTTCATCTGTCGCGCGACGATCGAGACCGTGCGGACACGGTGCCAGAGCACGAGCGCGTGCCGACACCGCTCGCGGTCGACCGCAACCGCGCGCTGCGATGCAGCGCAGTTCCGCCGGCCCACGCACGCGAGACGTGTGTCAACGCCGCCGACGAATTCGCTCGGCGCGCGCGGTTCACTGAGTCGACCGAAACAGGGCGAGCGCGGCTCGTCGGGCGACGCGCCGCGCTCGCTGCGAGCACACCGTCGGTGTGGTGCGACTAGAGCTCGAGTTGGAAGTGCAAGGCCTCGGTCATGTTCGAGGTGACGTTCGAGCACGGCGTCAGCGGGTCGCGGTACCAGCACTGGATCCACACGTCATCGCCAACGCCCCACGGCTCACCGAGCTCTCCGGTGTGCGTCGAGATCCAAGCGTTCCAGTCGACCGACAGGGTCCCGTTGCACACGCCCGCGCTGCCGCCGGTGTTCCCCGGTGCAAGGCGATTGACCGGAGCGCGCACGCACAAGTACGAGCCCGCGGCACCGCACCAGGGCACCGCCTTGGTGCCGGTGACGCTGTAGAAGAAGAGGCCCTGCTTCTGGCCATCGAGATTCAGCGCGTCGATGACGAAGCCATTCGTCCAGACCGAGACGCTCGGCGGATTGGGACCACCGAAGCTGAGCACCGGAACGCAGCCGGCACCGGACGTTCCCGACTGGCAGTAGCGCGCCGGGCAGCCTCCGCCGCGCCGCACGATCTGGATGCCATTGACGCAGCCGAACGGATTGGCTGCGAACACGCTCGAGGTGAACGAGATCGTGTTGGTGCACGCAAGGCCGATGAGCACCACCGCCGGATCGACGACGAAGGCCGCACCCACGGTCGGCGCGCCGACACCGGGCCAGGTGCCGCAGATCGTCTTGCCCGAGGCGAAGTTGATGCAGCTCAAGAGCGTCGGATTGGTCGCGGCGAAGGGGCTCAGCGAATACACGTAGACGTCGTAGGTGCCCGGATCGAGGCCGGCGATGGTCCAGGTCGTCACACCCAACGGGCCCGGTACCAGGGCGAAGTCGTTGTAGAGCGCTGCGTCGTCGGGCGCGGTCACGGGGATGAGCGGAGCGGTCGCGGCAGCGGGCACGCCCCCGAGCGTGCTCGCGGTGAGCGTGGCGCAGGTCGGCGCTCCGTCGATGTCGAGCAGGGCGAACGCGGCGGGCGTCGCGCCCACATCGTTCCAAACACCCGACATGCCCGACGCCGCGCCATAGGCATTGCTCGGCGGCGTGCTGATGAACCCAGTGTCGATGTTGAAGCACTGCGCGCTGGCCGACGCGGCGAGCGAGAAGAGTCCGAGGGCGATGCTGGAGAGACGTTTCATGGAAGGCTCCTGGTGGTTGGTGCGCTGACTGGTCCAAGGCGCTTGTCAGTGCGCGGAACCCTCGGGAACGGAAAGCCACTTCTTTTTCGCGAGACGCGCGCCCACCGCGCTCGAAACGGCAGCGCGGAGCCGCTCGTCCCGGAGCGGCGGCGCGAGCTACGAATCGAGCCTCGAAGGCGGCACTGGCGCCGCCGTCGCGCACAGGTCCACCTCGCGAGGCTCGAACGCCTGCTCACGTGGAAAGGAAGCCGCACGCCCCCGCGGTGAACGCGTCGGCGGTCGCGAGACCACTCCACCGAAGTCCGGCGCCGCGCTTCCAGGACCGTCCGCCGCCCGCGCGGCTCACTCGCTCACGGCGCGAACACGAACGTGAGCGCGTTGGTCAGCGAGGTCTTCTTCGAGCTGGGCGGATCGCGGAACCAGCCCTGGGCCCACACTTGGTCGCCGGTGGCGAAGGGCATGCCCAGAGCGTTGGCGTGCGCCGCGATGTAGGCGTTCCAGTCGAGCCGATAGACGCCGTCGCAGCTGTCCGTGGTGCCGCTGGGGAAGGTGAACACGGTGCGCTGCAGCGGCGCGCGCACGCACATGGAGCTCGACGTGCTGCCCCAAGGAGCGAGCTTCGGGCCGCTGACGCCATAGAACAGCAGGCCGGGCTTTTGGCCTTCGAGACCGGAGATCGCGATTTCGAACGACGTCGCCGAGCTCGCACTGGGGTTCCCGATGGCGATCAGCTTTGGCTCACAACCGTTGGAGGTGGTGCCGGTGCTGCAGTAGCTCGTCACGTTGCCGGCGCCGGTGGCGAAGATGCGCACGCGGCCGCGGCCCTGCTGATAGCCAGGGTCGGAGATCGCGAAATCCCCCAGGCCGTCGCCGTCGATGTCGCCCATGGCGCAGCTCGCGAAGCCCACGTCCGACAAGAAGTTGCCGGCGATCGTGAACAGGAGCTGCCGCGTGCGGCCGGAGTAGATCAGCGCGTCCTGACCCTGAACGCCCGAGACGTTGAACTCGGAAACTCCATCACCATCGAGATCCCCCAGCGCGCCCACGGTCTCGCCGAGTCGTACCTCCGGCTCCTCGCCGATGACCTCGAACAGCACGCTGTCGTCCGCGATGGAGTAGATGCGGCTCAGCCCCTCGTTGGAGCTCGGAGTCGGGACCACGCCGAAATAGGGCGCGCCCACGAGCAAATCGGATAGCCCGTCGCCGTCGATGTCTCCCACGTTCGCCAGTGCACCGCCGAAGCCCGTGCCGAAGGTGCCGTTCAGAGGTCCGTCGATCCACCGCAGCACTTCGCCGCTCTCCCCCGAATAGAAGTTCACGCGTCCCAGCGGATAGGTCGCGCCGTAGGGATGGCGCGGCATTCCCGCGGCGAAATCGGGCGCACCATCGCGGTTGATGTCCCCCACGAGCGCGATGGCCCAACCGAGATAGCTGCCGGTGGTGGGACCATCGACTCGGAACAGGGGCACGGCGATGGCCGGATCGCCGTCGTACACGTACACGCTGCCGCTGTCGGTTCCTCCGATGTCCATGTCCGGTGCGGCCACGGCGAACTCGGCCCGTCCATCGCCGTTCCAGTCACCCAAATTGACGATCGACTTCCCGAAGAAGCTGCCACTGCTGCCCAAGAGCACGCGCAGCAGTGCGCCTCCCGCTCCCGAGCGCACTTCGACGCGCGTGGGAGCCGCGGCGTTGAAGAAGTCCCCGATCGCGCCGACGAGCACGTCTCCCACTCCGTCCCCGTCGACGTCGCCCGCGGCGGCCACGGCGCATCCATAGACGCCAATCGTCGGGCTGGAGGGAACGACGCTGAAGAGCTGCGCTCCAGTGGCGGAGGAATAGACGTACAACGCTCCGAAGCCCCCGGCTCCCGGCGCGCCCAGCGCGATGTCATTCACCGAATCGCCGTCGAGATCACCGCAATTGGCGATCGAGAAGCCCAGGTTGTCGTGCTGGGCCAATCCGACGAAGCTCCGCACGACCGTCTGGGCGTGCGACGGGCCGGCAACCAACACCAAACCCAGTCCAAGGCGATTCCAGTTCATCGAGCTCATGTGTATCTCCGGGGGTGATCGTACTTCCGTCGAGCGAGGGTCCGACCTCGGTGCAGTCCCCGCCGGCGCCGCGGCACCCTGTCGGGCTGCGGCCCAGACTAGCCGGCACTTGGCGGAGGTGACGCGGATGCAGCACGTGAGTGGGTCCTCGCTCGACTGTGGGCTCGGCTGGAGCACCCGAAAACGCAGGAATTTCGGGAGTTTCTGCAACTCCGTGCCCGCGCGTGAGGAGCTCGTCATCCAGACCGTGGCCGGGTTCACGGCGGGCACTCGCCCGGAGCGAGCGCCGACGGAGCGCGGGCAGAAGATGTTGGGTCCGGTGGAGTCGGAGAGCGTCGCGAGATCACGGCCTCGACGTCCGGCGCCGCTCCGGGCGACGTCGCGCATCCGCCGTTCGTGGAGCTCGCATCCTCAGCTCTTCGCGACGCTCACAGCCCGAGCGCGGCTTCGCATTCGCGGCGCCAGCGGACGACGTCGGACCGGTCCCAGGCCGCAGGATTGCCGCCGACGACCTGCGACATGCGGACCGTGGCGCGGGCGTAGCATTCTCGGGCAGCCTCGGCCTGGCCGACTTTGACGTAGATCAGCGCGCGGATGAAGTCGACCGCTTGCGGGGTGACCACCAGCACCGAGGGTGAAGCGTATCTACCTTCGAGTTCCTTCGCGGCCCCCTGCCAATCGCCGACGCCGATCAACGCAACGGACTTCGGGAGGAACAACCAATCCGCGCCCTCGAACGAATTCGCGCGGGCCTCGAAGGTCTGGAGCACGAACGCGGGATCGCGGCGCGCGGGCTGCGCGTGGTCGAGCAATGGAAAGAGCAGCGTCATCAGGCGGATCGGCTGCACCTCCGCTTCGATCGCCGCGACCAGCTCCTCGCGACCGATGTGGCCCAATTGGTAGCTCACGCCGATCAGGTCCGCCCTCCAATCGGGGTTTTCCTGCAGCGCGAGCGCACGTTCGTAGCAACGCAGCGCCTCGGAGTAGTCGCCCAGTTGCAGCATGCACAAGCCGAAGCTGTACCACGCTTCCGCGTGCTCGGGATGCTGCGCCACCAGCGCGCGGTAGCCGCCTTCGGCCTCGGTCAGTCGGCCGAGGAAGAACAGCGCGTCCGAGTTGCGCAGCCGCGCGGTCGGATCGTCGGGGCGCAAGCTGAGTGCAGCGGTGCGGCAGGCCATCGACGCCTCGAAACGGCCGACGAGCTGGTAGATCGTGCCTCCGATCGACTGCAGCACGAAGTCGCCTGGATAGAGCTGCACGGCCTGGTCGTAGATGCGGTACACGGCCGGTTGGTGCTGCGCTCCACTGGTCCACAGCGCGGCGCTGAGGACGAAGATCGAGCCCGGGTCGAGTCGCGGCAAGTTCTGCGGCGCACTGAGGTCGAGCAACGTCTGCAAGTCGCCCTCGGAAATCGCGACGCGCATGCGCATGCGTTCGGGATCGGGGTCGAGATCCATCGCGAGCACGTGGAGGTTCTCGGTCTTCTCGGAGCGCGGTCCGTGGACGCTGCGGCGCACGCGGCCCCAGTCGTCGAGCGCCAGCGCGACCTCGCGCGCGATGTCGCGCTCGCGGATGCGCTCGAGCGCTGGGACGATGTCGGAGCCCTCGAGATCGACGCCGTAGCTCTGGAAAGCGCTCGCGTAGCGCGTGTCGAGCTCGATCTCCGCCTGCCGATTGCCGATGGTCCCGATCTGCTTGATGCGCAATTTCAGGAGCTGCTCGCGCAACTCGTCGTCCTTGACCAGGAGCTCGCGCTCGCGCCGCGCCGCATCCTCGGCCGCTTCCGAGGTCGCGACGAACTCGCGCGCGCGCTCGAGCGTGCTCGCGTCCGCCTCGCCGGCTTCCGCGAGCGCGAGCGCGCGCCGCGCGGCCTCGAGCGCCTCCGAGTGTTTGCCCGCTTGCCCCAGCCGCAGCGACTCTCCATGCGCGGTCTCGACCGCCGCGTGCATCTGCGCCGCGCGCGCCGAACGCTCGCGATTGACCCACCACAGGCCGCCGCTCCCGATCGCGATCGCGAGCGCGACCGAGCCCGCGAGCGCAACCGTCAGGCGCCGCGCACGCCGCTCCTCCGCAGCACGGATGCGCGCTTCCACGGCATCGACCTCAGCCTTCTTCGCGCGCTCCTCGACGCTGGTCAGGTACTCGTGCACCGCGCGCGCGACGGCGTCGGCGTTGGCCGGTCGCGCCGCCTTCGACGTCATCAGGCACTCGAGGCACAGCTTGACCAGCGCCGGATCGGCGTCGCAGCTCTCGATGCGCGCGCGCGCCGGGTCGAGCCTCGCCTTGGCGGCTTGCACGACGAGCGGCTCGCCCTCGATCGACTCGTAGGGCGGCTTGCCCGTCAGCAGCTCGCACAGGATCGCTCCCAGCGAGAACACGTCCGCGCGCTCGTCGAGCTTCTCGATCTCACCCTGCGCCTGCTCCGGCGCCATGTACGCCGGCGTGCCCATCACCGAGCCCGCGAGCGAGTCCGAGCCCGACGAGCCCGGCCCGCTGCGCACGGTCTCGATCACCGTGAACAGACTGTCCTGCGCGCGCTTCTCGTCGGCGACCCCGCCGCGGCTCAGCACCTTCGCCAGGCCCCAGTCGACCACCTGCACTTCGCCGAACGCGCCCACCATGATGTTCGCGGGCTTCAGGTCGCGGTGCAGCACGCCCTTCGAGTGCGCGTAGGCGACGGTCTGGCACACCGACTCGAAGATCGAAAGCAAGCGCCCGCGGTCGTCGCTCGTCGTCTTGCGCTGTTGGAAGAGCGCCGACAGCGTGCGGCCCTTCACCAGCTTCATCGTGAAGTACGGGCTCTCGTCGGCCATCAACCCGAGCTCGTACACCGGCACGATGCCTGGGTGCTGCAACTGCCCGCCGATCTGCGCTTCCTCGACGAAGCGCTGCACCACGGCGGGGTTTTTCGCGAGCTCCGGATCGAGCACCTTCATCGCGACGTCGCGCCCGAGATCGGTGTCGTGACCCTTCAAGATCACGCCCATGCCGCCGCGCGCGATCTCGCCCAGCATCTGGTAGTTGCCGCGGCCTTTCGGCGTGCGCAGCGAAGTCGAACCCGGCGCGATCACCGGCGACGCGCCGTGCTCCGAACCCGTGTCGGAGAGCAGCACCTTCGGAGCGAGCCCGGTGCGCTGCGTGATCGCCTGCAGCACCGACGGCGGGGAATCGGGGTCTTGGGGCTTGGCAGAAGTCAACGGCTTGACCTTCGTCAGGAGATGCGTGAACGCTCGCGTCCATCAAAGCTGAAGCAGCGCGGGAGCGCAGTGAAAATCCGGCGCGAAGCGCCGCCCTCTCGGGGCAATGCTGCGCGCCTTGATAGACTGCTCCGGAATCAGGCTGAGTTGCCCATCTCGCGAGCTCGTCCCCCATGCTGATCGCGTTGCTGTCGTTCGCCTTCCCGGGTCCAGTCGCCACTCCGGCGCGGGCGCCGGTCTTCGTCGCGCGGCCGAGCCAAGACGCGGATCTCGAGGCCAAGATCCGTGCGGCGGGCGGCGACGTCGCCAAGCTGCTCGCGCTCGCGAAGTCGTGCACCAAGGACGCGGACGCGCGCAAGGTGTACCGCGCCGTGATCGCCATCGACGCGTCGCATGCGGAGGCACGCAAGGCGCTCGGCCACCAGTTCTACGACGGCAAGTGGTTCGAGAGCCTGACGGAGCTCA
Source organism: Planctomycetota bacterium (assembly GCA_020853575.1). Classification (GTDB taxonomy): domain Bacteria; phylum Planctomycetota; class UBA1135; order UBA1135; genus F1-120-MAGs118. The sequence goes on from JADYYP010000047.1 coordinate 271,381, forward strand.
CCAAGTACAAGCGCGACGAGACCGCGCGCATGAAGGAAAAAGGCCTGGCGCGCTTCAAGGACCAGTGGGTCCCGGAAGGTGACCTGCCGTTCCACAACATGGGTTGGGTCAAGGACGCGAGCGGCAAGTGGACGAGCCCGCACGAGCTGGCCCGCGTCAAGGAACAGGCCGAGCGCGCGGCGGCCGGCTTCCAGTTCCGCGCCGACGACAACAGCTGGGTCGCGCCGGACGACATGCAGCACTGGACCGAGCTGCGCTGGAAGTGCGGCGACCAGTGGCTCGAGCTGCCCCAGGCCAACGAGTACCACTCGAAGCTCGAAACCGCGTGGGAGCTCGCGAGCGAGCACTTCCTCGTGATCACGACCTGCGAGTGGGACGCGGGCAACGCGGCGCGCTGGTTCGCGGAGAAAAGCTATCCCGAGCTGGTTCGCATCTTCGGTGTCGAGCCCGCGCGCCGGTCGGAGTTCGTGGTGCTCGCGAGCCTCGAGCAATACAACGCCGCCGCCGGTGGCACGCGCCCGCTGCTCCCCGACGCAGAGGGCTATTCCTCGCTGCACGGCGCCTACTTCGCCGACCTGGCCTTCGATTTCTCGGTGCCGCCGGCGCAGTTCTTCGGCTGCGGCGTCAGCTTCTGGAGCCGCAAGGACGAGAAGCTGCGCGGCTGGGGCCCGTACTGGTTGCGCTGGGCCGCCGCGCAGAGTTTCGTCGAGGGCCTCGATCCGTCCTACACCTTCCTCGGCGAGGTCAACCAGGTCGGCACGATCGGAGCGTCGACCGCGGCTTTCTGGGCCGAAAAGCGCATCCCGCGCTGGCTGCGCTACGGCGCCGCGAGCTACGTCGAACGCTTCATGAAGGACCCCGAGGCAGCCGAGGGCGCGAGCCCCTGGAGCCTGCGCGACTTCGCCTTCGGACAGATCCAGCGCTCGGGCGGCCTGCGCAAGCTCGACGAGGTGTTCGCCTTCGGGCTCGACATCGCCAAGCTCGAGAGTTCCTCGCGCCTGTACCACGAGGCCGGCCTGGTGGTCGCGTTCCTGCTCGACGGCGCCCCGACGGACACCAAGCTCGCCGCCGCTCACGGCGCTTTCCGTGCCGCGCTCAAGGCCGGTGACTCCACCGCCATCAAGGCCTCGGTCGCGACGCTGCAGAAAGAGCTGGCTTCCCGCGACTCCGCGATCCGCAAGTTCGCGGGCTTGCAGTGACGGGCCAGCGCTGGAGGTGACGCGCGCCAGCCGCGGATGGGCCCCCGACTTGGTCCCGGGGGCGCACCTTCCGCCGACTGCAAGCGAGCGTGGACGGGCGGCCAGCGCTGGCGTCCGACGGCGCTCAATTCTCGATGGTGAAGCGCAGGCCCTGCGAGAGCGCGAGGGTGTTCGGATCGGCGAAGGCCGGATCGCGCACCAGGATCTGTGAGTACACCGCCGTCCCAGCGCTCAGCCCGTGGGCGCCCATGAACGCGTGTGAGATCGCGAACGACAGCGAGCCGCTGCAGTCGAGTGCTGGAGACGGATTGCCGCCGCTGCTCTCGATCGGACCACGGCGGAGCGGCGCGGAGATGCACAGCGTCCCGCCCGCGAAGGGAGCACTCGCGGCCGAGAGCCCCCACAACATGATCGCGTTGCGTTGATTGGTCACGTTGTTGCCCAGCACGACGAAATCGTCGAGGCCGCCGAGCGAGGGAGTGCCGCTGAAACCGATCGCCGGCGTGCAACCGTTCGAGCTCGGCTTCGCCTGGCAGTACACCGTCGGCACGTTGAAGCCCGTGACCACCAGAACGCGATTGACACCGCCGAACGTGGAGAACACGAAGTCACCGGTCAACGGATCGACGAGCGCGCCCTCCGCGCCACTCAGCCCGGTGATGAAGTCGCGCTGCGTCGCAGCCAGCGGATTGCCATTCGCGTCGATCGCGTAGGCGGACACGCGGCCCGCCGAGAACTCCGGCACGAGCACGCTGTCGACGTTGAAACCGGGATTGCCCGCGGGGATGTACACGGCGCCCTCCGGTCCGCCGCCGGCGGTCTGCGCCACGAGCGTCGCTGGCGCCAAGTCGAAAGTCCCGTTCGCGTCGGGCAGCAGGTCGACGTCGAACCACTGCGCCGAGCCCCACGAGATGATCTTCATTCGTCCCGCTCCGGCGAAGCCGCTCGGCACGAACACCAGCCCACCTGGCGAAGTCGCGATCCCGATCGACGCCAAGTCCACGATCTTGTCCGGAGTGACGCTGCCCGGCCGAATCTGGCCAAACGTGTTCACCGGATAGCTGACGTAGCACAGCACACCACCGGGACCGTAGCTGAGGCCCCCATCGATGTACGGCGCGGTCGAGTGCAGGCTCGTCGAGCCGCCAAAAGAGGCGATGTGTCCGCTCGCGTCGCGCTGCACGGGAACGCGGTAGATCGCTCCGCCGAAGCTGTCCGCCGATCCAGCCAGCAAAAGCGTGTTGGAATCGCCGGCGAGGAATGTCACGCCTCCGAAGGGCACCGGCACGTTCGCCGGCGCGCCGAGGTCGCGGATCGCGTACGAGCCCGTGAATCCCGGGCCGAAGGTCTGAGCGGCGGCGAGGGGTGCGAGCATGAGCAGGCACGACAACTTGAGAGCGCTGTGTTGCACGGAGCTGGCCTTTCGATGGATGGAACGGTTCGAGCTCGAAAATGCCGGCGCGCCCGGAACGCAACGCTCGCGGCGCGAAATCGCCATTCCGCGAACGCCCACCGCGGGCCGCATGCGCACAACCGGCCACCCGGGCAGGTCCGGGTCGCAGCGCGGTGGCCAGGGGCACGTCGGTCGACTGCACTGCCAGGTGGCCGCGCCGTCTAGTCGCACACGCCACGGGGCGAATACACGGCTCTTCGCGGACGATCGGGGCACTGGCCGCCTACGCCTCGGCCATCCTCGCTCCGACCTCGGTCTCGATCGCGTCGCCGCATCCGAGGTCGGACGGCGACCAGCTCCTTGCTCGATCCCCACGACTCGACCGGCGAATGCGGTGCGGAGGAGCAGCGCGAGCGGCAGAGCCCGCAGCTACCATCTCCAACTCCATGACCGAATCGAGCTCGCCTTTCGATGCACGCGTCGAGCAGCTCTACCTCGAGTTCCTCACGCGGCTCGACCGTGGTGAAGCGCCGGACTTCGAGGCACTGTGCGAGTTGAACCCCGAGTGTGCGACGTCGTTGCGCCAGCTCCGCGCAGCCCACGAAATCGCCAGCCGCGCGCAGCCGTCCGCGGCCCTGCTGACCGAACGAATCCGAGCGAGCCACGGCCCAGGCGTCGATCCCGAATTGTCGCTTGGCGGAGTTCCGAAAGCGGATGCGGATCCGCCGAGCGCGCTCTTCGAGCGGCTGCGATCCCGCAATCCCAAGGGCACGCGCTATCGATTGCTCGGTGAGGTCGGGCGCGGTGGCATGGGCGTGGTGCTCAGGATCTGGGACGAAGATCTGCGCCGCACACTTGCGATGAAGGTCGTCCTCGGCCGCGACGAGTCCGCGACCGGCGATACGCCTCACGTCGATCCGAAGACGATCGGGCGATTCCTCGAGGAGGCCCAGGTCACGGGCCAGCTCGATCACCCCGGCATCGTGCCGGTGCACGAGCTCGGCCTCGACACAGCCGGACGCGTCTACTTCACGATGCGCCTGGTGAAAGGTGAGGACCTGCGCAAGATCTACGAGCACGTCGAAAGCGGCTTCGAAGACTGGAATCGAACGCGCGCGCTCGGTGTGTTGCTCAAGGTGTGCGACGCCATGAGCTACGCGCACGACAAGAAGGTCGTACACCGCGATCTGAAGCCGGCCAATGTGATGGTCGGCAAGTATGGCGAGGTGTACGTGATGGACTGGGGCTTGGCGCGAGTGATGGGCCAGGCCGATCGCCACGACGTGCGTTTGCAACCCGCGGCGCAAGGCAGCACGTCGGTGCGCACCGAGCGCCGCGAAACCCGCGGAGAGACGCCGGACTCGCCGCTCGTGACGATGGACGGCGACGTCGTCGGCACGCCGAGCTACATGCCGCCGGAGCAAGCCAGGGGCGAGCTCGACCTCCTCGGCCCCCACTCCGACGTCTACGCCGTGGGCGCGATGCTATATCAGCTGATCGGCGGCGAGATGCCGTACGTGCCGAAGAACGCGAAAGTGTCGCCGTACACGGTCTTGATGGCGGTCTTGAACGGCCCGCCGAGAGCGCTGAGCGAGCTCGCGCCGCGCGCTCCCCTCGAGCTGCTCGCGATCTGCGAGAGGGCGATGCAGCGCGAGATCACGGAGCGCTACCGCGACACGCGCGAGCTCGGCGACGACTTGCGCGCCTACCTCGAGCGCCGCGTCGTCAAGGCCTACGAGACCGGCACCTGGGCCGAAACGAAGAAGTGGATGCAGCGCAATCGCGCCGTTTCGTTCGCCTGCGCGTCGCTGTTGATCGCGATGACCGGTGCGCTCTACGCCAACCAATTGCGTATCGAACAATCGAAGCTGCGTGCCACTGAGTCCGAGCGCGCCCGCCTCGCACTGGCCGAGGTCAACCTGACGCTCGAACGCAAGAACGCCGAGCTGCGTGCTGAGCGGCTCGACGACATGCTGCGCGGGATGATCCAAGATCTCGCGCGATTGCGCGCGCAGAGCCGCACGCTCGACGGTCTCGAGCACCTCGGCAAACCTGCCTACTTATGGTGGATCGAGGAGACCGAGGGGCTGCTCGGCGGCCGCGAGGAAGATTCCGCGCATAGAGTGGCGTGGCGCCCGGGCTTGAAGGACGTGCGAGCGGAGCTTGCGCGCCTGCGCGCGTTGCCGGCGCTGCTCGCCTATACCGAGGAGGACGCCGAGCGCGATTTCCAGTCGCATCCGGACCAGTACCTGCTCCGCAGAGTGGAGCAGCGGGAAGACAGCGACGAGCGCGAAGTCCAGCTAAGAGCACGTCCTAAAACCCATACGTCTGTTGAAACGCGATGAGGCCGCAGGCGAGTTGGACCATCGCCAAGTAGTTGGCTGCGTTGCGCTCCCAGCGGATGAGAAGCCCGCGAAGTCTGTTGTG
>JADYYP010000048.1 GCA_020853575.1 Planctomycetota bacterium
CCGAGCTTGCGCTCGATCGCGTTGAGCTCGCGCTGCGCAGCCTTGAGCTGCGATCGGTACTTCGCTGCGTCGGTCGGAGTCAGGGCGCGGGCAATCAGATCACCGACCTGCGACACGGCGCGCTGCGCTGCGCGGTGCTTCACGAGCAGCCGTGCGGTCTGTTCGTCGCTGCGCCATCCGAGCGCGCGCAGTCGTTCGACTTCGACGCGGTACTGTTCGGCGCTATGGCTGTGGTACTGGCGCATCTTCTCGCGCCGGTCTTTCGTCGTGCGCTTCACGGCTGCACCGCCTTTGCGCGGTCGGCGCGCCGCTGTTCGCGCCACCATGCTTGTGCTGCGACGCGCTCTAGCTCCTCGCTCCACACGCGGTCGTCGTCGCGCTCGGGGCACGCGAAGACCGGGATCGACCACTTGAGGTGTTCGACGTAGGTGTACGTGTACTCGCGGCCGCCAGGGACGCCGCGGTCCCAGGCAAAGCTGAAGCCTGGCGGGCAGTCACGCGCGAGGACGCGCGGGCCGTTGATCGCGAGATCAGTCAGGATCGCGTTCCGGTGCTCGTCGCGGGCTTCTTGCGCGCGCTGTTCCTGCGCCTCGCGCAGAACGTCGTGGATGGTCACCGGGCACCGTCCTTTTGCGCGATCTCGAGCTGGGCTTTGGCGCCGGCCGCGACCCCCGCGTAGAACGCGCGCTCGAGGGCGGACTTGATCGACCACACCGACTGCTCGCGGAAGTCGAGGGAATCGCTCTTGCGAGTCTCGAGCGTCTCGAGGTCCAGTTCTTCACGCGCGATCTCGCGAAGCTCCGATTCGAGGCCGATCGCGTCGATCGCGCCTTGGAGGCTCGCGAGCCCCGAGACCAGCACTTCGCGCGCTTCGAGGTCGCCGATCAGCGCCTCGCTCTTCGACTGTGTCGCGCTGCACGCGCAGTCGAGGTGATCTCGCACCACCGCTCGGATCGACGGAGGGTACGTCACTTGGCGTCTCCGATCCGTGGAGCGCGGGCGATCACCGTCGCTTGGGCATCGCGCTCTCGCAGGGCGCGCAGCTCGGCGGCGTTGACGGCGGCTGCGGCGGTGGACTTCGTGGCGTGCATGGCTTGCCTTTCTGGTCACGTGCGCGGCACCTGCCGGGCACGGAGGACAGTTCGCCATGGGATGCCGCGTTAGTCAACGGCAGGACGGTATTCCTCACGGATACCGCATCGGGCATTCCCAACTGTCGGCGGATCGGGTACTTACGTCGCCTCGATGTCGAAGAAACCCGCCGATCGCGCGCCCGATGGCCTGTGGGGAAGCCGCGTTGCGAGCTGCCGGGCCGCGAAGGGTTGGAACCAAACGGAGCTCGCGTTCCACGCGAACATGAGCGCTGCGGAAATCAGCCGCTTCGAGAACGGAGCCCGTGAGCCTCGTGTTTCTGGGTTGGTCCGCCTCGCCCGCGCCCTCGGCGTCTCAGCCGACTACCTACTAGGGCTCTCGGACGACCCGGCACCGCGCGGGAAGGGCTAGGAGGGGCGCTTTTCGGTTTTTCGACGATTATCGGTGAATGTCTCGGCAGAGGCGGCGAAGATCGTCTCGTCGCGGCAATGGTGCTGCGCCGAACGAAACGGACAGGACGATGAAGCTCCCCAAGTGTGTGACCCTCAACGGCCGCGGAGCGCTCGCGATTCGCACGGGCGGTAAGAATGGCGCGCGGCGCCCGCTCGTGCTCGGCGGCGTCGACGCGACGCGCGAGGAACTGGCGAAGGCGCTCGCCGGCGTGGAGTTCTCCGGTGTACGCACGGGCCCCCGCTCCGAGATCGGCAGGGGCGATCTCCGCCGAGAGCGCGCCGCGCTTGTGGTGGATGCTCTGCGCCGATCAGGTATCGCGCTCCGCGCGGAAGGGGGCGCACAGTGAATCCCAAGGGCAGACCGACGCTGTACGAGGCGCGAATGAAGGCGCTCTCGATCCAGCTTGACGCCGACACGCTGGAGCGCCTGCGCGCTCTAGCGACCGCGGAGCGCGTGTCCGTCGCGCACGTCATCCGCCGGCTGATCGTCGAGGCTTTGCCGCCGAAGCCCGCGAAGCGACCGCGCGCCTGATCTGTTCGACGGTCACGCCGTGCGTGCGAGCAGCGTCGATCTCCGCTCGGTCCCGCGACAGACCGCCGTCGAACTCCATGATTGCCGCGCGCTCGATCGCATCCTCGACCGGATCGCGCGCGGGCTCGCTCACCCGTGCATCAACGCGTCCGCCCACGAGATGTCCTCGACCGCCGGCGACTTGCCGATGCGGCACATCATGAGCGCGATCACGCCGCACAGTTCGCAGCCACGCCGCCACTCGACGCGCGCGCGGCCGAACGCGACGTCGATGTCGCCGCGGCTCGTCCAGTCGGACCACAGGTGCTCGCACAGCGGATCGGGCGGGATGCAGCGCGTGCAGTAGCCGATCGAGCGCACGCACTGGCATCCGCACTCGGCGCACTTGCCCGTCGTCAGCGCCCCCACTTGGCCACCGTCTTCTCCCACCTCTCTCTCGCCTCGCCGACGGTCTCTCCGCCGTAGCCGATCGAGCACACTGCGCAATGCACGCGGTGCCACGTCGCGAGCAGTTTGCCGCGCTCGGACGTGATGTGCGCGGGCCGCTGGCACCGCGGACACGGCAAGAGGTCGGGCGCCGCTACCGTGTCGAGTTCGGTTCGTTCCTTCATGCAATCTCCTTTGCGGTCTTGGTGTCGAACTTCGGCGCGCGCTTCCACGCGCTCTCGAACGGTTCGTCGGGCCACGCGCTGCGCAGGTGACCCGCGAACGCTTCGAGCTTGAGCTGCGGCTCGCCGATCACGTCCACGTCGCGCACCTCGTGCGCCACCGACCCCGGCATGTCGAGCATCGGAGCGACCGAAATGAGCACGCCTTCGAGATCGCCCCACATCTTGAGATCGTTGCAGCACACGACGCGCCGATCGTCGCGGTACACGAGCCCGGTCAGAGCATCGCACACCGCGCGCACGAGCTTGTCGTGATCGTCGCCCGTCGTGTGCGGCATCATCGGCGCGCTTGGCTTCAGGCCTCGCTTTCCGAAGTGCGACGCCGGACGGCGGAACACGAACACGCACGAGAGCGCGACTCCGCAATCGAGAACCTCGCGGCCCGTCCATCCAGCCGCGATGGCCGCAGTCGCAATCGACCGGCGCCACGGCGACAGCTTTCGGTTCGCATCGTAGATCCGCGCGAACTTGCCCACGCGCGCGATGCGGTGGTTCCCCTGGCCAGCCGGGACGCCGGCGACGAAGAAAGTTGGGCGCGGTGTCATGGCGCGGGCGGGTGCTGGACCATCAGCGTGGTCGCGTCTCCGATGTGACGCGACAGGAACTGCGCATCGGTCTCGCCGTCGTTGCGCACCGTGCACTCGCACTGCGCGTTGCCGCTGCCGTCGATCCAGCACGTGC
>JADYYP010000049.1 GCA_020853575.1 Planctomycetota bacterium
CGAACGAACGAACAGTTGGCACAACAGACTTCGCGGGCTTCTCATCCGCTGGGAGCGCAACGCAGCCAACTACTTGGCGATGGTCCAACTCGCCTGCGGCCTCATCGCGTTTCAACAGACGTATGGGGTTTAGGACGTGCTCTTAGCTGGTGCATTTCGACGGGAGCTCTCGACTCGCGCAATGCGCCACCTCGTCGACCACGGCCCGCTCGCGCCGCCGGCACACGAGACTCACTCGCGCACTTCGATGTCCTTGACGCGCACGACACTGCCGACGTGGTGCTGTTGGAACGCGACGTGTCCTCGTGCGTGCAATCGTTGACGATCGATGAAGTCGTTGACGACGACTCCATTGACGCGAATCACCACGTGCACGCCCTCGGCCTCGTCACGGCAGCTCACGTGGTAGTCGAACCACGTGTCCGCGGGCACGAGCTCGGCCTTGACCAGCGACAAGTTGTAGAGCGAACCGGTCTTCACCGGATCGCTGTGCGAGCTGTTGATCTGCGCCTCGTACCCCGCGGGCCAGCCGGGGCCGTGTGCGACGCGGAAGTACATACCCGAATTGCCGCCGTCGTTGATGCGCACCTTGGCGCGCAGCTCGAAGTCCCCGTAGTCGCCGCGCGGACTGAAGATGTGGCTCGTCTGGCCGCTGCCGACAAGCTCGCCGTTCTCGACCTTCCACTCGCCGCCGTCGGAAATCCGCCAACCGTCGAGCGACCGACCGTCGAAGATCGGTGTCCAGCCGGCCTGCTCGGACAGCGGCTCGCGCGACTTCACGCGCAGGCCGCGGATCGCGACCGGCCCGTGGTCGCCCTGGATCCGCAACGGACCAAAACGTACTTCACCTGGCCAACCGCCGGCGGTCGGAGTGGGCACCTCGATCTCTTCCTGCAGCAACGTGTCGTCGATCATCACACGCTTGAACTTCGCGTTCGCGACCTTCTTGCCCGCGGCATCGAACCGCGGCGCTTGGAACATCACGGACATCGAGTGCCAGTTCCCAGGTGCACGAAACGCATTGAACGTCGGCGCGCGGCCGGGCCACAGCGTTTTGTCGGCGCCGGCATAAATGCCTCCGCAGTCGCCGAACGAAAGCTCGCTCTTCCCCGACGAATCGAGCAACTGGATCTCGTAGAGCCCCATCACATAGATGCCTGAGTTGCCACCCTTGGGGAGCATGAACTGGAGCGAGAAGTCCATGTCGCCGAACTCGGTTTCGCTGACGAGCTCGGCCGGCTTGTCGCTCGCGGTATTGCTGACGGCGGCGCCGCTCCACCCATCCGGCTTCGCGTCCGGGTCAATCTCGAGCTTCGTCGGATCGTTCGCCGCGAGCTTGACCTCGCCGACTCGCCAACCCTCGGATTTCCAAAGGTCGAGGGTCTCACCGCGCATCAGGTAGACGACGCCTTCGTCGCCGCGCTCCTTGGCTTCGGGCGGCGGCACCAACTTCGCCACGAGCGCATCCGAACGCGGCGCACCAGGGATCTGGTTGATGGTGTAAGCGAACTCGTCGTGAAGCAGCGCCTGACCGCTCTGCGACGTCAGACCCGCCAACTTCACACGTGCCACCATGCCCGGGCGCAGGTCGGCGACGACCAGCTCGAGCTTCTTCCGCGTGGCGTCGGGCGCGGCGGAGAGCACGGCGCGCGGAGTGTCGTGCTGAGGTGGAGAGCCGTATTCCCACCAGTAGTTGTAGTCGTACTGCTTGATGGCGGCCCGCGCCGCATTGGCCACCGACTGCGGCGCGAGCGGTTCGGTGAACTCGATTTCGAATCCGTGCGACGTCAGTTGCACGTTCGCGATTTCGAACGGCGTCTTGCCGGTCCAACGCACGCGCCCAATGCCGTCACCGGGCGGTTGTCCGCCCCAGCCGCGATCGGTGAAGCCGCAGAAGAGCGTCCCGTCGCTCGCGAAACGCACGCGCACGTTCGAACCGACCTTGTGGCGGAACGGAACCACCCAACCTTGGTATTCGCCGCCCACCTTCTCGAGTCCGGCGCGCAGCACGTAGCCATTGGTCATTTCGGCGACGAAGAGTTGGCCAGCGAAGGGGCCGAATTTGCCGCCGGTCGTGTCTTCGACGAAATTGCCGGTCGAACGCGACCAGTCGTAGGGCAACCAAATCGCGGCGTTGACCCGCTGAGTAGTCGGCGGAATCGTGTCGCTGGCCGTTCGTTTGGCTTCGAGGTACTCCGGCGTCCAATTGAGCGACGCGGGGTGGCCGAAAAACGCTCCGTCCTTGACGTGGAAGATCGGACAGGCCGGCATCCAGTCGCCTTGATTGTCCGTGTAGAAAATGTCGCCCGCACTGTTGCGACCGAGACCACACGGACTGCGCGCGCCGCTCGCCACGCGCTCGAAGGATCCGTCGGGATGGATGCGAATGATCCAACCGCGCTCGGGCACCGTCGAGCGACCGTGCCACCACTGCGGGTCGCCGAAAGAGACGTTGAAGCTCGCGTAGAAGTTGCCGGCGTTGTCGCGCGGCAGACCAAAAGCGAACTCGTGGTAGTGACCCGAATAGCCCCAGCCTTGAGAGACCGTGTCGATGCGATCGCAGACGCCGTCCTTGTCCTCGTCGACGAGCTTCGAGAGCTCGCCGCGCTGCAGAACGAAGATCTCGCCGTTGACCACTTCGAGTCCGAGGCCCTCGTGCAGACCTTCGGCGAAGAGGGTGAACTTCGCGTCCTTCGGCTCCGCAGCGAGCGGATTGTCTACGAGCCAAACTTGTCCGCGGCGCGTCGAACAAATGAGTCGGCCGTCCGGCAGGAAATCGAGCCCGCCGACCTCGATGCGCTCGCCCTGGGGCGATTGCAGGTAGTCGACCTTGTAGAAATCGGCCTCGTTCGCGGCGACGATCGCGGCTTGCACCAAAGCGGTGGAGATCATCGAGCGAGCTCCTTCATGAGCTGAACGGCAAGTGTCGGGGTCCAGTCACGGACGCGCAGGTATGTGGCGCTCACCTCGCGCTCCTCGGTGATCTTGACTCCGTACGAGCCGGTGTCTTGCGCCATGCAGCTGTCGTGTCTGTCTGTATTGGTGCGATGGATCACGCAATCGAACACACCCTTTTCTGCCTCGCACACGAGCCAACAAGCGGATCCGTCGGCAATGGGCGTTATCGTCCAGGGCGGTTCCGTGCGATATGTGGCAATGCCGAGGTTGATGTCCGATGCCTTCGAGGTCGGATGCACGCGCCAGGTCCTGGTGTAGCCCGGACCCACGGAAGTCGTCTCGACCTGCAGCACTTCATCGATCAACGCTACGCTGCGCGCGCCGTCCTTCAACACTTCGAACGTCAGCCCGACACGTCCAAGACTCGCGTTGGTCGAGATGAGTCTTCTGCGATGAATCTGGGAGTTCCCGCCTCGGCCGTCGATCGAGATCAGGAACGACCCATCCGTGTAGGTTGCCACGAGGGATCCCAACGGCCTCAAATACGCCCCGCCGCGGTCGCCCCAATCTTCGCGGTTGGCGAAACGGCCGAGCCGCACGCCGAGCAAACGCACGTCGCTGATATCGTACTCGAAGGTCATTCCTTCGGGCGTGCCGATCAACAAGCCACGCGGCACTTCCTGCGCGCCTTCGGTGATCGGCGGCAACTTGCCGCGCGCGATCAGCGCGCGATCCTTCACGATCATCTCCGTGTTCTTGGGCGGCGTTTCGTCGCGCGGCGGCATCAAAGTGCGCACGTAGTCGATGACGAGCTCCATCTCGTCGTCGGCGAGGATCCCCTTGAAGCTCGGCATCGGCGAACGACCCGGAATGCCGCTCGTGATCGTGCGTTTCATCTGCTCGCGGCTGTCGCCGAACGCAAACCCGCCCTGCTTGAAGTCGCGCGCCTGCAACCCCATTTGCGTGATCGTCGGTCCCTTGCCGTCGCCGTTTTCGTTGTGGCAACCCGCGCATTGCCGCGTGTAGTGCCACTTGCCGTCTTTGACCGGCTCGTCTTCGTCCTGCGCGCGCGCGGAACTCGCCGGGAGGACGAAGTGCGCGCCGAGCGCGGCTCCGCTCGCGATCAACGTGGGGATCCAGAGGCTCTTGTTCATGGTGTCGACCCCGGGCGCCGCGGGGTAGGCGCGTCGCGCGGGCTGCGCAGTGTGCCCGCGGCTCTGCGCACCGCAAGGCTCGTGCGGTCAAGATCCGCCCTACTGCCCTGGGACGCGCTCGACGGGCTGGGCGCGCGTCAGGCCAGCGCCCTTCAAAGCCACTCGAGCAGCGCCAGCATGCCGGCCAGAGCGAGGTAGAGCGCAACGTCGACCACCACGGTCCTCGAGCCCAGCCTGGCTCATTCGAGGTCGAGCACGACCTCGCCCAACTCCAGCGTTTGCCCCGGTTCGACGCGCAACGGAATGCGACGCACGATGCGCGAGCCCTCGAGCAGCGCCAGCTCGAGCTCGATTCCCGCGGGGATTCCCGCGAGCTCGAGGGATTGCGAATTCGCACCCGTCGCGGCGCGGGCGCATTCGATGGCATGCCGCTGCGCGACCCTTGCCGTGTCGAGCACATCGCGCGGTTGGACCCATGCCCGCAGTCGAGCACGGGCCGGATAGCCGCGCACTCGCGGCTGGAGGGACGCGCGGACACGACCGGTCGGATGCGTCGCCGCGACCTCGATCCAGGGGCGTTCATCGTCCGGCTGCGGCTCGAACACGACGTCCGTCAGGGCGGCGCTGGTGAACGCTGGGTTCCACGCCAGGAGCTCGACGGTGCCGCGCGGGACGCCGTGCAGCGAGTACCAGCGCAACGTGCAGCCGATGTAGGAGCTCTCGAACGCGCGCCAGCTCGTCTCGCCAGCAGCTCTCAGGAACACGTAGGGTGCACCGGAACAGGTCTCATCGGGCTGCGCTCGCAGCGCGAGCGACACGTTCATGGTCGTCTCGCGGATTCGCGGGAAGCGCAGGTCGATCGCGCGCGGCATCGAGTCGCCGGCGGCGAGCTCGAGCTCCCCGTAGTCCTCGGACCACGGTCGCGCGACCAGGCGCAGAGCATTCCAGCCGAACCCCGCGAGCTCGACCTCCGTGCACTGCGTCTCGAGCTCCGTTGCGGCAGCGATCAAGACCTCATCGCCTGCGCGCTCATGGGCCACCACTCGGAAGTCGAGCGGCTCCCCGTTCTCGTCGAGGCCGCGCACACGGCTGGTCACGGCCAACGCGTCGAGCCACACCACTCCGAGGTCGGTGCAACGTCCGTCCGCGACGTTGACGCGCATTTCCCGGTACTCCAGTCGCTCCCCGCGAGCACGCACCACGCTCAAGGTGTTCGGACCGGCGGGCAGCGGCCAGATCTCGGCGAGTCCCTCGGACGCATCGACCGGCTCGAGCGGCGCGCACAGCACGAAACAGTCCTCCTGGAGTTCGCCCTGCTCGTCCACCAGGCGCATGCGTACTCCACCGCGGACTTGGGTCGAGAAGCGCACGGCGCGTGGAGTGCTCGAGTCGCGCGGCGGCTCGAGTCGTCGAGCCTGGGGCGCGCAGCCCGCGATCGGTTGCTCGCTGGTCAGGATGACCCAACGCGCGCGTGCGAACTCCTCGTCGCGCACGGTCGCCTTCAGCCTGGCGCGCTCTCCTTCCAGCACGACGCTCCAGCCTTCGGGCGGCTCGCGCAGATCCGCCGGTGGCGCGTCCTCGAGGAACTCGAAGTCGAGCGGCTCGGGCAGTAGGCGCAGGTCGCCGGTTTCGATCAACGCGCTCGGATCGTGCTCGGAGATCCGGATTTCCAGGCCCAGCGGCACACGTGCGTCGGTCTCGATCTCGATCTCGATCGGAAAGGGTTCGAGCTCTGGCTGGTTCGCGACGATCGGCGCGGGCGGCACTTCGACCCGCGCGGCATCGGAGCTTCCCGCGCGTCCGTCGAGCGCCGCCTTTCCCGAGCAACCGAGTAGCAGGGTCAAGGGCGCGAGCGCGACGAGCTTCATGCGCGGCCTAGTGCGAGCGTGCGCCGCGGGTCACCCGAACATCTGCGTCCAGAGCGTCTCGCTGCGACCGAGCCCGACGCGCGCGTGGCCGCCGAGCATGTTCTTGTGGTGTCCCGGGCTGTACCACCACCCACGGTTCGCCCCCGCGCCGGTCACTTGTCCGCCAGCGATGTTCTCGGCGCTCGCGCTGGTCCCGAAGCGAGCTGCGCGGTCCCACGGCGTGCGCTTGCCCTCGACCGGCGACTCGTGCGCGAAGAACCCCAGCGTGCGCATGTCGCTCGAGTGGTCGCGCGCCGCATCGCACAACTTCAGGTCGAGCGAAAGCGCGTTGAGTCCGAGGTGGATGCGCAGCACGTTGAGATCGAGGATCCCGGCGGCCTCCTCGGGTTCAGCGAGTTGCCGCTCGAGGTCGCGGTTGCGCAGCAACGTCTCGCGGTCGGCGTTCGACATCGGCGTGGCCATGCGGCAGATCCAGGCCTCCGCGCGCTCGATCTCGGGCCAACGCGCCGTCGGGTCCGCGAGCGCCTTCGAGCGCTTGCGCTCCGGCAGCAAGTCGTTGCAGCGCGTCCACCACTTGAAGTCTTCCTCGAGCTCGAACAGATCCTCGATCAGCACCTGCCGCGCGGCGTTCAATTCCGCCTGCGCCGCGAGCACGTCGTCGATGCTGACGTCGAGCAGCTGCGCGAGTCGTTCCCGCGCCGGATCACCGACCTCGTGGATGCGCTCCTTCGAAAGCTGCGGATCGGCGCGCAGCTCGGCCACTTGCTTGCGCAGCTTCTCCAGCTCGCCCTGCACACTTTTCGTGAGCCGGCTCTCGACCAACTTGCGCGCCTCGCGCTCGAGCTCCGCGAGATGCCGCTTCTCGTGCTTCTGCGCGCGCTCCTCGATGCGACCGGCGCGCTCTTCCAAGTTGCGCTGGAGCGCGCGCGCTCCGTCTTCGCCCAAGGCGACGAGCTGCTCGCGCAGGGCCTCGCGCTCCGCGAACGAGAGCCGCGTGTCGCGCAGCCGCGCCGACAGCGTGGCCACGTCGTCCCCCCGGAAAAAAGGGCCGCTCGTCGGCGCCGGAACGCCGAGGGACAAGCACAGCACCGCGAGAACGCGCAGCATCCCCTCAAGATAGCGCATCGCCGCCGGGTACGATGAAACGCGCATCGAGCGGGTCGTCGCGATCCGCAACTCCATGTCGTACGACGCCCAGCGCAACGACGACGAGCACGACAAGACGGTGCTCGACGTCATCCAACGCCTCACCGGTGCCGCTCCGCACGTCGAACTGCGCGCCGAGGAAAGTGCCGCTCCCGCGCGCATCGCTCAGCCGCTGCCCAAGTCACTCCCCATGCACCGCGGCCAGTACCGCTTGGTGGGCGAGATCGCGCGCGGTGGCATGGGAGTGATCCTCCGAGGCCGCGACCAGGACCTGGGCCGCGAGGTGGCGATCAAGGTGATGCACGGAGAGCTCGCGCAACGCCACGACGTCGTGCAGCGCTTCGTCGAGGAGGCGCAGATCTCCGGACAACTCCAACATCCCGGTATCGCACCGGTGTACGAGCTCGGCCTGATGGCCGACGATCGCCCGTACTTCACGATGAAGTTGATCCGCGGGCGGACCTTCGCGGAAATCCTGTTGGAGCGCGAGGAGTCGAGCTCCGATCGCCGGCGCATGCTCCAGATCTTCATGGGCGTGTGCCAGACGGTGGCCTACGCGCACAACCGCGGCGTGATCCACCGCGATCTGAAGCCGGCCAACGTGATGGTCGGGGCCTTCGGCGAGGTTCAGGTGGTCGACTGGGGTTTGGCCAAGGTGCTCGGCGCGCAGTCGACCGACGCGGCGCGGGTGGCCATAGAGCGTGAGAGCGCGGAGCACGAACCCGTGCAGCTCTCCGGCCGCGATACCAATTCGCTGGTCGGCGCGGTGATGGGCACGCCGGCCTACATGCCGCCCGAACAGGCGCTGGGCAAGGTGGGCCAGCTCGACGAGCGCAGCGACGTGTTCGCGCTGGGCGCGATCTTGTGCGAGATCCTGACCGGAGGCGCGCCCTACGGCGGCGGGCAAATGAAATTGCTCCACCAGGCCTCGCATGCGCTGTTGGAGCCGGCATTCGCCGATCTCGCGCGCTCGGGCGCCGATGCCGAGCTCGTCGAGCTGTGCAAGACCTGCCTCGCGCCCGCCATGGACGATCGACCGCGCAACGCGGGCGAGCTCGTCAAGCGCTTGAGCTCCTACTTCGAGTCCGTCGAAGAGCGCGTGCGACGCGCGCAGGTCGAGACGGCCGAGGCCCGCGTCAAGGCCGAGGAGGAGCGACGTGCGCGCAAGTTGACGCTCGGACTGGCCGCCAGCGTCGTGGCCACGATCCTGGTCGGAGTCGGCGCCTGGGTGTGGTCGCGCGCGCAGCGCGAGCAGCGCGAGCACGCCACGCAAGCTCTGGTGGAAGCGGCGCTGTCCGAAGCGCGCACGGCCCAGGGCGCGCACGACTGGCTCGCGGCGCAGAGCGCGACGGGGCGGGCACGCGCGGCCATGGAGGCCGGTTCGCCCAGCTCTGCGCTGCGCTCGCGCGTCGATGCGCTCGACGCCGAGGTGCAGCGCGATGTCCAGCGAGCACGCGCCGAGAGCGAACGCGTTGCGCGCAACGAGCGCCTGCTCGAACGCCTCTACAAGGCGCGCACGCTGGGCCGCGACAGCAGCTCGCCGCCGGGCATCCAGGGCGTGTTCGTGTCGCGCGACGCGGCGTTTGCCGAGGCCTTCCGCGATTGGGGGCTCGACATCGACGCCTCCAGCGTCGAGGACGCCGCGCGCGCCCTGCGCGAGAGCGGCATCGCCGAACAAGCCTGCGGAGCGCTCGACTACTGGGTCACGGCGCGCCGCATCGGACGCGCCGAGTGGGACGAGCCGGAGTTCAAGCTGGTCGAGATCGCACTGGCCGCCGACACCGATCCGATGCGACGCGAGATCCGCGAAGCGATCCGTGACCGCGACAAGTCGCGCATCATGGCGCTGTCCGAGCAGGCGCTGGCCCAGCCGCTCCCGCCACCGACGGCCTCGACCTTGGCGTCCGAGCTCTTCGCGCACAGCGACTACGCGCGCTCGATCGAGGTCTTGAAGCGCTCCTACGACGCGTATCCCAACGACTACTCGCTCGCGATCCTGCTCGGCATCGCGTTCACCGATAGTGGAACCGGACGACCGGCGGAAGCGCTGCCCTACTACCTGGTGGCGCGCGCGCTCAAGCCCGGCAGCGCCGAGGCCCACGGTGGCATCGCGGAGTGCTACGCGGCGCTGGACCAGAAGGAGCGCGCGCTCGAGTTCTATCGACGCGCCGCGGAGCTCGATCCCCTCGAACCCAACTTCCAAGTGGGACTGGCGCTCTTGGTCGACGACGCGGGCGAGTCCGAGCAACTGTTCCGACGGGCGATCGAGCTCGGACCCAAGAACGCGGGCGCGTTCGGCAACTTCGGGCGCATGCTGCAGATGAGCGGCCGGGCCGCCGAGGCCGTTCCGATCTTGGAGCGCGCGGTCGAGCTCGCGCCGTGGAGCCAGCACGCCTGGAACAATTTGGGAATCGCCAACGCCAAGCTCGGTCGGCACCCGCGCGCGATCGAGTGCTACGAAAAGGCGCTCGAGGCCGACGGCGACGATCTGGGCTCGCGCCACAATCTCGCGCTCGAGCTGCGCCTGGAGAAGCAGTTCGAGCGCGCCGAGAACGTGATGCGCCGTGCGATCGAGCTCGCTCCCGACCATCCGTTGCTCGCGGGCAACTATGGCTTGATCTTGATGCAGCTGGGGCGCGAGGCAGAGGCCCTGCGCTTCCTCGCGACGGCCGTGGATACCGATGGCGACCTCCAGGCGACCGTCGCGCTCGCCCGCATCCGTGCCAGCAGCCAGGACGCCGAGCTGCGTGATCCACAGCAAGCCGTGCAGCTCGCGCACAGCGCGCTCGCGCGGGAGCCGCGCGAGATCGACGCTCATTTGGCCCTGGGCATCGCGCACTATCGAATGGGGCAGCTCGACGCGACGCTCGAAGCGTTGCGCGTCGACGACGCCCCGTTGTCGACTCCGATCGCGCTCGCATTGGAGGCCACGACGCTGGCGCGGCTCGAACGCACCGCCGACGCGCGCGCGAAGCTCGAGGCCGCGCGCACAGCGGACCTCGGCGGGCTCTCACCCTTCGAGCGCCGCGAATTCGAGGGCTTGCTGGGCGAGGCGCGGGCCGCGCTCGAGCGCTGATCGCCCGCGAGGAACCGCGGGCGCGGCGAGCTCAGTGCGGGATCGTGATCAGCGTGTAGTACGCGACGGAGTGCAGCAGCGGCTCGGCGTTGGTATCGCTGAGTTGCGCGTGCAACTCGTGGACGTAGCCGGCGCGCAGACCCTCGACCGCGAGCTCCACACGCAGGCCGTCCTCGGACACGCGCGCCTCGCGCACCTTGCACTCGGCCTTGTCGACCTCGTCACTGCCGTAGGTCTCGTGCAGCAAATACGTGAAGCTCGAGAGCGCGTAGCGCGACGGGTCCGCGGCCTGCGCGCGCTCGACGGGGCGCGTGAACACGAGCTCGAACCCGCTGGGCCGCGCGCGCATCTCGGCGATCTCGAAGGGCATGGCGCCGGTCCACACCAAGCGTTGCAGTCCCATCGTCTCGCCGCCGAGGCTGCCCCAGCCGCGGTCGGTTTGGCCGCACAAGAGCGCGCCGCTCGCCTCCCATGCGACGCGGATGATCCCGCATTGAAACCCCACGCGGAATGGGAAGCACGCGCCCTGCCAGCGCCCGCCGACGCGCTCGAGGAACACGCGGTTGATCGACGACTGGTATTGGTCGGAGACGAACACCTGCCCCGCGAACGGACCGAACTTGCCGCCCGTCGTGTCCCACACGAAGCCCGCGGCCGAGCGCCCCAGCTTGTCGTAGGGGAACCACACTGCGGGCAGCTTGAATGCCGGGAGCTGGGCCGCGACCTCGGGCATCTTCATGCCATTGGGTGGCTCGCCTGGCGCACTGAAACGCCACAGCGGATCGGTGCACGAGAACGTGCCCCACGGGTGGCCGTGGAAGTCGCCGGGCTCGATGTGCGCGAGCTTGTTGGCGCCGCACCACTCGCCTTGGTTGTCGGTGTAGAAGATCTCGCCGTCCGGTGAGGTCGCGATGCCGCACGGCGAGCGCAGGCCGCAGGCCATCGGCCGCATTTCTCCCGCGGGCGTGATCTGCAGGGCGAATCCGCGCCATTTCGCGCGGCCGAAGGGCTCGTCGCCGAAGGGCTTGTTGGTCGTGATCCACAAATTGCCGTCGCGGTCCAGCGTCGGCCCGAAGTTGTACTCGTGGTAGTTGCCGCTGAGCGGCCAGGCATCGCACACGGTCTCGAGCTCGTCCATGCGGTCGTCGCCGTCGACGTCGCGCATGCGAGACAGCTCGCCGCGCTGGACCACGTAGATCCAGCTCTGATGCTCGAGCAACCCCAGCGGCTCGTGCAGCCCCTGCGCGTACCGCACGTAGCGCGGCTCGGCTCCGAAGGCATCGCGCACGACGAACACCTCACCGCGGCGAGTGCAGGCCATGATGCGTTCATCGGAGCGCACCAGCAGACCGCCGACCTCGAGCTCGACGCCTTTGGGCACGACAGCGGTCTCGATGCGGTAGTAGCGTTCCTCGCGCGAATCCACGCGCTCTTGGACGAGCGCCAGGCTCGCCAGTATCGAAGCGATCACCAGCTCACCTCCCACCCGTGGCGCGCGACGAGCCCGTCGCCCTGGGACTCGAATCGCAGCGGCTCGCCGTCGCCGAACTCGAACGTGGGCGCGGCGGACAACGCACCGCGCCAGCGCACGACGACGTTGCGCCGCAAGGACGCGCCGCCGGGGCGCAGCACGGGCTCGAAATGCTCCTCGACGCGTGCGCCCGCGAGCTCGAACTCGAACACCGGCCGGCGAGCGCCGTCGAGCTTCCACCCCAGCCGCTTCGGCAGCGCTTCCGCGCCTTGCACGCGCAACGCACAGCCTGCGGGGAACTCGAATGCGCTCGCGCTCGGAGGACGCTCGAGCCCACCAGCGCGCCCATGCCACGTACCTTCGGCGTTGAAGAAACGGCCGCGCCAGGCCCACACCGGCCGCGAGTGCTCGAGGTCGTAGGCGAAGTGCACTTGCTCGGGGTAACCGACCAGCATGCCGCGCGGGGTGTGCCCGGCGAGGAACACCGCGCACAGCAGCGGCTCGTCGCGCGGAATGAGCTCGAATTCCGCCTCGGGCACGAGCAATCCCTCGGGCGGCGGCATCGAGCTACCCAGCGCGAGGTACTGCCACAGGGCCTCGACTTGGCGCTGCGGATCGCCATCGAGCACGTCCGCGACCGGGCTGCGCACGCGCTTGCCGCTCACGGTCTCCTCGGTCTGCCACAACTCGGGCATGCGCGAGTTCATGCCGACGGACTTGGGGTCGAGGATCAGGCGCTTGAACCACGGGACCCGGATGCGCTCGCGCACGTGCGCCAGATCGACCGCGGGAATGCCCAGGGAATCGACGCCGTTGAACAAGTGGCATTGGATGCAACCCAGGCCCTTCGCGCCCGCCAAGCGACGGCCGAGCTCGACCTGCGTCGGATCGAAGACAGGATCGGCGGGCGGCTCGCCCGGGCAGTCGACGCGCTCGAACAGCGTCGCCAGAGAGCCAACGTTGTGCGCGCCGAAGCGCGGCATGCGCGTCGCCAGGTACGGCCGCGCGCTCGCGCCCTCGGTGAGCACTCGCGCGATCCACTCGGTGCGCAACTTCTCGCCGGTGTGGTCGAGATGCGGCGGAAGGCGGCCTTCGTTGCCGAGGTCGACCTCCCGCGAGGCCCTGAAGTACGGCAAGCGCGTCTCGTTCGGACCGCCTTCGCCGTTGCGGCGATGGCACGCGAAGCAATCCAGCCGCGACAGAGTCGCGTGCAGCTCGCGCCGCGGATCGCGCGCGACGCCGCCGACCGCGACCGAAGCGAAGTAGGCGCGCAGGAGCTCGCGAGTCGGAGCGTCGAGGTCGAAGTGCGGCGCGTCTTGGGCCGGATCGTCCGCAAGACAGCCGCGGTCGAGCGCGCGCGAGACCTGCGCGAGCGTGCGCATCGAGCGGCGCTCTTCCGCGCGGCCCTCGATCGCGTGGCACGCCCCACATCCGAGTTCCGCGAACGCACGCCGGCCGCGCTCGACTTTCGCGCGCTCGAGCGCGAACGGCTCGCGGCGCGGCGTGTAGCGCGCGCGGCCGTGCGACAGTGCCTGCGCGGGCAACGGCTGCTTCTGGCCGCGCGGTGACTTCCACGAAACCGAGAGCTCCTCGCCCCCGGCGTTCTCGTACATCGTGACCAGGAGTTGGTGCGGACCGCGCTCCAGCCACACCTCGCCCGAGCGCTCCTGTGGCGCGTGGTCGCCATCGTTCTCGACGACCAGCTTCCCGTCGACGTACAGGCGCGAGCCGTCGTCGGAGCGCGTCCAAAACGTGTGTTGGCCGGTGTGCTCGAGCGTGACGAAGCCCGAGAACTCGAAACCGAAATGGTCCTCGGGGTGCGGCGGCAAGCGCGCGAAGTCGAGCGCGACACCCTGCGCCGTCGGCGTGGCGCCGCCGAAACCTGGCTCGCAACTGGCGAACTGCCCCTCGAATGCACGCCAGGCGAGCCCGGGCTCGATCTCCAGCCCCTCGGGAGCGATTTGGCCGCGCAACAAGTAGGTCGCGATCGCCTGCGCCTCGCCATGCTCGAGCGACAGCGAAGGCATGCGTCCCGACGGTCGCGCGGACAGCGGATCCTCGAGGAATGCCGCGAGCGCGTCGAGCGTGGTCTCGAACGCCGGATTGCCCAGATCGGCGGCGACCTGGGGAACGAGCATCTCGTCGCGCTCGAAGCTCCACAGCGGACGCTCGATGTCGTCGGCGCTTTCCTGGGGCGCGTGGCAGGCCACGCAGCCGACCGAATGGAACAGTTGTCGACCGCGTTCGATCTCCGCGGGCTGCACCGCCAGCTCCACCGGCGTCAGTGGACCGCCTTGGGCCGCGAGATAATGCACCAGCTCGTCGACGGTGCGCTCGCGCTGGTCGGGCGTGAGATGCGCGAGCAGGTGCGGCATCGCCGTGCCCGGCTTGGCCTGGCGCGGATCCTCGAGCCAGCGCCGCAAGCCCGCGGGGGTTTTGCGCGCCCCGACGCTCTCCAGCGAAGGTGCGGGCTCGAGCGGCACAGCGCCGGAGTCGTCGCCGTGGCACGCCGCGCAGCGCAGTCGGCCGACCAGCAGCTCGGCGCGCTCGAGCCCGGCGGAGTCGAGCAGCGCGACCACGGGTGCGGGCTCGTGCAGCGTGCACGCGGCCGTGGGCCACACGAGGAGCGTCGACACGAGGAGCAGGCGCTGTTTCATCGGGCGCGGCGCATCATCCGTCCGAGCACGCGAGCCGGCAACGCTCGAGCACATTCCACGCACGCGTTGGCGGGCACGCGCGGCGGCGCGGCGCGACTCGAGCCTCATGCGCTGGGTCAGCGCGCCTGAGGCGGGGCCAAGCCATTCGCGGACCGGCGGGTGATCCGCGCCCGATTTCCTGGACGTTGAGTTGACGGTAATCACGCGGACGCCTTGAGGGCAAGGACTCCGTGACGCTGGTCGGGTTGTGCGCTCTCAACGCACGCGTTGGTGGGCACGCTCGGCGGCGCGGCGCACTTGGAAGCTCTTGTGCTTGGTCAAAGCGGCGATGTGCGGCTCGACCGCGGCGGCCTGGTCTCCGAGCACGGCGAGCGCGTCGCAGGCGGCGACGAGCAGTCGCTCGCTGCGGCTCTTCAGGCACTCACCGAGCAGCTCCGCCGCTCGCGCGGGTGGGCGAAATCCCATGCCATTGAGGATCTCGATGGCCGCGATGCGTGTCTCGGTGTCGGCGTCGGCCAGGGCCGCGAGCATGACCCGCTCCCCTTCCGGTGACGGGCCACAGTGGCGTCGCGCGGCCGCGGCAGCGAAAAGCCGCGGATAGGCGAGTGTGTCGGCGAACAGCGCCGCCAGCGCGCCGCCGCGGCGCTCGCAGTCCGCGGGCCACTGGGCGATCACGGCGCAAGCCATCGCGCGCTCGCGCGCCTCGCCGCTCGACAATGCCGATTCCACCACCGTCTCGAGCTCTTCGGGCGCGTCCTCGAAGGCTGCGGCGGCCGCGAGTGCCGTCACGCGCGCGTCGAGCGACTCGGAGTGCGCGCCCTGGACCACGACTCCGGCCAGCGAGCGCGTCTGGTCCTCGCTCGCGGCCTCCAGGATCTGGCGCAGCGCAATCACCAGCGCGACGCGCGGCACGCTGAAGTCATTGGGGGCCGTCGCGCGCGGCGCCGCGCTGACCAGCTCGAACAAACGCAGCGGCGCGTGCTTGCCGAGGACCGCGAGGACCTGCGTCGTGACCCGCGCTTCGAGGACGCGGTCCGCGTCCTTGCGGTCGAGCTCGTTCATGCCCGGCTCGGCGGCGATCAACATCAGCGGGTTGATGCGCGACTCGATGCCGGCCACGACCGCCGCGTCGAACAATGCTCGGCTCAGGGTCGCGGCGTCGCTCGTGGCCAAACGCGCGCCGTGCTCCGCGAGCTTGGGCAGCGCCTCGGCGGCGATGTCACCGAGCCGTGCGAGCTGTCGCAGCGCGCCGAGCCGCACCGTGACGCGCGCATCGTCCAGCGCGCTGCACAGATGCGGCAAACCTTCGCGATTGAGCGCGGCCAGCCCCTCGAGCGCCGCCTGCACCTTGGCCTCGTCCTTCGAAGCCAGTTGCGCGACCCACTTCTTCGCTTCGTCACCGCCCGCGCGCGCCGGAGCGACCAAAACGACACAGCCGAGCGCGACGAGTCCGACAGAGCGCATTCCGCGAGCCTAGCGCGCGCTCCTTTTCGGGCAAGCGCTTCAGCCCGGCCTGTCGCGCGCTCGATGCACGCCGCGCTAGAGTGACGCCATGCACGCCAAATTCGCGCTCCTCGCCGGACTTTCGGCGCCGTTCGGACTGTGGTTGCTCCACGGATCGTGTTGAGGTGACTGGAAACGGACGCTCGGTCTGGGCGTCGGACTCGGCGGGACGTTCCTGGCCTTCCAGCTGGCCCACGAGGCGCGCACACGGGCTCCAGGAGTGCTCGCGAACCTGGCCACCGTTTTGGCTTGGCTCGACGCGCTCGCCGCTGCCTTCGTGTTGATCGCGCCGGCGTTCGGCTCCTGACACCGACGCGACACGAGCGTCACTCGAGATACTTGGCGTACTCGGCGACGAGCGCGGGATCGACGTCGATCTGGAACACCTGCTCGCCCCGCGGTCGCAAGACGCCGCTGCGCGCGGGTTCGTCGGGCAAGTCGACCGTCGAGTAGGTGGTCTCGTCGTGCTTGGTCAAGGTCAGCACGAAACGCACCGGCCCGATGGCGGTCGCGGTGGTGCGCGCCACGCCGTCGGCGCCGAATTGCGCTTCCTCCTCGAACCAGCTCTCGGCGTCTTCGTCCGCGCCCGCGCTTCGAATGCGCACACCGAGCGCGAGCGGGGCCCGCGGCAACGCAGCCTTCTGGCCGAGCACGAAACGCACGCTCGGACCGCGTTGCATGCTGACGGTCACGTCGTCCCGGACGCCGACCAGGCGCTGAGTCAGGTGCCCGGGAGCTGAGACGACCAGCGTGACCGAGGGCACCGACAACAGGATCGGCAGCGCCTGGCCTTGGAACGAGTACCACTGCGCGAGCTCGCCGGAATCGCTCGCTCCGCAGGCGATGTTGGCCTCTGGGAGCGGCTGTGCGTCCTCGCCGAGCACCACCAAACGAATCGAACGCAGCACGCCGCGCAGGTCGAGCGGATCGAGGCGCGGGTCGCGCGTGTCCTGGTCGGCGCGCACCGCGAGCTCACCGATGGTCGCGAGCACTTCCCAGGTGTTCGAGTCGTAGAGCGTGAACTGATAGATGCCCGGTCGCAACCCGCGCACAGCGAACTCACCGCCCTCGGCGAGCAACGCGAAGCCCGAGCCACCGTTCTCGAAGCTCGCGCTCACCTCGACATAGAGCGCCGAGCGCGGGACGGACTCGTCGAGCTGCACGCGACCGACCAGCGCTCCCGTGCGACCGATCACCAGCACGATGTCGCGCACCCCCGGGGCAGCCGGTCGCGAGTCGCTCGATCGCTCCCCCAAGCTCGCGGCGAGCAGGAACTCGTCGCCCTTGAACGCGCCGCGCAATGTGAAGCGCCCCGCGGCGTCGGTGTGAGCGCGCAGCGTCGGCGAAACCTCCAGAATCGAGCTCCCTGGATCGGGGGTGAGCGCGCGCGGGGCGAGCAGATTGACCGTCGCGCCCTGCAGTGGCTGACCGAGCTCGTCGACGACCGTACCTTCCGCGAGCAGCGGACTCGAAGCGAGCACGATGTCGCCGAGATCGTGGACGCCCGGCGTGAGGCTCAAGGGGAGCGCGCGCACTCCTGCGGCGAGCTCCATGCCGGACGCGTCGGAGATCTGCAGCACCAGCTGGAGCGCGTCATCGCCCTCGTTCGTCATCACGTCGAGCTCGAAACGCCCCTCGACATCGGTCTTTTGCGTGAGCACGGACTCGAAGGTGCTGCCGCTGCGCACGGATTCGATGCGCCCACTGAAGCGTCGTTCGGCCAGCGCTTGGCCGCGGTCGTCGAGCAGACGCCCGGACATGCTCGCGACCTGCGCGCCGAGGACGAGCTCGATCGTCGTCTGCTGCCCCACGGACGTCGGTCCGCGCGCGGTCGTCGTGTGGCGGACGTTGGCGCGCCCACGAATCGCCGACACGACCAAGGCGCACCCGAGCGACACGTGCGCGAAACGCGCGCGTCCGTCGGGAGCGCACTCGCGCAACGCCGCGCGCGCCGCCGAGCTCTCCAATGCCTCGCGCGCGCTCGCGAGATCGGCGTCCAACGGAAAGGCCGCGAGCATGACTTCGACCGGCTGCGCGGGCGGCTGACCCGAGCGATCGAGCACGACGACCTCGACGCTTCCGCTGGCGGGCAGCGTCAGCACCACCGGCTCGCTCGGCGCTGCCATGGGATCGAGCTGCGCCTCGACCGGCGGATCGAGTGCCTCGTCGAGCGCGAGCGACACGTTCACGCCGCCGAAGAAGCCATCGCCGAAGGCCGTTCCGGCGTGGCGCAGGAGCGCCAGACCGTCGGCGCCGGTCGTCGCGCGGCGCAGGTTCAAGCTCCAGTCCTGGCCCCACGAGCGCAGCGCCACGCTGGCCCCTTCGACGGGCCGCCCCGCGTCGTCGACGACGCGCGCGCTGAGATCGAAGTCGCGCGCCAGGTCGACCTGCAGCGGCGACGGACTCTGCTCGTGGACCTCACCCCAACCCCACCAACCGGGAGCTACGCCGATGACCTGACCATGCAGATGGGTGCGCTCGACGCGCGCCATGCCGTGCTCATCGGCGACGTAGCGCCGCGCGTGTTCGGCGAGCTCGCGCTCGAGTCGACCGGCGCGCAGAGCGCGCACGACGCGCTCGTCGTCGAGCTCTGCTTCCGCACTGCCCCAGAACCAAACCTCGGCGCCGGCGAGCGGCTCGCGAGTGACGGAGCGCAGCACGAGCACGTCGAGGGCCGCGGAGTCCGGCGCGGATGCCGGTGACGACTCGGGCGCGCGGCCTCGATCGAGTGCCGACTCCGAGGCTGGCGCGCGCGCCTCGGGGGCGATCTCTCTTTGCTCCACGGCAGCGGGCGCCGCGGCGGGCTCGGCGACGGCGCTCTCCGCGAGCGCATCGGATCCGAGCGCGGTGCGACCGTCGCGCGCCAGCGACCACCACAGCACGAACAATGCACTCAGCGCGAGGGCGCAGACCGCGAGCAGGGTGCGCTGGGAGCGCATCGGCTGAGCGCCGAGATCAGTGGTGCTGCGAGCTGGCCGCGTGGCCGTGCTCGCCGCCCTTGGACTCGCCGATCAGGTGCGTGAAGAGGAACACGCCCAGGGCGGCCGCGGTCGCACCGATCGCGATGGCCGCGACGCCGAGGACCATGTAACCGCCGTAGTTCGCGAGGAAGTGCTGGACCGCTTGCATGCTCATGGGGCGGGATTGTCGCGGCGCGGCGGCGCGGCGTAAAGGGAGCAAGGGCGCCGCGGGTCGGCGTGGGAGCGGCCCGAGGTCGGTTCGAAAGCCGCTCGAAGGCTCCCGGTACCGTCCCCCGTCGCGGTTCAGAGCCGGCGAACCCAGATGTTGCGGAAACGCACCGGATTGCCGTGGTCCTGGAGCGCGATGCGATCGGCCGGTCCGTGGGGCTCGTAGGTGGCGACCTCGCGGTGGCGCGTGGCCCCTAGGAACGCCTGTCCGTGGTGCACCACGACGCCGTTGTGGATCAGGGTCAGCATCGCCGGCGCGACCAGCTGAGCGCCTTCGAAGCGCGGCGCCTTGAACAGGATGTCGTAGCTCTGCCATTCACCCGGCTTGCGGCAGGCGTTGACCAGCGGCGGAAACTGGCCGTACATCGAGGCCGCGCTCCCGTCGGAATAGGTGCGGTTGTCGAACGAGTCGAGCACCTGCACCTCATAGCGCCCCATCAAGAACACGCCCGAGTTGCCGCGGCCTTGAGAGCCCGACTCGACCTTGGCCGGAGAAGCCCACTCGACGTGCAACTGGCAATCGCCGAACTCCTCGCGCGTCTCGATGGTCCCCGTGCCATTGACCTCGGCGTAGCCCTGCTCGACCTTCCACTTGGCCGGTTGATCGCCGGAGCGCCACTGCGACAGGTCCTTGCCGTCGAAGAGCACGACGGCGTCGCTGGGGGGCGCGGCTCCCAGCCCCGGGGTCACGACCGCCGGCGCGGGGCGCTCGATGTCGTGCACCTTCCACGGCTGGCCGGGCAGCTGCGGCGTGTCGGAATACCCGACCGGCGGCTGGTCGTGCTGACCCGTCGCTGCGTTGGCCTTGGCCGCGTGGGAAGAACGGAACATGGCGGAGCTGATCGGAAAGGCCGCAAGCAAGGCGGCGAGCGCGCCTGCGGTCAACGAGAGCTTCATGGTGACCCCATCGTAGGAGAGGCGCTGCGTCCGACGCTCGCTTCGATTTCGGGGTTCGCAAAATATGGAATGTGACGAACTCGACACGTGCCGTTCGCGGGACGCCGCATCGCAAGTGAAAGCGCGCTTCGCGGAGCGCGCGCCTGCACGGCGCCCCTTGGTCCAACGTGTCGGGCCTACGAATTCGGGCGCAGAACGGTCCGTGCGCCGCCCGAGCCACGCGCGCGCGGCGAGCTGCTCGAGTGCACCGCACTTCGGTTGCCCCCGCCGACCGCTGGGCTGATGAGCACTTGGAGGGCAGGAACTCTGAGAATGCTGAACGCGCTGTCGCCCGCAGGGAACCGGGCGTCGAGATCGTGATCTCCTCGCGGTCCCTGATCGTCGCCTCCGGCGCACCGTCGACCACGCGCGGATTGCCCCAGTGCTCGCCGTCTCGTTGCATCGTGCGCTACTCGCGGATGGTGAAGTTGAGTGCGTTCGAGAGCGCCCAGTTGTTCGGCGCGGCGAAGCCCG
>JADYYP010000050.1 GCA_020853575.1 Planctomycetota bacterium
CAAGCACGCACGCGTAGTGCGCCGCCAACTCGTCCCCTCCCGTCGCTCGATCGCTCATCCCGCCAAGCTGAGACCGCGCCCGGCAGCCCGCCACCGAACGCCAGCATTTGCCGCCGGACGCTTACCGCTCACTCGACGACGGCGAGGCCGGCGTCGATGTACTGCTCGGCGAGTACATCAGCGCCCGTGGAGGAACTCCGCACTGATACTGGCGGAGTCAAAGCTTCAACGTGAACGCCAGTGCGTTCGACAGCTGGTACGGCTGAGGCGCGACGCCCGGATCGCGGCCGATCCACTGGCAGTAGACCGTCGTACCGGCTGGCAGCGCCGGCTGTCCGGCCAACCAAGTGTTCATGTCGACGCCCCATGCACCGGAGCAGTCGGCTACGGGAGGCGGCGAGCCGTTCGAGTTCGTGACAGGAGTGACCTCACGCGAAGGACCGGTGCACAAGTACCCTCCGCCGAAAGGCGTGGGAGTAGTTGAAGCCACCGACCAGCACATCCGGCCCCACGAAGCGCTCCGGACCTGCTCGGCGTAGACCGTGAACCCGGCGCTCGCGCCGATGCTCGCGAACCCCCTGCTGCCCATCGTCGGCACGCATCCGGCGGAGTTCGTCTTGCCGGTGCAGTAAGTCGACACGCTGGTGCCGGGACCGATGGCTAGCCCACCGACGTTTGTTCCAGCCGATGGATAAAGAGGGGCCAGAGAAAGAGCGAGCGGGTCGATTCGGAAGACTGGCCATGCAGCGCCGTTGAACCGCCACAACATCCCCGCAATGTCTCCGTCCGGCAACATCGCCAGGTCCCTCCACTCTCCAACGAAAGGAAGTTGGAGCAAGCCGACGGGCACGAGCACTCCGGTGACGAGGTTGGCCCGGTAAAGTGCGGTCTTGATGGGATTGCTTGCCACCCAACCGCCAACGACCCACGCCTGGGTTGGCGTCTCGATTGCGAGCGCCGTCAGACCATCGAATGGCAACACGCCACTCACCAACGACTGGAGCGTGGCCGAACCCGTGACCTTGTCGATCTTGTAGAACGCTGGAACGTACCCAGTTCCCTGCGGCGCTCCACCCGCCATCCACAAATCACCCGAACTCGGGTCGACATCGACAGGAGTCGGCGTCCCTGTGACCAGACCGAGCGGACCCACCACGATCGGAGTCCCATCACCGGGATTGATCTGCTCTAGCACGCCAACTGAGCCGTTGATCGTCCTGACACGCCAAATGCGCTCGCCGTCGAACCCAATCGGGAACCCGCCTCCAATTCCACTGTTCGCAGCTGTGCTCACGAGCCCGAACGTGACAACGTCGCGCTGCTCGACGGCTCCCGCGTGGGCCAACCAAACGCTGCTACTCTGAGCGATGCCGACGGTGGCCATGCTGAGCACGGCCACCGCCGCGTGCGCTCGATTTGCAATGCCTGCCCGCATGGCGCTCACCGATAATCGTGCTGCAGGTTGGACCAGACCAGCTCGTCCGGATCGCGAAACACAGAGCATTGTGTATTGAACCACTCGTGTGCGCACGGGGGCGTCGCACACTCGTTGTCCGTCTGTGTGAACAGAGCGAAGCTGTTCGATGGCAGACCGATGGCAAGCACATGAAGGGGCACGTAGGAATAGTCATTGCCGGTGGGAGGAGCCCCAGCAACGTACGAGAAGTTGAACGCGGACCCCGGTGTGAAGTTGATGTACTTCGTCCGGAACCCCGGCAAGAGCGGTGCCCCGCCGAGCTCCGCTGGGACTTTCGTCGCGGGCGGCTGTGACCAGGATGACGGCGGTAATGGGAGCGAGAAGGGCTGCGCCGTGCGATAGATGTTGATCTGATCGCCGGTGACCAGATTGAATTGTGCCCCTTGCACCGAGATCTGCTTTGGCATGATGAAGTACCGATTGGCCACTTGAGAATCGGGAACCGATGGGTTGAGCGATCCAGCCACGTTATGGCTATTCGAGTAGTTCGAGTAACTTCCGGCCGTGATCAGCCACATCGACTCGTCGAATCCTGCATCAGCCTTCGCGAGCGAAATGCGGCGATTCCCGTAGTGCTCGCCGTCCCACTGGTAGGGATCGACATCGCGGATGGTCTTTAGGTCCCAAGCGCCGCCGTTCTGTGTGAACACCGTGCGCGCCGAGTCGAGAGAGATGCTGGAGTTGATGCAAGTCGAACCGGGAAGGAGTCGCCAATCGATACACGGCGTCGGGAAGGCGGACGGGAACCTGGTCGAGAGGAACTCGCCCACGAACCGCGGGTCGTCGCCGAATCCACTCGGGCTCAGTTGCGTGATATGGAACAGACTGATGCCGCCCGTGGAGTGCGTCGGCGTAGCGATCGGAACCGCCGTGCAGCAATTCCCAGGCGGCGGAGTGGCGCACGTGCTTCCGGCCGGCAGTCCCGGATTCGACGTGGAGCACGGGTAGTACAGTGGCACGCCCGGTCCGGCGAAGATCGAAGTCGCGACGGGGATCGACGAGAAATTCGTGAACTGCGGCGGGCTCCAGGGAAGATGGGCAGTGAAGCCCGAACCCGCTTGGTTGTCCGTCCCGACGGCGATGTTCGCGTAGGCGTTCGTCTCCACGGCTGCCGCTCCGCTTCCAGTCGCAATCGTGTCGTTGGCATCGATCCCGATCATCGCCCGTGCGTTGGCGACCAGGAGAGGGCTCAGGGGGTACGCCGGAGTCCGGAATATGTTTCCGACGACGCCGCAGTTCGCCATGCCGTACAAAGTGCGGTCGCAGTCGATGACGCCGCCGCTCAAGCCGTGGAAGCAGGGGTCGTTGACATTCATCACGCCAACCGCATTCTCGAAGCACGTTTCCACGAACACGGGTTGCCCGCCGGACTCAGTGTACCTCGTGAAGACGAACGTGTTCTGCGCGACGAGCAGCTTGATGTCGACATATCCGCCGTACGTGTGGAACGGCACGAATGCCTGTTCCATCAAGACACCGAACGTCGGTCCGAAAACGGGCTGGGATTGGCCAGGGATCAGGAAGTTGTGGCGCATGTCGAAGATGCAGTTGGCCACGATCGCCTTCGGCTCACCGATCTTGTCGAGGTCGTACCCGGATCGGCAGATCACCTGGACGTCGCCGCTCTGGAAGGTGAAGCCCTCGAACACCTCCATCATGTCGCTCGACATGCCGAGCTGCGCAAACCAGGGCGCGTTGACGACGCTCACGTCGGAGAGATCGAGCAGGACCTCCGAGGTCGCCGATCGCTCCCATTGGTTGCCATCGACCGTGATCGCCGAGGGCCAGAACACCGGCTGGTTGCCGGAAGTGTTCACGTCGCCGCAGCGCACGCCGCGCAGGACGCAGCGTCGCGCACCGACACCGCGGACGTGGACGCGGTCGCGCATCACGATCGGGAGGATGTCGCCGCTCGCGAAGCTCCCGTTGTGGTTGGTCAAGTAGCCCCCGCAGTTGGTTCCCGTCGGCGTCACCTGACCGAGAGGCCCGTAGACGCCTTCCATGCAGATGACGGTCGCCAGCATGTTCGCCGGTGGGTTCGAGCTCGTCAGGATCGGCGTCAGCGCCGCCGAGGCGGCGTCGATGGCGGCCTGCAGCTTGCGGAACGGGTGGTCGGAATCGTTCATCACCGCGGTGGCGTCGTTGCCGTACGCCGGGTCGACGTATGCCGTGATGGTCGTCTGCGGGTAGTCGTCCTCGGCTGGCGTTGACAGGCAGCTAGCAGCCGTAGGCGGAGAGAGAGAGAGAGAGAGAGAGGAACGCCACCCAGCGAGCGCTGCGAGTCGACACGTGCGAGTTCATGGGGTGCATCTCCAATCCAGCGTGGCGCGCCGAGGTGCTCGCCCCACCACGTGGGGACTCCCCACGGGATTGCGAGCGCTCGCGGCCGCCTCGGAAAAGGTTGGCTCTTGAGCTTCCACGCTACTTCGGTGCCTCGAAACGCGCCAGCCAGCGCCGTTCACTCTGGATGACGACGTGAGGCCATGTCACCCAGGCCCCGAGAACAAGACCACGACGAGACTCACACCGCGGCCGGCCCGGGTGATCGCGTCACTCGACGACAGGGAGGCCGACGTCGACGTACTGGCCGCCGGTCGTCTGCCGGCAGTGGATCGCGAGCACGTCGCGGCCCGCGCGCAGCGCCGCGCGCGCTTCGGTCGAGATCGGCGCGAGCTCGTAGCTCGTCGTGTAGCGGTCGACGTCGAGCGCGAGCACGCCGTTCAGGTACACCTCGGCGTCTTCGTCGTGGTGCAGCCACAGACGGACGTCGCTGGGCGCCGGTGCGTCCGCGAAGATGTAGTCGGGCACCACGCGCAGGCCGCCGCTGACCGTCACCGGCTCCAGGCTGGCGGCCACGAAGTATGGCTGGAACAAAGGGCGCCAGTCCGCGGTCCAGGCGCCGGCGAAGACCTCCAGCGGACCGGTGAAGTCGAGCACCTCTGCGTCCGGGCCGAGCACGAACGCGACCGGGAGCGATCCTTCGCTAGGCACGGACAGGCTCGCCATCGGCGGCGCTGCCTCGTCCGTCGCGCCCAGTGTCGCGCACGCGGAGATCCACGGCATCGTGGCGACGATCGAGAGTGCAAGGAAAGACCCCAATTCGGTCATGGACGTCCAACGCATGGGCGTGACTCCCGCGGGAGAAGGGTGGTGCAGGTATTCGCGATCGACGGAGATTGGAAAGCCGGAATCGTAGGGCTGCTCAACGCTGGTCTCGGTAGCCGATAGCGTCGAGCCAATCGTCCTTGGCTTGCTTCAGGGGCGTGCCGATCGAGCGCTCGAGTTGCTCGTTCTCGCAGTCGTGGCAATCAATCGCCTGCAGCAGCTGCCGCAATCCGTACTTCCGCTGGAGGTGGCGCACGAAGCTCGTCGATGCCGCGTAGAACGCCGGCGCGTACTGCACTCGTTGTTCCGAGAACAACTCTGGCAGTTTGCCGCGTGCTCCGACGAAGGCGAGGATCCGGGCGGCTGGGCTCGCCTCGAGTCGTTCGCGGCACAGTTGGTCGATTTCGCCCGCGGGTACTTCGGTGACCGGCGAGTAGTGCGCGAGCCCCGCCGACTGATCGACGTCGATCGACAGGCTCTCCGCCAGTCCCTCGTGTAGCCACAGCGGCATGCCCGCGTTCTGGGCCTCTTCGCTTTCGGCGAACCAATCGCCCCGCCGCGAAGCGATGAGGAGATGCATGGTCTCGTGCATCCAGGGCGCCTGGTCTTCGCTCATCCGCCAAAGTGGGATGTAGACGGTGTTTCCGGGCGGCGCGTGGCAGATGAACTGCGCATCGGCGAAGTAGAAGTAGATGCGCGGGTCGCCGCGGAAGTTCCAATCGGGACGGCCGACGTACTCCTTGGCAGCACGCACGCCCTTCGAAATTCGCGAAAGCCAGGCCTGTTGATCGAGCGCGGCGACGGCGCCTCGAGGCATCCACAGAACGACGTCGTCCGTGGTGAGGCAACCGCCCTGTGCCTCGATGGACTTCTGTTGAGGGATGTCCGTGGGCCACGGATACAGACACGTTCCTCTTGGTGGCTGAGACGTGGCGCAGCCGGCGAGCGCGAGGACCAGGAGACCGGAGCATCGAGTCAGTTCGAACCGGATCGCGGTCGCGCTCGCCAGCGGAGCATTCTACGAATCGTCCGGGGCGCGCATCCAGCGACACGATCGGCACCTGCGCCATCCACGCCCAGATGCCGATCCGAACGCGTCCGCTTCGCTCGGTCCAGGCCAGCGGGCGAGCGTCCGCGTCGCCGAGGGAGGCCGCCGTGCCCAGCTGCGTCAGCGGCCACTGTGTTGCTCAGTGCCGCGCTCGCTCTACTCCAGTCTTCGACTCCGCCACCGTCGCCGCTCCGCAACACCGTGCCCCGCCTGCCGGCGCATTGGACGCCCGAGGGAGGTCACCGACCCAACTCGTCGCGCTCGCCGACCTCGAACGCTGCGGTTGCCGCGCCTTCACGCCGCTCCATGGCGAACGTCGGCGGTGGGACGCCGTGGGTGCGCGGTGGACGCGTCACCGGTTGGGACACCGCGTTTGGAGCGGCTTTCCGCCCCCGACGCTGATCGAGAACGGACCCGTGCCCGGCGCTGCGTTCGGACTTGCGGTCCTGATGCACTCGGAACGCGCGAGAGCGAGCGCAAGTGACTCCTGCCCGCGCGCGGCGCAGCGCGGGACGTTCGGCGAATGGTGCTGGCGCGTCGGCGGGCAACCGTTCCTCTCGCGCGAACCGCACCTCGGGATCCGGCGCTCCGAATCCGAGGGGTGCGCACTCGCGCTCGGATCCGTCGAGCCTGCAGCACGCTGGCGTGCGATCGCCAGCGCAAGTGCGGTGCTTGTGTTGACGGCCGCGGCCGCGGTGCTCGAGGCGAGATTTCGTTTCCCTCCGTGGTCACGTCGCGCGCGACGACGGGCGTCGTGCCAGTGAGCCGCGAGGAAGACTCTGCGAGGTCGGGGCCTCGCCGCCGGGATCAGGCTCCGGCCCGCGACGCACGGGCACCATCGATCCGAGCTCATGGCGACGGGCACGATTGGAGCGCTGTGGGAAGCCGGCGCATCGTCGGGCGCTCACCGCGCGTCTCGAGCGCGCTCGCCGCGGCGCTGGCGTGTGAGCCGAGACTCAGTTCCACGGCTGGCGCACGCTAGCTTGTACGACATGACGATCCTCGCGAGCCTCCTGCTCCTGTGTCCTTCGATCGCACCGATCCAGGAGGCGCGCACGCCTGCGCTCGCCCAGTGGGAGAGCGACCGCGACGCGCGCATGGCCTGGTGGCGCGAGGCGCGCTTCGGGATGTTCGTGCATTTCGGGCTGTATTCGCTCGCGGGAGGCACGTGGGACGGCAAGGTGTATCCGCAACACTACGCCGAGTGGATCCAGCACTGGGCTGCGGTGCCGTGCGCGGAGTATGCGCGGCAGATGAAGCCGCTGTTTCGGCCCGAGCCCGGGTTCGCGGAGGCCTGGGCGGAGCTCGCGAGCGAGGCCGGGATGCGCTACGCGGTGATGACCTCGAAGCACCACGACGGATTCACGCTGTTCAACTCCGCTGAGCCGTACTCGCTCGCGAACGAGATCGCCGGCGGCACCAACATCTCACCCGCGGGCCGCGACATCGCGCGCGAGTTCGCCGACGCGATGCGCGCGCGCGGGCTGCGGCCGGGCTTCTACTACTCGCTGCTCGACTGGCAGCATCCCGAGGCGTACGAGATGGCGCTTCCGGCCTATCCGAGGCCGCCGCAGTCGCGCGACCACGCGAAGTACAAGGCCTACCTGCGCGGACACGTCGAGGAACTGCTGACGAACTACGGGCCGCTCGCGACGCTCTGGTTCGACTACTCGGACTCGGAGCGGCAAGGCGAGGCCTGGGGCGCGTCGGAGCTGCTCGCGCTGCTGCGCGCGAAACAGCCGCAGATCTTGGTCAACAACCGGCTCTACTTGGGCCTCGAGAACAAGCTCGGAGACTACGGCACGCCGGAGAAGTACGTGCCGCCGACGGGCCTGCCGGGCATGGACTGGGAAGTGAACCACACGCTCAACGAGAGCTACGGATTCAGCGCGCACGATGCGAACTGGAAAGACACCACCACGGTCGTGCGGCTCCTGTGCGACGTCGTCTCGAAGGGGGGCAATCTGCTGCTCAACATCGGACCCGACGCACGCGGGCGCGTGCCCGAGCCGGCGCAGCGCGCGCTGCGCGGAGTCGGCGCGTGGATGCACACGAACGGCCAGGCGATTTACGGCACGCAGGCGAGCCCGTTCACGCGCCTCCCGTGGGGCCGCGCGACGCGCAAGGGCCGCACGCTGTACTTGATGGTGTTCGATTGGCCTGCGGATGGCCGCCTGCGCGTGCCGGTGCGGGGCGAGGTGAGCTCGCTCACGTTGCTCGGCGCCGCGGACGCGAAGCTCGCGGCGCAGGCAGCGCCGGACGCGACGGGTATCGTCGTCCATCTGCCGGAAAAGGCGCCGGATCCCGCGGTTTCCGTGGTGCGCGTCGAGTTCGAGGACGATCCGCGGGTGTTGCCGTTCGCCGTGACGCCGGCCGCCGACGGATCGCTGGCGCTGCTTCCGCACGACGCGACGCTCGCGGGCCCGTCGTTGAAAGTCGAGCAGGTCGGCGCGATCGAGGACGTGCGCTACAACCTCGGTTATTGGCTCGATGCGACCGCGTTCGCGAGCTGGCCGATCGCCGGCCAACGCGCGGGCAGCTACCGAGTCATCGCCGAGCTCGCCTGCGCAACCGAGTCCGCGGGTGCGAAGTGCGTGCTGGTCTGCGGCGACGCGCGCATCACCTTCGACGTTGCGGGCACGGGTGGCTGGCAGCGCTACGAGCAAGTCGAGCTCGGCCTGCTCACGCTGCCCGCCGGCCGCGCCGAGCTCGAGCTGCGCGCGCTCTCCAAGCCCGGCGAGGCCGTGCTCAACCTGCGCTCGCTCGCTCTCGTGCCGCGCTGATCCGTCAGGGTTCGCTCGCTTTTTCGCCGCTGGGGGACAGCTGGCCTCGCGCATTCCCATCGATGTAGGAATTGGGGTGCCGGTCGGCGGGGCACGGAGTCAAAAGACGGCACCGGTGCGCAGCCCCCGGGGGCCGTGGATCCGTCCGCGCGAGCAAGCTCGGCGTCGCGCTCCGTGCCGGTGGGGCGGCCGCTCGACTGCGGAGCGATGCACTCTGGCTGCGCATGCGCAGGTTGCGTCGAACTCGACGGCGCTTTCCAGTCACGAAGTACGCGCCGATCGCATCTCACAGCCCGTCGAGCGCGCGACGGATCGATCGATAGGCCTCACTTGCTTGGCCCTCGGCCGCGGCGATCTCCTCGGCGACCAGGGTGAGGAGCTCCTTGGCTTCGCTCGTCCGGCCGCCGTTCACCAAGATCTGCGCCAGTCCGAGCGCCGTGGTGCGCGCGTAGGGGTGCTGGTAGCCCACGCTGAGTCGATAACCTTCCAATGCGCGCCGCAGGTCGCGCACTGCTTCTTCGTATTGACCGGCCTCGTTCCGCGTCGCGCCAAGGCTGGCGAGCGCCATCCAAGTGTCGACGTGCTGATCGCCCAACGCACTCAGCCGCCCTTCGAAGGCCGCGCCGAACATGCGCTCGGCTTCCTCCAAGTTGCCGCGCGTGCGCAGCAAGCGTCCGAGGCTGACGTACGACCAAAGCGTTTCGGGATCGAGCTCGCCGTCGACCGCGCGGTGCGAGGCGAGCGCCTCACGCAGCAGGCTCTCGGCCTCGTCGAGCTGGTTGTTCTCGAACAGCAGCATCCCCAGGTTGTTCACGTTCTGGATCGTGAAAGGGTGCTGGTCGCCGAGCGTGCGGCGTCGGGCTGCCAGCGCTTCGCGGTACAGCGGCTCGGCCTCGGCGAACTTGCCGCGCCGCTTGAGCAGGAACGCGAGATCGGCGGCCTCTTGCAACGTGTACGGATGGTCCCTCCCGAGGATCTCGCGTCGCAGCTCGAGGCACTCTCGGTAGAGCCGCTCAGCCTCGTCTGGGTCAGGACCGTTGCCGAGGACCAGCGCGAGGTTGTGCATCGCCGTCAGCACGTCCGGGTGTCGCAGGCCGCGCAGCTCCTTGAAACGCAGGTATACCTCCCGCGCGGCGCGCTCGGCGCCTTTCAGGTCGCGCTTGGACAAGAGCAGCAGGGCGTAGTTCCCTAGCGTGCTGAGCGTGTCCTCGTGCTGCCCGCCGAGTGTCCGTCGGCTGGCCTCTAGCACCGCGAGATAGAGCGCCTCCGCCTCCTCGGCACGGCCGAGGCGATTCGCCAGCGACGCGAGGTTGTTGGTGGCGGTGAGCGTGTCTGGATCGTCGTTGCCCAAACCACTGCGCGACTCGTCGACGACCTCGCGGTAGAGCGCAAGCGCTTCTTCGTCGCGGCCCTGCGCCTCGAGCAGTTGGCCGAGATTGTTGCGCGAAGCCAGAGTGCTGCGGTGAACGGGGCCCAACTCGGCCGCCGCCAACTCGACGGCTTCGCGGATCGGCTGTTCGGCCTCGACTTCGCGATTGAGCGCGATCAGGCACACGCCGAGCTTGTTGAGGACGAAGATCTCCTTGCTGCGGTCGCCGCTCGCAAGACGGCGGCGGTCCGCGAGCGCTTCGCGGTAGGCGTTCGAGGCGAGTTCCCGGCTCCCGAGCGAATTGGCCGTGTCGCCGAACGACTCGTAGAGCATCGCGCGCACGAGCGGTTGGTCGGGAGCCTCCAGCGCGATCCCAGAGAACATTGGTTGCAGTGCGATGGACTCCAGGGCGTGCGACGCGACTGCCGTGCAATCCACGCGCTCCAGCAGCGCGCGGAACTGTTCGCGTGCCGCGTCGGCTGCACCGGGCGCGCCTGGCGACAGTCGAAAAGACAACTCCAGCCCGAGCAACAACTGTCCGCGTAGGTCGTCCCCGAAACGGCCGGGTTCCAGGAGCGCGAAGCTGCGTGACTGGAACTGAGTGATGCGCTCCAGTTCCTCGGATCGGCGCTGAGCGATTTGCTCTTGCTCCAGTGCGCGTTCCGCATTGGC
This sequence comes from Planctomycetota bacterium, assembly GCA_020853575.1. Lineage (GTDB taxonomy): Bacteria > Planctomycetota > UBA1135 > UBA1135 > F1-120-MAGs118. The sequence goes on from JADYYP010000050.1 coordinate 10,455, forward strand.
GCGCGCTTCTTCTGCCAGCAGCTTGGAACGCGCGGCGCTCGCTTCCGCCTGCGAGCGCTGGTCCTTCGCCTCGACCGCGAACGAAGTGCTCGTCACCGCTCCCAGCGTGCTCGCGAACAGCACCAGGGTGAGCGATGCTGCCAGGGCGCGGTTGCGCAGGAACCACTTCTTGGTCTCCGCCCAGGCACCGGTCTCAAAGGCCTGGACCACGCGACCCTCAAGGAAAGCGCGCAGGTCGTCGGCCAGCGCCAGCATCGTCGGATAGCGCTCCGCGATCTCGCGCGCCATCGCCTTCTCGACGACGGCCACCAACTCAGCGGGTGCGCCTGGAGCCAGCTCCGCCAAGGAACGCGGAGGGCCTTCGAGCACGCGGGCCAGGAGAGTGTGCGGTGAAACCCGCGCGCCACGTGGCGAATACGGTGCTTCGCCGCCGATGAGCTGGTAGAGCATCGCGCCGGCCGCGTACACGTCGGAATGGGGCCCGAGCTGTCCGAGCTGGCCCAAGGCCTGCTCGGGGGCCATGAAGCTCGGCGTGCCAACGACGTCGCCGTCCATGGTCACCAGTGGCGAGTCGGGCGTGAGGTCGCGGTGCTCGCCGCGCTCGGTGGTGATGGCGGAGTGCGTCGCAGGACCGTTGGGCTTGAGGCGCAGGTCGTGGAGGTCCTCCCGGCCCAGCACGCGCGCCAGGCCCCAGTCCATCACGTAAACTTCGCCGAACCTGCCGACCATCACGTTCGATGGCTTGAGGTCGCGGTGCAATACGCCCTTGGAATGCGCGTAGCTCATCGCCTCGCACACCTTGAGCACGACGTTGAGCGCGCGCACTTCGTTCCAGCCGTCCTCAGCGGACGCGACCTTGGCGTAAATGGTGCGCAGGTCATCGCCCTTCACCAGGCGCATCGTGAAGAACGCGCGGCCGTCCGCACTGAGGCCGAGCTCGTGCACGGGCACGATTCCCGGGTGCTCTAGCTGGCCCGTGATCTGGGCCTCTTCGAGGAAGCGCCCCAGTGTCTTGGGATCGACGCTGGGAGTGTCGCCGGTCGCGCGCTCGCCGTCGCCACGCACGACCTTCATCGCCAGCGAGCGGCGCAACTCGCTGTCCCACACGCGCAGGATCACGCCCATCCCGCCGCGCGCCACTTCGCCGAGCAGCTGATAGCGCGTGCCGTGCGAGTTCTCGGAGCGCAATCGTCGGAGTAGCTCGACAGGAGAGTCGGGGGCGAGCTCGGGGTCGTCGCCGGTCGGGCCCCGCGCAGCCACATCAGCGTTTGCTCCTTGCCGTGGACGGGTCGCGGAGGAGGCCAGCGACTCGCTGCGCGGCCGCAGTCGGCTGGCGAAGTCCCAGGCGGCGTCCATAGCGCGCAGTTGGTGCGCAAACTCCGCGTGGGCGCGACAGAATTCCTCGATGTTCGGCGCCAGGCCCTCCTCGCGCTGCGCGAGGTAGAGCAGGAACAACTCCTCGGCGCGCGCTGTGAACTTCGAGTTCGGTTCAGGCATGGCGCGCCGAGTCTAGTAAACTCCGAAATCCGAGCGACGTGGTCCGCTCGGATCGTCCGTTGGCGCGGTGATCGCGGCGGCGGAAACAATACGAGCCGCGATATCGCAGCATGTACGCGCAGCTGACGGCAGGGCACACCCCGCGCTCCCTTCGATGGCCGGGCGCCTTTTCACGGTGGGTATTCCGAGAGCACGGCTACGTGTGCTGACCATTGAACGGGCCAGCGGACGGCTGACGCGACGGCCAGTCGGTCGGCTCGCCACCTCGGCACGACGTGGACGCTGGTCGGCCAGTTCGCGGACTAGGAATCCGGCTCGCTCGATGCGTTGAGCCACGCTCGAACCGCGCCGAAGCCGGGCAGCGACGCGGTCTGCCGCGTGGCAGCTGAGCTCGTCGAGCCTTGTTAGCGCTGGGGCCGCGAGCCCGAGGCCCGGCTCCGGCGCGCGCTCGCCGAGTCCGCGGACTGATGCGCGCGACGATTCAGCGTTGTTTCGAGGCTGCTGCGGCGAACTCGTCGCACGTGTCGAGAGCGGCGAGTGCTTCCAGGACCAGCGCGGCGGGTGCGTCGCGCATCGCGAGGGCGGACTCGAGCGCGCAGCGGATGTCGGCGCGACATGCCTCCAGCTCACTTCGGTCGAAGCGAATTCTGGCTCGGACGAGGAGCGCTCGCACTTGTGCTTCGCGCTCGATATCGCCGTCGGAGCAGAAGTGCGCCAGCACTTGGTCACAGGCCTCCAGCGCACTCGATGACTCGCCCGCCATCAGTGCCGCGCGGGCGAGCAGCAACCACGCTTGCGCCTGTTCCGGCACAGACGGCTCGGCCCGCGCCAGCACAGCTAGGCTACGCCGGTGCACACGCACGGCTTCGATCGGCCTGCCAAGGTCGAGGTAGCCCTCGGCGACAGCGCAGGCCTTCGCTGTCCGCGCTGCAGCATCACCCTCGTTCGCGTCGAACACAACCGACTCCAGTGCCTGCAACTCGGCGAACGCGTCCTGGTCGCGGCCCGCGAGCGCGAGCACGTCGACGAGCTGAAGGCTCGTCGCCAGCCAGGCAGGTTGGCCGCGCTTGCCGGCGTTCGTCAGGATCTGCTGCGCGCCCCGTAGCAGTTGGATGGCGCGCGCAGTTTCGCCACGCCGCGCGTGGATCGACGCGAGCGGCGCGACTGGGCCGGCCGTCCGCTCGTTGGCGTGGCCGAGGTAGCGCTCGTAGATCGCCAGTGCGCGCTCGAAGTGCTCTGCGGCGCTGTCGAATTGCCCGAGCTCGAAGTCGATTTGGGCGGCGAATTCACGCGCCTGCGCGATCATTGGCGTCTTGCCGTAAAGCGTTTCGAGATCGCGAATGGCTTCACCGATCCACACGGCGGCTTCGTCGAGCTCACCCGCGGCCCGGGCGACCTCGGCCAGAGTCCGGCGCGCGGCTGCTGCTCCAGGCGAGGAATCGGCCCAGCTGAGCATCAGCTCCAGCGCCTCGTGCGCCGACTCGCGCGCCTGGTCGAAGCGACCGACGGCGGACTGCGCCAAGGCGAGGTTGTTGAGCTCGCGGGCGAGGACCTGCGCGCTGTCTGCCGAGCCGTTGCGGGCAGCGCGCGCGGCCTGGACGGAGGTTGCCAGGAGTTCGAGGGCCTCCTCCGCGCGCCCCTCCGCAATTAGGCGTTCGGCCTGCGCGGACTGCGGCTCGCGAGCGGCGTCGTCCCTCCACGCGGGCGCAGCAGCGAGCGCCGGCAGTGCGAGGACGATGCAGGTCAGGGCGTGGCTGATGGAGCGGGTGATCTTCATGGTCGGCTGGGTCGGTTGGGCGTGACTCGGGTCGGACGCGCTCGAGCGCATCCACACGACCCTCAACACGCGGCTACCGTTGAACGAACGAGAAAACGCCGGCGAACCGCGGGGTTCGCCGGCGTCGAATCGGATGGAGGTGAGCTCAGTAGACCGTGATGCGCACGGCATCGAAGTCGTCGGTGTCGTTGTTGCTCGTGTCCGCGTCCGCGTTGCGCACGATGATGCCCAGGTAGTAAACGCCCGGCGCAAGCGTGGCCGGAATCACCGGCGGCGGTGCCCCGACCGTGACGCCCGTGTTCACACCGAAGTCCCAGGTGACGTTGTGCGACTGGATCTTCATGTCGGCCGCCGAGATGTTCGCGTTCGTCGACAGATAGACATCGATCGAGCGCAGCAGCGACGGCGGATTGAACTGCGAAGCGTTGCACAGCTTGTAGGTGAGATTCGGCAGCGCGGCGCCGCGCGCGACCGAGGTCGCCGAGGTACGGACCGTGAGCGGCACGATGTCCTCCTGCGTCGTCGAGTAGTCGGATGCGAAGACCGCCTGCATCGAGGTGAACTTCGCCTGCGTCATGCGGCACATGCCCACCTTGGTCGTGCTCGTGGGAGCACCCCAGCCGTGCGACAGATTCGCGTAAACGAAGCGCTGACCGCTGTAGCTGTCGCGGAAGTACACACCCGATCCGGACATGCCGCCAACCCAACACGTCGCACTGAGATCCGCGTAGGCGTTCGTGCTGTTGACCGAGTCGAACGTGCCAAAGCTGTAGTAGCGCTGATGTGGCGCGCCCGCGAAGCAGCCGCCCGGGTAACCCGCCATGTGGAAGGTCGTGCCCAGCCACCAGGACGTGCTCGAGCTGTAGCCAGTTCCGAGCCAGCCGGTGAGGAATCCCACAGGGCGATCCAGCTCGATGAATGCCATGTCCCCGCCGTAGTTGCGGCTCTGAGTCCAGGGCGTGAAGGTCGTGAGCTCGACTCCATTGGCCGTGCCAAAGGCATTGGCGTCACCGTCCCAGGAAGGCGCAACGACGACGTTGGTCGACCAGACGCCGCTCGATCCGCCACTGTGAACGCAGTGGCCAGCGCTGATGACGTGCTTGGGGTCGAGCATCGTTCCAGAGCACACGTAGTTGCCACCGGCCTGTGTGAAGAAGATTCGGCACGAGGTGCTCCAGGGGTAGGTCGAGCTGGTTACGGCGGAGAGCGAGCCGAAGGCCTCGGTGAGCGGCTCTTCGAGCTCGTCCATCAACTGCTGACCCGCGAGCCACTGGGTCGACGGCTCGGGCAACGAAAGCCCCGGCATCACGGTCTCGACACCGGTCGCCGGATCGAACCGGACGGCCTGCGTGGGCCCGAAGTGACGGCGTTGCGGACCGTAAGTCGGTGTCAACTCGACGTACGAACCGGGGTCTTCGGGGAGCAGATTGGGGAAGCGCATGGGGCCTTCGTTGGGGTTCTCCGTGGGCGGCGTCACGACGCTGTCGGTGACGACCGCGCGGGTACGGCCCATGAACGGTTCGTTCTCGCCGTTCGCCTGAGCAGCGAGCTGGCCGGCGAGCGTGAGTCCGACGGTGGAGATGAGGGCGATCTTCATGATTTCGTGTCTCTCGGTTTGGTGTCGAAGGGTGTTGTGTGCGGGCCAGCTGGCCCGCTCTGCACCCTCAACACGCGGGGTGAGGGAAACGAACAGCGCTCGCGCGAAGCGATCGCGGATTCGCGCAGCGTCTACGAACTCTGGCGGGGCATCCCCCGCAACCTGTCCGCGCCGCGCACCGCTGTCTTGGCTCGCGTCCGGCGCCCCCAGAGTCCGCCGGCGCTCGTGCAGCGAACGAGCCCTGCGCTCGAAGTTCGGGCGTGCGCAGCGGCGATACCGGGATTGCCGACCGATCGCACATCGACGGAAGTCCCCGGCCCTCTGGCCTCGATGCACCGCAGCAGCGCCGCTTCCCGGCGGCTGAAGGAGCCAGACTCTCGTCTCCAGACCGGTGACGGCCGCGGTGTTGCCCGAGAGCAGGCTGCGCATTCGGAGCTTGGTGAGCGTCACGCTCGTGTCGCTCGGGAGCGCCAGGCTCGGCGGGAGGCCCGGTGCTCCGCGTTTGCCAGGCCACACCGGAAGCGCTTCAGTCGACAGCCGCAGCAATGGCGCCCTGCGGCGAGCCGAGATGCGTACTCGGCCCGCTGGTCTCCTCGGTCACATCGGTGTCGGCTTGTTCAGATGCGTCGAGCGAGTCGACTGGGGCGAACGAAATCCGTGCGGTCACACGTGCGGCACGCCAGAATCCCCTGCGTCCCATGGTGGCGCGTCCTAGCTCGGTGTGTTGCTGGCAGTTTCGGCAGAAGAACCGGCGGCTATTTCGACACTCGCGCGCTGGGAACAAGAACGCCTGGGATCTCCGCGCGCCGAGCGCGACGGCGCACGCCATCCGGCCCGAAGTATCGATGAGGAGCACGCCTTGACCACCCCCCAGACCCACGACGAGACCATCGATCTGCTCCAGCGCTGGCACGGCGGCGACCGAGCGGCGCTGGGAGAGCTGCTCGAGCGCCACCTTCCGAAGCTGCGCGAGTTCGTGCGCACTCGACTCGACCTCGACGCGCGCCACGTACGGCGTGACCAGGACTCGCTCGACCTGACACAGCACGCGGCCGTGCGTGTTCTGGAGTACATGCCGCGCTTCGTCCCGCGCGACGGGCAGCAGTTCCAGGCGCTGCTGCGGCGAATCGTGACGAACGCCTTGATCAACGAGGTGCGCGCGCCCAAGCACCGCTTGCGCGAGCAGCGCAACGGTGGTTACGGCGACTCGATGCTCGACTTGCGCTCGTCGCCTCACTCGTCCATGCAACCCGAGCGCGCCATCGCCGCGCGCGAGCAGGCGGACGAAACGCGCGCCTGGGCGCGCATGGCGCTCGAGTTCCTCGACGACGAGTGCGATCGCCAACTCGTGCTGCTTGCAGCCGTGGATGAACGCCCCTGGAACGAGATCGGCGAAGCGACGGAGATGACTCCCGACGCGGCGCGCATGCGCTTCAAGCGCGTGATGCCCAAGCTAGCCAATCGTATTCGCATGCTGCGCGAGGGTCGGATCGACGAGCTGCTCGAACAATTTGGCTAATAGTTCCGTTCGCCGACGTTTGCTGGCGTGTTGAGGATGCTGGAACCAATTCGCATGTCCTTTCTCCCGGACCGTGACTCGCGATTCGCGCAGGCAGAGGCTGCGCTGGCGGACTACCTCGCCCGTCGCGAGGGCGGCGAGCCGCTCGAGTTCGAGCGCTTCTGCGCGGAACACGACGAAATCGCTGCTGAGCTTCAGTTACTTTTCCGAACCTGCGAGTCCTTGGACAGACCACCGCACCAGGACTCGTTCGCAGGCCTCGTCGGGCTTCCCGAGTCCCTGGCCCGCGCCCACAACCGTTTCGCCGACTACCAGGTCGGTGAGCGCATTGCGCGCGGCGGCATGGGTGAGATCGTCGCGGTTCATGACCCGGTTCTGCGCCGTGACATGGTGATGAAGATCGTGCGCGGCGACGACTGGCGAGCTTGCGACGAGCGCGCGCGGCGCGTCGAGCGCTTCCTGCGGGAGGCCCGCACCACGGGCCAGCTCGACCACCCCGGCATCGTCCCGGTGCACGAGCTCGGCGTGCACAGCGACGGCCGGCCGTACTTCACGATGAAGCGCGTGCGGGGCCAGACGCTTGCCGATCTTTTTGCGCAGCACCGCAAGGGCGACATCGACTGGAGCCAAGCGCGCCTGCTGATTGTGCTCCAGCGTGTGTGCGAGGCCACGGCCTATGCGCACAGCCGCGGCGCCATCCATCGCGACCTCAAGCCGGCCAACGTGATGGTCGGCGACTTCGGCGAGGTCTACGTGATGGACTGGGGTCTGTCGAAGCTGCGCGACGACGCCGGGCAACCCGAAACCAGCTCGGTCGGGGCTTCGTCCAGCGGAGATTCGCTCGCGACCATGGAGGGCGAGGTTATCGGCACGCCTTGCTACATGTCGCCGGAGCAGGCGGCTGGCGCGCAGAACCACGTAGGTCCCGCGACCGACGTGTATGCGATCGGCGCCATGCTCTACGAGCTCATCTGCGGCTCGCCTCCCTACTGCGTCGAGGGTCGAGCGCCGCCGCCGCACGCCGTGCTGGCGCGGCTACTGCGCGGTCCGCCCGCGCCGCTCGAACACTGTGCCCCGCGCACACCGGCGGAACTGCTCGCAATCTGCGACAAAGCGATGCGTCGCGATCCGCGGCAACGCTTTGTCGACGCTCGCGATCTCGCGAGCGACCTCGCCGCGTTCGCCGAAGACCGGGTCGTACGTGCGCACAGGACCGGCCCGATCGTGGAGCTGCGCAAGTGGATTCGACGCAATCGTGCGCTGACTGCCAGTGCTGCCATGGCGTTGCTCGCCGTCCTCGTTGGGTCCGTGTGGATCGCGCGGGCCAATCGCGACCTCGCCGGGGCGCTTCAGTCGCAGGTCGAGACGGCCCGCTTTGGCGCCTATCGGTCCAACCTGCTCCTCGCGCAAGCGGAACTCGAGGCCGGAAACGACGAGCGCGCGGCATACTGGCTCGGCGAGTGCCCGGAGCGCGAGCGTGGCTGGGAGTGGCGGCACCTCGCGCTGCGCCCGTTGAGCAACGACCGACGCGTTGCTCTTTCCATGGAGGCCTCGGCGCTAGCATTCGATCGAGGTGGCACGCGTTTGGCCGTTGGAGGGCGGGAGGGCGACGTCTTGGTGCTGCGCTCCTCAGACTTCGACGTGCTGAGCGCGTTTCGAGTTCCGCCGACGGACAACGTCGATTGGGTGGCGGACCTCGCCTTCGACCCAACAGGAGGGATTCTCGCCGTCGCAACCAAGGGCGCCATCCCCACTCTGTGGCGCGTCGACGACGGCGGCTATGTCGGAGCGCTGGTCGGGCACCGCAGTGAGGTCGTCGACCTGTCGTTCGGGCTCGACCCCGACGTGCTCTACACGGCAGCTGCGGACGGCTCGATTCGAGCGTGGAGTGTAAGCCAGCAGCGTGAGCTCAGTCGCCTCGACTTCGATGCGGCCTTGCCTACGTCACTCGCAATCGACCCAGCGGGCGAACGAATGCTCGCGGGCTTCAGCGATGGCGCGATCCTCGAGTGGGAACTCGGGTCGTGGTGCGTCACCACCCGTTTGGAGTTCCCTGGCGAGTCGGTCGCGCAAGTGCGCTACGACCCGAAGGGTCAATTGCTGATGGCGAGCAGCAACCAACCCTCGGCCGATCGCGGCATCACTCGACTTTGGATGGCTCGCACCCACGAGCTGTGGAAGGAACTCCGCTCTGACGGAGTCGTGCTCGGCTCGCAAGTCGACGTTGACGCAGGGCTAGTTTGCGTGGCGAGTTCCTCCGGTGACGTCGCGGTACTGTCGATCGACTCCGAGGATGCGATCGACCAGATTGGTTTGGTGGCGAGCGGGCTACGGCACCGCAAACCCACCGCTTTCTGCGCGGCTGACTTCGCACCCGCAGCGCTGGGTGATTTGCACATGACGAGCGGTCACGGTCTCTTGGCTCGCAGCGGCTTCACGCGCCGCACCTCGGACTTCCACTTCGAGTCGTCGGGAAACGACCGAATGCAGTTCAGTCGCAGGCACCCGAGCGAGCCCCGACTCGCGATCGCTACAGACTCCACGATTACGTTGCTCGATAGCCGCACCGGCCGCCATGTGGCGACCCTCGAGCAACACGAGGAGACGGTGAATTGTGTCGCGTTTACTCGCGATGGACGCCGCATGCTGTCAGTTGACGACAACGGAAGGTTGGTCGAGTGGGACGCGCGGGACTACCGAGTCCTCCGCAAGCGAGAGCTCGGCGCCTCCGTTCTGGCTGTGTGCGGCTCGGACGCGTCCGACGTGATCGTGTTTCAGCGGGAAGACCTCGGTATCGGCGTTTTGATCGGCGACGACCCAGCTCCGCGCTGGACGCTTGCGCCGAGCGAGCTGCCAGGCGAAGTGTTCAAACCTCTCGTGACTCGCGATGGCCGTCGAGTCTTCGCCGCCACCGGCGAGCGAACGGTCACCGAGTTCGATGCACGTGATGGGCGGCCGCTGCGCACGCTCCTGGCGCCAACCCGGCTCATCGGGGTCCTCGCGCTCTCTCCTGACGAGCAGTTCGTCGCCGCCGGATGTGATGACTTCTCGGTCGTTGTCTGGAGTCTCGTTAGGGGCAACGTCGAACGTAGACTCCTTTTCGGCGCGTATTCCTCCACGGAGTTTCTGCAAACGCCCGTAGTGACGTCGCTCGAGTTCGACGCCACGAGTTCGCGCTTGTTCGCGGGCCTGGGTATCGGAGTCTTCTGCGCATGGGACCTGCCGCGCGGAGAGCTCCTGCTGTGCGCCCCGGCCCTGCGAGGCTGGATCACGGGCCTCGACGTAGATCCTGTCGGCGGTCGTGTCTGGCTCACCAACCACCGCGGAGAGCTTCGCGTGCTCGAGAGCGACCCGCGTGTCGCGGCTGAGTTCGCGCGCGGCATGCGCATGGAGATACTCGCCGGCCGCTGGCGCAAGCGAGAGTAGTGATGCTTCTTGACGCCGGCGAGATCTGCGCAAGGCGCAGCGTGAAAAAGGTGGACAGACAGAGTTCAAGATCCGGCCTCGACGTGAGGCCGCGCTGAAGCGTCCCGACGGCGGGAGAGCGCCTTGGATTGCGACGGATTGCGATTCGTCGAGCTTTCGCGCGTCGATGCCGTCCTCGGTCAGCGCAGTGGGCTCGAACCGTCCGCAGCAGTGGGTCCGTGGGAGCGGTCGAGCAGGGACTTCGCGCAGGAACTGCTCGGCCCAAGTGGGGCAGCGACGTCAGCTGGCGCAGATGTCGCGCGCGCGCCGCAGGTATTCGCGCTCGAGCTTCGATTGGGCATGACGCTCGAGCTCATCGAGCAACGGAACGAGCTCCGGCCACGCGCACATGTGCGCCAACTCGGCGATGCCCATCGGAAACGGGTTGCGCGTCGAGGGCGTGTTGAACTGCGGTCGATCGAGCGGCGGCTGGCGGGCCCAATTCGTCAAGCGTGCAACGACGTGCGCGCGGCCGCGATCGCGCTCCCATGCGTCGAGAGTCGCGGCCATCTCGGTCTCTTGCGCTTCGCTTGTGGCGTACTGGAAGCGCTCAGAGCGGAACAGCAAACCAAGCAGTCGGTCTTCCTCGTCATCGATCATCGACAGGCTCGCGATGTCCCTGGGCGGAGCGGTGCGGACGGGTTGTTCCACCGCGCCGTGGCCTGGGCAACGCACCACGAGGGCCCGTGGTGCGGCGTGCGAACGTACGCCGCCCATTCCGCGAACGGAACATCCCGGGAGCATCGCTCGCCGTCGCCGGTGACGATGGCTGCGCCCTCCCCTTCGGACTCGAACGTCCGCACAGAGGCAGCCACCTCGCGCTCAGGTGAGTGATGCGAGCTGTCCGAGCGCGCTGCCGGGGAACCGCACTTCCGGAGTGAACGGGGAAGTCGAGCAGCAGCTCGTCGACGAGCCGCGCGCGGCGCTGTCGGACGTGCGACGCGCTCCAGCTGATGGACAGGAGCCGCGGTCGTCGCACAGCAGCTCGGCCGTACCCCGACACGCGCGATGCGCTGCGGTCGGGCGATCCATGCACCCGTGGAGTGCGGCGGCCTCGCCAGTTCGAGAACCCACGGTTCCGACTGAACCTGATGTTCGATTGACGCCCGCTTCGCACGAGGAGTCGACGCTCCGCACTTCGGGCGGCCGTGGGTCGCCCGTGAACGATCCCATCAACGGAGCAGTCTCCACCATGACGATGTCCGCCCCCTTCGCGCGCACGCTGGCCGCAGTCTTCCTCGCGGCGCTGCCGAGCCTCGCCCGAGGCGCCCAGGTTCAAATGCACTTCGCCGGCCGCTACACGACCGGCCTCGGCGCCGGTTCGGCAGAGATCCCGGCGTTCGACCCCGCGAGCAAGCACGCGTTCCTGGTCAATGCCGCGAGCTCGACGGTCGACATCCTCGATCTCTCGAATCCGAGCTCCCCGACTCTCGTGAGCACGATCGATGTTGGAGCGCTGTTCTCGGACTCCGCGGCGATCGCCGCCCCCAACAGCGTCGCGGTCTCCGGAGGACTCGTGGCGGTGGCGATCGAACGCAAGGGCACGAATGGACACCACAAGCCCGGGCGGATCGGGTTCTTCGATGCGAATGGCGGCTTGATCGACCAAGCGACCACCGGATACCTGCCGGACATGGTGGTGTTCTCGCCGGATGGCCGATTCGCATTGACCGCTGACGAAGGCGAGCCGAGTGCCGATTACAGTTTCGATCCGGAAGGTTCGGTCACGATCGTGACGTGCGAACGTGTTCGGCTCGCTCTCGCCAACCCGCAACAAGCCCCTACGTTCGCGCTGCAACCGAGCGATCTCAAGAAGGCGACGTTCACCCGCTTCAATCCGCTCGCCAGTGCGCTGAAGAGCGCCGGCGTGCGCATCTACGGCCCCAACGCAACCGTCGCACAGGACCTGGAACCGGAAGCGATCGCGATTCCTCAGGGCTCGACATATGCGTACGTCGCGCTGCAAGAGGCCAATGCGATCGCGATGGTCAACATGGTGACGGGAGTCGTCGCGCGCATCCAAGCGCTCGGATTCAAGGACTGGTCGAATTCAGCGCTCGACGCGAGTGACCGCGACTTCGCGATCAACATCCAGCCCTGGCCGGTGTTCGGCATGTACCAGCCCGACACGCTCGCGGCCTTCCGGATCGGCGCGGTCAACTACTTCGTCGCGGCGAACGAAGGCGACGCGCGCGACTATTCGACGTTCAAGGAAGAGCAACGCGTCAAGGACATGACGCTGGACCCGACGCTGTTCCCCAACGCGGCGGTGCTGCGCGCGGATGCGGCCATCGGTCGGCTGACGTGCACCAATCAACTCGGTGACACCGACGGCGAAGGCGACTTCGATCGGCTGTACACGTTCGGTGGACGGTCGTTCTCGATCTACCGCTCCGGCAACTCCGGCATGTTGACGCGCGTGTACGACAGCGGCGATCAGCTCGAGCAGATCACCGCGCTCGAAGTGCCCGGGCGCTTCAATGGCGATCCGGTGTTCGACACGCGCAGCGACAACAAGGGCCCGGAGCCCGAGGGGGTTGCGGTCGGTGTGGTCAACGGCAACACGTACGCGTTCATCGGCCTCGAGCGCACCAACGGTGTGCTGATGTTCAACGTCAACGATCCATCGGCGCCTCAATACGTGCAGTACATCAACACGAGCGTCGTATCCGGCTCGTCGCAGTCGGGCGACGTCGCGCCCGAGGGCCTGGTGTTCGTCCCCGCGTCGGACAGTCCGAACGGCGTCGCGCTCTTGCTCGTCGCCAACGAGGTCAGCGGAACGCTGGCGATCTTCGAAGTGCGTTGAGGCGCACCGACAGCTCGAGCCCGCGTCGGAACCCCCAGCGGACCTCTGCCGAGCTCGAGCTGTCTTCGATGGTTGCATTCGAGCGGAACAAGCGGCGCCAAAGAGAGCGGCCTCGCGCGCAGCCTGCGTCGAGCCGATTGTCGAGACAACCCGCGGGTTTCCTCTGGAACAGGCACGGCGCGCTGTCGCGGCGTGGTCCGGTCAGCGAACGTCGCTCCCGGAGACGAACGCAAGCGCGCTGCGATTGCGGAGCCAAGAGCGCAGACTGCCGAAGCCGATCTCGGCGAGCAGGGCGCCGTAGAGCAACGACATCAGCGACATGCCGATCGCAGGTCCGATCTCGGCCGGGTCGGAGAGATTGAGAGCGGTGGAGATCAGACCGGCCAGAACTCCCACCACGCCGCCGGCCCACGCGAGGCGCGAGCCGCGCACGGCAACCGCGTCGAGTTCCGCGAGTTCGTCGGGAGACATGGTGCGTTCAGTGCGCCATCCGGCCGCGATGGCGCGCACGACTCTCCGCAGGCCGAAACAAGCCCACAGACCGCCAGCGACGAATCCACCGATCAGCAGCACCGCGGGCGCGTTGATCAGAACCTGCAATTCCGCCGTACGTCCCAGCGCCAGTAGCACCACGCCGAGCGAACAAGCGATACCAGCGAGCTTGGGGATCACGTTCATAGGGGGATGGACCTTTCGATATTCGTTGGCGAGCGCGGACGGCGCTCCCAGTTGCTCCAGTGCCTGCGCGAGCGCACCCTCGAGTTCGGACGGCTCGTCGATCGAGTGCGCGTCGAGCTCGCAGCACAGGTGGTCCTCGAGCTCGTCGAGGTGCTCGGAAGCAACGCCTTGGCGCGCGAGGGATGCGCGGCGCTCGCGCCAGGCCTTCCACGGATCGAGCTCATGCATGGCTCGCGTCTCCGATCTTGGGTGCCCACAGCGCGCGCAAGGTCGCGTCGACCGCCTGCCACTCCTCGCGCTCCGCCGCGAGCGCGCGTTCACCCGCAGAGGAGAGGCGGTAGTAGCGCCGGCGCCGGCCGTTCTCCGCTTCGCCCCAACGTGACTCGATCAGATGCGCACGCTCGAGCCGGTGAAGCACTGGATAGAGCATTCCATCGGTCCACTCGATTCTGCCGCCGGACAGCAAGCGAACGCGCTGCAGGATCGAGTAACCGTAGCTCTCGCCTCTCGAGAGGATCGACAGCACGAGCGGCACCGAAGACGCCGCGACAAGCTTGGGAGTGATCATGGATACCTCGCGAGCTGAGGTATCGGCTCGCATACCTCGCGACCTTAGGCATTCGAGCGGCGTTCCCGAGTGCGCGAAGCGAGGAACGCGTCCGGAGGGTCCCACACTGCGCACGGCGACGAGAAATCGCCCGCCGTGCCCGTGGTCGAGCGTCGAGACGGGCTGTGCGACGTCGAGATGCGCCGGAATGTGCTCGCGGCAGTCGAGGACGAGCACTTTGGCCGGCGAATCGAGACCCCGTCGTAGTCGCGGCGCAGCGCGCGCCCCATACCGGTACGGGTTGGACTTCGGCGTCCCGACGGCTCGCGCGCGGCGGCGCTGCTGTCAGCGTCCGAATTCGGTTGCTCGTGCTCAATCGTGTCGCGCTCGAACTAGACTCGCACCCATGCAGAACGTGTCGTCGTCGCGGATCCGTCTGCGCACTGTCCTGCTCCTGGGTGCGGTCGCGGGGCTCATCGTGTTCGGCGTGGCGCTCGCCGTCCGGCATTTTGAGCTGCACGGCGCCATCGTCGGCGCAGCTTTGGTGCTGGTCCTTGCGGCCGGGCCCGTGATTGCGCGCGCAGGCAGGCGCTGAGGCGAGCACCACGGTCGCGACACCTGGTCGTGGAAGGCTGGTCCGCGATTCGTGGAGCGCGCCAGCTCCGTGAATGCACGCTGCTCGCCCTCGGACCGCCGCTCGCCGCGCTCGGCATGGCGCTCGGAACGCGCTGGCTCCGTCGAGGAGCGACACGCGAGCTCCGTGTCGTCGAGGCGTACGTGGTGCTCGCGATCGGGCCCGTGCAGCGAGTGCGCTGCGGCCGCAGCGCGCCAAATCGAGTTCGAGGCCTTCCGGATCGGAGCGCTCCCGCCATGGCTCATTGCGTCGATGGCTACGTGATCCTGATCGGCAAGAAGAGCGTCACCGCGTACCGCCGCCTGGCTGTGAGCGGGCAAGTCAAGCAACCCCCCTGCGGGCAGGAAACGTGACCCCCCCTGGAGGTGGTGTTCATGCGGCCGGCCGGGCCGTCAGTTCTTGGGCGTTGGGCCTCCCTGCTTGCGCTGCTTGAGGTCCTTCATGCGGAAGGAGTCGCCCACGATCGGCACGAGATGGGCGCTGTCCTGGGCCGCGTCAGCGCTCGAACTGCTTCATCCAGCTCCACAGGATCGGCACGTAGTCGGTGGGGTAGTTCGTGCCGCTGGGGTACTCGTGCGTCAGGTTGGGCAAGATGCGGAAGCGATACTCGGTCGGCCCAGGTCCGGGGAGGACGACCGAGGACCACAGGAACTGCGTGAACGCTGCATTCTCGAGCGTGGAGTACAGCGCCGGATCCAAGCCCACGCCCTCGGCGAAGACTTGCAGCGGATTCCACATGCACGGGGTCGCGATCACTGCAGCGACCGCGCGCGGCAGGTTCTCTCCCGGCAGCAGGTCACCGGCGGCGATGCAGTTGTCGATCTTCCGATCGTCGCGGGTGCCGACGATTTCGAAGTGCGGCCGAAAGTCGACGCCGTTGGCGGGGAAGTAGTCCGCGGGAAGCCCGCCCGACGCGCCGATGCCGCCGGCCGAGCTCGTGGCCGCGAACACGTCCGCGAGCGCGACGCGCAGCTCCTGCTTCACGAAACCGCCACCGTTCGAGAAACCAGAGGCGTAGACCCGCGCGCAGTCGACGTGCAGGTTGGCGATGAGCGTGTTGTGCAGCTCGCGAACGTACTGCACGTCGTCGGCCATCGGCAATTCGGAGGGATCGACCACGTAGGCCTCGACGGAATCGGTGCGCCACTTGGTCTGCGTCGTCCCGTCGAGCAACAAGTACGGCAAGGCTTGCGGATAGACCGCGATGAATTGGCCCACCTCGGCGGCGTGATTCCAAGTCGTGTTGTTCATCGCGATCTGCGCGGTTTGCCCGGTTCCGTGCAGCATGTAGACGAGCGGATAGCGCGCGTGTTGCGTCGAGTAGGTGCTCGGAACGTAGACGATGAACTTGCGCAGCTCGGGGTCCGCGGTGGAGACGAAGGTGTTCACCGTCGCTGCACCGGGCGAGAAGGTCAGCGCATGGGTCGCTCCCACCGGAGTGCACGGTCCGGGCTTGGCGACCGGAGCGACACGCTCCGGGGCGGCGCCGGGAGTCGAGTTCTGAGCGAGTGCGGAAGTCGCGAGGGCGGCCAGGGCGAGTGCGATGGATGCGCGCATGGGACGGGCTCGGTTGGTGTGCATCGATGATGGAAGGACCCCTCGCTCGAACGCACCGGGCAGCGCTCGAATGCTGGAGTCTCGCATGGATCAAGTGGCGCTCGAGACGAGGTGCTCGACAGCAAGTTCCGAAAAACGTGAGCCGTCGCAGCGGACGGATTCCGTCGCGCGTGGGGCCGTCGCTTCACCGCACGTCGGGTACCCGCACGCGCGCGCCCGCCCGCAGCGCGACGTGGTCGACGTGGCCGACGTAGGGCGCGGGGCGCGAGACGACCAGGTGGACGTGGGTCGTCTGCCCGTGGTGGACCAGCTCGCCTCCGGCGCTCGGCGCGAAGAAGCCGACCAAGATGCCATCCACGGATTCGAACGAGCGGCGCAGCGGCTGGTGCTCGGCGTCGACTTCAGCGGCGAACGGGCAGGCACCGTTGAGCACGTGCGTCGCGACGTTCGCGAGCTCGCCCTCGACGACGAATGGCCACGCGGGCGCGCGCTCGAGCTCCGTTCCGCGAGCTTCGCGTGCCAGGAACTGCTCCAGCTCGACGAGCTCCACATCGCGAGGCAGCGTGAGCTCGCGCCAATGCTCGACGTCACTGGTCGCCAGCAGCGTTGCGTGATCCTCCATGCGCACATCGCTGTCGCACTGGAGTTGCCCGGAGTCGACGCGCGCGATCCACGCGACACCGTCGACGATCGCGATTTCGCCGGCGAGGCCCGCGAGCGCTCCCACTCCGACCAGCCGGTCACTGGAGAGCACGTCCGCCAGTCGCACTCGGGCCTCGGTTCGGCCCTCGCGCATCACGGCGCGCATCGAGCCCCACGTGTGGACATTCGGCGCGCTCGACCGACACGCGCCGAGCATCGCGCTTGCACAGGCCAACCCTAGGACCACTCGCATCGCGCGAATCGTAGCAAGCCGCGTGTCTCACGCGGCCTTGCGCGGTGCGATCGCCAGGTTCGCGCGGTCGAGCTCGAGCAACAGTCGGTGGTAGGTGCGGTCGTTGATCTTCCCGTGGTCGCGCAGGTGCAAGAGCACGCTCTCCTGCGCGGTCATGATCTCGCGGCGCACGTCCATCGAGACGTTGAGGCGCGAGATCGCGAGCTGCTTTTCCTCGAGGTCCTCGTCCTGCAGGGTGTGCAGCTCGTCGACCATGTGCATGCGCAGATGGTGGATCGAAAGCGGGCATGCGTTCTCGCTGCAATAGCTGTCGAGCTTGGAGATGCCGGCACCGAGCACTGCTTCGCGCGCGTGGCGTACCTCGCGCGTCGAGTCCTCGTCGTCGCGAATGCCCAGAGCGTGGATCAGCGGCAACAGCGTCAGCCCCTGGACCAGGAGCGTCGTCACCACCACGAACAAGGTGCACGCCAAGATCGCATTGCGGCCCGGGAACGGTGCGCCGTCGGCGGTGAGCTCGGGCAGCGCCAGCGCAGCGGCCAGCGAGACCACTCCGCGGACTCCGGCCCAGGAAACCAGCGCCGCGTGCTTCCAGGTGGAGAACTCGCGCCGGCCGCGCGCGAAAGGCAAGGGGATCACCGAGCCCGGCAGGCACCACGCGATGCGTGACAACACCACCGCGGCGCTGACCGCGAGACCGGCGAGCACCAAATTCCCGCTGGAGACCGCGCCCGTGTCCTCGATCACGCGCGGCACCTGGAGCCCGATGAACAAGAAGCACAGTCCGTTGAGCACGAACACGATCTGTTCCCAGGTCGAGTTCAGCTGGATGCGCGCCTCCGCGTGCAAGTGGTGGATGCGCCACGCGACCACGAAGCCCGCGACGACGACCGCGAGCACGCCCGAGGCCTCGACCTCCTCGGCCAGCAGGAACGCGAGGTAGGGCGAGATCAACGAGAGCACGAACAGCACCTGCGTGTCGCGCACGATGCGGTTGCCCAACGCGAAGGCCGCGCCGACGAGCAGGCCGACGGCGATGCCCAGGCCCGCTACGCGCGCGAAGTGGCCCGCGACCTCGCTGGCCTCGAACGTGCCCGAGAGCAGCACCGCGGTGACGACCTGCACGCACACCAAGCCGGTGGCGTCGTTGACCAGGCTCTCGCCGCCGAGCACGGCAGTGATGCGCCGCGGCACGCGCAGGCGCTCGATCACGGCCTGGACGGCGATGGTGTCGGTCGGTGAGACGATCGCGCCGAGCAGGAAGCATGCGGCCCATGGCAGCTGCGGCAGGCACGCGTGCGCGACCAGTCCCACGCTGAGCGTCGTGAACACGACCAACCCAACGGCCAGCATCAAGATCGGCCGCAGGCTGCGCTGGAAGTCGGTCCACGAGGTGTGGAACGCATCCGTGTAGAGCAACGGCGGCAGGAACAGGGTCAGGATCAGCTCGGGGTGCAAGCTCGCGCGCGGAGTGCCCGGAACACAACCGAATACGACGCCCGCGCCGGCGAGCAGCACCGGAAGCGGCACGCGCCAACGCTGCGTGAGCGCGGCGACGAAACCCAGGAGCGCCAGGAGCGCCAGCACGAACGGGAGATGCGAGTGCACGGGGACCCGGGTCTGCATCGGCCGTTGCGGGCGTGAAAATCAACGGGGCGCGGCGCGTTCGGCTGCGGTCGTCGAGGCGCTAGTCCGCTTCGCGTCGCAGGATCGGCGAGGCGTGGTGCAACATCAGGCGCCAGGTGCCTTCGCGCAGCAGGAACAAGTTCGTCGCGACAGCCGCGGCCTCCAGCGTCTCGTCGCCGGCGGACGAGCGGATGCGCTCGACGCACGTGGCCCAGGCGATCTCGCCGTGGATCTCGATCCCCAAGTCGGCCAGCTCGAAGTGGATCTCGCTCGTGTTGGCGAAGATCGCGCGCCAGGCCTCGAGCACGCGCGCGCGACCGATCAACAGCTCCCAGCCCGGGTGCACGCACTGCACGCGCTCGTCGTCGAGCCACACGCGCTCCATGGCATCGATGTCGAGGGCCTCGATCGCGTCGTAGAACGCACGGTGGACGCGCGCGACCTCTTTGCGCGCTCCGTAGGCGGGGTCGTTCACTCAGACCTTGTAGCGCGTCCTCGCGCGCTGCGGAAGCGCGGACTTACTGCACCGGCATCCAAGTGTTGCCGTCGGCCGCCGGACCGCCGCGCGCGAAACCCGCGCTCATGTCGCCGACCAGTCCGAAGGCGGCGTCGAAGTCCGGGCCACCGGTGACGCCAGAGTACGGCGTCGCTCCGCGATTCTGCATCTCGAGGATCACGCCCTCTTGATTGACGAAGAAACAGCGCGAGCCGGTGAATCCCGCGCGCACGGGCCAACCGTAGGCGCAGAAGGCGTTTTCGGTGGCGTCGGAATCGGGGAACGGCGCGGCGAGCTTGCCGCCGCTCGGGTCTTCTGCGAGTCCGGCGATCGGCGCTGCGTTGCCAGCCGGCAGCCAGATCTGGAACACATAGCCAGAGTGCGTCACGACGCTCTGCGAGACGCTGCCGAGCGACTGGATCAAGGGCGAGGGATCGAGCTCGTCGTTGCCGAGCGTGCCCGCGCCCGGCGATCCGCCGGCCGAGACGCGCGCCGGCACCGTTCCGCCCATCTCGCCGAAATACCCATACTCTGCTTGCCCGTCGGAATCGGTGTCGATCGACCCGGCGGCCTGCAGCGCCATTTGAGCGGAGACGATCGCGCGCATGGTGCCGATCGCGCTGGTCTCGTTGGCCGAGCGCCGCGCGCCGAGGAAGCGTGGGACCGCGAAGCTGATCAGCACGGCCATGATCGCCACGACGACCATCAGTTCGACCAGCGAGAAGCCGCGGCGGTGTGTCTTGCGCATGTTGGATCCGAGTCGTCACGCGCGAGTGATGGGCGAGCCGCGCGAAGCTGGGAGGCAGTCCGCATCGGTCCTTGGCTGCGAGCTTCTGAAGCGCGGGGCGCAGAAAAAAATGCCGGATCGGAGCTGGTCGCCCTTGCGGTCCTTCATGGCCACGGGATGCTGGAGGCAGGTGGTGTCGCACCTTCGCGGGCACCACGCGAGTTCCAGCATCAGGAGAGTGCGATGAAGTGGACGCTCATGTGCGTCGCGGCGTTGTCGGCCGCGGCGTCGGCCCAGGTGAGTCCGACAGGACCGTTCACCGGCCAGTACCAAGAGGATTGGTCCGTCAGTCAATTCGGCGGCGCGTGCATGAACGGCGGCGCCTTCGCCGGCACGGCGCAGGTGTGCACGCCCGGGGGCACGGACGTCTCGACGACGACGGGGTGGAGCTTCATGTGCTACATCCCGGCCGCGTACTCCGGCCTGCTGTTCTACGGCAGCTACGGGCGCGCCACCGAGTTCACGCTCTCGGTTCCCGCCTACCGCTTCGGCGGCTACTTCTCGATCAACAGCGGCTACGCCGACGCGGCCGTCGACTTCTACGACGCGAGCAACAACCTCATCGGCACGACGACCGCCTCGATTCCGGCGGACTGCGCGTGGCACTGGCAAGGTTGGGAGTGGTGCAACACTCCGGCGACGCGCATCGTCGTCACGGGCCTCAATCCGTTCGGCGGGGGCTTCGTGATGATGGACGCGCTCGAGCTCGGCACGACGGTTCCGTCGTCCTGCGCGCCGACTCCGACGCCGTTCTGCACCAGCGGCACGACGACCAACGGTTGCGCGGCTTTGATCAACGCCAGCGCCAACCCCAACGTGGGGCACAGCGCCCCGTGCCAGATCAGCGTCACCAACGTCGAAGGTCAGAAGTCGGGCATCATCTTCTACGGCCTGGCGAAGTTCCCGCAGCCCTGGTGCTCGGTTGGTGGGGGCACGAGCTTTCTGTGCGTGAAACCGCCGACGATGCGCACCCTCGTCCAGACCTCCGGTGGCACGGCGTCCGCTTGCAACGGTCAGTTGCAGCTCGATTGGAACGCCTTCCAGATCGCCAATCCGAGCGCGCTCGGCAATCCGTGGACGGCCGGCGACAAGGTCTACGTGCAGGGCTGGTTCCGCGATCCGCCGGCGTGCAAGACGACGAGCACGTCGAATTCCGTCGAGCTGACCTACTTGCCGTGACGCGCTGCGCGCTCGCGAGCGCGCGACCGCCATCCAATGCGCGCGCGTCGGCCGTCGGTGGCTGGCGCGCGCGCGGTCCTTTGCGGCAGGCCGCGATTCACTCCGCGGTTGCGATCGCGAGCACCAGGTGGCTGGGCGCGCGCTCGCGCACCTCGATGTCGACGTGCCACTCGTGCGAGCGCACGGTGCAGGTTCCGCTCGCCTCGCACACGTAGGCCAACGCCTGCACACGCAGCAGACCGGGGCCGGCGACGCCCAGCGCGACACTCGTCCGGGCCGCATCGAGCGTCCCGGCGACCGCGCGAGCCGCCACCAAGCCGCCTTCGCGCAACACGCGGTACTGCGAAGGCGCACTTGGCGCGAGCGACTCGCCTTGGGCGAGCTCGATCTCGAGGACCAAATCCGCCTCTCCCAGCGCCAAGCGGCGCTTGAGCTGCGCATGCACGACTGTCGACGGCCAGCGCGGGAGCGGCTGAGCGTCGAGCGCCACGGTGCGCGGCTCGAGCGGGACCGGCACTCCGCGCAGCGCGAGCGTGCGCACCGTGTGCTGCTCGAGGTCGATCACGCGGATCGCGTGGTTGTTCGTGTCGGCGACGAAAAGCTCTGGCCCACACACCGCCAGTCCGCCGGGCTCGCAGAAGCGCGCGGCGTCCGCTTCGCCATCGACGCAGCCGGGCTCCCCGGAGCCCGCGTAGCTGGCGAGCGCGCCCGTGTCGGGATCGGCGATCTTGATCTTGTGGTTGTAGGTGTCGGCCACGTACACGAGCACGCTGTCGTTCGACGCGCTCGGGTCGACCGCGACTCCCAGCGGATGTTGCAGGCGGCGCCCGAAACCCGTGCCGTCCTCGTCGCCGAAGTGGAACAGGTCGCGCGGCTCGCGAGCACCACCGGCGAGCGTTGCGACGCGCCGCGTCTCGAGCTCCAGCACGCGCAACGCGCTGGCCTCGGAGTCGGCCACGAACACGCGTTCGGCGTGCACCGCGATCCCCGACGGCTGCGCGAAGGCCGCCAGCTCGAAGGCTCCAGCGCGGTGTAGCTCGGCGCCGTCACCGGCGAGCGGGCGGATCGAGGCGCTGGCGAAGTCGTAGCTCCAGATCTGGTGCGCGCCGGCCATCGCGATCAGCAACTGGTCGCGGTGCACACACAGATCCCAGGGCGAGTCCAGCGCCGCACCCTGCGCCGGCAGTACGCGAGCGCGCTCGTAGCCCTGGCGTCCATTGCCGACGAGCGTCTCGACCGCGCCAGTCTCGAGCTCGATCGCGCGCACCGCATGGTTCGCCGTGTCGGCGACGAACAGCGTCTCACCACGCACTGCCAGGCCCTGTGGAGTTCTGAAACGCGCTTCGCCGGCCGGGCCGTCGACGAAGCCCGCCTGGCCTTGGCCGAAGTGGCGCACGTAGCGCCCGTCGAGCGTGAGCTCGAGCACGCGGTGGTGGCCGGAGTCCGCGACGAACAGGCGCTGGCGCCGCGGATCGCACACGAGCTTGCCGGGGAAACGCAGCTCGCGCGGCAACGAACGCCGAGCCTCGAGTTGCATCGGCAGCGGCGTGCTGTCGAACGCGCCGGGGCGAGCGTGGTACAGCTCCAGTGCCTGCTCGATCAGCACGTCGAGCACCGCCAGCTGTCCTTCGCCGGAGAGCGTGCCCAGGATGCGTCCGTCGGGCGAGAGCAACATCAAGGTCGGCCAGGCGCGGATCGCGTAGCGCTTCCAGATGTCGAACTCGCGGTCCAGGACGACCGGGTGCTCGATGCCCTCGCGCACGACCGCTTCGCGGACGCGCTCCAGCTCGCGCTCGTTGGAGAACTTGGCGGAGTGACAGCCGACGACGACGAAGGGCTCGCCGCGGTACTTTTCCTCGAGGAATGCGAGGTCGGGCAGGACGTGCATGCAGTTGATGCAGCAGTAAGTCCAGAAGTCGAGCAGCACCAACTTGCCCGCCAGGTCGTGCGCGCGCGACAGCGGGCGCGCGACGTTGAGCCACTCCTTGTCCGCGCCGAAATCCGGTGCGGGAATGCCGATCTCGGCGTTGTGCGCGAGAACCTCGCGCGCCCTCGCTCGCAGCGCTTCACGTCGCTCTTCGTCCATCGTTTCACTCGCGGCCGAACATCAGGCCCAGGGCGCGCTCGCACACGCTGCTCATCGTCACCACACCGCCGCGTGGCGCGTCTCCCGCCGGTCCGAAGGGCTGCGAGCTCAGGAACACCGGTCCGTCGAGGGGATCGTCGGGCAAGCGGCCATGGCTCCCGCGAACCAAGCTGGCATCGAGCGGGATCACGTCCATCAGGTAGCGCATGCCGAGCTTCTTCTGGGCGAGCCGCAGCGCCACGCGCAGCTTGGGCGCGGCGAGCTTGGGGTCGACGAACAGCTCGCACGGGTCGTAGCCCGGCTTGCGGTGGATGTCGACCGTGCGCGCGAAGTCCGGAGCGAGAGCGTCGTCGAGCCAGTAGTAGTAGGTGAACCACGCGCGCGGAGCCGCGACCGCGACCAGATCGCCCGAACGCGGATGGTCCAGGCCGAACTTGCGCTGCGCGTTGCGGTCGAGCACTTGTTCGACACCCTCGAGGTTGCGCAGCACGTGCGCTGCTTGCTGACGCGCGTCGTCGGAGCGCGCGTACACGTGGGCTACTTGGTGATCGGCGACGGCGAAGGCGCCGCTGGCGAAGGTATCGAGCATCTCGCCCGTGGGCGTCGCGCGCACCTCGAGCAGGCCCTCGCGCCGCAGCGCGCGGTTCACGTGCAGCGCTCGATCGACGGGCGCCAATCCGTACTCGCTGACGACCAATACGTGGGCGCGTGCGCGCTCCGCGGCCGCGACCAATTGGCCCACGAGCGCGTCGACTTCGGCCAAGGCCTTCAGCGAGCGCTCGGCCGTCGGACCGTCCTGTTGGTGCGAATAGTCGAGATGGGGCAGGTAGACCAGGGTCAACGTCGGCGAGTGGCGCTCCAGGGTGCGCACTGCGGCGGCGGCGATCCAGCGGCTCGAGGCCAAGCCCGACTTGGGTCCCCAGAAGTCGAAGAAGGGAAAGGCCCCGAGGTCGCGCTCGGTCTGTTCGACGAACGAATTCGGCTTGCCGTAGACCGCCAGGATCTTGCGCCCGTCGGCTGGGTAGAAGGGCCGCGGCGTGATCGACCAGTCGACGGCCGCGCCCATGTTCCACCACCAGAACAGCTTGGCGCAGGTGAAGCTCGCGTCGCGCTCGCGCGCGATCTCGTAGAGCTTCTTGCCCTGGACCAGCGCGTTCGACTGGCGCCAGAACGAGACCTCGCCGCTCTCGCGCTCGAGCCAGCCGTTGCCGACCGCGCCGTGGGAGCTCACGTTCTTGCCGGTGAGCATCGTGGCCTGCGCGCTGCACGTCACCGCCGGCAGCACGGCGTCCATCGGAGCGAGGGCGCCGCGTCGAGCGAGGTCGCGCAGGTGCGGAGTGCGCTCGCCGATCTGGCGCGCCGTCAATCCGACGACGTCGATCAAGACCAAGGGCTGCATGGGGCACCGCGCATGCTAGCAGCCGCGCGGCGGAGATCCTCGGACACGCTTGGGTGCCCGCGAGCGCTCCGCTCCGCCCGGAGAGCTTTGCCCGGACCACGGAGTGCTGCGCGCCGGCCAACTTCCGAGCTCGCGCGCGCGGCGGGCCGCGCCACGTCGAGCCGTCGCGCTCCACTCGCGCCATTTTTCGCGAAGTGCGTCGGCCGGTGCGCGGCGCGCGGGAATGGACCGATGTCCGGGCCGCCAGGTTTGCTCGCACCCGCGCCGCACTCCACGTTCTCCTACACTCGATGGCGTCGCCTGCGCCCGTGCGACGCGGTCCCTCCGTGCATCCATGAACCGACCAATCCAATCTGTCCTCGCGGCGCTCGGGCTCAGCTCGGTCGCTCTCGCGCAAGCGCCGCACTTCGAGCGTCAGCCCAACGACGAGGTGATTTCGAGCTCGGCGGTCCAACCCGTGTTCCGCCGCTTGATCGCGGGCGAGTTCACCGGCGATCGCATGCTCGACGCGGTCGCGCTCGACGTCACCACTCCGACGCTGCTGTGGAATGTCGCCTACTCCAGCTCGGCGCTGGCGTTGCCGATCCAGGGCGAGGACGACCGGCTCGAGGACGACGACGGCGCCAACAGGCTGTCCGCGCGTCGATCGCAGGCACCCTTCGAGGGCGCGCGCTGCGGCGGCTACCATCGGGGGATGCTGTCGAAATTCTTCGGTCTGTTCGGGCGCAAGCCGGCGCTGATCCAAGGCGCGGGCAAGCTCGCCGAGGGCCAGTCCAAGCGTGTCGAGTTCGGCGATCCGTTGGCGGGCGGCAAGGAGATCGTCCTGTGCCGTGTGGGTGGAGTGCTGCGCGCGCTCGATCGGCGCTGTCCGCACGAGGCGGGTGGGCGCATCGCCGATGGCCCGCTGCTCGAGGGCAAGTACGCGATGTGCCCGCTGCACGGCTTCAAGTTCGATCCTGCGACGGGGCGCGCCGTCGGTGTGCCGTGCAGCGACGCCAAGACCTACAAGGTGCGCGAGGTCGGCGGCGACTGCGAAATTTGGCTCTGAGCGGGCGCCGGCCGTGTGCGGCTCACTGGCTCTGGCGCGCGGCTGAGAGCGCGATGCGCGCCGCGATCTCGGAGGCGAGCTCGTTGTTCGACTGCTTGGTCGATTCCATTTGGCGTTTCATCAGCTCGCTCAGCTGGGCCAGCTCCGCGCGCGCCTCGTCGAGCCGTCCGCGCTGGCAAGCGATCAGCGCCGCGAACGCGTGGTGCTCGGGCGGAGTGCGTGAAGAGCGACGCAGGGCCCGCGCGCGCGCGAGCGCTGCCTCGGCGGCGTCGAGCTCACCCAATCGGAAGCGCGCTGCACCCTCGAAGAGCACGGCGCGGTCGTCCTGCTCGTCGATGCGCTGCATCGCCAGCGCCCGCCACAGCGCCAACTTGTAGTCGGCGACCTCGGCCCGGCCGGAACGCACCGTCTCGAGGCAATCGCCGCGCAGTGAGATCGGCTCCCCGCGGGTCGCCCGGCACATGCGCAGCGCCGCCTCACGCAACGCTTCGCTGATCGTCTCGTCGCGCAAGAGCTCGGCTTCGACGTGCTCGCGATCGAGCGCGCGCGTTTCGAACAACTCGGCCACGTGGGGCAGCGCGAGCTCGCGGGCACGTTGCGCCTGCCGCCGCGCTTGCGCCAGTTCGGCGGTGCGCGCATCGGTCCAGACGCGGATCGAACCGTCGTCGAATCCGGCGGCGATGTGATGGCCGTCGCGGCTCACGCTCAAAGTGCGCAGAGCGAATGCCGCGCGAAAGTCGATCAAGGGGGCGCCGCCGCGCTCTTCGAACACCGCCAGGCCCTTGGTGCCGACGCGCGCCACGACGCGCGGCGAGTCGCCCATGCGAAAGCGCTGACCTTCGGACTCTTGGAAGGTCGCCGCGGGGCCGAGCGCGTAATCGGGCAACGTCAGCGTGCGCCGCACGCTGCCGCAATCGATGTCGAGCGCCCCACGGGCAGCTTCCAGCCCGTGGATCGGTCCCAGCCCCTCGTGGAGCGCGACGCGCTCTCCGCTCTCGAGCTCCCAGATCGACAGTGCGCCGTCGCGCGTGCCGACGGCGAGCTTGCGCCCATCGTCGAACCACTCGACCGCCGATACCGGGCCCTCCGTGCCGCGCAGCTCGGAAAGCGGCGCGTTGGTAGCCGCATCGAGGATGCTCACGTAACCATCGCTCTTGCCCGCGGCCAAGCGCGTACCACGCGCGTCGAAGCGCAAGCAGTCGACATCGGCGTCGGTGCCCGAACGGCCTTCGAGCAGCAATTCGAAGCGCTCGACGTCGTAGGTGCGCACGCGTCCGCCGCTGAAGCCGAAGGCGACGCGAGCGTCGACCGGCGAGGTGCACATCGAGCGCGAGAGATTGGAGACGGTTCCCAACGTCAAGTTGAGGCGCGTCAGGATCGCGATCGGCTCGCCGGCGCGTGTGTCCCAAACGCGCGCGACGCCGTCGGCACCGCGCGACACCAGGCGGCGGTGATCGGCGAGGAACTCGACTTGATCGATCGCCATGCGGTGGCCGAAGAGCGCGCTGTGCGCGCCGACCGAGGTGTCCCACACGCGCACTTCGCCCATTTGGTCGACGCCGACCAGCGCGCGCCCGCCGCGCAGCGTGGCCGCGGACACGATGCGGCGATCGTCGGTGGGCAGCGTCGTGGAGTCGTTGCGCGACACGTTGCGCACGCGGATCGAGCCCTGGGCTCCGGTGGCGATCACCGAATTTTCCCCGCGTCCGTAGGCGCACCAGTCGACGCCCGAGGCCTGGTCCGACCACAGGCTGAGCAGGCGGCCGGAGCCGACCTCCCACTCGCGCACGGTGCTCGCCCAGGGCTCGGGAGCCTGCGAAAGGACCGAGGGATCGCCGGCGGCGACGAGCAGGCGCTGGTCGTCCGCGGAAAACGCGACGTGCTCGATGCGCGCGCCCGGATCGCCGAGTACGCGCGGCGTGGGGGGGCCGAGGAGCTCGAACACGTAGACGCGACCGTCGGAAGCGCCGAGCGCGATGCTGCGATCGTCGTGCGAAAACGTGGCGCACAGCAGGAAGGTCGCGCTCGCCGGGAATTCGCGCAGCAGCGCGCCGGTCGCGCAGTCGAGCACGCGCAGCCGTCGGTCCGCGGTGAGCAATGCCAGTCGCGTGCCTCGGGCGTCGAGCGCCGCACACACCGTCGGCATGTCGGACTCGACCCAAGTCGCGTGCACCTTGCGCGCGTCGACGTCCACGACATGGATGCGCTTGGAAGAGCCGATCGCGGCCACGCGCCGCCGGTCACCACTGGCGGCGAGCGCGATGATCTCCGCGTGGTCGAGCTCGAGCTCGCCGCGCGGCTGGCCGCTCTCGAGGTCGACGAACTTGAGCCGCGCCAGCGCGCTCGGAGCGTTCGATGCCGGCCCGCAGGCTGCGATCAGCGTGTGCTCGTCGGCGTCGACGGCGATGCGCACGTGGGCGTCGCCGAGAGCGATGCGGTCGGCCTTCCCGCGTTCGAAGGTGGTCACGCTCGCGGCCGAGGCCTCGCTGCGCGCGTCGAGGTAGCGCCACTCCCAGTGACGCAGCTCGTCGGGGCATTCGTCGAGCCGGCTGCGCACGGCGGAGAGGTCCTCGAAGCGCAGGCTGGCCGCGGCCGCGGCAATGTTCGCGGTGTAGCTGCGGCGTCGGGCGAGTTCCTCCTTGGACTCCGCGTCGCGCTTGGCGGCGCTCAGTTGCGTGTTGACTTGCGACATCAAGGCGAAGGCGCCCTCGGCCCGGCGCTGCGATTCCTCGGCCTCGGCGCGCCTCTGCACCGCGAACTCGCGCTGCTTCTCCGCATCGTCCTTGGCGAGCTGCAAGTCCTCGTTGGCGCGCAGTTGTTGGCGCACCATCAGCGCCGAGAGCCCCAGCACCACCGCCAGCGCAGCCGCGACCGCGCCGGCGAAGCCCCGGTTGCGGCGCAACCAACTGCGGAACTCGGCGACCGCGCCGGTCTCGTGCGCCTTGACCACGCGTCCCTCGAGGAACGCGCGCAGATCCTCGGCGACGCCCAGCATGCTCGGGTAACGCTCGCGCACGTCGCGCGCCATGGCCTTCTCGCAGATCGCGATCAGCTCCTGCGGCACGTTCTTGGTCAGCTTCGCGAGCTCTGGCGGCGGCCCTTGGATCAAGAGCCCGAGCACGGTGAAGGGCGACGTGCTCTCGTCCTTGCCGGCGTAGGGCATGTGGGCGGAGAGCAATTGGTAGAGCATCGCGCCCAGCGAATACACGTCGGAATGCGGCCCGATGTCCTCGAGTCGGCCGCGCGCCTGCTCCGGCGGCATGTAGCACGGAGTGCCGACCACGTCGCCGTCCATGGTCGCCAAGGGCGAGTGCGCGCTGGCCGAGAGATCCTTGCGCTCGGTGTGCACCAGGCTGTGCGACGCGCCAGGCTCCTTGATGCGCACGTCGTGCGTGTCGGGGCGGCCCAACACCTTGGCCAGGCCCCAGTCCATCACGTACACCTCACCGAAACGCCCGACCATGATGTTGGCGGGCTTGAGGTCGCGGTGGATCACGCCTTTCTCGTGCGCGAAGGCCATCGCCTCGCACACGCGCAGCAGCACGCCGAGCGCGCGCGGCAGGTTCCAGCCCTCACGGCCCTCGTGAACCAGCGCGAACACCTCGCGCAGGTCGCGGCCCTTGACGAGCTTCATCGTGAAGAACAGGCGACCGCGCGAGTCGAGCCCGAGCTCGTGCACCGGGACGATCCCGGGGTGATCGAGCTGGCCGGTGATCTGCGCTTCCTCGAGGAAGCGCGCGTGGCGTCGCAGGCTCGCGCCCTGCTCGGACTTGGTCGAATCGCCGGCGTTGCCCGGGCCGTCGAGCATCACTTTCATCGCCAGGTGCCGCCGCAGGTCGCAGTCGAAGACGCGCACGATCGCGCCCATGCCGCCGCGGGCGATCTCGCCCTTGGACGCGTAGCGCGCTTCGCCGTGGGGGCGCGAGCGCAGTCGTTCGACGATCTCGCTGGGGGGCGATTCCGGCTGAGCTCCCGACGAGGAAGCCGCGGAGGAGAGGTCGTCGGAGTTCATCGGGTCGTCCGCTGAGCGCGCAGGCTAGCACAGGTCGCGGCCTGGTCGTGTTTGCGCGACGAGTGCGGGCGCTCCACAATCGCAACCGTGAGCGAAGGCTGCGCGAGCGAGGTCCAACCCGCGGAGGGTGCGACGCCCAAGGGCGTGCGACGCTCGCGCGTCGGCAAGTGGCGCGCGCTGGTGCTGTTGGCGGTGCACGTCGCGATCGCGGCCCACGTGCTGCACTGGCAGTCGACTGGATCGACGCTCTCGCCGCTCGAGCCGTCCGAGTCGATGGAGCTGTCGAAGAACGGCATCGTCAACGCCGGCGCGATCTTCCTCGGCCTCGCGATCGCCGCAACGGCCTTGTTCGGCCGGTTTTTCTGCGGTTGGGCGTGCCACCTGGTCGCGGTGCAAGACGCCTGTCGCTGGCTGCTCGAGAAGCTCGGCTTGCGCCCGCGACCGGTGAACCTGGGACTGCTCGGCGCCGTGCCTTGGATCGTGTGCGTCTACATGTTCTTCGCGCCGATCTTGTACCGCGTCGTCTCCGGGCTCGAGCTCGGCCCGCTCGAGACCAAGCTCTCGACCAACCTGTTCTGGGCGACGTTTCCAGGCTGGGCGATGGCGCTCACCACCTTCGTCGTCACCAGCGGCCTGATGGTCTACTTGCTCGGCGCCAAGGGTTTCTGCACCTACGGCTGTCCCTACGGAGCGTTGTTCGGCATCGCCGACCAAGTTGCTCCGCTGCGCGTTCACGTGACCGACGCCTGCTCCGGTTGCGGTCACTGCACCGCGGTCTGCACCTCCAATGTGCGCGTGCACCAGGAGGTGCGCGACTGGAAGGCGATCGTCGACCCGGGTTGCATGAAGTGCCTCGACTGCGTCAGCGTGTGTCCGAAGGACGCGCTCTACGTCGGCTTCGGCGCGCCCGCCGCGGTGCGCTCGCGAGCTCGACCCAAGCCCGCTCGCGGAGCGACCTGGGCAGCGCGCGCGCCGCGCATCGCGAGCTCGGCGGTCTTCATGTGGAGCTGCTACGTGCTGTTGATGTTCCGCGGGGAGGAGGCGGACTTCCATTTGGGCTTCGCGGCGCTGCTGGCGCTGGGCTCGCTGGTCATCGCGTTGCTGTTCGCCGGCAAGTCCGAGCGCCCCGGCGCGCCTTCGCTGGGCGAGGACCTGATCTTGGGTGTCGCGTTCCTGGTCGGCCTGTACGCCTTCCGCGGTTACCGCCTGTTCCCCTGGCTCGACGCCACGACGCCGCTGTTGCTCGCCATCGGGCTCGGCGCGCTCGTGGCCCTCGCCACCCTGACGGCCTGGAGATCGGTCGGGCGCAGCTCGCTCTCGTTGCAGACGATCGAGATCCTGCGCGAGCGGCGCTTGACGAAACCGGGCTGGCTGATGGCGAGCCTCGGCGTGGGGCTGCTCGCCTTGACGGCCCACGCGACCTGGTCGCAGGTCTCGAGCGAGCTCGCGAGCATCGAGCAGCGCCGACTCGACCAGCAGCGGCGCGACGACGTGGCCGGCGCTCGCGCGGCCTACGACCGCGGCGTCGCGCACGCAGCCGAGGCGCGCTTCAGCGAAGCGGCGGCCGAGTTCGAGGCCGCGCTGGCGCTCGCGCCGGACTTCCTCCAGGCGCGTGAGAATTTGGCGGGCATGTACTGCGCTCTCGGGCGTTTCACCGATGGGATCGCGCAGTACGAGCTGGCCCTCGCCGAACGGCCCGACGACGCGGATACGCATTTCATGCTCGGGCGCGCCTACGCCGCGCTCGACCAACTCGACTCCGCCCTCGAACATTGGAGCGCCAGCGTGCGTCTCAACCCCGACCACCGGCCGGCCCATGAGATGCTCGCGATCCTCTACTCCCAGCGCGGCGACGAGCTGCGCGCGCGCGAGCACGCCGAGGCCGCCCGCCGCGACAGCGGAAGCGGTCGACGCTGAGCGAGCGCGGGATGCGCGCTTCGAACGTGACCGTGACGCGCGCGGGCTAGGCGCATTCCGCGGCGGTCGAGTACAGTCATCTGCCCCACACACCAACGCGGGGATGGAGTGTTGCATCGGCGGACCGCCCACGCCGAGCTCCCTCAGGACACTTCGCTTCGCGCTGCCTTGATCCCTTCCTCTCCTTCAGGTGCGAGTACCTTCATGAGTGTTTCCTTCGCCAAGTCGGCGTTCGCGGTCAGCGCGCTCGCCGCGGTTTCGATCGCGGGCTCGGAATCCGAGGCCGCACTGCGCGGCTACGTGGTCTCCGGAGAGCTGCTGCTGTTCTCGGCAGCGGACCAGGAGCTGCCGTCAGGGTGGTCGGTGGTCGCCGAGGGCGCCCTCGAGCACGGCGCCAATGTGCTTTCGCTCTCGGGTCTGTGCGACATGACCACCAGCGGTTCCTCGGTGGTGTCGCTGTACTCCAAGCCGATGGCGACGGGCCGTCATCAACTCGTCCTGCGCAACGCCGAAGGGCGCTCCTTCGGACTGGGCGATCTGTCGCTGGCCCTGGTCGACGGCAAGTGGTCGCTGCTCTCGACGGGTGATTTCGCGGGTCGCGCGGCGTTCGAGCTGGTCGAGAGCTCGACCGCGCTGGTGCGCCAGAGCGACGACGCCTTCACCCTGACCGGCGAGCTAGTGCTCAGCGAAACGGCGATGCACGAGCTGGGGATCGAGGGCTCCGAGCGCTGCACGCTGGGCGCGGTGACCTTGATCGGTTCCGCGTTCTTCGATCCGGCGCGCAAGGTCGAGCTCGCGGCTCCCGCGGCGAGCGCCGGGGTCGGCCCGGACGTCGTGGTCAGCACCATCGGCAGCACCTTCGGCGAGTACGGCGCGGTCGGATCGATCGGCGCCTACGCCGTGACCACCGTCTCCTGCAACATCGGCACGACCGACGCCATCTGGATCGACACCGGCACGCAGCCCAACCGCCACCCGGTGATCGGGACGCAGCTGTACCGCCTCAAGTCGGTGGCCGGCGCCACGCGCTTCGAGCAGATCGGCATGAGCTGGCTCAAGCACGGCTTCTGCGCGGCCGACGCGCCGAGCTGCACCAACCTCGGGCCTCCGGGCTCGACCTACGCCGGCAACGGCAGCTGCGACTGGCTCGGCCTGTTCGCCACCGACACCTACGGCGACAGCCTCAACGCCTCGCAGCCCGGCTGCGGCCCGCGCTCGGAAGTCAACCCTTGGACGGGCGTGTATCCGTTCCCCTACATCCTCGGCGGCGGCGCCAGTGGCAACGCGATCTACAAGCGCCTGCAGGTCAACAACTCCGACCTCGATCCGGCCCAGAACTCCGGGGCGACCTATTGGGGTGAGGTGGTCTACATCTGCACCGACGAGCCGGACGTCCACAAGTACAACAACTACTCGGTACGTTCGACGACGGTCGGTGGGCTCAGCGGCGGTCAGTACAACCTGTCGTTTGGCGGCTCGACGATCCCGATGAAGAGCGCGCTCGAGCAGTGGGCCACGGTCGATCCCGGCGTCAGCATCAAGTTCGCCGACATCGCGGGCGATGGTCGGATCTACCTCGGGACCAAGGTCACCAACATGGGGGTCGGCCAGTACCACTACGAGTACGCGCTGTTCAACATGAACAGCGACCGCGGCGCGCAGGCGCTCTCGGTGCCGCTCTCGTCGGGTGCGATCCTCAACAACGTCGGCTTCCACGACGTCGACTACCACTCGGGCGAGCCCTACGCGCTGACCGACTGGTCCGCCAACGTGGTGCCGAACAGCAGCGTGACGTGGTCGACGCAGACCTTCGCCGCCAACCCCAACGCCAACGCGTTGCGCTGGAGTACGACCTACAACTACCGCTTCGATTCGAACGCCGCGCCGCAACAGGGTCAGGTCACCGTGACGCTGTTCAAGCCCGGCACCCCGACGACGATCACCTTCAACACCGACGTTCCCGGCTCGAGCTGCGGCACGTTCAGCTACTGCAGCACCAGCGTGACGACCAACGGGTGCGGCCCGACGATGTCGGGAAGCGGCACGCCGAGCGCGGTCAACCCCAGCGGCTTCACGATCACCTGCAGCAACCTCGAAGGGCAGAAGAACGGCCTGTTCTTCTTCGGCCTCGGACAGACCTCGGTGGCCTGGGCGGTGGGCTCGACTTCGACGCGCTGCGTGACCGCGCCGGTGCAGCGCTTGCCGAGCGCCAACTCGGGTGGCACCGCAGGTGCGTGCGACGGTTCGATCTCGGTCGACTGGAACGCCTGGCGCGCGGCCAACCCGACGGGTTTGGGCAGTCCCTATAGCGCCGGTCAAACGCTCTTCGCGCAGACCTGGTTCCGCGACCCGCCGGCGCCCACGGCAACCAACCTGAGCAACGCTTTGGGCTGGACGATTTGCCCGTGAGCACGAGAGCCGCGGGGCCGCATCGAGCGCGCTCCGTCGGCTCACTGGCTTGAGGCTTACTGGCTTGAGGCTTCGAGGCCGGGCTCGCATCCGCGGGCCCGGCTGCTTTTTTTTCGTGCCGCGCGCCCGCGAGAAAACCGCTACGACCAGAAAGTGTCGAACTCCGTCGCGCGCGGCCCCGTCCAAGCGGGAGTAGGATTGTCCCTAGGTAGCGCTGGCGGTCTGTCCATGCCGGACGCGACCTGCTGTCGAGCCACGCTCAGGAGCGTCGCTCGCTCTCCCTCCCTCAGTGTCCCTCTGCTTCGAGAACCCAATGATCAGGACTGCCGCGTCGTCCGTAGCCGCGTTGTGCCTCGCCGTCCCCGCCGCTTGGGCCGGGTCGGAAACCCAAGCTGACGTCCAGAACTACCTGCTCTCCGGCGAGCTGATGATCTTCTCGGAGGGCGAGCAAGCCCTTCCGAGCGGTTGGTCGCTCGCGGTCGACGGTGTGCCGTCGGACAACACGATCCTCGCCCGCCTTGCGGGCCAGGGCGAGTTGGTGCGCGAGAACGGTGGCGTGGCCGCGTTCTTCTCCAAGCCCATGCCGACCGGCCCGGGCCAGTTCGTGCTCGCGAGCGCCGACGGACGCTCGATCGCGCTCGGCGAGCTCTCGATCGCCATCATCGACGGCCAGTGGTCGGTGCTCTCCAATTCCGCCGCTCTCTCCGGGCGGCCGGTGTTCGTCCTGACCAACAGCGAGTCGGCCTTCGCTCGGCGCGGTGACGACTTCACGCTGACCGGCGAGCTGGCGCTCGCGCCCCAAACGGCGGCCGAGCTCGGCCTGGCACTCTCAGGCCCCTCGACGGTCGGTGCGCTGACCGTGCTGGGCTCGGCCTTCTTCGACCCGGCGAAGCCGGTGGTCCAAGCGGCTCCCTCCGCGGCGAGCGCGATCGGTCCCGACGTGATCGTCAGCACCATCGGCACGACCTTCGGCGAGTACGGCGCGGTCGGATCGATCGGCGCCTACGCGGTGACCACGGTGTCGTGCAACGTCGGTGACACCGACGCGATTTGGATCGATGGCGGCACGCAGCCCAACCGCCACCCGGTGATCGGCACGCAGCTCTATCGCTTCAAGTCGGTCGGCGGCGCGACGCGCTTCGAGCAGATCGGCATGAGCTGGCTCAAGCACGGCTTCTGCGCGGCCGACGCCCCCAACTGCACCAGCATCAATCCTCACGCGCTGCCGAGCCCGACCTACGTGTCCAACGGCAGCTGCGACTGGCTTGGCCTGTTCGCCACCGACACCTACAGTGACGGTCTCAACGCCTCGCAGCCCGGTTGCGGGCCGCGCTCGGAAGTCAACCCGTGGACCGGCGTGTATCCCTTCCCCTACATCTTGGGAGCGGGCGCCAGCGGCAACGCGATCTACAAGCGCCTGCAGGTCAACAATGCCGACCTCGATCCGGCGCAGAACTCCGGCGCGACCTACTGGGGCGAGGTGGTCTACATCTGCACCGACGAGCCCGACGCGCACAAGTACGACAACTACTCGATCCGCCAGACGACCGTCGGAGCGTTGAGCGGCGGGCAATACAACCTCTCGTTCTCCGGTTCGACGATCCCGATGAAGAGCGCGCTCCAGCAATGGGCGACGGTCGACGCGGGCGTCAGCGTGACCTCGGTCGACGTCCCCGGCGACGGGCGCATCTACCTGGGAACCAAGGTCACCAACCTCGGTGGCGGTCAGTACCACTACGAGTACGCGCTGTTCAACATGAACAGCGACCGCGCCGTGCAGGCGATCTCGGTGCCGCTGGGTCAGAGCTCGCCCGCGACCAGCGTCGGCTTCCACGACGTCGACTACCACTCGGGCGAGCCGTACTCGCTGACGGACTGGACCTCGACGGTCACGCCGGGCTCGAACGTCACCTGGGCCACGCAGACCTACGCGACCAACGTCAACGCCAATGCGCTGCGCTGGAGCACGACCTACAACTACCGCTTCGACTCGACGGGTGCGCCCGCGGCCGGGCAAGTCACGATCACGCTCTTCAAGCCCGGCACGCCGACGACGTTGGTGTTCAACAACGTTCAGGTGCCCGGTGGCTCGGTCTGCCCCGACACCGATGGTGACGGCACCAACGACTGCCTCGACGGCTGCCCGCTCGATCCGAACAAGATCGCGCCGGGTCAGTGCGGTTGCGGCGTGCTCGACACCGACAGCGATGGCGACGGCGTGGCCAACTGCAACGACGGTTGCCCGAACGATCCGCTCAAGATCGCGCCGGGCGTTTGCGGCTGCGGTGTCAGCGACGTCGACAGCGACGGCGACGGCACGCCCAACTGCACCGACGGCTGCCCCAACGATCCGCTGAAGACGGCTCCCGGTGCGTGCGGCTGCGGCAACGTGGACGTCGACACGGACGGCGACGGCGATCTCGACTGCGTCGACAACTGCCCGTTGACCTACAACCCCGCGCAAGCGGACGGCGATGGCGACGGCGTGGGCAACGTCTGCGACAACTGCCCGACGGCGGCGAACGCCGGCCAGGCGGACGCGGACGCCGACTCGGTCGGGGACGCCTGCGACAACTGCCCGACGACGTTCAACCCGCCTCAGGGTGACATCGACGGCGACAATGTCGGCGACGTGTGCGACGGTTGCCCGAACGACCCGGCCAAGGCCAGCCCGGGCGTCTGCGGCTGTGGCGTCGCGGACAACGACAGCGATGGCGACGGCACGCCGGACTGCAACGACGGTTGCCCGAACGACCCGAGCAAGACCAGCCCGGGCGCGTGCGGCTGCGGCGTGGCGGACACCGACAGCGACGCTGACGGAATTCCCGACTGCACCGACAACTGCGATGCGATCTCCAATCCGTCGCAGGCCGACTGCGACTTCGACGGCGTCGGCGACGAGTGCGAGTACGCCGCCGGAACTCAATGGGACGCCAATCAAAACGGCATCCCGGACCAGTGCGAGGCATGCCCCTCGATCTTCACGTACTGCACCGCGGGTACGACGACGAGCGGCTGCCAAGCGACCATGTCGGCCACCGGCATCCCGAGCATCTCGGCGCCGTCGGGCTTCGTCATCACCACCTCGAACATCGAAGGCCAGAAGCTCGGCCTCCTGTTCTACGGCGTCACCGGCCCGAAGGCGGGCGTGTGGGCGCCGGGCAGCTCGAGCTACCTGTGCGTCAAGTCGCCCGTGCAACGCATCCCGTCGGCCAACACCGGCGGAACCGCTGGCGCCTGCGATGGCTCGCTCTCGGTGGACTTCCAGTCCTACCTCGCGACGCACCAGGGTGCGCTCGGCCAGCCCTTCGTGGCGGGCCAGATCGTCAACGTGCAGGCGTGGTTCCGCGACCCGCCGGCGCCGGGGACGACCAGCACCTCGAATGCGCTGCAATTCACGACGTGCCCGTGACGTCCTGAAGTTCGCCAGAACGTGAATCCAGCGGGCGCTGCAAGGCGCCCGCTGGTGTTTCCATGCGCCTGCCTCGAGAGGGGCCGGTGCACACGCCTCGAAAGTCGCCGGTGCGCTGTAACCGGCGCGCCCCGGCTGGCGTTATCGGAGACGTGAACGGAGCGCGACACTGCACCACATGCCGCACGACGAAGCCGAGCTCCTCGCCCGCTGGCGCGCGGGAGACGACTCAGCCGGCCAAGCGGTGTGCGAGCGTCACCACCAGCTCGTGGCGCGCATCGTGGCCGCCTACCGACCTCGAGCGTGGACTCGCGAGGACCTCGAGCAGGAGGTGTTCGTGACCATGTTCACGCGCAGCGCGAGCTACGCGCCTAGAGCGGGTGTGCCGTTCGCCCAC
The DNA here is from genome assembly GCA_020853575.1 of Planctomycetota bacterium. Taxonomy (GTDB): domain Bacteria; phylum Planctomycetota; class UBA1135; order UBA1135; genus F1-120-MAGs118. Next base: position 48,192 of record JADYYP010000050.1, read on the forward strand.
TGGCTTTCGCGGCTCGCGGTCAACGTCTGTCGAGACTGTTTGCGCTCCGAGGCGCGGCGCCCCGAGTCCGTCGAGCTCTCCCGCACGGGGCAGCGCGCGCTGACTTGGCTCGAGCGCGGTGCCGGAAGCGCCGAGCCGGATGCGGAGCTCGACGCCGCGGCCGCCCGTGAAGTCGTCGAGTTGCTCATGTCCGAGCTCGCGCCCGCCGAGCGTCTGGTGCTCTCGCTGCTCGACATCGAGGGGCAGTCGGTCGCCGAGGTGGCGTGTTGCACCGGCTGGAGCAAGAGCTTGGTCAAGGTCCGCGCGTTTCGTGCACGTCGGCGCTTGCGTGCGATCGCGGAACGGCGCGAGCGAGGTGCACGATGAGCTTCGACGACCGCTGGCGTGAGCTCGCGGCGCGAGCCCGCGCTCAGCCGATCGAGCGACCTCTGAGCGCTACACTCGCGGCGCGTGCGCGGTCGAGGCCGCGCGAAGGTCGCCCGTGGATCGCGCCGCGTTGGGGCTGGCCCGCCGCTGCCTGTGCCGCGCTGTCGGTCGCGTTGCTCGCGCCGATCGCGTTCGACGACTCAGCCGACTCTCGCGCTGGCGCGCTGCTCGAGCACACCCTGCTGCCCGCGCCGCCGCGCTTGCCCACACCGCCCGCCCTCGAGTCGCCGGGCCATTACGTGGCCTTGGTGCGCGCTACCTGGAAGGAACTCCGACCGTGATCCTCGCCGACATCCTGCAGTGGTTCCTGTTGATCGTCGGCGCGATGTCGACGCTGGTCGCACATTGGCTGGTGGCCCACGCGCTCTTTCCGGAGCTGGTCGCACGCGCGAGGGAGCGCTACGTGCGCCAAGCGTTGCGCGTGACGCTCGTCGGGCTCGCGCTGGCCGTGCCGATCTTGTTGGTCGCGATCGCGATCGCGAAGAAGCTGCCGCACCCGCTGCCACAGAGCATCGCCGTCGGCCTGGTGCTGATCACCGCCGCGCTGGCACTGATCGGCTCCGCCGGACTGGTCGAGCGCATCGGGCTCGGGCTGCCCGCGCCCCTCGATACGGCGCAACCGTGGCGGCGGATCCTGCGCGGAGGCGTGGCACTGGCGTTCGCGTTCTTGATGCCGTTCCTCGGCTGGTTCGTGCTGCTGCCGTGGACTTTGGTGAGCGGTCTGGGAGCCTGGGTGCTCGCCGGCCGCGCGCCGCGCGAGGCGCTGGCGAAAGCCGCGCTCGACGAGCGCGCTCGGCCATGACCACCAGCCGCCGCGAGTTGTTGACCTCACTGGCCGGAGCTTGGGCCTTCGCGAGCCTCGCCGCGTTGCCCGCGATGGACTGGCTGGGCGCGCGCCGGCGGAGCTCGCCCGCGCTCGCTGCCGGCACTCCCGACGACGAACTGGTGCACGTGATGACGCGCTGCGGGTTCGGCGTTCGTCCGAGCGACCCGCACCTCGACATGCAGGCGGACGAGTGGCTGGAGATGCAGCTCGAGCCGGACGCGATCGAGGACGGCGAATGCGAGCGTCGGCTGCGGCGACTCGAGTCGCTCGCGCTGCCTCTGGGCGAGGTGTACGAGCTCCACGAGCACGTCGCACGCCACGAATTGCAGGCGGGAGTGCTGCTTTCGGCGGTCTACAGCGCGCGGCAGCTGCGCGAGTCGGTGGTCGAGTTCTGGCGCGATCATTTCAGCCTCAGCGCCACGAAGGGCGAGTGCGCTTGGCTGGCGACGAGCTTCGAGCGCGACGTGTTGCGCGAGCGCTCGCTCGGGACGTTCCGCGAGCTGCTGCGCGGCGTGCTGCTGCATCCAGCGATGCTGTGGTACCTCGACGGGCGCTTGAACCGCGCCGATGGGGGAGCGCCGAACGAAAACTACGCGCGCGAGCTGCTCGAGCTGCACACCCTGGGGCTCGGGGGTGGCTACACGCAGGCCGACGTGCAAGAAGTGGCGCGCGCGCTGAGCGGATGGACCTCGCGCGCGCTCGGAGCGTCGAGGAAAGGGCTCGTCGAGTTCGACGCGGCGCGCCACGACCGCGAGGCCAAGCGCGTGCTCGGTCGCGAGCTCCCGGCCGGGCTCGACGCAGACGAAGTCGAGCGCGTGGTGGAGATCGTGTGCGCGCATCCGTCGACGGCGCTCCATGTAGCCCGCAAGTTGTGCCTGCGTTTCATCGACGACGAGCCTCCGCCGCAGGCCGTCTTGGCGACCGCCGCGGAGTTCACGAGCTCGGGCGGCGATCTGCGCAAGACGCTCAGGTCGGTCTTGGCCCGCGAGGAGTTCGCTGCTTCGCGGCGAGCGAAGCTCAAGCGGCCGCTGCACTTCGTCGCGGCGGCGTTGCGCGCCTGCGACGCCGAGTGCGAGCCGACACGCGGGCTGCTGGACGTGCTCGAGCGTCTAGGGCACTCGCCCTATCAGTGGCCGACCCCCGACGGATACCCCGCGGACTCGGTCCATTGGCGCGGCGGGCTGCTGTGGCGTTGGCGCTTCGCGCTCGACCTGGCTTGCGGCGGCGTTCACGGTGCGCGCGTCGATGCACGTCGCGTCTTCGAGCTGGCGGGCGGTCGCTCGGCGTTCGTCGCGCGTTGCCTGGGAAGCGCGCCCGAGCTCGAGGCGCTCGGGCTCGGCTCGCTCTCCGACGAAGACGAGGCGCTGGCGACCGTGCTCGCCTCACCGGAGTTCCAGCGATGCTGAATCGAACGCTCGTCGCGGTCTTCCTGCGCGGAGGCGCGGACGGCTTGGCGCTGGTGCCCGCGGACGGTGATGCAGACTATCAGCGCGCTCGACCTCGGCTCGCGCAGAGCCGTGGAACGGGCACGATCCTCGACGAGCGCTTCAGCCTGGCGACCGAGCTCGCGGCCCTTGCTCCGCTGTGGCACGCGGGGCAACTCGCCGTCGTTCACGATGTCGCCAGCGGCGACGACACGCGCTCACACTTCTACGCCCAGCCGCTGCTGGAGCGCGGAGGCGAACGCGCCGCCGGCGGTTGGATCGCACGCTTCGCGCTCGCGCGAGGCACGCATGGCCTGTCCGCATTGGCGTTTGGAACGGCGATCCCGGAGAGCTTGCGGGGCGCCGCGTCCGTCAGCGCCGTGCGCGAATTGGACGACCTCGATCCGGGCCCGCGCGTGACGGCGTTGGGCCAGCGACTCGCGGCGCTCTACGACACCGATCCTTGGCTCGGCGCTCCCGCGGCGGACACGCGCAGCGCGCTCGAGCGCTTGCGCGGACTGCGGCGAGCGGACTATCGCCCCGAGCGTGGGGCCGAGTACGGGAGCGACGGATTCTCGATCGAGCTCGCGCAAGCGGCGCAGCTGATCAAGCTGGGCGTCGACCTGCCGGCGGTGTGCATCGATCTGCACGGCTGGGACTCGCACGTCGCGCAGGACCAGTTCCTCGCGCCCTTGATGCGCATCCTCGCCGGCGGACTGGCCGCCTTCGCACTCGACCTCGGTCCCGCGCTCGAACGCGTGTCGATCGTCGTCTACACCGAATTCGGCCGGCGCGTGGGGGAGAATTCAGCGCTGGGCACCGACCACGGCCACGGCTTCGTGTCGTTCGTGATCGGAGGCGGCGTGCGCGGCGGAGTGCATGGCACCTGGAGTGGACTGGGTGCAACGAGCCTGCTGGGACCTGGAGATTTGCCAGGGACGGTCGACTATCGGCGCGTGCTGGCGCCGGTCGTGGAGCGCCACGGTGTCGACGCGCGGCGGGTGTTTCCAGACTTCGATGGCGAGCCCATTCCGCTGTGACGCGATGCGCTGTCGAGCCCGAACTCAGCGCACGTGGCGCGGGTATTCCCAACGGCCGACGTGCTCGCGCACCCACTCGAAGTAGAAGCGGATGCCGCGATCGGACTCACCGGTCCCGTTGCCGCCCATCTCGAAATTCGGCCCGGTGCCTTGGCGTCCGCGGACGTCCTCGACGTACGGAGCGCGGAAGAGCATCGCTGTGCGCGGCACATCCAGGTAGCTCGACCAGATGCGCTGCATGCGCTCGCGCTGGAACGAGTTGAACACGCCTTCGTTCCCGGACATGTCCTCGTCCGGCGTCTCGCTGTTCAGCACGAAACCCGCCGGAGGCAGCGCCATCTCCTCGTGGATGATGACCAGGTCACATCCAGGATAAGACGGCGCGGAGCCGCTCAGGTGATTGGGGCAAATCCCGACCTCGATCGCAGGCGCCTTGGACTTGAACCAACTCGTCAGCAGGGCCTTCTTGCGATCGCCCTCGGGCTCACGGAAGACCTCGTGGTCGATGCGCGTCGGGTGATTGAACTCCTGATAGAGGTTGACGATCACGTTGCGCAGCCCGCGCGTCTCGAAGAAGTCGGCGCAAGCCTCGAACGCACGCCGCACGGCGGCCTCATCGCGCAGCAGTTGGTCCTTGCGCGGCATCATCAGAACGACGCACACCACCATGCCGCGCGCATCCGCGGCGCGCACCACGGCCTCGAGGCGTCGGCCGAACGACGGAATCAACTTGCCGTCGGAGGTGAACGCATTCGGCCCGGCGTCGACGTCGGGGAATCCGCCGTTGGTGCCTTGCAGAGCGACTGAGATCAGGTTGATCCCGTGCTGCGCCATGTTGTCGAGATTGTTGATCAAGCGCTCGGTCACTGCCGGGCTGAGCAGCGCGTTGTTGCAGCGCAGTCCCCAGAGCTTGACCGGTGCTCCGCCCAGGTAGGCCTGCTCGCCGCGGATCTCGAACTCGCGTGTCGCGGCTACCTTGGAGCTAGCCTGCGGCTCGGGATCGGGGAGCGTCGCACACGCCGCGCTCGCGAGTGCGAGCGCGAGGCCTGCGAGTCGGTGCATCCAAGGGGTACGGGGCTCAGCGAACATGATTCGGGTACTCCCAACGTCCGACGTTGTCGCGGACCCACTCGTAGTAGAAACGCACTCCGCGGTCGCCCGCGGTGTCGCCGAGGCCGCCCATCTCGGGGTGGGGCGCGCTCCCGCTGAAATTGCCGATGCCTTGGATGAACGCCGCGTGGAACAGCATCACGGCGTTGGGCGCCGCCTTGTAGGCCTCGCAGTCGGCGAAGATGAAGTCCTTCTGGCCAGCGCTGAAGACGCCGTCGTTTTCGTAGGAATCTTGCTTCTGCGTCTCGACATTGACGACGAATCCGCTGCTCGGAATGGGCATCGTCTTCTGGATGATGCGCACCTCCATTCCAGGGAAAGTGTCGGTGGTCGGCGACTTCTGGTAGGGGCACACGCCGGCTTCGATCGTCGGAGCGCGCTCCTTGAACCACTGGAAGAGCTGCGCCTTCTTGCGCTCGCCGTCGGGCTCGCGCAGGAGCGGCTGGTCGGAGCGCTCGGTGTGGTCGAATTCGTGCGCCAAGTCGACGAGCACGTTCTTCAGCCCGCGTCGCTCGAGGAACTCCGCGGTCTCCACGATCGCGCGCTGCAGCGCGGCCTCGTCGTCGAAGACCTGGTCCTTGCGCGGCGACAACAGTCCCACGAGCACGACCATGCCGCGCGCGTCCGCTTCACGGATTAGCCACTCCAAACGGTCCGCGACGTCCTTCTTGAGTTGTCCCTGTCGCGTGTAGCCGTTGAGCCCGGCGTCCGCGTCGGGCCAGCCGCCGTGGCTCCCCTGCACGTACACCGCGATGAAGTTGATGCCGTGACGAACCATGTTGTCCATGGCGCGCACGTGACGTTCGGTGACCGTCCAACTGTGGAGTGCGTTGCCACAGCGCAGTCCCCAGAGATCGACGGGCTGTCCGCCGAGATAGGCGCGCTCGCCGCGGATCTCGAACTCTCGAGTTGCGGGCTGAGCCGCATCAGCGCTGGTTGCAGCGCGATCGAAGGGAAGGGCGCTCGCGGCCCACAGGATCAAGGGAACGATTGTTTGCATGGGATGCTCGTGGTCGACCGTGACGACGAGCGACGCTCAGAACTGTCGCGTGAGTCCGACTTCGAGACCGTAGGCAAAGGGCTCGCCGAGGTACATCCCGCGACCAGACTTGATCTCGAAATACTCCTCGTCGAACAAGTTGCGCGCGCTCAGCAAGACACGGAACGTGAAGTCGTCCGAGACCTGTCGATCGAGTCCGAGTCGCGCATTCCAGACGGTGAAATCCGGTCGAATGCCCACCTGGCCAGCGGCGTTGATCTGCTCGGTGTTGGCGCGATCGGAATAGGCGTCGTCGGCGTAATAGCCGTCGATGCCAGCCCACACGCCCGAGTGCCCGAATTCGTAGCGCAGGCCCCAAGAGGCGAGCAAAGGCGGCGCGCCGGGGAGGTCATTGCCCTCGAACTGACCGTTGCGGTACTCCGACTCGTTGTAGGAGATCGCCGACCATGCCGTCAGTCCCGGGACTCCCGCATCGGCCAGGTCGCCATCGAGCGTCAACTCGACTCCGCGGTGGCGCGAGTGACCCGCATTGACATACACGTCGAACTGGGCGGGATCCTGCTCCAGTCGATCGTGGTAGTGGATCAAATAGCACGTCAGGTCGGCCGCGAGCGCGCGGTCGAAGAACTCGCCGCGTGTCCCGATCTCGTACAGATAGGCATACTGCGCGCTGATGTCCTGCGGATCGTTGGAGACCTCGAGCTGGGCGGCTTGGGGCGCGGCGAACGAGGTCTGTGCGTTGACGAAAACCGACCAGTCTTCGGTGACGAAGCGCGAGACGCTGACCGCCGGCAAGACCTCTCTGAAGTTCTCGTGCTTCTCGACTCCGGTCATGCTGCGGCCGGCCATGTCGACGTACTCGACACGTACGCCTGGCGTGACGGTCCACTCGTCGTAGAGAAGCGTGTTCTCCAGGAACGCGGAGCCCGTCGAGTACTCGAAATCGTCGTGGGAAATCAGCGTGTGCGTGCCATTGGGGAAGTCGCGCTCGACACCGCGTGTGATGTCCTCCTCGAGGTAGCGCAGGCCACCGACGAATTCTCCATCGACCGCGCCCCAGTCGTAGCGATGCGTGACTTGGGGCTGGATCGCCCGCACGCGCATCGGACGCGGAGTCGACTGGATGTAGTTGGGATTGTTGCCGTAGTACGTCGGGCTGCCGAGCTCGAAGGTGCGCTCGCTGTCGTAGGCGTAACTGATCAGGTCGGCGCGCGTGTCGGGCGACACTTGCCATTCGAGCTTCAGGTTCGCGCGCTCTTGGTTGCCGTAGAAGCGATTCTGGAGCGACTTCGACTGGAACGGGTCGGCCTCGAAGTCGGCCTTGTTGAGCCCGTCGGCGAGGTCCGTGTCGTCGTCGAAACTCTCGAGCTGGACGAGTGCCCGGAACTCGCGGCTGAAGGCGTAGCTCGTCTTCAGCGCGTAGTTCTGCAGCGTGTAGTCGCCGTGGTCGCGGTACGTCTCGCCGTCCTTGTAGACGCCTTCGAGCAGCACCCCCAAAGGTCCGCTGGTATCACCCGCTCCCAGGTAGACCGTGGCATTGTGGTAGCGGTCGTACTTCATCAGGGTGTCGAGCGTCAGTCGCTCGGGGATCGGGCGCGTCAGGAAGTTGACCACGCCCGACACGTTGTTCGGCCCGTAGCGCACACTCGCGCCACCGCGCTGCACGTCGACCGCGTAGACGCGCTCGAGCATGATCGGAAACAGCGAAGATCCCGGATGCCCGTAGGGTGCCGAGGCCAGCGGGATTCCGTCGGCGAGCATGGCCAGGTTGATCGAGCGCGATGGGCCGTCGTTTCCGGTGATGCCGCGGATGGCGATGTTCGGGAGTGACTCCGAGCCGGTCTCTTCGGCGGTAAAGATGCTGGGCGAGTGGCGCAGGACCTGTTGGACGTTCAGCCCACCGGCTTCGCGCACCTCTTGGGGTGACAAGATGTCGCGGCCAGCGGTGTTCTCGAGCGGCGTCCGCAGGCGCTCGCGCGGATCCTCGGGCGCGGGTGCGGTCACGATGATCTCGGGGATGCGCGACGTCGTGGAGAGCGAGTCGTCCGTGCGCGTCTTGTGCTCGTTCGTCTGCGCGCCACTCTGAGGCGAAGGCAATGTGGCCTGGGCGAGCGCAGCATCTCGTAGGGCCCAACAGCACACGAAGTGCGCGGCGAGTCGGACGTGGCGCGAGGCAAGGGTGCGCGGGGCGACGGTCATGTGTGCAATCGGCTTGGTGAAATGGAAAGAACTGGGAGCGATCTGCGTTCGCGCTGCGTTGGCAATGCACGTGCCCGTGTGTCTGCCGTCGAGCGCATGTCCACGCGAATGTGTGCTCGTGGAGTGACGGTCGAGCTCGCGAGCGACGTCGGGGATCGAGCGACGTTCCGAACTCGTCACACTCGAGCGCGTGCGCGTCATCCGTGCGACGTGAGTTGACCTGCAGCGCGAGAGCGTCACCTACGTCGGGGGATGCGGCCGATTGCGCGGTGCATACGGCGTCGTGCGCAGAGTGGTCCAGCAACTGTCTCGAACCACGGCATGGCGCCGCGTTCGGCGCAACGGGCGTCTCGACCTGGGAACTCTCCTGGGCTGCCGCATACACTTCGCGGATGAAACCCGAAGAACGCTCGGCACTGTGGGAGCGCTACGTCGACGCACCCGCACGTCTGCGCACGGCGCTCGAGCGCGTGCCCAAGGACGCTCTCCAGTGGCGGCCTGCGCCCGACAAGTGGTCGATCCACGAAGTGGTCGCGCACTGCGCGGACAGCGAGACCGTCGCGGCGACGCGCATTCGCTACGTCGTGTGTGAGGACCAGCCGGTGATCCAGGGGTACGACCAGGATCGCTGGGCACGGGCCTCGAACTACCATTCGATGCCGCTCGAGCTCGCGCTACGCCAAGTCGAGCAAGTCCACGCGTGGACCGCGGAGTTCCTGCGCGCTCTCCCGGACAGCGCTCTGGAGCGCGTCGCCACGCACACCGAGAGCGGCGCGTACTCCGCCGAAAAATGGCTGCGCATCTACGCGAAACACATTGACGACCACGTCGTTCAGATCGAGCGCACCTTGGCGCAGTGGAACCAACGTGCCGCGCGCTCGGTCTGAGGTACGGCGGTGAGCCAGCACCCCGCGGGACCGTTCGCTCGCCTGCCGGAGCCTCCGTACTACGCCGTGATCTTCACCAGTCGGCGCACCGCGGGCGAGTCCGAGGACTACGGCCATTCCGCGAGCGAGCTGCTCGAGCTCGCGCGCCGCCAGCCGGGCTTCCTGGGTGTCGAGAGCGTGCGCGACTGCGAACGCGTCGGCATCACGGTCAGCTACTGGCGCGACGAGGACTCGATCGCGGCCTGGAAGCAACTCGCCGTTCACCTCGTCGCGCAACGCGCCGGTCGAGAGCGTTGGTACGAGCACTACGAAGTGCGCGTCGCGCGTGTCGAGCGCGCCTACTCCTCCGCATCGAGCCCGCGGGTCGGGCTGTAGCTCGCGTCCGGAGCGACCGTCAGCGCACGGGGCGCGTCGGCAAGTCGATCGTTCCGCCCACCGTGACTGTGTAGTCCCAGTCGCACTCCGCGCTGACCCGAAGAGTGACGCCGGGAACCATCGACCAGTCCGGCGCGTCGAGCTCGACACGGGCAGCGTTCACAGGCACGTCGTTCGGAGGCAGGCACGCGTGGAAGGTGACGGCCACGCTCGCTTCGGGTGTGGGCTTGGATCGTTCGAGCGACACATCGACCCAAGCGGTGCCGTAACCCACCTCGTAAGTGCAACGGAGTTCGAGGCGGTCGTCACTGTGTCCGAGAACAGTCCAATTCGCGCCATGGTCGTTGAGGCGACCTTGTTGAAGCTCGCTCACCCACCCAGTGGGGGCGCGTTCGAGTGGTCCGATGAAAACCGATGCGCGTCGACCGGTCAGCGGATCGCGGTTCGTCGGCGAAGGCTCCGGCGAGCAACTTGCGCAAAGTGCCGCAGTCGCGATCGACGTGAAGATCGAGCGGGTCGAGTGGAGCATGGTCGTCGACCAGGCCGGGAAGAGCCTAGCTCAACTTGTACGCGTCCGCGCTCGGCTTGACCGCGCGGGCGAAGTGCAGTGGGCGGCGCAGTGAGCCGCGTGCCGGGCGCGTGTGCGCGACCCACTCGCGGTAGACCTCCATGGACTTGGCGGTGTCGACGACGACGTCACCGTACTGGTCGTCGGCGTGGGCGCGCTCGACCTTTACGGCTTGGTGCCAGCAGTGCATTCCGCTCACGGGATCGGGTTGGACCGGGAACGTCAAGTTCTGATGCACACCACCATCGGTCCACCAAATGCGCGACGAGTCCGGATCGTCCGATTTGAACGGCACGATGTCGGTCAAGCGGCGGAAGCGGAACCGGTTCGGCGCGATCTCTTCGCGCGCGACGATTGGACACGCGTAGGTCTTGTCGTTGACGTCCTCGAACAGGCGCCAACGGCCGAGATGGTGTGAGCACGCGACGATGCCCGGCCGAATGCCCTCGGTGACCCAGACCTTGTTGACGAAGTGCCCGATGCGCGTCGAAACGCGCACGAGATCGAGCGTTTCGACGCCGATCAACTTCGCGTCCTCGGGATGGATCCACACCGGATTGGTGTTGGAGAGCTCGTACAGCCACTTCGAGTTCGCCGAACGCGTGTGGATCAACGTCGGCAAGCGGAAGATCGGCACGAGCGCGTACTCGCCCTTCGAACGATCCATGTGCTTGCGGTGCACGTGGCTGGGGATGTACTCGGGCGTCGCGAACTCGGGCCAGCCCCAATCGACCATGGTCTTGGAGTAGATCTCGCAGCGCTTCGAGGGCGTCGTGAAGCCCGCGCGCGGTGCGCCTTGGGCCACGATCGCCACCGGCTTGCCGGCCTTCTCGATGGTGTCGTCGGCGCGCGTGCGCGCATCGACGAGCTCGCTGGCGCCGACCTGGCGCATGTGGACCTCCCAGGTGTCCTTCTTGACCAGGAAGGCGCCGTGCTTGCGCATGTAGTCGAGTGGCGTCAGTCCGTGCTTCGCCGCCTCCTCCGGTAGGCCAGGCACCGAGTTCTCGAAGATCCAGCGGTAGTACTCGGAGGTGGTGATGCGCTCACCCTTGCGATAGGGCGACTCGTAGTACTTGCGGATGCCGAGCGAACCGTCGGGATCGATGCGCCACGAGAGGTTGATCCAGAACTCGTCTTCTTCCCAGACCTCGCCCGGATTGGCTTGGTAGGTGAATTCGACGGGTTTTCCGAGCCTTTCCAGCGCCACGCGCCGCACCGGCTGGCGGAAGCCGATCCACTGCGCGGCATGCGTCTCTTGGCTCTGGATGTCGTGGCGTTCCGCGCCCACGCCCATGGGAAGCACGTAGTCGGCGTACTGCGCGGTCTCGCTCCACGTCGGCGTCAGCGCGGCGTGCAACTCGACCTTCGACTCGTCGCGCAGCACTTGCTCCCACAGCATGCCGTCGGGGTTGGTCCAGACCGGGTTGTAGACGCGCGTGAAGTAAGCCGCGAGCTTTCCGCGACCCTCGAGCAGGAAGTGGGGCAGCAGGAAGCTGAGCTCGTGGTGCGAGAGCGGCCACTCGCGCGGATAGAGCAGTTCGTTCCACACCTGTTGCGGCGGAGGCTTGAGGAACGGCGCGGGCACGAACTTGTCCTGCGTGTTCATGTTGGTGCCGCCCTTGGTCCCGACGGCGCCCACGAGCACGGTCAAGAACTGCAGGCAGCGCGCGACCTGCCAGCCGCCTTCGTTGCCCGAGGCGGCATTGCGCCACACGTGCGAGGCGAAACCGCTCCCCGCGGCACCGATCAAGCGCGCGACCTCGACGATCTGCCCGGCGTCGACGCCGCATTCCTCGGCGGCCTTCGCGGGCGCCGCGTAGGCGTAGCGCTGCCTGAGCGACTCGATGAAGCGCTCGAAGCTCAGCGGCTCGCCCGGGTGCGCCCACTCCAGGTAGTCGCGCCAGTTGACCCACTCCTCGATGAACGCACGGTCGTAGAGCTGCTCGTGCAGGATCACGTGCGCGAACGCCAGCAACAGCAGCGCCTCGGTGCCGGGATAGGGCGCGAGCCAGTAGTCCGACATCGAAGCCGTGTTCGAGAGCCGCACGTCGACCGTGCACAACTTCGCGCCCTTCAGCTTGCCGTCGATGATGCGCTGCGCGTGCGGGTTGAAGTAGTGGCCGGTCTCGAGGTGACTCGACAGCAACAGGATGAACTTGGCGTTCTCGTGGTCGGGCGAGGGCCGGTCCGCGCCGGTCCACAGCGCATAGCCCAAGCGCGCCGCGCCGCTGCACACATTGGTGTGGCTGTTGTGGCCGTCGACGCCCCAGCTCTGCAGCACCCGGTCCATGTAGCCGTCGTGCCCAGGGCGTCCGACGTGGTACATCACCTCGGTTTTGCGGCCCTCGACCAGCGCGCGCCGGATCTGCGCCGCGAAGGTCTCGAGCACGTGGTCCCAGCTCACGCGCTCCCACTTGCCCGAACCGCGCGGTCCGACGCGTTTCATCGGATACAGCACGCGCCCCGGATCGTCGATCTGATTGAGAGTTGCCGGACCCTTGGCGCAGTTGCGACCGCGCGATCCCGGGTGGAACGGGTTGCCCTCGAGCTTCTTGATCGACAGGTCCGACTTGTCGACGTACGCCACCAGCCCACAGGCCGCCTCGCAATTGAAGCAGGTGGTGGGGACGAGCATGTAGCTCTTCGACTCGCGCCGCGGCCAGGCCCGGGGATCGAGCAGCTCGACGTGGTCCCAGGTCTCCGGTCGAGGGAAGTTCTCGATCGGTGTGATCGTCATCGATGCGGGATCGCTGCTCATGACAAGGGCGGCAACTGCGCCGCTCGGATGTAGGCGTGCTTGTAGACGAACAGACCGGCGAGCGCCGGCACGCAGGCGAGCGCGGGCAGCGCGAACAGCATCGGCAATGTGGCGGCGACGCCCACGAGCAACCCGAACTTGAAAGCCCTGAGCGGCCCGAGGCGCACGACGCCGAGGAACGCGGCGGCTTGCCTCGCATTGGCCGTCGGGTGCGCGCCATGGCGTTCGAGCGTCATGAACAACCCGTGCAGCAGGAGCCCGCTCAACGCCGCGATGCGCAGCGCCTGGCTCTCGGGCGCGACGGTGAGCAACGCCACGGCGCCGCAGAACAGCGCCTGCGCCAGCAGGTGGGGCAAGAGCTTGGGCGATTGCCACAGATCGCGGCCCTCGCACTGCTTGAACAGGAACGCGGTGTAGCCGGCGACGCCGAGCCCGAGCACGGCGTTGATCCAGCGCAAGCCAGCGATCGTTCCCTCGCTGGCGAGCGCCTGCAGCGCGGGAATCTCGAGCTCGAGCGAACGCACGACCAGCGCGGCCAGCGTGGCCGTGACCGTCGCGCTGAACGCCATCAGGATCCACGCGCCCTTGACCAGCCAACTCTTGGTGTTGGGCCGCGTCAGCAGCGTGAAGAACTTCATCGGACGCTTGAGGTCCTCGACCAGCAAGAAGGTCGTGATCAGCGTGAACACGAGCGCCAGGATCTCCGGAGCGGCGGCGGCGGGCCACGAGTCCAGCCCGAGTTGCCCCGCGAAGGGGGAAAGCAGCGCCGCGCCGGCCGCGATGCCCTTGGTGACGAGATAAGCCGCGACACCCCAGCCCCACTGCACCTTGTGGCCCACGTCGAGCACGGTGCGCACGTGGGGCGCGGTGGCCACGCTCGCCGGCCACTCTTCCGGCTTGGTGTGCGGCCGCTCGCTCCAGATGTACGTGTCCGGGCGTTGTGCGAGGCCCGGCTCGAGCGCCTCGGGCAACGTGTCGAGGTAATGCACGTTCGGTTGCGTGCGCTGCTCTTCGCGCCGCCGGAGCGTGGAGTGCTCCGCCACCATCTTCGAAATGCGCGACGCGGGATCGTGCAGATCGCCGAAGACGATGGCCTCTTCCGGGCACACGATCACGCAGGCCGGCGCGAGCTGCTGCTCGATGCGATGTGCGCAGAAGTGGCACTTCTCGACCGCGCCCGAATCCTCGTTCAGGTAGATCGCGTCGTACGGACAGCCCTGCATGCACGCTCGACATCCGATGCACGCGTCGCGGTCGATGTCGACGATCCCGTCGGAGCGCTTGGAGAGCGCGGTCACCGGGCAGATCGTGACGCACGGCGCCTTCGTGCAGTGGTTGCAGCGCAGCACGGAGAAGTGCCGCTTGACCGCGGGGAAGACACCCTTTTCGGTGTACTTGACCCAGGTGCGGAAGCTGCCGAGCGGGACCGCGTTCTCGGACTTGCAGGCGACGGTGCAGGCGTGGCAGCCGATGCAGCGCCGATGGTCCATCAAGAAGCCGAATTGCATGGGGCGCGACACTCTAGCGGCGCGCCGCGCGTCCGCCGCGTGTGATTTCGCCCAGGACCTTGGACCGCTTCCGCACCGGTCGGGATCCTCTGGTTGTCCCTAGCTCCACGGAGGTTCTCCATGCATCGCGCGCTGCTGTTGTCGGTCACGGCAATCGTCACGGTCCCTCTCGCTCGTGCCCAGTGCGGCGGGTTCGACTCCACGCTCGGCTTGCCCGGCGCGGCGGGTATCGTCGACGGCTTGCTCAGGGCCGACATCGGAGGCACTCAGCGGCTGTTCGCCAGCGGTGACGTCGGCAATCTCGTGGGGCGTCCCGGTGACCAGCTCATCGAGTGGAACGGGCAGGCCTGGAGCGCTCTGGCGGACCAGGGGCGACCCGTGGCGGTGTACGACATGGAGCTGTTCGACGCGGGCGCGGGGCCAGAGCTGCACGTCGTCGGGCGCTTCGCGCTGCCCAGTGGCGCTGTGCGCTACGGCGTCTCCCGCTACGACGGCCAGCAGTGGCACTTGACCACGGACGGAGGCTCGCAGGGCTCGATGGACCGCTTGGCTGTGTGCGACGACGGATCGGGCCGAGCGTTGTACGTGTGCGGGAACCAATTCGCGTTCAACGGTGTCGCGAGCACATCGCTCGCCAGGTGGGACGGCACGAGTTGGAAACCACTGTCCAATCCTGGTCTCTATCCGATCCGTGAGATCGACTGCCTGCCGACACCCACGGGCGAGCGACTGATCGCGATCTCCAGTCCGCAGGCGCGCGACGTGCACCTGTGGGACGGCTCCACCTGGAGCCTGGTGTCGTTGTCGAGCTACGGGTCGTTGCCGCGCGCGACGGCCGTTCTGGATCTAGGGAGCGGTCCGCGCTGGTACGTGTGCGGCACGTACCTCCGCTACCACGGCGGCTTGCCGCAGAAGATCCTCTCGTTCGACGGCGCGAGCTGGGCCGTGGTCGACTTCCCGACACTCGTCACGGCCATCGGGGCCTTCGACTTCGGCGCGGGGCCGGAGCTAGTGGTCTCGACCGACTCGTTGGAGCCTGTGTGGCGCCGCAGTGCAGGTGGTTGGGCTGCGCTGGATCCCGCGCCCGACTACGTGGCCGAGGCCTTTGCCGTGCTCGACACGCCCTCGGGCCAGGAGCTGTGGGTCGGCGGCGACTTCCACCGCGTCGGTGCGCTGGCCGCGTCGCACATCGCGCGCTTCGATGGCGCGACGTGGAGCGCGACGACGAGCTCGAGCCAGGGAATCACGGGCTATGCCGCCGACGTGCGCGCGCTGCACGTCGCCGAGGAGCCGTCGGGTCGCGTGTTGTACGCGGGCGGGTCGTTCGCGACCGCTGGCGACTGCGTCGCGAACAACATCGCGCGCTTCGACGGAGCGCACTGGTCCGCGCTCGGCCAGGGCGTCGACGGCCCCGTGAACGCACTCGAGTCATTCCAGGGAGCGCTGTTCGCCGGTGGACCGTTCCAATTCGCGGGTGGCGTGGCCGCGAACCGCTTGGCCCGCTGGGATGGAGCGAGTTGGTCCTCGATCGGTGGCACGTCCGGAGCGGGATTGGTCGACGCTCTGGAAGTCCACGACGACGGCGGCGGCGCGGCGCTGTTCGTCGCAGGGAACTTCGGGATCATCGGTGGCGTCGCCGCACGCGCGGTCGCCCGCTGGGACGGGGCTCAGTGGTCCGCCTTGGGAAGCGGAGTCTACGGCTCCGCCAGCGCGCTGCTCTCCCACGACGACGGCAGCGGCGCGAAACTGTATGTCGGCGGCTCACTGAGGTTGGCGCCGGGTGGCACGTTGGTTCCCGTGTTGTGTTGGGACGGCAGCTCGTGGAGCGTGCCCGGGGCACCTTCACCCTACGGGGGAGCCGCGCTGTGTCTCGCCAGCTTCGACGACGGCGGCGGGCCCGCGTTGTACGTCGGTGGCTCCGCGCTCGGAGTCGGCGGGGTCGCGAGCCATGTGCTGAAGCTCGCGGGCTCGAGCTGGAGCTCTGTCGGCGGTCTCCAGTCCAAGGACTCTCCGGTGCGCGCCCTGCAAGTTCACGATGCGGGTTTCGGCTCGCAGCTGTACGCGGCGCACTCGTCGACGCAACCCAGCGCGCTGCCCTGGGGGCGTGGCATCGTGCGCTTCGACGGCACTCAGTGGAGCGAGATCGGTGACTCGTTGGCGACCCAAAGCACCTGTCGCGCGCTCGCGGTGTACGACGATCCCGCTTGCCCGCGGGGAGCGCTGTACCTCGGTGGCGCGCTGGCCAGCTTCGACGGCGCCACGCCGTCGACCTATGGTCTCGAGCGCTTCATCGACCCCTGCGCGAGCAGCGGAGTGTCCTACTGCACCAGCGGCACCACGACCAATGGCTGCACGCCGACGATCTCCGGTTCGGGGCGCGCCAGCGCGAGCAGCGCGAGCGGCTTCGAAGTGCGCGTCACGAGCGTCGACGGCGGCCGCAGCGGTCACCTGTTCTACGGAGTCAGCGGGCCCCACAGCGCGCCCTGGGGGCAGAGCTCCCACGTTCTGTGCGTCAAGGCTCCGACGCAGCGCATGGGAACGCAGGCGACCGGCGGGACCTCCGGAGGCTGCGATGGTCAGCTCGCGATCGATTGGAACAGCTTCGTCAGCTCGCATCCCGGTGCGCTGGGAACGCCGCTGCTCGCGGGAGTCGACGTGTGGGCCCAGGGCTACTTCCGCGATCCGCCCAGCGCCAAGACCACCGCGCTTTCGGACGCTCTGCATTTCGTGACCTGCCCCTGAGGTCGGTCGAAGGACCGCACTCGGCCCTGGGGGCAGCTCCGGAAAACGCACGGCCTCGACTCACGCGCGGCGCGGGTCGAGGCCGGTTCGTTGCGCACGCGCGGATTCAGAATGGCGAGCGCGTGCTGACGAAGTTCCACAGGAACAGATTGGCCTGCAGGCGAACGAAGAAGCGCGTGCGGCGCTGGTGCACCACCACGTTGCCGCCGCACATCGGACAGTCGATCGGCGGGGGCAGCGGGTCGTCGCGCAGCAGCGGCAGCGCGCCGTGGTGGTCGTGGCACACCGAGGGCGCGACATTCGAGCTCGGGCGCAGGGCGCTCAGGCACGCGATCGAGAGCAACGCAGCCAAGGTCACGGACTTCATCGGAGCACCTGTTCGGTCCGCCGGGCCGCGGACCTTGCGACCCATGCTAGTCAGAGCTCCCGTGGAACCGCAAGCGGGCCCGTAGCGACTGCGCGCGGCCCATAGGAAGTACGCGCGGCCTCGGGCTCTGGCGCGCGCGCGCTTCCAGGCTCAGTTGGCGCGCCGTTCGCTCTCCCCGGACGGCATCGGTCTCAGTCCGCCGCACGAGCTCCCCCGCGCATGAAACTCAAGGTCGTGGTCGTTGCCGTGGCAGTGCTTGTCGGCCTGTACCTGGCCAATCGCTACTTCGCGAGCGGCAATCTCTCGCGCGGCTCACTGGAGACGAGCGAGAGCGCCGGCGAAGTGCGCGAGAAGTTCACCGTCGGCTTCCTGCCGGTGACATGACACCTCACCTGCCCCGTCACCAGTTGGGTGACCCAGCACGCCGACTCCGGCACCGTGTTCCAGGCGCAGCGCTTCGGCGACTTCCCGACCATGAAGGAGGCGCTGATCGCGCGCAAGATCGACGCGACGTTCATGATCGCGCCCTTGGCGATGAAGCTCGCGGCCGACGGCGTGCCGGTGAAGATCGTCTACCTCGGGCACCGCGACGGCAGCGCCTTGACGATCGCCAAGGATTCCGAGGTCACCGACTTCAAGGGACTCGCGGGCAAGCGCGTCGCGATCCCCAGCCGCTTCTCGAATCAGAACCTGCTGATGCGGCGCATGATGAAGCTGAACGACATGGCGCTGGACGCGATCGAGCTGGTCGAGATGGCGCCCCCGGACATGGCCTCGGCGCTCGCCGCGCGTTCGATCGAGGGCTACATCGTCGGCGAGCCGCACTGCGCCAAGGCCGAGCTCGGTGGCTACGGGAGGATCCTCTACTTCATGAAGGACCTGTGGCCGGACTTCATCTCGTGCGCGCTCGTGGTGCGCCAGGAAGTGATCCACGAGCGCCGTCCGTTGGTGCAAGAGCTCGTCGACGGCATCGCCGCCAGCGGACTGTGGCTCGAGGAAGGCAAGGACGCGGGCGCCGAGCATCGCAAGCGCGCGGCGGAGGTCGTCGGCAAGCTGTTCTACAACCAAGACCCCAAGCTGCTCGAGCACGTGCTCACCAAGCCGCTCGACCGTGTCAGCTATGCCAAGCTGCAGCCGCCCAAGGAGACATTCGACGAGATCATGGACCTGGCGGTCGAGATGAACGTGATCCAGCGGCGCATGCGCTTCGAGGAGTACTGCGACACGAGCTTCGCGCCTGACCTCGGAGCGCTGCGCAGCATCGAGAACTTCCCTCCGCCCGACGTCGCGAGCGCGCCGACGGCGCTGGCAAGCCCTGTGGATCCTGCGGCACCGGTGTCGAAGTAGCTGGACATCCATGGGGTTCCTCGCGTTCGAACCGCTCGCGCTCTCGGCGCTCGCGCTGCTCGCCATCCCGCTCACGCGACGTGCTCCGGAGCGTCTCCAACGCATCGTGCTGCCGATCGCGACCGCCGTCGTCCTGCTGGTCGCGTGGCATGCGTTCGCCGTGGCGACGCGCTACGAGTTGCGCATGCCGGGCGAGGCGCCGCGGACGGTGGACGTGTTTCCCACCCCGATCCAGGTCCTGCCCGCGTTCGTGGAGCTCCTCGGCGATGGGCGCCTCGTGCGCTATGCGATCGCGAGCCTGTACCGCGTCCTCACCGGCTTCGCGCTCGCCGCCGCCCTGGGGATTCCGCTGGGACTCGCGGCCGGCTGGTTCACGCGCGTGAGCTTCGCAGCCGATCCCTTCATTCAGGCACTGCGGCCGATCTCGCCCCTGGCTTGGATCCCGATCTCGATCCTGGCCTTCGGAGTCGAGGACGGCGCCGCGATCTTCATCATCTTCCTGGGCGCGTTCTTCCCGATCGTCACCGGCACGATGACTGCGGTGCGCTCGATTCCAGTGGCCTACGTGCGCGCCGCGCGCAACTTCGGTCTCGACGGGCTCACGCTCTTTCGGGTCGTGGTATTTCCGGCCGCGCTGCCGCAGATCGTCACCAGCTTGCGCATCGCGCTGGGCGTCGGTTGGCTGGTGGTGGTCGCGGCCGAGATGAACGCGATCAACTCGGGGCTCGGCTTCCTGATCGTCGACGCTCGCAACATGGGCATGCGCTACGACCTGGTGGTTGCCGGCATGTTGTGCATCGGCTTGATCGGTGTGCTGCTCGATTGGATGATCCGGCGGCTCGAGCGGCTCGACGAGGTGCGCTGGGGCTTCTCCAAAGTCTGAGCGATGCCGCAACCCGCGAAGGTGGTCGTCGAGCACGTCACCAAGACGTTTCGGCGCAACGACGAAGAGCTGATCGTGCTCGACGATCTCTCGTTGGTCGTCGAGCCCTCCGAATTCGTGTGCGTGCTCGGACCCTCGGGCTGCGGCAAGTCCACCCTGCTCAACATGATCGGCGGCTTCGAGGTGCCGTCGCGCGGCTCGCTCACGATCGACGGGCATCCCGTGCGAGGCCCCGATCCGCGGCGCGTGTTCGTGTTCCAGGAGTACGGCATCTTTCCGTGGGCCACGGTCGTCGACAACATCGGGCTCGGGCTGCTGCGACGGCCCACGGCGGAGCGCGAGCGCATCGTCGCGCACTACGTCGACTTGGTCGGACTCAAGGGCTTCGAGCGCAGCTTTCCGTCCGAGCTCTCGGGCGGCATGAAGCAACGCGTGGCCCTAGCGCGTGCACTGGCGGTTGCGCCCGACTTGGTGTTGATGGACGAGCCCCTGGGCGCGCTCGACTCGCTCACGCGACTGCAGATGCGCGCGGAGCTCCTGCGCATCTGGAAGGCCGAGCGCATGACCGTGATGTTCGTCACGCACGACGTCGACGAGTCGGTGCAACTCGCCGATCGCGTCGTGGTTCTCTCGCCGCGTCCCAGTCGCATCGTGGACGTCGTCGAGGTCGCCTTGCCGCACCCGCGCGACATCGGCTCGCCGGAGTACAACCGCGTGAAGAACCGGTTGTACGAACGGCTCGGCGTGCGACACGAGATCTGATGTCGCCACGCCGCGTATCCGACGCGTTCTGGGTGTGGTAGACCTCGGAGCATGCTGCACCTGCGTCGCACTTGGACTGCGCCGAAGCTGGGGGGCCTGCAGCGCGTGTGCTTGGGCCGCGTGATCGAGCATCGCTGCCCGCAGTGCGGCCGCGGCGCGTTGTTCGAGCGCTGGGCCAAGCTGCGCGAGCGCTGCGACCACTGCGGGCTCGTCTACCGTCGCGAGCCGGGCGCGGAACTCGGCGCGATGTACCTTTCGGCCACCGTTTCGCAGCTCTTCGCCGCGGCGGTGTTCGTCGCGCTGTGCCTGTTCACCGACTGGGGCACGTGGTTGGGGTTGGGCGTCGGGACTCCGGTG
The DNA here is from genome assembly GCA_020853575.1 of Planctomycetota bacterium. Classification (GTDB taxonomy): domain Bacteria; phylum Planctomycetota; class UBA1135; order UBA1135; genus F1-120-MAGs118. The sequence goes on from JADYYP010000050.1 coordinate 68,771, forward strand.
GTCGTGGCCTTCTGCTATGCGTTCTTGCCGCTGTCGATGGCGCTGTGGACGGCGGTCGAGTACTTGACCGACGTGGCGAACGCGGAGTGGTGGGCGCGCCCGCGCTAAGCTCCGCAGCATGCCGGAACTCCCCGAGGTCGAGACCGTCGCGCGGCTGATCCGTCCGCACCTCGTCGGGCGGCGCGTCGTCGCGGCGCACGTGGCGTGGAGGCGCACGCTCGGCTCGTGCGCGATCGCGACCTTCGAGCGCCAAGTCGTGGGTGCGCGCTTCGCGAGCGTCGAGCGCCGCGCGAAGTACATCGTGATGCGCCTGGAGCCCGAGGGCGCGTTGGTCGGTCACCTGCGCATGACCGGCCGCATGCACGTCGAGGACGGCACCTGGGATCCGGGCAAGTTCGCGAAGGTGCGGCTCGATCTCGACGACGGCCGCGCGTTCCATTTCATCGACGTGCGCAAGTTCGGGCGGCTGGAGTTCGTGCGCGATCCCGAGCGGGCGCTGGCCGAGCTCGGGCCAGAGCCGCTGGGCGAGCACTTCACGTTCGAGTGGCTGCGCGACGCGTTGCGCGGGCATCGACGACGGCTCAAACCGTTGCTGCTCGACCAGACGTTCTTGGCTGGGCTGGGCAACATCTACGTCGACGAGTCGCTGCACCGAGCGCGCCTGCACCCGCTGCAACTCGCCGCGCGGGTTTCGGCTCCGGCCGCGCGCGCGCTGCACCGCGAGATCCGCAGCGTGCTCAGCGAGGCGATCGAGCGCGAAGGCTCGAGCTTCGACAGCTTCTACCGCACGCCCGAAGGCAACCCCGGCGGCTATCAGGACCAATTCCAGGTGTATGGCAGGGCCGGACTGCCGTGCCGCACCTGCGCGACCCCAATTCGTCGGCTGGTCGTCGGCCAGCGCGGCACGCACGTTTGTCCGCGCTGTCAGCCGGCGCCTCGCCGCTCGCGCAAACCCTGACCTCGGAGCGCAGCGTTCTCGTGATGTGGCGTGGTGTGGCGCGAGCGCCCGCGCGGCCCGTGACTCAACCGACCCGCTGGCGCCAGATGGCCTCGATCTCGGGCACTTGCGGCCACTGATCGGCGCACATCGACAAGTACAGCGTCACGTCGGATGGCGAGAACTTCTGATCGAGCTCGGCGACCGCGGCCGCGACCTTTTGGGGGTTGGGCAGCGCGTTCTCGAGGTCCTCGACCATGCCCTTTTCGTGCTTCACGCCCGTGGCGTCGAGAAAGCCCGTCACCAACTCCTGGCGGTCCTTGATCAAGTAGCTGCCGAAAAGCTCGTAGCACAGTTCCGCGCTGCGCTTGCTGGCCAAGATTTGCCGCGCGCGCTTGGCTCGCTGCGCGAAGGGCAGGTTGCGGATCGCCTGCGGGCGGAAATTGAGCGACTTGGCGACTTCGTGGTCGAGCGGGCCGAAACCCTGCTGGGAGAGGGCCTCGTAGATCGAGAGGAACTGGGCTTCGCTCAACTTCTGGAGCTGCTCGACGACGTTCATGGCTTGACGCTTTCGGCGGAATCGAAGGGCCGAGGAGTGTAGCGGTCGAGGATCAGCTCGTCAGGATCTCCGCGACGGATTGGCGGCGCGCGACCCAGCGCACCGAGCGTCGCACGGCGTGCACGAGCGCGACCCAGGGCGCGGCGAAGGCGATCCACGCCAGCGACGAGCCCGCCGGCCAGCTCGCGATCCAGGCCCACAGATCGAGCTCGTCCGACGACCAGCGCGCGGCACCGAAGGCGGCGGTGAGTCCCACGAGGAACGTGGCGAACAACGCGCGCGACAAATGCCACGGTCCGAGCTCCGCGAACCCCTGCGAGCGCCGCAGCAGCGCCAGCATTCCGCCCGACAGCGCGCACATCGCGAGTGCCACGGCGGTCACGCGCAGGACGAGCACGACATCGCTCGCGGACGGCTCGCTCGAGAGCGAGTAGAGCCGCAGTGCCAGCTCGAGGATCCACGCGCCGAAGGCGGCCAGCAGGTGCAGCGATGTGTGGCCCTCGATCCGCGCTCGCGCGAACTGCAGCAGCGCGAACAGCATCACCGCGGAACCACAGGTCCCCAGCACTTGGGTCGCGCGCGCCAGCAGCGGCGCCAGGCGGCTCTCGGAGACGAACGGCTCGACACACGCCGGCAGCACGATGCTCGGCGCGAGCAGGATCAAGGCGACGACGAGCCACGGCAATCCCGTGCGCAAAGCCCGCCGGTGCGTTTCGAGCGCCATGTCCCGACAGGTTGCGCATCGCCTGCCCCCGGGTCAATTCGCCACGGGTGGCTCCGCGCTCGTCTCGGGGGTGGCGCTGGCCGCGAGGCGCGGCGGCGCGGCCGCAGCGTGCGGCGCTCTCGATCCGCTTTCGCCGGACTTGCAGCGCCTCTGGTCCCCACGCCGGAGCCGTCTCGATTAGAGTCGAGGCACACGCTTCACGTGCCGGCGGTCGCTCGGGGCACCAATTCGCAGAGCGATACCTGTGCGCCGGCGCGCGCGAGGCGAGAACCTTGTTGCTGGAGAGTCAACATGATCTAGAACTTCCGTTCTGTGTTCCGTTGTGCTTCGGTCGCCGCTCTGGTGAGCGCGGTTCCGACGCTGGCCTCCGCCCAGACAGTCCTCAATGCCCATGCAGCGCCCGCGAACAACGGTGGTTCCACGGGTTGGGCGATGTTCTTCGACGTGCAGGCGACCGGAGGCGACTTCCTCGTCACCGAGTTGGTCACGGCCAACACTGCCGCCGCCAATGCGGGCTTCTCGGTCGAGGTTTTCGTGCGCTCGGGCACGGCGCTCGGCGGACCCGTCGGATCTGGAGCGGGCAGCTCGACCGCCGGCTGGACCTCGATCGGGACGGCCAACGCGACCCAGGGCGCGGGCGGAAGCTCTGGCGTCTCGCTGCCGATCGACATCCCCGACATCACCGTGCTCAACGGCCAAGTCACCGGTGTGGCGGTCAAGTTCACGGGCGTGGGGCCGCGCTACTTCGGCACCGGCACTCCGCCTTTGGGTGTCTACAGCGATGCCAATCTCACGCTGACGACGGGCGAGTCGCGCAGTGCACCGTTCACGCCGACCGGGAGCTTCTTCACTTCGCGCGAACTCGTGGGATCGATCACCTACGTGCCGCTGGCCACCGGTCCGGTCGCGTACTGCACCGCGGGTACCTCGACCAACGGTTGCACGCCGGCGATCTCCGCCAACGCCCAGCCGAGCGTGACCCTGGCGACCTCGTGCGTGATCAGCGTTGCGGGCGTCGAGGGCCAGAAGTCCGCGTTGATCTTCTACGGTGTCAACAACTCTGGGTTCACGCCCACTAGCTGGGGCCTGGGCGGCACGAGCTTCCTGTGCGTCAAATCGCCGACGCAACGCATGTCGACGCAGAGCACGGGCGGGACCACGGGACTGTGCGACGGCGCGCTGAGCGAGGACTGGAACGCTTATCAAGGCGCCAATCCCAACTCCCTGGGCAATCCCTTCAGTGCGGGTCAGAAGGTGTACGCGCAGGCGTGGTACCGCGACCCCAGCGCCGTGAAGACCACCAACCTGTCGGACGCGCTCGAGTTGACGATGGCACCGTGAGGGATTGAGCGCGGTACCAGCTTCAGCCAGCGCTCGCGCTACCGCGCGAGCTCGGGGGATACGACGAAGCGACGCTCGGGCGTCGTTTTGTCCGTCTGTCACGTCCGAACGGCACGCCGGCAAGTCGTGAGCGGAGCGCGCTCCGCATGCGCGGCCGCGCGGTGCTCGCGGGCAGCGACCCGAGGGCTGCGCTCGAGACTTCGCGGGCGTCCCGAACGCCGACAGCTTCAGGTGGTTTGGCCTTGGGGCTCGGGCGCGGGGATCGCCGGCGTGGGCTCGGGCCAGTCGGACTCGCGCGCGAGGTAGGTGTAGCTGTCGAGGCCGGCTTCGTAGCGGCGTTGCAGCAACGCGGACTCCTCGAAGCTCATGCGGCCCTCCTCGAGCGAGCGCTCGATGTGACGGCGCAGGCGTGCCAGCAGATCGGGCTCGAAGTACTCGACGTAGGCCAGGACTTCCTGCGTGCGGTCGCCGCGAACGACGTGCGTGATGCGCGGGCGGCCGGCTTCGTCGAGGTCGACGTGCACGATGTTCGGATCGCCGAACAGGTTGTGCATGTCGCCCAAGATCTCCTGGTAGGCACCGACGAGGAAGAAACCCATGTAGTAGGGCTCGTTGGGGCGCAGCGGGTGCAACTCGAGCGTGCGCTTGACGTCCTTGAGATCGCAGAAGCGATCGATCTTGCCGTCGGAGTCGCAGGTGATGTCGGCCAGGATCGCGCGGCGCGTCGGCTGCTCGGCCAAGCGGTGCAGCGGAATCACCGGGAAGAGCTGGTTGATGGCCCAGGAGTCGGGCAGCGACTGGAACACCGAGAAATTGAGGAAGTACGTGTCGGCCAGGTCGCGCTCGAGGTTCGCCAGGTCGTCGGGCACGTAGGGCAGCGTGCGCACCAGCTTCAGGATCTTGGTGCAGGTCTTCCAGAAGAACTCCTCGACGCGCGCGCGCTCCTTCAGGTTCATCTGGCCGACGTTGAACAGCACCATGGCCTCGTCGCGGATCTGCTGCGCGTCGTGGTAGGCCTCTTGGTAGTTCTTGGCCGTGATGGTCTCGCTGACGTTGTGCGCGTTCTGGATCAGCTCGTGCTCGTCTTCTCCTGGCGCGTCGGGGTTGCCCGAAGTCGCGAAGTCGGTGACCCCCAGCACCTCCGCGACCAGCACCGCATGGTGCGCGGTCAGCGCGCGGCCCGACTCGGTCACGATCGCGGGCTGCGGGATCGCGGCCTCTTCGCAGGCCACCGAGAGGTGGTACACGACATCGCGCGCGTACTCGGCCAGCGAGTAGTTCATCGACGATTCGAAGTTGGTGCTCGAGCCGTCGTAGTCGATGCCCAAGCCACCGCCGACGTCGAGGAACTTGATGCGCGCGCCCATCTCCCACAGCTCGGCCAGCGTGCGTGTCGCCTCGCGCAGCGCATTCTTGATGGCGCGGATGTCGGTGACCTGGCTGCCGATGTGGAAGTGCAGCAGCTCGAGACAATCCAGCTTCGACTGCCGCTCGAGCGTCTCGACGACGTCTACGATCTGCCGCGTGGTCAAGCCGAACTTCGAGCGGTCACCACCCGAGTCGCTCCAGCGACCGGAGCCCTTGCCGCCTAGCTTGGCGCGCACGCCGATCACGGGCTTGATGGCGAGCTTGTCGCTGGCGCGCAGGATCGTGTGCAGCTCGCTGAGCTTCTCGATCACGATGATCGGGATGATGCCGAGCTTGCTCGAGAGCAGCGCGGTCTCGACGTAGTCCTCGTCCTTGTAGCCGTTGCAGATCACCAGCGAGCCGCCGTCGGCCTGCAGCGCGATCGCGGCCAGCAACTCGGGCTTGCTGCCGACTTCCAACCCGGTGCCGTGCTTCTTGCCTTCGTCGAGGATGCCCTCGACGACGTGCCGCTGCTGGTTCACCTTGATCGGGAACACGCCGCGGTAGGGGCCCTGGTAGTTGAACTCGGCGCGCGCCGCGTTGAAGGCGTGGTTGAGCTCGCGCACGCGGCTGCGCAGGATGCCGTCGAAGCGCAGCAGCACCGGCGTGGCGATGCCGCGGCGCTTGATCTGGCCGATCAGCTCGTGGAGATCGATGCCCGGCTTGTCCGGGCGATCGGGGCCTTCCGGTGTCACCTCGACGTTGCCGCCCGCGTTGACGCGGAAATAGCCGCGCCCCCAGTTCGTGACGTTGTACAGGCTCTCGCTGTCGAGGTGGGTCCAGGCCATCGTGTCCGCTAGGGGCTCCAGGAAAGAGTGCGCGGATTATAGGGACGTGCGCGAGCAGGGCGGCGCTCCGCGGGACAAATCTCTGCGGCGCACGCGCGCTGCGCGCGGCGTAGAATCGCGGAGTGGGCTCTGATCCTCTCGAACGCATCCAGGTGGCCGCCGCGGCGGAGCGACTGCGCGGCGTGGTCAAGGAAACTCCGCTGGTGCCGTTCGAGTGCGCCGACGAACGCGTCGAGTTGCGCCTGAAGCTCGAGTGCCTGCAGGAAACCGGTGCGTTCAAGGCGCGCGGGGCGTGGACCCAGATCGCGCAGTTGAGCGCGGAGCAAAAGGCCGCTGGCGTGGTGACGACCAGCTCGGGCAATCACGGCAAGGCCTTGGCCTGGGCCGCGCAGCGCGCTGGCGTCCGGGCCACGATCGTGATGCCGGCGGACGCCTACCCCAACAAGATCCAGGCATGTCGCGACTTCGGCGCGGAGGTCGTGCTCGGAAGCACGCGCGCCGAGGCCGAGCGCCTGTGCCGCGAGCGGGTCGACGCGGGCGCGACCCTGGTGCATCCCTACGACGCGGAGAACACCATCCAAGGCGCGGGCACGGTTGGTCTGGAGATCGCGCGCGAGTGGCCCGAGGTCGAAATGGTCGTCGTGCAGGTCGGAGGAGGTGGCCTGCTCGCCGGGTGCGCGCTCGCCATCCGACAGACGCTCGGGCGGCGCGTGCTGATCTTGGGCGTCGAGCCCGAGGGCGCGCCGTCGATGAAGCTCTCGCTCGAGCGCGGTCGCGCCGTGACGCTGGAGCGCATCACCACCAAGGTCCAAGGCCTGTGCCCGCCGTACTCCGGGGCGCTCAACACCGAGATCTGTGGCCTGCTCGTCGACCAAGTGATCACGCTGGAGGACCAGGCGATTTTCGCGGCGCAGCGCGAGCTCGTGCTGCGGGGCGGGTGGGATGTCGAGCCCGCGGGCGCGGCGGCATGCGCGCTGGTGCTCGCGGGCCGGCTGCCCAAGCTGGCGCTGATCGGCCGCTCGCGCGAGCACCGATTGCGCGTGGCGTGCGTCGTATCCGGAGGCAACCCGGACCCCGCGCAGATCGCCGCGCTGCGTCGCCAGCCGGAGTGAGCTCCGTTGGCGCCGAGAGTCGTTGGCGGACGTTGCTGGCGGAGCAAGCGGCGCGCGGGCTTGGTGTTGCACAGCTCGCGGAGCGGCGCTGCGTCATTCCGAGGTCGCAGCACTGGTGGCGCGTTCGGCCTACGAGTACGGGCGAGATTGCCGCGGCGCACCGTTTTTTGCTTCGGCGTCAGGCGTTCCGCGGGGACACTCTCGCGCCGCGAAGGCCGCGAATGAGCCGTGAGTCGTGAAGAGAGTCGTGCTGGTCAGGACCAACGGGCCGCGCAACGTCGGCTCGGTGATGCGCGCCGTCGCCAATTTCGGGCCCGCGGAATTGGTGCTGGTGGCGCCGCAGCGTCGCTCGATGCTCGTGCATCCCGACTTCACGATGATGGCCCACGGCGTCGAGAACGTGCGCGACAGGATTCGCGTGGTCGCGACTCTCGGGGAGGCGCTGGAGGACACCACGCGCTCGGTGGCTTTCACCGCGCGGCCCCGCGATGGCCGCGTGCGCGTCGACTGGCGCGAGCGGACGAGCGAGTTCAAGAGCGCCTGCGACGATCCCGCGCAGCGCATCGCGTTCGTGTTCGGGTCCGAGGCGGATGGGCTCGACGCGGCGGAGACCGATGCGTGCAAGGAAATTGCCTATCTGCCGACATCGGCTGAGCACCAGTCGCTGAATTTGGCGACAGCTGTCAGCATCGTGCTGTTCACGCTCTACACCGGCGACGCGGTCCACAAGCGCGAGCGTGGCCCGCGCCTGTCCAGTGAGCGTCAACTCGCGTTCTTGCGCGAGCACTTGAAGGCGGTCTTGGGGTCGAAGGTCGCGCTATCGCTGGCGGCCAAGCGCGACATCGAGCAATCGATCGACCGAGTTTTCACGCGCGTGCCGATCGAGAGCCGCGACGCGCGCGCGTGGCACATGATGATGCGCGCGCTCGGCTCGGAGCTCGCGCCGCGGGATTTCGGGATCGGCGGCCCAGCGCGCGACCAGCGGCGCGACGATGCGTTGGAGCGACGCGTCGACGAGGCGCTCGGAGAGTCCGACGACGCTCAGGCGTGAGCGGTTCGCCGTCGCGGACTAGGGGACGACGTCGAAGCCCACCGGGCCGATGACCTGGTTGCCGAGCGGAGAGAGCACCACGCCCGCCCAATCGATGTGCGTGCCGGCGTAGAGCGCCAGCAACTCGGGCCGCGCTCGGAAGTACGCTTGCTTGCGGCCATTGGCGTCGAGCCTGCGCAGCGTCCCGACGTAGTCGCGGGTGCCCGCGAACTGCAGCGAGTGCCAAAACAGCGGATCGGCGTTGAGTGGCAACGTGACGCCGCTGAACGGCGTTCCCGGGGCGGTGCCGCTCGCGCTCGCGAGCAACGCACAGGGCCGGTGCGCATGGATCGCGCCGGCGTTGACCACCAGGGGCACCGTCGCACCTTGCGACAGGCCGACCTGGTCGAAGCCACAGTGCAGCGCGGTGCTCGGATCGACGCGCACGGCCAGATAGGGGTAGAGCGTGACCGGGCCAGAGCCGTCGTCGACGACGATGCGCCACAGGTCGTTGCCCGGAGTCGTCGTCGCGCGCAACTCGAAGCCATAGCTGCCGTCGCCGTGGTCGACGACAGCGCTCGGCGTCGTGCTGGCGGCTGCGCCGGACATGTTGGTGAGCGTCAGAGTCGCTCCACCGCTCGAGAGCATCGCGCCGTCGATGTCCACGAGCTGAACGGTGACGGCGGTGGTCGCCAGTCCGTCGGCGGGCAGAGCGTGCGCCGCGGCCTCGACTCGACTCAGGATGTGGTCGGGGCGACCGGCCCAGCCGGCGCGCCACACCGCATATTGTTGCTGCATTTCGAGCACGGGGTCGACGCTCTGCGCGCTGCCGATGACGTTGATGTCGAGGTAGTACTGGCCAGTGGCGCAGCCTGTCGCGGCGCTGCATCCGGCTCCATCGACGTCGCCGATGCGGGAGGCGATGAAGAAGCCGACGTGCGCGCTCTTGAAGGGTGCCGGCGGCGGCAAGGGCTCGCACGACCAGGGCTGCGACGCGCTGCACGAGCAGCGTCCATCCCCGCCGATCGCTCGCGCGGCCTCCATGGCCGCCATGACCTTGGTCGTCAGGTCGCCCTCGGTCTCGAGCAGCGCTTGCTCCGCGAGCTGCACCAGCGTGCCGCCGACGATCACGTTGCCTTGGATGGCGAAGCGGATGTCGCCGACCGTTGCAGCCACCCCGTAGGCCGAGAGTCCGCACTGCGTTCCAGTGAACGTGACGGGCTCGTGCAGCATGTCGACGACACCGTACTGCTTGGTCTGATGCGAGGCGTTGAGCGCCATCGTCGCCAGGATCTGGGCCGGCGACTGGCCCGCGATGAAGCCGTTCCACATCGCCAGACGATTCACCCCGGAGGTGTCCACGAACGACTGCGCGCACCCTCCGCCGACACCGACGCGCACCACCGGCAGATAGAGCTCGAGGTCGAAGCTCGTGAGGCACGTCGCCGACGCGACCACGACCTCACCCGTCCGCACGTCGACCGCGATGATCGACCACGTCGCATGGGCGGGTCGACTCGAGTGCACGATCGCCGCGCCCAGCACACATGCCTTGATCCAGGTCGTCAGTTGCATGGCTGCATGATATTCCCACGGGCGATTCCATGGGGCTGCGCGGCGCAGTGCGGGTAACCGAGTTGTGTCTCGCGGAGCGCTGGGAGGCTGGTCGATCATCCGCGGCCTGGATCCTCCCCCCCAAAACGAACTCCGCATGGACTTCTCCAGATTCATCGCCGCCCACGGAGAGTGGAAGGCGCGACTGCGCGAGGCGATCGACAGCGGCCATTCGACATGGACCGTCGAATCCGTGCGCTCCGACAACTCTTGCGACTTCGGAAAGGCCTTCTACGCCTTGCCCCAGGAACAGCAGAACTGCGAGCGCGGGCGGCGCGTGCGCGAGCGCCATGCTGCGTTCCACGTCGAGGCCGCGCGCGTGCTCGAGCTGGCTCTGTCTGGCCGCCGGGACGAGGCCAACAGGGCCATTGCCTCGGGCTCGGTGTTCACCAGCCTCTCGTCCGAGTTGACCCGGACCCTGATGGAGTGGCAGCGTCGCGAGCAGGGCTGAATGCCCGCGGCGCGCGGCCCTCAACCGCCGGCTGAACCCGCGGGCGCCTCGGACTTCTGCGTGTCGCGCTTCTTGCGCTCGTCCTCGCGCGCCTTACGTCGAGCATCGCGCTCTTCCTGCTGCTTCTTCCACTCGGCATCCCAGGCGGGAACCGACGGCATCGTGCTGTCGTTGAGCCAGCTTTCCAGCGTGGCGCGCAGCTCGGGCGTGCCGTGTCGCTCCACGTGCTCCAGGAAGTCCTCGAGACTGGCGTTGCCGTGCAGGTGCTCGGCGACCCACGAGCGCATCAAGGCCAGAAAGCGCTCGTCACCCAAGCCCACGCGCACCGCGTGCAAGGCCAGCGGCCCGCGCACGTACACACCGATGCCGAACATCTCGCGCACGCCGGGCTTGCCGGGAGCGGAGGCCTTGGCCTCGCGCGCCATGACGTAGTTGCGCAGCAGTTCCTGCTCGAAGGCCTCGCGGCCCTTGTGCTTCTCGAGGTACATCCAGGCCGCGTACTCCGAGATGCCTTCGTTGATCCAGATGTCGTTCCAGTCCTGGACACTGACCGCGTTGCCGAACCACTGGTGTGCGAGCTCGTGGACGATCGTGGCCTCGCCGGCGGCGCCGCGGCCGTACACCGGCTTGGTCTGGGTCTCGAGCGCCAGGCCAATCGACACGTTCGACAGGATGTTGCCGCAGATTTCGAACGGGTAGGGGCCGAAGGTCTCGCTCAGGAAGGTGATGAACTCGCCCGTGCGCTCGAAGGGCTTGCGCGCACTCGCGCGCGAGCCCTTGGTGAAGTAGTTCACGATCACCAGGCCGTTGGGACCCACGAGCTCCTGCTCGTCGAACTCGGCGATCGCCAGTGTCACCAGATAAGTCGCCATCGGATCGCGCGCTTTCCACACGAACGTGCGGCGTTCGCCGTGCTCGCGGGTCTCGACCAGCACCCCGTTGGCGACGGCCTCGAGCGGCTGGGGCACGTCGATCGAGATCGTGAACCGCGCCTTGTCGAGCGGATGGTCGTTGCAGGGGAAGAACGACATCGCTCCGTTCGGCTGGCTGAACACGTAGATCTCGCCGGCGCTCGACAGCCAACCGATGTCGTCGACGGGCGCCGATGGGTCCTTGACGCCCGTGGGGATCCCGCCGTAGCGCACGCTCGTCGTGAACGTCGCCCCCTGGTCCACGGGCTCGGCGGGGAAGACCGTGAGCTCGTCGGCGTTGCGCTCGAATCTCGCTGGCTTGCCGTCGACCTCGAGCGCTTCGATCTCGAGCCCGTGGAAGTCGAGATTGAACGATCCCAAGGCCTGACTCGCGACGGCGGCCAGTGTGGCGCGCGCGCGCATGGGACGATCCGCGGCATCGAACTCGAACGCCAGGTCGTAGCTCGTGACGTCGTAGCCCCCGTTGCCCGATCCGGGCACGAGCGTGTCCCCGATGCGCGCGGAACCCGGCGGAGCCGTGCGTTGGCCCTGCTCCGCGTGCGCGGCGTTGGTCGCCCCATCCAGCGGACCGAGCGCGTCGCGGCGCGGCTCCTGGCAGGCAGCGAGCGCGAGCAGCGGCGCCAGCTTCGTGAAGTGCAGCAGTGTTCGGCGGAACGGTCGGATCATGGAGGTCTCCGGAGCTTGGGGCCACGAGGCTAACGCCCGGCGCGGCCCCCGCCGCCCATGGCGCGTCGATTCGCGCTCTCCGGGACGCAGGTCTTGCGTGGCGCGCGGGCGCGCCGCCGAACATGATGGGCACAGGAGATCGCATGGTCCGACTCAATCGCATCTACACCAAGACCGGGGACGACGGCACGACCGCGCTCGGCGACGGAACGCGCACCCCCAAGCACCACCTGCGCATCGCCGCCTACGGCACGGTGGACGAGCTCTCCAGCGTGCTGGGCGTCGCCTTGGCGCAGGGCGCGATCGGCGAGCCCCTGCGCCGAACGCTGATCGAGATCCAGAACGACTTGTTCGACGTGGGCGCGGACCTGTGCGTTCCCGGTGCCGCGGGAGACAAGCTGCGCATCACTCCGGGCTACACCGAGCGGCTCGAGCGCGCGCTCGACGCAGCCAATGAGAAGCTCGCGCCGCTGTCGTCGTTCGTGTTGCCCGGAGGGCATCCGGCCGCGGCCTGGCTGCACCTCGCGCGCACGACGTGTCGACGCGCCGAACGCGTGGTCACCGAGCTCGCGGCGTCACCGGAAGAGCGCGAGCGCGTCAATCCGGAGGTCGTGCGCTACTTGAACCGGCTGTCGGACCTGCTGTTCGTGTTCGCGCGCGTCGCGAACGACGACGGCCGGCTGGACGTGCTGTGGAGCCCCGGTCGAAACCGCGGAAGCTGATTGGCCACACAGCACACGTTGATCGAAGGGCGCGTGCAAGGCGTCGGCTTCCGTTGGTTCGTGCGTGCGCGAGCGACTGAGCTCGCACTCCACGGCTGGTGCGCCAATCTTCCGGATGGACGCGTCGAGGTCTGGCTCGACGGCGAACCGCAAGCGCTCGAGCAGATGGCGAGTGAGCTGCGCCGCGGGCCGAGCGCCGCGCGCGTGACCCGCGTGCAGGGCGTCGTCGATCAGCCGCTGACAGCGATCGCTCACATCTCGGCGCGCGTGGCCTTTTGAGTCGGCGGGAGCTCCGCGGTCGTCACACGCCGCGCAAGTTCTCCAGCACGGACCGCACGCGCGCGTACTCGCCGGTCAAGCGTCCGAGCGTCGATTCCGGAGAGGCCGGCGCGGCCGTGCGCGAGCGTTGGCGCAAGTCGTCGAGCAACGCGCCGAGGTCGCGCGCGCCGAAAACGAGGCAGGCGGCCGCCAAGCGCTCGGTCGCGCCCTCGAGTGCCTGGAGATCGGAGGTCCGAAGCGCGCGCTCGATCTCGTGCATCAACTGCGGAGTCGCGTCGAGGAACTCGGCGATGTGCTCGGCCATGTCGGCGCGCGCGTCGCCCGCGAGCCGCGCGCGCAGCTCGAGGGCCCACTGCGGCTCGGCGGGCTGCACGCGCCCCGCATCCGGTCCAGGCTCGACAGCGTGGCCACTGGTCCAGCGCTCGATCACCGCCACGAGCTCGCCGGGGTTGAAGGGTTTCGCGATGTAGTCGTCCATGCCCGATTGCAGGCACTGTTCGCGATCACCAGCCATGGCGTTGGCCGTCATGGCGATGATCGGGACGTGGCCTCCGTTCTGGGCCTCGCTGGCGCGGATCATGCGCGTGGCGTCGAAGCCATCGAGCTCCGGCATCTGGCAGTCCATCAACACCACGTCGAACCTCGAGCGCTCGATCGCGGCCAGTGCTTCGCGGCCGTTGCTGGCGATTTCGCAGCGGAAACCGAGCTTGTCGAGCGTGCGCGTCGCCACCTTCTGGTTGACGACGTTGTCTTCGGCGACCAGCACGCGGATCTTGGAGCGCTCGCGCATCTGGTCCAGCGAGTACTTGGTGATGATGCGCGTCTTGCTCAGGTTCGCTGGCGCGTGCGGCTGCGACACCACGGTCGAGATGCAATCGAAGAGCTGCGACTGCTTGATGGGCTTGGTCAGGTACGCGGCCAGACCGACTTGCTCCATGCGCGCGACCTCGCCCAGGCCGCCGACCGAGGTCAGCATCACCAGCGGCGTGGCGGAGATCGAATTGTCGGCCTTGACGGCGCGCGCCAGCTCCTCGCCGTCCATCTCGGGCATCTGGTAGTCGATCAGCGCCAGACCGAAGGGCTGACCCGCGGCGTGCGCCGAGCGCAGGGCGTTCAGCGCGGCCGGCCCGTTGTCGACCTCCGCGTGCTTGCAGCCCCACGAGCCCAGCAAGAGCCGCAGGAAGCGGCGATTGGTCGCGTTGTCGTCGACCACCAGCACGCGCAACTTGCGGACGTGCTCGGGCACGGACCGCAGCGGCGCGCGCTGCATGGGCTGTTTCTCGAGCTGGATCGAGAAGTGGAACGTCGAACCCTTGCCGAGCTCGCTCTCCACCGCGATCTCGCCCTTCATCATCTCGACGAGTTGCTTGGAGATCGCCAACCCCAGACCCGTGCCACCGAACTTGCGCGTGGTCGAGGAGTCGACCTGGCTGAACGACTTGAACAGCCGCGCCAGCCCCTCGGGCGGGATGCCCATGCCCGTGTCGCTCACGGCGAAGTGCAGGCGCGCGTTGTCCGCGTCCTCGCTTTCGAGGGAGACGTTGAGCACCACCTCGCCCTTGTCGGTGAACTTCACCGCGTTCGACAGCAGGTTGAGCAGGATCTGGCGCAGGCGGCTGGGATCACCGCGCACCAGCGCGGGCACGTTGGAGTGCACCAGCGAGGCCAGCTCGAGCCCCTTCTTCTCCGCCTTGTGGGCCAGCAGGTCCATGGTCTCCTCGACCACGCAACGCACGTCGAAGTCGAGCGTCTCGAGCTCCAGCCGACCGGCCTCGATCTTGGAGAAGTCGAGGATGTCGTTGATGATGACGAGCAGGCCTTCCGCCGAGTTCATCACCGTCTCGGCCAGCTCGCGTTGCTCGGCCTCGAGCTTGGTCTCGAGCAACAGGCCAGTCATGCCGATCACGCCGTTCATCGGCGTGCGGATCTCGTGGCTCATGTTGGCGAGGAACTGCGACTTGGCCACGGAGGCGGCCTGTGCCTTGTGCGTTTCCTCGCGCAACTGCCGGTTGATCTCGACCAACTGGCTCGTGCGCTCGTCGACCTGCTTCTCGAGCGTGGCGCGGTGCGCCGCGAGCTGCCCATCGCGCTCCTGGATCTGCTCGAGCATGCGGTTGAAGCTGTGCGTCAGGAAGCCCACCTCGTCGTCGGAGCGCACCGCGGCGCGCACCGAGTAGTCCTGTCCGAGCGTGACGCACTGGGCCGCGAGAGTCAGTTCCTCGATGGGCTTGGAGATCACGCGCTGCACGCGCGAGGCCAGCAGGAACGTGACCACCATGCATCCCAGGAGCACCACCCCGAGCACCATCACGTAGCGCAGGATGCGATCGTGGAGCTGCGACAACTCCGCTTGCACGTAGACGGTGCCGATGCGCTTGCCTCCGACGCGGACTTCCTTCCACACGTGGAGCAGCCCGTCCTCGATTGCGTGCCCTTCGGCCCGCGGAGTGTTGCTGGGCTCGAGCGCGCCCAGCCGCCGGAACGTCGCCAGTGGCGCGCCATCCGCGAGGTAAATGCGCGCCGCCAGGATGCTGCGTTGCGACTCGAGGGCATCCAGCGTGCGTTGCGCGAAGTCGGGGTCCTCGAAGTCGAGCGCCGAGCGACTGTTGAGCCCGACGACGTCGGCGGTGAGCTCGAGATCGCGCGTCTGTTGCTCCTCGAATTGCGTCAGGTCGTGGAAGGTGAGCGCGACTCCGGCCAGCATCAGGCCGAAGACCGAGGTCAGCATCAGGAGCCAAGTCAGCTTGGCGCGGATGGTGCGGACGGCAGCCATCTACTGGGCTCCCTCGTCCTTCACGATCTTCGCCAGCTTGAGGAGCTCCGAGCTGATCTCGAGCTCGCAGCGCTTGGCGGCCTCCTTGTTGATCTCGAAGCGCATCTTCTTGTTCTCGATGCCGAGATTGATCGACGCGCCCTTCTCCGCTGCGCCGCTGGTTTCGCACACCACCAGCACTTGCGAACCCTTGGTCTTCTCCAGGATCTGCGGGAGCTTGGGTGACTCCGCGTCGACCACGAACAGCACGTGGCAGCGTTCGATGTCCGCGGTGGTCTTGAAGCGCTTGACGACGAGCTTGCGGCCGCCGACGAGCTTGTCCTTGAACGCGTTGTCGATCAGCGACCCGAACGGATCCGGTCCGACGACCGCCACGACGATCGGATCGCTCGCGTCCTTGAAGGCCTTCTCGGGCCACTTGACGTAGCCCACGAACTTGAACAGCACGGCCGCCTTGACCTGGTACTCGCTCTGGCCCGCTTGCGCGCTGGATTGCGCCGCGGCATCCAGGTGCGCCGGGCTCTCGCGCGCGAGTGTCGCGAGTGCCAGGCACGCGCAGGCCAGCGCGATGCGCACGGAACAGGGCGAGCGCGGGCGGAGGCGCATCACGGGTTCCTCGAGCCTCGATCCGCGGCGAGCGCTCCGTGCCGTCGGCTCGCGCCACCGAGAGCGCGTCCACTGGACGCGTCAGCGCGCCAGCGGGCGCGCAGCGGCGAGGCGTTGGAGTGGAGAACGTACAGGGTCATCGTCGAGGCGGCCGTCGCGCCCCGTTGGGGGGTGGGGGGCACGGCGGCAACGGCGGAATGGAGGAGCGCCGCCGGTGGCCCAGCGACGGAAAGAGATGCACAGGGAAGGAGTTCGCGTCCCTCATCGGCGCAGTCCCGTCGCAGTCTGAAGGTTCCGCCTTCCCAGAACCGCGCACGCTGGGACGAACGCTCGCCGCGGTGCTCCCAGCGACGCGGCCCGGCCTCCAGGTCGCCCAAGCAGGCGGGGCCGGCCGCCCGATCAAAGGCTGCCGGCCCCGCTCGTGTCCGCGCCGATCAAGCCCCGTTCGCGGCGCTCGACCAGCCCGTGCTCGTCAAGGAATGAAGGTCACTTCGAGTCCGTCCGAGAGCATCGTCGTCTTCGGGCTCGGCGGATCGCGGAACCAGCACTGGAACCACGCTTGGTTGCCCGGGGCGAAGGGCGTGCCGAGACCACCGGGGTTCACCACGGTGATGTAGTTGAAGAAGTCGAGGCTCGTGGTGCCGTCGCACAGACCCGCGGTGCCGCCGGTCGTGCCCGACTGCGTGCGTTGTTGCGGCGTCTTGACGCACAGGAAGCTCGTGCTCGTGCCCCACGAGACCGTGTTCCGTCCCGCGATGCTGTAGAAGATGATCGAGTTCTTCTGGCCTTCGATGCCGTTGCAGGTGACGGTGAAGCCGCCCGGGCCGAGCGCGAGGCTCGGGGTGCCGGTGAAGCCCATGGTCGCCGTGCAGCCGTTGGTGGTCGTGCCGGCGGTGCAGTAGTTGACGATTTGCACCGCGCTCGGGCAGACCGAGTTCTGCGCCTTGGGCGTGCGCGGTTCGAACTGGTTGCCGGGCTCGTTGAAGTCCAGGAAGTCGGCGCACCAGCCATTGGGCGCGTCGAGTCCGCGGAACACGCCGCCGGGGAGGAAGGCACCGGTGCCGACGCCATCGGGGCCGGCGATCGGCGCGCTGTCGTAGACCACGTCGGGGAAAGCCGGCGGGACTTGGTTGATGCCGCCGTCGACCAGACCCAGCGAATCGAGGATCGTGGAGAGCGTCGGAATGATCGTGATGCCGTCGAGGTCCGGGTCGACATCCGTGCCGTTGGCGGCGACGAGCGCGGCCACGTTGGCGGCGCTACCGGCGTCGACCACGTAGAACGTGTTGGTGCCGTTCTCGAGGCGGTCCTGGAGGCCGATGTCGAAGTCGGGGGCCATCGAGGCCGCGCCCATGGCGAGGTTGGTGTCGCCGAGCAGGAAGTAGCCGTTCGCGTCGGTCGAGTAGCCCGTCAGGTCCCACACGCGGTCGAGCGTGCCTTCGTTGCTGGTCGCGGACCAATCGCCCTCGACGATCAGCACGACGATGTTGTCGAGCGAGCGATTGGGCGCGCTCTTGAGCTCGATGAACTCGTAGAAGTCGGTGCCCGAGTGGGAGGCGTAGATCTCGTTCAAGTAGATCTGTTGCGCGAGGCCGACGGCTTGCGTCGCGGCCAGCGCCAGCGACGACGCGATGGCGGTCCTGATGACTTGCTTCATTGTGGATCGTTTCCTGAGTGACGTGCGGTACCTGACGGGAACCTGGGGGTGAGGTCCGGCGCCGGTCGCGCCTCCTGAGCGCTGCGCGGCGGGACCACAGAACGGAGAGGATATCCGCTGCTCCCCACGAGCGGCTCATCAAGCGTGGGTGAAAGCTCTTCCAGAGCGCGCCGGGCTCGGGCCGGCTCGCGTATCGAGACAGGCCTAAGCCACGACGATTCAAGTGTTTACCGAGACGCTGCTGGCCTCAGGGCAGCGCCGCGTTGCGCCGCACCGTGCGCGCTTTTTCACCGCGCCATTCGATTTCGATCGAGCCCGAGCCCCGCACCAGCCAGCGCACCCGCACCTCACCCCGACCTGGAACGCCGCGCTCGAGCACCAACTCGGCCGGGCGACGCTCGACGAACTCGAGCTTCTCGGGACGGAAGCGATCGCTGCGCAGGCCACCGGCGACTACCTCGCAGTGCGGGCCGCGGATCGAGATGCGATCGGGTGTGCCGAGCTTCATCTGCGCCGCGCGCGCGGTGCGCGTCGGGATCAGGCGCCGATTCTCGATGCGCGCATCGACCGCGAACAGACCCTGGCCGAGATCGCTGACTTCGACGTCGGCGAAATCGACCTCGGGCATGGCTTCCGCGTGGCGGATGGCGAACAGCGCGTTGCGGTGCACCATCTCTTCCACCATGAACGAGGGCGGGACGCGGCCGACGTCTTTCTTGAAACCGCCGACCTCGACCTCGCCGTACAGCGGGTGCTCCAGCTTGTGCCAGTCGACGAAGCCCGCGCCGAACAGCAGCCGATCGTCGAACTCGTGGTCGGCCGCGCGGCCCGACTGCGGGTGATCCCCGAAGCTCTGCGCGTCGTTCCACAGCTCGTTGGTGAACGACACGATGCCCAGACCCTCGTAGGTCCAGGTCACGAACCCGCCGAACACCGAGTACAGGTCGCGCCAGATCACCATGTAGCGGTAGTAGGGCAGCATCTTCTCGCCCTCGCTCCCGAGCGCGTCGTAGACCGCGACGTCCTCGCGCGGATACTCGCCGAAAGCCTCGACTCCCGGTCCGCGCAGGATCATCCCGCCCGCGTTGTGGAAGCTCTGCACTCCCGCGATGTTCGGATGCTCGAGGATGAAGCGCGCGATGCAGCGCGTCTCCGGCCAGTACAGCGGATAGGGCCCCGCGCCGTTCTGGACCCAGTCGGGCTCCCAGAAGCTCGGCCAGGCGCGGTTCATGTCGTAGCCGCCGACCGCGTCTTCGTTGATGCGTCCGTCGCCGTCGTTGTCGAGCCCCTCCGAGCCGAGCACGATCCAGTCGCCCTTGATGCCGCGCTCGTTCGGCGGCACGAACTCGAGCAGGCGTGGGTCGTCTGGATTCAGGCGGTGCGTGCCCTGGCCGGGCAGGTACTTGCGCATCTGCACGATCGAGCCATCGCCGTCGAGATCGTCCGGCGCATCCTCGTCGTAGAGCCCGTCGCCGTCGTCGTCGAACGGCATGCGCCCGGTGCGCGAGCTGTGCGCGTTGTGCGCATCGCGGAACCACGCCGCGCGACCGTCGATGTTGACCATCGGCAGCAGGTAGAAGGCCGAGCGGTCGACCAACTCCCGGACGCGCGGGTTGCTCGCGTAGTTCTCGAGCAGGTACCACGCGACGTAGGCCACCGCCTCTCCGCCCTGGACCTCGTTGCCGTGCACGTTGCCGTCGACCCACATCGCCGGCTTCTCGCGGTCCTCGCCGGTGGCCGGGTTGTTCAGCGTGTACACCCTCATCTCGCGGTTCTCGACCGAATGGCCGATGACCTGCATCGAGAGCAGGCCCGGATGGGCCGCCACCATTCGATCGAGCTGCGCATACAGCTCGCGCTCGTCGTAGAAGCGGTTCCAAGCGATCTCGACCGAGGGCGCGGCGTGCGCGGTCAGGCCGGGGAAGCCGTTGTTCGCGGGTGCGGAGGGCGTCGCTTGGAGCGCGCTGAACACGAGACCGAGAACGATCATGGCTTCAACTCCGCGCGACGTTGGTCGCTCCCGGCGTGGTCGGTATCGATCGACAACCCGATGTCGCCGAGGCGCGCGGCTCGCACCAACCAGCGGTACTCGGCGCGTGCTCCGGAACCTCCGAGGGAGCGCTGGAGCTCGAGCGCGTCGTCGCCGCCGAGCAGCTTGGCTCCGTCGTCGAGCACCAGCCGCACGCGCAGTGAGCGAACGCTGTCCGTGCGGCGCGCCGAGGCACTCTGCAGCGGCAGGCGCGAGAGGTTGTCGATCGCGGCGCTGACCTCGAACAAGTCGGGGGCGAGTGGCTTGGCGCTGAGCTCCGCGATGCGCACGCGCGCGAGCTCCGCTCCCAGCGAGAGCAGGAACTCGAACTCCTTCTCGGCGATCGTCGCGCTGTCCGAAGCCGGCGGCTCGCTGCGCGCGAAGGGCGCGAATCCACCGATCTCGACCGGGCCGAGCTCGGGATGCTCGAAGCCGTGCCACGGCACGAAGCGCGCGGCCTCCTCGGGGTGAGTGTCGATCCACGTCAAGCGCTTGGCGTCGTCGCTCGGCTCGCGCTTCGCCTTCTTCGCGGACGCTGCCTCGCCCTTGGGCTGTCCCTGGGGCGCACCGCTCGACGTCGCGGGCTCTTCTCCAGGCTTGCGCTCTGCGCCCTGTGGGCCCGCGTCCGTCGTCGCTGCGTCCGCGCGCTTCGCATCCAACGGAGCGTCCCAGGGGTGGATCGCGAGCGACCACAGCCCGCGGTGACCATAGAGCCACGCCTGCCAGCTCCCGGCATCGTTGCCCGAGCCCTTGGCGGTGTTGCCCGTGGTCTCGCGGTAGCGTTGCCCGAGCTCCGCCAGCAACTCGGCATCGGCCTCGATGACTCCCGGCGCGGGCACGAGCTTGTTGCGTGCGTTGGCCTGCGTCGTCTTGGGCTTCTCGACCATGTTGTCGTAGGCGCCATAGGTGACGACCAGCGCGATCTCCGGGTGCGCGAGCACGAAGTCCGCCAGCGCGCGGGACTCGGGCTCGCTCATCGCATAGGCGCCGGATTCGGCCGCGTGCTCCTTGAATTCCTCGGCGAAGTTGCGGTTCACACACGCGTCGGACGCGGCGTCTTCGGCGACGCGCTCGTCGAGATCGAGGTCGCGACCCTCGGGCCACAGCTTCCAGCGTCCGCGCTCGCCGCGCTTGGCGTCGGCCTTGATCAGTGCCCGCTCGTCCGCGGGATCGGCGATCCACTCGCCCGCGGGGTCCTCGACGCGCATCCAAGTGATCATTCCGTCGCCGTCGACGTCGCTCGGCGGATCTTCGCCCTGGCGTCCGTCGCGATCGTCGTCGACGCCGCCCCCGGTCGCCTCGCGTTCGCTGCGCACGCTGGTGAAGCGCCGCTCGTGCGCGTCGGGGTTCGCGCAGGGAATCACGATCACGTCGGCGCGCTCGAGCAGCGCCCGCTCGCGCTCACCATCGGGCTGCGCCGCGAGTCGCTCCGCGTGGTGCAACGCGAGCGAGCTGCTCCAAGGCTGCAAACCATCGACGTTGCCCACGATCAAGAGCGCGGGCTTGCCGCGGGCGCCGGGCGTGGCGAAGCGCAGCGCGCTGATTTCGAGCCCCGAGCGCGATCGTCCCAAGGTCAGCCACTCGGCGCCGCGGATCTCGCGCATGCGGCCGGCGAGCTGCGCATGGGAGTAGACCGGGACGGGCGGGCGCACGGCCGGCGCATCTTGGCCGACGAGCGCACTTGCGATGGCAAACGCTTGGATCAGCATGGGCTTGGTCTCGGAGACGAGTGGAAGAGCGCGCGCGGCGGGGCGCCTTCGAGCGCGAGCCGCGCGAATTGGGCTGCGGCGCGCGACGGCACCTCGCATGCGCTGCGCACCGCGAGTGGCCTCACTTCGCGGCCGCTGCTTGCTTGGCGAAGCGCGCCGTGAACAGCTCGAAGCGTTGCTTGGCCGATGCGCTGTTGGCGACCATCCACTCGGCGTTGCGGAACGCGTTGGGTGCGCCGGCTTCCTTGCGGAAGCGCTCGAGGTGCGGTGCGACCTTGGCGAACAGGAGGAAGCCCTCGCCGCAATTCTCCGCGAGGAAATCGGGGTTCACGATGCCGTGGCGCGCGAAGCCGAAGGCCATCTCGAAGTAGCTCGAGACCTGGCGCCAGGCCGCGTTGTGCGGATGCTCGGGCTTGGTGATCTCGATGAACTCCTCGTAGGAGCGCGGGGTGAACTTGGCGATCGCATCGCGCGACTGGCGCATCACCGACTCGCGCCGCAGGTCGTAGAGCTTGAGCGCCAGCTCCGCGTCGTGGTGATCGGGCGTCTTCTTGAGCTTGACCTTGGACTTGGACTCGATCTTCGGCTGCTTGTGCTTCTTCATGGCGCGGATGATAGCGAGCGCTCCACGCCGCGGGCGCGCCCGAATCGGTCCGCGACACTCGTCCGTGGCGCTAGCGTTCGATCGGCGTCAGCACGATGTCCTTGAACTCGATGGCGCTGCCCTCGGCTTGCAGGCAGATCGAGCCCGCGCGTTCCTCGCACCAGCTCGCGCTGTTTTGCAGGACACCGTTGACCTCGAGCGTCAGAGCGCCTTCGTCGAGCGTGATGCGATAGTGATTCCACTCGCCGACGGGGTGCTCGTTGGACGGCGCGAGCTTGGCGGTGTGGCGTCCGCTCGTGCGCTGTGGATCGGTGCGCATCGGGAACTCGTCGATGTTCCAGATGTCACCCGCGTTGCGGTGCATCAACTGCGCTTCGATGGCGCGCGGCCAGACCTTGTGCGCGCCACTGCGCCGCAACAGCACTCCCGAGTTGCTCGGCGGCTCGGACGGATCCCAGCGCCAGTCGAGCTCCAACACGAAATTCGTGTACTCCGTCTCGGTGTACAGGTAGCCGGCGGGGCGTCCGGCACAGTGGAGCACACCGTCGCGCACCGACCATACATCGTCGCGCCGCAGCTGTGGGTCGGATGAGTACGCGTCCCAGCCGTCGAGCGTGCGACCGTCGAACAATGCGCGCGCTTGACCGCGCCTCGCAGCCGCCGCCGGATCGTGGTTCAGGAAAGCCAGCACGTCGGCGAGCCCCTGCTCGTCGAGCCCGAGCGCGACATCACCCGGCATCAGTGACAGCTCTTGGCGCCGCGCCGACTCGATCTCGCGCTCTTCGATGATCTCGCGCTGTCCGCTGGTGGTCTTCAGCACCACCACGCCGTCGCCGGGCGCCGTCAGGCTCCCCGCGAGCAGGAAGCCCGAGAGAATGCGGCCGCTCGCGGTCTCCACCGTCCACGTTTGGTAGCCGAAGTCGATGGCCTTGCTGGGGTGCAGGATGTGATCGAGCAATTCGGAACGCGCGTACTTGCGGCGGATCTCGGACAGGTCGGGACCGATGTCGCCTCCGCGACCGCGCACGCCGTGGCATTGACCGCAACTCGCGCTCGCGCCGAAGAACTGCGCCTCGCCGCGGCGGCGATCGCCCTCCAGGGCCAGCACTCTTTCGGGCTTGAGCTCCGCGCGTCCGTCCGTCCGCCGGAAGTGTTGCGCGGCCAGTGCGCGCACGGCGGGGTCGACGTGCTCGCACAGTCCGGTCGCCAGCGAGTCCCGCAGACTCTCGGAGAGCCGGCCGGTCGCGGCCAGGTGAACCAGCGCCAGCGCACCTTCGGCGGTCGCCAGCAGTTGTTTGGCGGCGTATTCGCGGTCGGCCGCTGGCGTCGCGGAGTCCGCGACCAGGCGCGCAAAGGCCGAGCTCTCGAGTGCGGCGCTCGCGTCGGGCAACCACACCTCGAACTCCACCTTGGCCTCCGAGCCGGCGCGGTCCGAGCCGTAATCGTCGACGCTGAACTGCGTCACGAGCTTGCGCGCACCCTTGGGAACGCGGAACACGATCTCGGACGGAGCGTGCGTCCCGATGCCCACCGCGTACGTCGCGCCATCGACTTTCAGCGGTCCGCCTTCGCAGCTCGCACCGATCCGCACGCTGCCGTAGCCCGCGTCGGCGCGCACCCACGGACGCCCGCACAGGTCGACGCTCTCGCCCGACTCGAGCACGAAGCGCGGAGCGATCCAGTCGGCCCAGTCGTAGCTCATGCCGTTGTCACTCTGCGTGACGGCGAGCATCACGGTCTCCTGGCCCGCGAGCGGGATCTCGACTTCCTCGAGCGCGCTTTGGGTGCGCGGCCCACTGCTCCAAACGCGCTTGGCGCGCGCGCGATCGAAATCGCCGAGCTGTCGCGACAGGTCGAACTCGCGCCACGTGTTCGTGCCGCGGAAGCGCACCCACCAGGCGGCGTAATCGCGGATCTCGGCGCGTCCGACCAATGCCAGCTCGAGCATGGCCTCGGCCGCGGCTCGGCTCGCGAGGAAGCCCAGCGCGTCGACCGCGGGCTTGAACCCCTCGCTCGCGGCCACGTGACGCAGTATCGGCAGCGCCTCGTCGACGCGCAGGCGCCAGGCCAACCAGAACACGCGATCGGGCACCGGGCGCAGCGGGTCGAAGCTAAACGACAGCGCGTTCCACAGCTCGCGCTCCTTGCCCGAGGCCGCGATGCCCAGCGCCGTGAGGTAGTACGGATCCGCCTCGACCCATGGTTTGTCCGCGAGTCTGCGCAGCACCTCGCCGCAGCGGCTCCAGGGAATGTCGCGCAGCGCCAGGGCGAGCTCGGCGACCACGCGTGGGTCGGCGTCGTCGACGACGAACTTGGCGAGCTCGACCGGATCCGCACCGTGGGCGCGCAATGCGCGCAGCGCGGTCAAGCGCAGCTCCGGATCGGCGACGCTGAGTTGCTCGCGCACCGCGGCGCGACCTTCGTCGCCGAGTGCGGCGAGCAGCCACGAGGCGCGCGCGACGTGCCGCGGATTGGGCGCCTTCAGGATGGCCTTGACGCGCTTGACGATGCTCTGGCCCTGCGCGACGAGCAACTCGTAGGCTTGGAATCGCACGTTGGCCGCAGGCGAGAGGTAGGCCGACAGCGTGGCCTCGGTCGACATGAAGCCCAGGCGCGGGTTGGCGAAGCGCTGTGCGCTCGGCGCGACACGTAGGATGCGTCCGTAACCGACGCGATCGGCCATCGCGTGGCCGCCGACCCCGGGGTCGAACCAGTCGGCGACGTACACCGAGCCGTCGATGCCGACGGCCACGTCGCTCGGGCGAAACTGCTGCGCGCGCTCGTCGTTTCCCGCGCCGAGCTTGGCCTCCAGGAACACGCCGTGTTCGAGCACGTATCCCGCGCCGGCGGCGACCGGTCGGTGCGCGTACACCACGTTGCGACCGGCGTCCGCGTCGAGGACGAAACCCTCGTAGCCGCGCAGCAGAGTGCCCTCGTAGACGCACAGTCCCGTCGGTCCGCCCGAGCCGTGCACGCAACCGGAGGGCACGACTCCCGGGTCCTCGGCGTGCCAGTGCGCGGTCGCGATCGTCTGCCCCGGTCGGGCATCGGCCGACCAGAAGCGCGCGCCATCCTCCGAGAAGAACCCGTGGTTTCCGCCCTCCATGCACCACAGCGTGCGCGACACCGGAGGTCCGTCGTCGTTGTCGGTCTGAAACGCGTTCCCGAAGCTGTCGAGCGCGACCTCGTAGTTGTTGCGGAAGTTGTGGCTGCGCACCGCCAGTCCCGCGCCGTCGGTACCGACGCTGAGCACCAAGCCTCCGGTCCACACGCGCCCGTCGTCCGAGCGCAAGTTGGGCTTGTTGTCCGCGATCGTCGGGCCGCCGTCGTTGTAGATCGAGCCCGAGCGCAAATTCCATCCGAGCGCGTCGCGCACCAGGTGCGGACCGGCGTTGCCGACGTTGAACCACAGGCGTCCATCGAAGCCTCCGACGAACGAGTGCAGACCGTGGTCGTGGTCGAACCCGCCGAAGCCGGTGAGCAGCGGCTCCTGGTGATCGGCGACGTCGTCGCCGTCGTCGTCCGTGAACACCCAAGCCGTGGGGGAGCACGAGACGATCACGCGAGTGCCGAACACCGCGATCCCCAGCGGCGCGACGAGCTCTTTCGACTGCGCGAAGACCTTGGACGAATCGCAGCGCCCATCGCCGTCCTGGTCCTCGAGGATCACGATGCGATCTCCGCCCTCGAAGCCCAGGCCCGGGTTGCGCCCTTGCCACTTGCGGTAATTGACGGCTTCGGCGACCCACACGCGGCCGCGAGCGTCGACGTCGATCGCCGTGGGGTTGTGGAGCGCGGGCGACTCGGCCCACAGCGTCACCGTCAGCTGCGGCGCGACCGCGAATTCGTGCGTGAGGTCGTGCGACGCGGGCGGGGCCGCGGGGGCCTGTTGTGCGGCGGTGTCGCGAGCTTGGGCGGCGGCGAGGAGCAACGATGCGTGCATGCGCGGATGCTACCAGCGTCCGCCGCGCTCCCCCTAGACGCGCCAGAAGCCCGTGGACTGCAGCCCGGGTCGCTGCTCGCCCTCCAGGAACGCGAGCAGCTCGGGCATGCGCTTCTCAGCGTCGTCCGAGCCCATGTCCATCACCGCTTTGGTGTAGCTCGGCTCGAACATCACCATCGAGAGCGATTCAGGGCTCTTCGTTTCCTTCGTGCCCGTGCCGCGCAACAGGAAGCGGAACGGCTGGGGTAGTCGCGCTTCGAACTGCCCGGCGAGCGCCGAGATGTTGCGCGAGGGGCGCAGCATCATCAAATGCGCCGGTCGCAGCCCCATGCGCCGTTCGGGCGGAAGGTCGACGATCAGGCGATTGATGCGGTCGAGGTTCATCGCATCCTGGTCGAGCATGTCCAGGAACACGGCATTGAGCATCGCGCCCACGATCTGAGCTGGCGGCGGATAGTCGGAACCGAGCGGTCGCGAGGGCTCGTAGTGCGTGCGCTCGAAGCGCGTCGAGATCGCCAGGATGCGGTCGGCTCCCAAGTGCAACGCGGGAGACAGGGGCGCGGTCAAGCCGATGCCTCCATCGCCGTGCCACTCCTCGCCCAGCCGGATCGCGGGGAAGAAGATCGGCAGCGCGGCGCTGGCCATCACGTGCTCGACCGTCAGCTCGACCGCGACGCTCTCGCGATGGGGGCGCTGCCAACGCGGCGCTCCGTTGGACTGCACGAAAGTCACCGAGCGCCCGCTGGCGTAGTCGGTGGTCGTGATGCCGACGGCCTGCAGCCCAGTTCGCAAATTGTCGGCGACCCCGCGCAGCTTCCCGTCGTCGCTGGACAACGCGCCCTTGAGGAACGCGCGCAGCGGTTCGGTGTCGACCATGCCGCGCGGCCGCGCAGCGAGGCGACTGGCGCCGCTGACCAACCTCACGCCCCATTTCGCGGCGGTGCGGAACAAGGACAGGGAGTCGCTGCGGAAGACCTGCTCGGTCGTCAGGTTCGACCACAGGCCGCTCAGCCGTTCCGTGCGCTGGGCGAAGTCGCCCGGGGCGTTGGCCATGAACGCCGTGTTGATCGCGCCCGCGGAAACTCCGGTGAGGATCGGGAACGTCAGCCGCGGCTGGTGGCGAGCGATCGCTCGCAGCACGCCGACCTGGTACGCGGCGCGAGCTCCACCGCCGCCCATGACCAGAGCCAATTGACCGCCCGTGGACTGCACTCTTCGCCAAGCGTACGAGCGTGGCGCGCGAAGTCCACGGCGGGTTCGAATCGAGTTTGCCGCGCGGGTCGCGCGTGAAAACGCGAAGCGGACCTCGTACCGTCCGCGCCCATGGATCTGTCGAGTCCGCCTCTGCATTTGGTCCTCGGGCTGCTGATCGCGCCTGCGCTGATCGCGAGTGTCGTGATGTTGCTCAGCGTGCGCAAGAGCGCGCTGCGCGACCTCGGGCGTTTCGGAGCGTTGGCGCTCGGCCTGGGATACGTCGCCGGACATCGCGCCAGCTTGACCGAATGGCCCGCGTTCCCGCCGGCCGCTTCGGGTGAAGCGCTCCTGTACGCCGGTGCGCTCGCCGGCCTCGGCGGGCTGATCGCGGGCAGCGTGGCGCACCGCCGTGTCGCGCTGTTGATCGTGGGCCTGTTCCACCTGGGAGCGTGTTGGCTCGTGTTGCGCAACGTGTTGCTCGCAATGCCCGTGCACGAGATGCTGGCCTTCAGTGGCGTCGCCTTGGTCCTGCCCTCGAGCGTGGCCGTGCTGTTCGATCGATTCGCGGAGCGCGAGCGCGGGCCAGTCGCTCCGCTGGTCCTGTGGATGTGCGCGAGTGCCGGCGCGGGCGCGATCGCGCTCACCGGCTCCGTGATCTTCGCCCAATTCTCCGCGAGCTTGGCGGCAGTGCTCGGTGCCGCACTGGCCCTGTGCGTCCTCGTGCGCGATGTCTCGTTCGCCAGAGGCCTGACGCTCGCGGCGCTCCCGCACGCCGCGCTGCTGGCGATCGCCGCGGCGAATCTGTCGGAGCTGCCCCAGCCCGCGGTGCTGCTGTTGACCATCGCTCCGCTCGCGGTGTTCGCCGTCCCGGCCGCGACGCTGCGCCGCGTCTCGACTCCCTGGCGCGTGCTCATCCCGTCCCTCTTGGTCGCGCTTCCGCTGGTCGCCGCGCTCGTCGTGTGCTGGCTCGAGCATGCCCAGAGCGCCAACGCGTATTCCTGAGCGCACTGGGGGCCTGGCGCGCGTTGCGGCGTAGGCCTTTCGTTCCGTGCGGCCCAGTGCGGAGTCCATGCGTCTTTCACGGGAGCAGCTCAAGAACTTCCGACAGCGGGGTCGATCGGCTGGCGACTTTTCCCCGCGCACGAGCGAGCCCTCCTCCGGGCGCGCATCGGCGCATTCCCCGTCGCAGCCCCAGCCTGAAGGACGTTCATGGCCCAGCTCCAACGTTGTCTCTTCGTCGTTCCGCCGCTCCTCACGCTCGCCGCTTGCAGCGGTGGAGGAGGTGGCGGCTCCGATGGCGGCACGATCAGCGGTCTCTCCGCCCCGAGCGCGATGGAGATCATCACCGTGGAGGAAGCCTCGAGCCTGGTCGCGCCCGGCGCGCAGCCGCCGACGAGCTCGACGCCGAACTTCGACGCCAACTCGGACTACGCCACCGATGCGGCGCGCAATCACGTTTGGGATCCGGCGATCGAGCCGATCTCGATGATCAACGAGATCCTGTGCTATCTCGGCCAGACCGGCGCGGAGGGCATGGTCAACCAGGGCGCCTACAACGCGCAAATCGACGAGGCCAAGTGCCGCGCCGGAAGCGACCCCTCCGCATCCTCACAAGGCCAATCGTCCGCGTCGAACGGCGTGCAGCCGGCGATCTGGGTGGTCGAGTCGACGCGTGCTTCCAACGACGCGCCGCAGGTCGTGCACGCCTGGGTACCACAGGACCACGACGGTCAGAGCGCGACCATCTTCGTCTCCATGACGGTGCATTCCGGCGTGACCGACGCCACGCCCTTCGGCGAGTTCGTGCTCAACTTCGCCGGTGCCCAGGACTTCGCCTCGATCGGCTCGCCGATGATGTGGGGCACGCTGCAATCCGACGATCAAGGATCGGGCGAGCAGGGCTACGTCTTCTACCAATCGGAAGGGGACATCAACCAAGTTCCCAATCCGGGCGAGCGCGCGTCGCTGGTCGCGGTGACGGTTTCGATGAGTGCCGATGGCACGACTGGCCAGGCGCGCTTGTCGGTCTCGTATCGCCAGAACGACCCGATGAACGGCGACAGCGGCATCGTCAGCGAGGAGTACCTGCTCGACATGGACGCGAACGAGGTCTTGCGTCAGATCGGCAGCGATCCCGCGCAGTGCTATTCGCGCACGCAATTCCACTACAACACGTTCCGCTACAACCTGTACCACGCGAGTGGCCCCAACGCGGGTGAGCGCGTCGCGCTCAATTCGGGCTTCCCGATCCGCACCGCGGACGGCAGTTTCGGCTGGCTCGGCTATTGGGGCCTGTGGGTGCCGCCGAGCACGACGGTCGAGCACGGCGACGTCGTCACGCGCCAGGAGTTCGGCTCGAACGCCACCGAGGACTACACGATCCTGATGGCGCCGGGCAAGCTCGTGAAATTCACGCGCAACACGCTCGATCTGCTCGATGGAGATGGCAAGACGTTCGATTGGTTCGACTTCCAGTCGATGCCGCCGACGCGCTACTTGGTCGAGCTCGACCAATCGCAGTTCTTCCGCACCGCGTCGTGGGACGACCAGTCGATGACCTGGACCACGCTCGGCTCTCCGGACTTGATCGACACCTCGACCTATGGCTTCCTCAACATGTATTCGCAGGGGCTGGGCGGCCCGGTTGGTTACGTGCACGGCGACGCCTTCCTGACCTACTTCGCGCAGGAATTCGTCAATGGCTCGAGCGCTCTGTTCAACGGGGTCGCGACCGGAACACCTGTGGAGCTGTACGGCTACTCGCAGTGCCTGCGCTCGGGGATCACCGGCGCAGAAGCCGAGATGGGCGACGTGTACTTGAGCGATTCCGGCAACGTCAACGCGCCCTACGTGTTCCAGATCGCAGCCGACGACCTGACGTTGTTCCACGACGTCAACGGCGACGACTCCCTGCTCACGCAAGTCGGCCTGGCGGACGGCGAAGAGCCGGCCAACGGTCCGTACACATGGGGCATGCGCTCGGGACCGATGGTCACCGACACCGCGGGCATCGCGAGCCCCTGGGACCTCTGGAACAAGGACGTGTTCTACCAATACGAGACGGGTCACAACGCCTGGAACCAGCTCACGACCGCGCTCGATTCCAACGGCGACTGCGTCGTCTTCGATCCGCCGCTGCAGTTCAGCTACACGCACGCGACGGCCAACGACAAGAACGGAGACTCGACCTACGACGGACAGATGTTCCAGCTCAACTACTCGGGGCCCGGTGACCTGCACGGGATTCCGCACGAAGGCGTCGATTTCAACAACGACGGCAATCCCGACCGTTGGTTCCCGCTGTTCTCGATCGCCGATGGGACGCTGTGCGGTCCGACCGGCAGCGAGTACGTGATCCGCGGCATCGAGGCCGAGATCACGCTGGTCGAGGTGCTCGGCGGCTGCGCGTCCCTCGACGTCGCGAACGCCTCCGTGCTGACGCTCCCGACCTCAGCCGACTACACGGCGCCCGACTCCGGCGACAAGCCGACGGTCGACGAACCGCCGGCGGTCATCGAAGGCGTGAAGCAGTAGCTCGCGCAACTCTCCAAACGTCCAGCACCCTCCATCGGCGGCGCCGGTGGGGGGTGCTGTGCTCTTACGCGCCGCGCGGCTCAAGGCGCGAGTTCGATCCGTGCGCTGTAGGTGGAGCGTGCGTCGTTGCGCGCGCCGCTCTCGAGCAGCGTCGCCAGCGAGCGCCGCGGTTTGCCTCGGAACACCTCGCGGCCTTCGAGGGTCACGAGCAACTCGCGGTCGAGATCGAGCAACTCGTCGTCCACCAGGACCGCCAGCCCCTTGGGATCTTGGTCGCAGCGCACGTGCACGGCGTTGGCGCGCACGTCGAGCTCGGCCTCGACCAAGGCGTGCTTGCGGGGCACGTCCCAAGCGAGCCAATAGAATTGGCGCTTCCACTCGAGCGCAGGCTGCCACACGAGTTTCGTCGGTCGCGGCTCACGGCGCGCGTCGGCGACCTTTTCGAACAGCGCGCGCATTCCGCCTGGCGGAAGCTCGTGGGCGCGCCCCGGGACCTCCCAGTATTCGAAGTCGAAACCACCCCAGCGCTCCCGGGCTTCGCCCAGCTTCTGCGCGGCAATGCGATTGGCGGCCGGAGGGACATTGAGGTCATTGTCGCTCTGGTAGATGCGCACTCGGACATTGCGCAAATTGGGGATCACACCCCACGACACGTCGATGACGCTCCCGGCGGAGTTCATCACCGGCGTCGGAGCGCCAGCGCTCGGTGCGATGGCGGCCACGAGATCGGCATGGTGTGCGCCGAGCATCCAAGAGCCATAACCACCCATCGAATGTCCGCTCAAATACACTCGATCCCGGTCGAGCCCCCATGTGCGAATGGCTGCTTCGATCAGGTCGACCACGAATTCCTCGGTGCCGCTGTCGGTCCAACCGCGCTCGGTCTTCTCGAGCACCTCGGGGAAGATCCCGACCAAGTCGAAGGCCTGTGCGACGGACTCGAGCTCGGCGCGCGCGCTCTCTGCATCGCCGGATCCGACTCCGCCACCGTGAAGTCCGATCAGGAGTCCCTTGGGCTTCTTGGTGGCGCCACCGACGAGATAGAGCCCCTTTCCGCTCGAGCCCTTCTTGTCCTCTGGCCACAGAAAATGTCGCCCGCTTTCGCGCTCGAGCCGTGCGGCGCTTTTCGGAAGCAGCTTGGCGAGTCGCTCGCGCCAGGTCTTTTCGGCCTTCTCGTCGGGCACCTCGATCTCCGCCAGCTCGCGCGCGATCGAACAACGCTCCTGGTACTCGGTCGAAACACGCGCATCGAGTGCCAGGAAGCGCTCGATGCGCTGCTCGAGCGCCTTGGTCGTGGGCGGCTTCGCCGCTACGGACTGCGTCAGCGTGAACCAGACGAGGAGTGCATACATCGCTTCGGGCTCCGAGGGGATCATAGAGCGCGTGTTCGGTCTGCGCCCTACCTCGGAACTGCCTGGAGGCCATCTCCCAGCACGGTCCGAACATCGACTGTCGGCTCAGCGAGGATTGGTCACCGTCCGAATCGAGAGCGCGTCGTTGGACGAACGAAGACCCGCTCGAGCTTCCCGCCGACGCGCGGTTCGAGTGGCGCTTGACCTTCCCATCTCGAAGCGCATGATCGCGCGCGGATCGGGAGCGGTTTCGGGGGAGGATTCGGCCTCGATGTTGGACACGCTACGCACGCAGAGTTTCCGCTACGCCGTGGCGCTTGCCTTGGCGTACGGCTTGACGGCTGCGCTGTACATCCTGGTGAGCTCGCGCATGGCCGCGGACATCTCACACGATGTCGAAGAGATGAAGCGCATCGAGACGGTCAAGGGCATCGTCTATGTCGCGGTCACGGCGGTGCTCGTGTGGGCGGGCGCGTGGTGGGCGATGCGTCGCATGGCGCGCGACGCGGAAGAGCTGCGCCGTCGCGAGCGCGCGCTCGTGACTGCCGAAGGTCGCGTCTTCGCGGGGCTGATGGCCTCGTCCGTGGCGCACGACGCGAACAACGTGCTCCTGACGGTGCTGACCGAGGCCGAGGAGTTGGCCGGGAATGTCCTGCCGGGGCAGCGTGAAGGCGCGCAGCGCTTGTCGCGTGCGGTGGAGCGACTGATCCAGCTCAATCGGCGGCTGATGAGCGCTTCGCATCAAGGATTGGCGCGCGATCGCCAGCCCGTGGACCTGCTGCTAGCCGTGCGCGAATGCGTGCACGACATGCGCTCGAATCGACACGTCCGAGGATGTCGAGTCGAAGTGCGCGGAGCGGGCGACGCGATCGTCATGGCCAATCCGATGGTCGTGCAACAGTCCTTGGCCAACCTGCTGCTCAATGCGGCCCAGGCGACCTCCGGTCAGGGGACCATCGAGGTGCGTGTCGAGCACCGCAGCGACGGAGTCGCGGTCGAGATCCACGACGATGGCCCGGGTGTCGAGCGCGAGCGTCGTGCTCACCTGTTCGACGCACTCGAAACGACCAAGCCCGACGGGAACGGACTGGGCCTGTTCTCCGTGCGCGCCTGCGCCGAGAGCTTTGGCGGTCGGATGGAGATCGACGAATCGCCCCTCGGCGGTGCTTTGTTCCGCATCGTCGTGCCCGAGTCCGCGAGAGTCGTCCACGCCTGACCGGTGCGTCAGTGGTTCGCGTCGCGCCGCGTGGCAGCGCCGCGGCGACACGCTCCGGCCTGTATTCGAAGTGGCGGAGCGCTGCTCTGCCGCTCGCGCCGCGGAATTCGTCAGTGCAGGCGCGCCACTTTCGGGACTCACTCAACAAACGCGACGCTCCTCCGAAGTCGCGCAGCGCCGCCTGGGTAGTGTGACTCCCAACGCGCCGGCCGGCGAAGGCCAGCGCAAGTCCCACAGCGACTCGGAGACTAGCAGCCCGTTGAGAAAGCCATCGATTCATGGCGCGCGCCCGGCTCGATGAGTTCCGAGTTCAAGGTCGATCGAGCATCGAGTTCGCTCGCGCCGGCTCCGAGGAATCGTGCGAGCCACGTGA
>JADYYP010000051.1 GCA_020853575.1 Planctomycetota bacterium
AGCCATTCCCACTACATCGACCTTCGCGCGCCGACCGGCGACGACGGGTCCGAGAATGAGGGCCCACGCGCCATCGGCCGCCGTAAGTCCCTTAACGAGAATCCAAACCTTTCAAGTCAGGCTAGCGTCCAGTGCGTGGCACCGCCGCGCCAGCGGATGGGTAATCAACTCACGGGCGGAACCGCGGGGCAGTGCGATGGACAGCTGACGCGTGACTGGAACTCGTGGGTGTCCACGGCAACGACGGAGCTCGGCTCGCCGTGGAGCCTCGGAACCGTGGTCTATCTCCAGACTTGGTATCGCGATCCGCCCAGCCCGAAGACCACGAATCTCTCCGATGCCTTGGAGTTCAGCGTACTGCCGTAGATCGGAGGCGATGGCGCAGTATGCGCGGTAGCGCGCACGCCATTGACGAGCACATTGCGGTTTGGAACGGTTCGCGCGCCCGCGCGTCGCCGCGCCCCGTGCGCCCGATCTTCACCAACCCCGGCATCGCCGGATTCGTCACCAGGTACACGATCTCGAGCTCGCTCATCGGGACGAATCTAGCGGGTGGGAGCCCGCGGCCCTCGGACGACACCGCGGGAGGTCACGGGATTCTCGGGAGCGTGCGACGGAGCAGCGCCGCGGCGCTCACATGTTCGGGATGGTGTTTCGCACGTACTCCAGCGAGGGGAGCTGCTGGCGCAGCGTGAGCTTCACTCCGAGCGCGGTCGCGGTGGGTTTGAGGGCCTCGGCAATCCACGGCCGCCGAACGTGCAGCTCGCGCGGAATCACACCGCTCGCCGAGAGGATCTCGAGCAACTTGGCCGCGCACACTTCGAAACGATTTTCCGGCATGTCCATCCTCGGCTGGAGCACACGACCCGAGGTTGCATCGACCGCAAGGAACGCCGTAGGCGCGAATTCCCAACCATCGTCGTCCCCAACCCGCGCGCGTGTGGCAAACGCGTCGTACTCGAACGTGCTGCTCTCGCGCTTCGCGGATGCGGTCAAACGCGTGACGCCGAGCTGGTCGACGCTCGGATAGGCTCGCGCGGCGACGCGCTTCGGCCGCTCGCGTCGAAGTGTGACCACGCCGTTGCGAAGCTCGAAGAGCGGGAGATCGCCGTCGAGTCCGCTCGCACGCAGCGTGTCGTCCAGCCCCATGCGGTGCGCGCCCTCGTGCACGACCTCGAGCAACGACTGCACTCGCGCCGCGCTCTCTGCACGGATCGGCCGCGGAAGTCGACCGTAGATCACGTCTTCGATTTGCGGCCAGGCCGAGCGCCCGCGAAACTGCACGCCCGAGGCCTTGATGTGTTGCACGTCGAGGGCATCGAGCACGTCGCGGTCGACGAACGAAATCAGGTACCCGTCGAAGCCACACATACCCGCGTCGGCATCCGCTCCGCTCTGGAGCGCGCGAAAGACATCGAAGGCCGCGTCGCCGCGATACAGGCCGATGCCGTAGAACTCGCCGGCAGCCCCCATCACGCTGCACCAGTACGTCGCGTCGTCTCCCGCCACGCGCACGCCGAACACGTCGGCATCGAACAGCCAATTCCACGGCGCGAGCTCGTGGACGCCCTTGGCAACGGTGTAGAGCTCGCGCCAAGGTGAAACTCCCGCCGCTGCGCCGCTCGAGCGCGCTGCCGGACGATTCTCGCTGGCCTTCGAGTGCCCGCGAGCTCGCCCGCTCGCGGACCCTCTCGCATCCGATGCCGCGCCCTCGGCGCGCGCGCGCGTCGTCTGCGCGAGCTTCGTGAACTCCGCGGCGATCCGGCTCGCGTCGACGTCCTCGATCGCGGCTCCCTTCACGGCGACGCGCAGGTCGCCCCCACTTCCGCGCACCAGGTCGATATCGAGGATCAAACGCGAGTCGAACTCCTGGCGCGCGAGCGCGTTGTCGCACATCGCCCGCAGCACATCCGCGATCTCGCGTGGCATCCCACCTGAGCCGGCTGCTTCGATCGCCTGCGCCACGGCCCCCGGTCCATGGCCCGAACGCTCGATCACGCAAGCATTCCAAAGCACGACCGACATCCGCAGCGCCGCTCCGAGCTCCGGGCCGTCCTCTCGACACTCCATCAGCTCGATCAACGGCTGCGCAAACTCGAGCAGCCGCTCGGACATCTTCACACCACCGCTCTCCGCCTTCGTCATCTCCCCATTGTGCCAGCGCGCTGTCCGCGGTGGACTCCCCAAGCGCGGCGCAACCGCAGGCAGCGAACGCACGCACCCGATCGCGCCGCCCCTACCGCGCACTCTGGCCCGGCCCGCGTCACGATGCCGCGCGCGACTTCAGGCTCTCGTACAGTCCGGCGTAGTCGAGCAGGATCCGCAGCAAGCCGTCCTGAACAGCCTTGGACGAAAGCGCCTGCTGGCTCATGGCCGTGTGCGCGTCGTACGACTCCATGATCGCGTCGACGAGGCCCTTGGAAAGGTCGGGCGAAGCGGCGAATTGCTCCTTCGAATTGTGGGCGGCCTGCTGCTGCAGGGTCGCGGACTCGAGCAACTTGGTGCGCAAGACCTCGTTCACGTAGACGAGTTTGTCGCTGTCGGTCAACTCACCGGAGAAGAGCTCGTTGACGCGTTCGATCAACTCCGACAGATAGGCAGTTTGCTTCTCGTGCACGGCCCCGGCGCCGGCCTCGGAAATCGGCGGCAGGGTCTCGCCGGCCGCGGAACGCAGGCCCAGCTGTTCCAACCCTCGGTCCTTGAGCGCATGGTGCGTGAGCTGCACCTTGGAGAGGTCGATGGCCGAACGCTCGCGCTCGAACTCGAGCAGCGGGACCAGCCGCTTGTAGAAGAGCGCTCGCTTCTCGAGCGCTGTCTGGCCGTAGTCGAAGATCTGCGACAGGAACGTGTACAGCCGCAGGTACGCACCCATGTCGCGGCGGAAGAGAACCAGAGCGTCGAGCGCTTGCTGCGCGGCCTGTTCGGCGCCCTTGTCGCCGTGTTGCCGTGCGAGTTGCAGCGCATCGCGAGATGCCTTGTAGCGGCGCATGATCCGGTCGAACACCGGCTCCAGCGCGGCAACCAACTCGCCTTGCCTCGCCTGCGGATCGAGCTCTACCCGAATCACCCGCTCGATCTCGTTGTCGTCGTAGTAGCCCGCCGCATCGAGCTTGGCGCGCAGATCGAACACGAGATTGGGATCGGTCGTGCCCGACAACTCCGCCGTCTCGTAGTACGTCTGGAACGCCGCGAGCACTTCCTGCGGATCGTTCACGAAGTCGAGGACGAAGGTCGTGTCCTTGCCCGGGTGCGCGCGGTTGAGGCGCGAGAGCGTTTGCACGGCCTGAATGCCGGCGAGCCGCTTGTCGACGTACATGCCGCACAAGAGCGGCTGGTCGAAGCCCGTCTGGAACTTGTTGGCGACGAGCAGGATGCGGTAGTCGTCGCCCTTGAACGCCTCGCGGATGTCGCGGCCGTTGAGCGCGGGATTGAGCAGCTTCGAGGCCTCGCTCAGCGCCTCCGGCGCGGACTCGCTGTCCACGACCTCGCCCGAGAACGCCACCAGCGTGCCGATCGAGTAGCCCTTGGCCTTGATGTACTTGTCGATCGCGAGCTTCCAGCGCACCGCATCGACACGGCGTGCGACCACCACCATCGCCTTCGCGCGCCCGCCCAAGAGCGGCGCCACGTGCGAACGGAAGTGCTCGACCACCACCTCGACCTTCTGCGCGATGTTGTAGGGGTGCAGACGCACCCAGCCCATCAGCTTCTTGAGCGCCGCGCTGCGCTCGACCTCGCTGGATTCGCGCTGCTCTCCTTGGTGCGCCAGCTTGAACGCCACCGAGTAGCTCGTGTAGTTGCGCAGCACGTCGAGGATGAACTTCTCCTCGATCGCCTGCCGCATCGAGTACACGTGGAAGGGCCGCGGGATGTTGTCGGCGGCGGGCTTGCGCGTCGGCTCCGGCCGCGTGCCGAAGATCTCGAGCGTCTTGTTCTTCGGCGTCGCCGTGAAGGCCACGAACGTGATGCCGCGGTCGTCCGCGCGCGAGCTCATCTGCGCCGCGAGCACGTCCTCGCCGCTCACCTCGCCGCCGTCGTCGAGTTCCTTCTGCTCCTCCGCCGACAGCACCACCTTCAGCTTCGCCGCCGCCTCGCCCGTCTGGCTGCTGTGCGCCTCGTCCGCGATCACGGCAAAGCGCTTGCCCTGCGTCGCCGCGAGGTCCCGCACGGCCTCCAGCGCGAACGGGAACGTCTGGATCGTGCACACCACGATCTTCTTCGTGCCCGAGAGCGCCTCCGCCAGCTCCTTGCTCTTCGACCCGCTCTCGCCCGTGATCGTCGCGACCACGCCGGTCGTGCGCGCGAAGCTGAACAGCGCATCCTGCAACTGCGCGTCGATCACGTTGCGGTCGGAAACGACCAGCACGCTGTCGAACACCTTCTTCGCCTGCGCGTCGTGCAGCTCCGAGAAGAAGTGCGCCGTCCACGCGATCGAGTTCGTCTTGCCCGAGCCCGCCGAGTGCTGGACCAGATACTTGGTGCCCGACCCGTCGGCGAGCACCGCCGCCTGCAGCTTGCGCGTCGCGTCGAGCTGGTGGTAACGCGGGAAGATCGTGCGCGAGGGCTTCTGCTTCTTGTCGCGCTCGCCGATCAGGTAGCGGCCGAGGATCTCGAGCCAGCTCTCGCGCTCCCACACCTCTTCCCACAGGTACGCCGTGCGATGGCCGCCGCCCGAGTTGGGCGGGTTGCCAGCGCCGCCGTTGTCGCCCTTGTTGAACGGCAGGAACTTCGTCGCCGGGCCCGCGAGCTGCGTCGCCATGTACACCTCGCGATTGGAGACCGCGAAGTGCACGAGCGCGCCCTGCGGGAACGAGAGCAGCGGCTCGACGGCCTGCCCCTTCGGCCGCGGCTCGCGATCGAAACGGTACTGGTCGATCGCGTCCTGCACGCTCTGCGTGAAGTCGGTCTTGAGCTCGACCGTCGCGACCGGGACGCCGTTCAGGAACAGCACGAGGTCGAGGCAGTTCTCGTTGGCGAGCGAGTACTTCACCTGCCGCACCACGCGCAGGCGGTTCTTGCCGTAGCGCGCGAGGATCTCGGCGTTGAGCGCGAACGCCGGCTTGAACTGCGCCAAGGCCGCGGGCTTGCGCAGCCCGAGCATGTCGATGCCAAAGCGCAGCACGTCGAGCGTCCCGCGCTGGTCGAGCTGCTCTCGCACGCGATCGAGCAGCGTCGCCTCGGCCTTCGAGCCGTGGTTCTTCGTGAGCGCCTCCCACACCTCGGGCTGCGACTCCTTCAGCCATGCGATCAGGTCGTCGGGAAACAGCGCCCGCGCGCGGTCGTACTTCGCCGCGTCGCCCGCCTCGTACAGCCACCCGCGTCGCCCGAGCTGCTCGCAGATCTCGACCTCGAAGTTCACTTCCTTGTGGAGGCTCATGCGGCAGTCTCCGGCACGACGTTGCGGACATCGATCTGGCCCGTGACCGCGGCCGAGATCAGGGCGGAGCGGCGTTCGCGGAGTAGTCCAACAGCCTGAAAGCATGCTTGGTCAAGCACGGTGGTGTCGGTCGTCGTTCGAGAGAGCGCTTCGACAATCGATGCTTGCTCGGGAAGCGGCGGAACTGGAATGGGGAACACTCTGACATGCTCGATGTTCAAACCCGGTTGGGCAGCTCCCTTCGCGTAGTGGCCAACGCTTCCACGACCGACCGAGCTGCGGAGTGCCGCATGGATGAACTCTGGCAAGGCCGTTGACGACTCGATCGCTACCCGAGCTGTGGTCTGGGTCAGGTTCGCTCCATCCAACCAGTTCGGCACGACGGCGACGTTGCCGACACCAGCTCCGACGATCGTCATCACGATGTCCCGCGGTCGCACTCGAGCGCGCCTATAGGGCTCCTCGACTTCTGCCGAGACGCGGAAGAACTGATCCGGCTCAGCCCAACCTGCTGAGTAGTCTTGACCCCGAATCATGTAGCGTCCCTTGGGATCGCCCTGTCCGGGCTGGACGATGCCGTACGTGATCGCTCGTCCCTGCTGCACCAGCCGGTGAATCGGGAGGACCTTCCAGTGCGCGGGGACGTCGCCGAGCCACTCGACGCCGGAGGGCTTCATGGGGGCGGCGGGGTTGAGGCCCTTGGTGACGGCGTGGGAGATGACGGCCTGGCGCTTCTCCGCGAGCAGCTCGATCAGCTTCTCCTGCTCCGCGATCAGCGCGTCGATCTTCGCCGTCTCCCGGTCCAGGAACGCGGCGATGGCGCGTTGCTCGGGCAGCGGCGGCAGCGCGAGCCGGAACGCCTGAATGTCTGGCATGTAAATCGTGTTGTGCGTCGAGCCCATCATCAGGCGACGGAACTCGCCCTGCATCGAACGAAAGGCATGAAGGAGGAACTTCGGAAGCAGTTCGTCTCCGCAGACCCAGTTGGCGAAGTCCTGCGTCGTCGCCATCTCGACGCCCATGATCGCGGAGAACCCGACGGAAGCTGTGCGCGAGAGCATGACCGTGCCGGCGGGCAGGCGGCGGGCAGCAGAGTTCGCAAGCCCGAGTTCGCTGATCAACTCCTTGGTTTCAATAACGACATCCCGGCGCGCCTCGCGGATCTGCCAAACGTCCGCGAGAGTGAACCAAGGCACGGTGCAGTTCTCCCAGTATTCGGGGTGGTTTCTGCTGGGTGTGTGTCCCGATTCGAGGCGAGCCGCCTTGCGGATGGGCTTCACGCCCCAATGCTCCGGCACCTCGCCGAGCCACTCGACGCCGCTGGGCTTGTACTTCGGGTAGCGCGGGAAGCTCACGACTCGTCCCTGGGCTTGCGCCGCTTGCGCTTGGGCAGCTCCTTCGCGAGATCCTCCAGCGCCTTGAGGCTGTCGGCTTCGCCTTGGGCCTCGGCGAGCTCGCGGCGGTGCTGTGCGAAGCGCTCGAACTCGGCCTGCGCCTTGTCGTCGGCGTCGTCGCGGCTCACGCGGCCGGCGTCGGGGAGCACCGCGCGCTCGTTGAAGCGCAGGAACTCGTCGAGCTTGCGCGCCCAGTCGGCGAGGTGGATCGCCTGCTTGCGGCGCGACTGGTCCTCGGCGTAGTCGAGGAACATCACGACGATGCGGTTGAGCTCCGAGATCTCGTCCTCGTGCAGGTAGTTCTTGGCGACCGTGACGTCCGCGCGTTGCACGGCACCGCCCTTCCAGGTCGTGAGCCCCATGTTGGGTTTGCTCGCATCGGCGCGCGCGGCAATCAGCTCGGGCGCGGTCATGCCGGTGACGGCGTGGTGGAGCTTGTTCTGGACGATCTGGAAGAGCTTGGTCGTGTCGGCCTCGCTCGCGCGGTAGTCGGCGGCGAGCGCCAGGATGTCGCGCACGCGCGTGTACATCCGCCGCTCGCTGGCGCGGATGTCGCGGATGCGCTCGAGCAGCTCGTCGAAGTAGTCGGGCACGCCCGGGCCCGGCGGGTTCTTGAGGCGCTCGTCGTCCATGGTGAAGCCCTTCACCAGGAACTCGGTCAGGTGGGCGGTGGCCCATTGGCGAAACTGCGTGCCGCGCGGGCTGCGCACGCGGTAGCCGACGGCGAGGATCGCGGGGAGGCTGTAGTGCAGGACGGCCCGCTCGACCCGCCGCGCACCCTCCAGGCGAACTTGTAAGTACGGCTTACAGGTTGCGTCCTCGAGCAGCTCGCGCTCCTCGTAGATCGCCTTGAGGTGCTGGGTGATGTTCTGCGGCGTCGTCGCGAAGAGTTCCGCCATCTGGGCCTGTGTCAGCCAGACGGTCTGTCCCTCGAAGCGGCATTGCACGCGGGTGCGACCATCCTCGGTCTGATAGAGGACGAGGGACGAGCGCGGATCGGGCGGTTGGTCGGTCATGGTCTGGACCTCGCTTGCGGAGCGTCTGCGGGCCCCACCCACGGAGTCGAGCCGCACTGAATACCCGACGGTCGGCGGCGCACGAAGTCGCAGCAAAAACCGATTCTGAGGCTGTGGCGCCGGATTCCCTTCGCAAGGCGCTGCAGAGGTTGATGGATGCCGGCTGCGACCGAGAGGATCGGTAGTTGGGCAGCAGCCTGCTGCCCAAATCGGACTGCCGCCGGCTCGTGCCCGTGTCGGATCACTTCGACAGCTCCTCCAGCATCGCGCGGATCTTGTCGGTGACGACCTTGAGGTCGGCATCGATCTCGGCGAGCGGGCGCGGCGGCTTGAAGACGTAGAAGTGGCGGTTGAACGGGATCTCGTAGCCGACCTTGGTCTTCTCCTCGTCGATCCATGCGTCAGGGGCGTGGGGCAGCACCTCGCGCTCGAAATAAGCCTGCACGTCCTCGCTGAGCGGCACGTTCTCGGTGTCGCGCAGGTTGGCGTCGGGCTGCGGCTGGCCCTTCTGCTTGCCCTTCGCCGCGAGCACGACCTTGCCCTTCTCGTCGCGCAGCGGGCGCTCGACCGTGATCGTGCGGTAGCCGAAGTCCTCGTTCTTGAAGATGCGGCTGATCGGCACGCCGTCGCGCGTCACTTCCTTGAACTTGCCGAAGATGCGCGTGATCTCCTCGATGTGCGCCTCGGAGAGTTCCTTGCGCTTGCTGCCCAGGCTCTTGCGCATCTTCTGCCAGAAGCTCGAGGCGTCGATCAGCTGCACCTTGCCCTTGCGCGCCTTGGGCTTGCGGTTGCTCACGACCCACACGTACGTCGCGATGCCGGTGTTGTAGAACATGTCCGTCGGCAGGGCGACGATCGCCTCGACGAGGTCGTTCTCGAGCATGTGGCGGCGGATCTCGCTCTCGCCCGAGCCCGCGCCGCCGGTGAAGAGCGGCGAGCCGTTGAGGACGATGCCGAAGCGGCAACCGCCTTCGCTCACCGGGCGCATCTTGGATGCGAGGTGCAAGAGGAACAGCAGCGAGCCGTCGCTCACGCGCGGCAGGCCCGGGCCGAAGCGACCGTTGAAGCCGTGCTCCTCCGCCTCGCGCCGCACTTCGCGCTCGATCTTCTTCCACTCCACGCCGAAGGGCGGATTGGAAAGCATGTAGTCGAAGCGCTCGTTTTGCAGGCCGTCCTCGGACAGTGTGTTGCCAAAGACGATCTTCGTGATGTCTTGGCCCTTGATCAGCACGTCGGCCTTGCAGATCGCGTAGGACTCGGGGTTGAGTTCCTGGCCGAACATCGACAGCCGCGCGCCGGGGTTGTGCGCGTGGAGGTACTCGCCCGCGATGCTGAGCATGCCGCCCGTGCCGGCCGTCGGGTCGTAGATCGTGCGCACGACGCCGGGCTTGGACAGCACGTCGTCGTCCTCGATGAAGATCAGGCTGACCATCAGCCGGATCACCTCGCGCGGCGTGAAGTGCTCCCCCGCTGTCTCGTTCGACAGTTCGGC
The DNA here is from genome assembly GCA_020853575.1 of Planctomycetota bacterium. Lineage (GTDB taxonomy): Bacteria > Planctomycetota > UBA1135 > UBA1135 > F1-120-MAGs118. The sequence continues at coordinate 9,280 of JADYYP010000051.1, forward strand.
GAACTTGCGGATCAGCTCCTCGAAGACGAGCCCCATGTCGGCATTGCTGACGCGAGCGGGGTGCAGGTCGACGTTGGCGAACTTCTCGGTGACGAGGTACAGGAGCTTGGCCTTCTGCAGCCGCTCGATCTGCGTCGCGAAGTCGAAGCGCTCGAAGATGTCGCGCACCGGCCCCGAGAAGGCACTCACGTACTCCCGCAGGTTCTCTCCGATGTTGTCCTGGTCCCCCAGCAGCGTGCCCAAGTCCAGTTTCGACGTGTTGTAGAACGCCACGCCCGCCTTGCGGATCAGGAACGGCTCCGGGTTGACCTTGGCCTTCGAGCGCTCAACGTGTTCTTTCAGCACCGCCGCTTTGGTCTTCTCCAGCACGCAATCGAGCCGCCGTAGCACAGTGAACGGCAGAATCACCTTCCCGTAATCGGACTGCTTGAAGTCGCCGCGCAGCAAGTCGGCGACGGACCACAAGAAGGCAGACAGATTGGTTTCGGCCATAGTTGCGAGAAGCTCTCGGAGCGCACCAGCGCGGCGCGGGAGAATACGGTGGCCGACTGCCGGACGCCCGCTCTGCCTGGCGCGGCCGCCAGCATCCCAAGAGTGCACCCGACGGAGTTCGAGCTTGCGACCCGAGAACACATGCGCCGCCGTGCGCGAGCGACTTCCGGCGGGTTGAGTCGGGCTCATTGCCGCGTGCGCGTTGTACGACTCCACAATGGCGTCGACGAGGCCCTTGGAAAGGTCGGGCGACACAACCGCCGCACGTCACCACCAACACCGAACATGGTGCGCCCGGGCAGAGTCGAACTGCCGACCTGCGGTTTAGGAAGGGGCCGCTCTACGCACGGAAGTCGTGGGTTGGGTGGCTGGTTACGTCGCCGGTGGTTCGGCGCGGACGGGTATCGGAAGGCGTTGCGGCGGTTCGCGGGGTCGAGCTTGGGGTCGGTGGCGACAGTTGGGTAGCCTGCGGTCACATGGCACCCGTCACACTCCCTGAGATCAAGCCCGGGCTCGTTGTGTTCCTCGACACCGCGCGGCTTCGGAAGGTTGGAGGCTCGGAGACGAACGCCGTACGCTCACCTGCGGATCGAGCTGTAACTGGACCCCATCACTTCCTGATCCTCCAGGTCGACAACGCGATGTGCTTGGCCGTTCCACTGTTCTCCGAGCCGGCACGGGATCGTGACCTGCTCGACGCCAGCAAGAAGGGCGGCACACTGTCGAAGTGGCTGCGGGGCGTTCACAACGCCTCGTGGTATCAGCACTGGCGGATTCCGCTCGCCGCTGTCGTGCAGGCATCCATCGTCGAAGAGACGCAGGCGACCGACCGCTGCACCTACGCGGCAGGAGACCCGGCGACCCTCACGTCGCTGGCTGAACGCGTCAAGAAGAACCGCTGCGCCTTCACGGCACTGTAGGCTGCCTCCCCCGAACCGGCAAGGCTATCCGCTGGGCCCCATCCGGACGGGCCGCTACCCTATGCGCCTGGGCGCGCCCGTAGCTCAGTTGGATAGAGCAGTCGGTTCCTAA
>JADYYP010000052.1 GCA_020853575.1 Planctomycetota bacterium
CAACCTCGATCGCTCCCAAGCGATCGGGGCCAGCCGCCTGAAGAAGGCGACCGGCCCCGCACAATTCAAACCTGTCAGCGTGATCCGTCAGGAGTGCTTGACAGGTCCACCCATATCAGGGCCCGATGGTGAAGCGCAGCCCGCCCGTCAAATTCGTGCTGGTCGGGTCGGCCGGATCGCGCGACCACACCTGCGCGTAGACCACCGCACCCAAGACCAAGTGCGGGTCGACACCGGACGCGATGCGCGCTCCCATGTCGTAGTCGAGCACTCCGCTGCAGTCGCTGCCCGCGAGCGCTCCGCCGGTGGAACTCGGCGGCGTGCGCTTGACGGGCGCGTCGATGCACTTGAAGCCGGCGTGGAATGGCTTGGCCGCGGGCATGAAGCCGTAGAACAACAGCCCCACCTTGTGGTTGATCAGGTTGCTGGCGCGGATCGTGAAGCTGCCGGCTCCGCCGCTCGCGCTCGGAGCTCCCAGCGCTCCCAGGGACGGAGTGCACCCGAGACTGTTGACCTTGGCCGTGCAGTAGGTCGAGACCGCCGACGTCGGCAGGCACACGCCGCGCGGATTGGCGCGCGCCGCAACCCAGTTGGCCTGCTGTGACGAAGTCCCGTAGTTGCCCAAGAACGGCGCTGCGGCGCTGCAGCCAGCGTGTGTGTGGACGCCGACGGCGAACTCGCCGGCGGGGGAGTTCCACGACACCGCGGATCCAGAGTTCCCGCCCGTGGTGTCGACTTCGTAGCGCAGCACGGTGCCGTTGAAGCTGGCGAACGGACCCGCATGGGACTGCTGCACCTGATTGAGTGTCGGATCCGGCGTCATGTCGGTGCCGAAGCCCGTCACGCGCAGCACTTCGTTGGGGTTGAACGTCGGCGGCGCGGCGAGCGCATAGCACGCGCCCTGCGCCTGGAACGGCGTCAGGCCCGTGTTGGGATTGGGGAAGCAGCCGAAGTAGCCCCAGTCGTTGCCGACACCGCCATTCTCGAACTGCAGCGACGTGTCGTCGATCGCGTACTGGTGATCCGGTGAGGGATGCTGCAGCACGCCCGCCGCGTTGGACTTCGGGACGTTGAACTGCGCGACGTCGAGCAGGGAATTCGGCACCGCGGTCGAGAGCACGCAGTGGCCCGCCGTGATGAATCCGTGGGCCGCGTCGTCGAACATCCAGCCACTGCAGCCGTACGGCAAGAGCCGCGCTGCGCGCACGTCGCTCGACGGCAGGCGATCGTCGGTCGGTCCGCACAGATTGAACTGCGGCGAGAGCTGCGGGCCGATCCACACGTTGCGCAGGATCACCCGGCTCGGCCCGGCTCCGGGCGGCGCGACCAAGTCGAGTTGCACGGCGTCGCCGTTGAAGTACGCGCTGGTGAGCCGCCACTCACGCACGTGCTGCGCGTGGAGCTCTTGGACCGCGCCGTCGGCGTGCGAGGTGATGCGCAGGAAGGCGCCCTGGTCCGCGCCGCTCGCCGACCCCAGGTCGACCATTTGGAAGCGCAGGCGGATCCACGAGGCGTGGGCGACGCGCACGGTGTGCGAGGCGAGCACTTGCTCGGATGCGGCGGTGTTGGCGAGCGCGCCGCTGTCGTAGACGAACGTGACCTGCTGCTCGGCGATCGGCGCGGCCTGGGCGAGGACGCGCCCGTTGACCGCGCAAGCGCACAGCAACGCGCACAGAGCCCTCGAGAAGCTGGAGTGCATGCAGGATCTTCCGTGCGAATCGGCTTGGTCGGGTGTGCCCTGGCACGCTGTGCGATGGCGCGCGAGCCGCGAGCTGACCCGACAAGCATCCCCCGCTTTGCGCGGAGCGGCAATCCACGCGCGGATTTCCGTGGAAAGCGGAGTCGGAAGGCGACCGCACGCCCGCCGTGCTCGAGCGCCGTGGTGCGCGTGCTCTCCACAGGCTGGAGCGCGGCGCGGTTGGCGTTCCGGGCTCCGCGGTCCGGGCTCCGGGCGCGGATGGCCTCCGGCGAACTCGCTGCGCGCGGCGAGTCAGTCCTTGCGCGCGGTTCCGTAGGAGCGCACCAGGCGCGCCAGCTCGAGCATCGCGCGCGAGTGCTTGGCGCGCGCGGCGGCACCGTTGATGTGCTTGGTTTCGACGGCGATCGGCTCCCAGCCCATGCCGGCATAGTCGCGCAGCAGGATCAGCTCGCGGTGGTCCTCGCGCAACGCGCTGATGCACTCCTCGACGATTTGCTTGAGCTCGGCGGTTGCAGCCTTGTCCGCCGGACCCTCGAGCTTGTCCGCCAATTCCTGCGAGATCACGCTGGAATCGACGAAGTTGCTCGAGCTGCGCAAACGCACTTCGCGGCGCTGGTCGCGCTTCTTGGCCGAGTGGAAGTCGGAGAAGGCGATGATGCGGTTCTCGGCGAGGCGGGCCAACCAGTTGATCAGGCTGGCCTCGTCGCGCATCTCGAAGCGGTCGAAGCTCTCGACGGCGGCGACGAAGGTCTCTTGGAGCACATCCTCGATCTCGACCTGGGTCCGCAGACGCGGCCCCAGGCGCATGCGTACGATGCGCAGAACGCGGTCGTAGTAGCGTCGAAAGAGGCGATCCAGCGCGTCCTCGTCGCCCTCCTTGGCGCGTCGGACCAACTCGATCGAGTTCGAGTGTTCGTCGAGCATGCGAGTCCCACCTCAGTCTAGGGGCAGGTCGCTGCCGACGATAGACTGCGCCGCCGCCGTTCCGCTCGCGAGCCCCTTGGCCGACATGCGCGACACGACCACGCCTCCGCCGACTTGCACCGTCCGATCCGCGGTCGGCAGCGACCTCGAGTTCCTGATCCACTCGAACGCCGCGCTCGCGCGCGAGACCGAGAGCCTCGAGCTGGAGCCCAAACGCCTCGCGCTCGGCGTGCAGCTGGCCCTCGGCGATCCCCAGCGCGGGCAGTACTTGGTGGCCGAGGAGCAGGGCCTGCGCGTCGGCTGCCTGTTGATCACGCGCGAGTGGTCCGACTGGCGAGCTGGATGGGTGTGGTGGATCCAGAGCGTGTTCGTCGTGCCCGCGGCCCGCGGCCGCGGGGTGTATCGCGCGCTGCACGCCGAGGTCGTCGCGCGGGCGCGGGAGAGCGCTGACGTCGTGGGCCTGCGACTGTACGTCGATCGAGACAATCTGCGCGCGCGCGCGGTGTACGAGCGCGAGGGTCTGCGGGCCTCGCACTACCTGCTGTTCGAAGCGGGCGATCCGCTGCGCCGCGCGCCCGCTCACGACAGCGACGCTCGTCCGTAGCCGGCGTCCCTCGACCGTCCCCGTGGTCTCCTGATATCGTGACGCAATGCTGCAGAGTCTCTTGATGTGGTGTGGAGCGCTCCTGGCGCCTGCCCCGTGGGTCGCGCCGCAAGACAAGCCCAAGGCGAACCCGCCGCAGATCGAATTGCCGCCGCTGCCCGAGCGCATCGACAAGACGCTGTATTACACCGCCGGGGCCAAGGCCGCCGAAGGCGAGATGAAGAACGGTCGGCGCGAAGGGCGCTGGATCTTCTACTACCCCGACGGCAAGCGGCGCGCGATCGGCAGCTTCAAGAACTACGCCTTCGACGGCTTGTGGGTGAACTTCCACCCCAACACCGAGGTGCCCTCGCGCCGTGGACTGTGGGTCGACGGCAAGAAGACCGGGCTGTGGACGCGCTGGCATGTGCTCGGCCAGAAGATCGAGGAGGGCGAGTACGTCGCCGACTTCCAAGAGGGGCCGTGGCGCGAGTGGTACAACGACGGCGCGCTGCGTTCGGCCGGCAACTACAAGGGCGGGCTGCGCGACGGTGTGTGGGTCACCTATCACGCCGACGGGAAGTCGAAGTACCAGGAGGGCGCCTACGTCGCCAACATGCAGAACGGGCCCTGGCTCTTCTGGCACGCCAACGGCCAGAAATACCAGGAGGGCGGGTACTCGCTGGGAGTGGCCGTCGGCAAGTGGACCGTGTGGCACGAGAACGGCCAGAAGCACAGCGAGGGACTCTACGAGGCCGGCGTGCAGACGGGCGTGTGGACCAGCTGGTACGACAACGGCGAGAAGGAGTTCGAGGGTCCCTGGGAAGCGAACAAGGAACAGGGCGCCTGGCAACGCTGGCACAAGAACGGAAAGCTGCAGGCCGCCGGCAGCTACGACCAGGGCCGGATGATCGGCGACTGGATCGCCTACCACGACAACGGTCAGAAGGCGCGCGCCGAGGTCTACTACAACGGCCGCATCCACGGGCCCTACCGCAGCTGGTATCCCAACGGACAGCGGCGCGAGGAAGGCGAGTTCGTGCAGGGCAAGCGCGAAGGACAGTGGAAGGCCTGGAACGAGGACGGCTCGACCGACGAGACCCTGACCGGCTTCTACAAGAACGATCGCAAGGCCCGCAAGGAAGACCAGTGAGCCGCGCGCCGCGCAGCCAGGATCCAACCATGATGCTCTGCTTGACTCCGTTCCTGTTCGTGCTCTCGAACGCGCCTGCGCCCGCGGCCGGCGATCAGCTGGTGTTCGACGTCGCCGCCGGTTCCAAGGTGCACAAGCGCATCAAGGCCGTGCACGAGCTGCGCATCGACGACATGGGCGTGATCGATGGCGATCTACCGTATGTCTCCGACAAGAGCGGCGGCTGGGTCTCGGCGACGATGAACCTGCAGTACGTCGACGAGTACGCGCGCGTGGCGCAGAACCGGCCGCTGGAATTCGTGCGCACCATCCGCGAGGCGCAATCGCAGGCCAAGGCCAACGTCACGCGCTCGACGGGGCAGGTGCTCGAGGAGGGCTCGCGCTCGAGCTCGCCGCTGCGCAAGCAGAACATCCGCTTCACCTGGATCGATGCCGAGAACGACTGGGCGCGGAGCTACGAGCGCATCGACGCCGAGGAACCTTGGCTGGCGCCGTTGCGCGGCGAGTTCGAGCTGCTCGCGCTCTTGCCCAAGGGCGAGGTCGCGGTCGGCGACACCTGGCAGGTTCCGGTCGAGGCGCTGGTGAGCGTGCTCGCTCCCGGAGGCAATCTGCAGCTCGTGCCCAGCGGTGAGAACCTCTTCGGCCGTTTGACCGAGCTCGGCGTCGGCGGAGATTTCGCGGACTTCTTCGTGCCCGCCGGAGGCTCGATCGAAGCCACCTACAAGGGCCGGCGCGAAGTCGGCGACGACAGCGCGGGGCCGCGGGTTTCCGTGGGAGTGGTCGAGCTCCAGATCAACGTCGTCTCGAGCACCGACCGCGCGGCGCTGTACCGCATGGCGATGCCCCAGGAGGAACGCCGCGAGGTCGCGCGTCTGGACGGCGTGCCCTTCGAATACACCCTGATCGGAACGGCCGAGCTCTTGTGGGACTTCGCGCACAAGCGCGCGCACTCGCTGCGTGTGGCGGGACAAGAGGGCTTCAGCGTAACGGTGCAGAAGACGCGTTTCGACGGACGTGAGGAGCACCGCTTCGCGCAGCAAAGCCGCTACAGCGGGCCCCTGACCTACGAGGTCACGTTCAGCGACGGTGCGGCGCTCGAGAGCGAGTCCGAGCTCGACAACCCCAAGCTGCAGAATCGTCCCAAGCGCAAGTGAGAGCGCTCGAGCGCTGGCTCGCGCTCGCGCCGCCCAGAGCGGGGCGCGCGGGCGTGTCGCGTTGCTGCGCGCCGCACGTTTCCCCGACAGTTTCGTCGAGACCGACGCCATGACCCGACCCGAGACCCACACCTTCCAGGCCGAAGTCAAAGAGCTTCTCGGCCTGATGATCCACTCGCTCTACTCGCACCAGGAGATCTTCCTGCGCGAGCTCGTCTCCAATGCCAGCGATGCGCTCGACAAGCTGCGCTTCGAGGGTTTGACGCATCCCAACTGGATCTCCGACGGCGAGGAGCTCGCGATCCAGCTCGAGGTCGACCGCGAGCGCCGCAGATTGAGCATCAGCGACAGCGGCATCGGGATGTCGCGCGCCGAGGTGGTCGAGAATCTGGGCACGATCGCGCGCTCCGGCACGCGCAAGTTCCTCGAGTCGCTGCGCCAGGCCGGGGGCCAGGCTCCGGACCTGATCGGCCAGTTCGGCGTCGGCTTCTACGCGAGCTTCATGGTGGCCTCGCAGATCGTGGTCGAGACGCGGCGCGCGGGCGAGCCCGGCGGCACGCGCTGGAGCTCCAAGGGCGATGGCGAGTTCAGCGTCGAGGACTGCGACGCGCTGCCGCGCGGCACGCGCATCACGCTCGAGCTCAAGCCGCTCGACGGCGACGACTCGCAGGCCCAGGACTTCGCCGATCCGGAGGTGTTGCGCGGGCTGATCGCCAAGTACTCGGACTTCGTCGAGTGGCCGATCCGCATGCCTGCGGCGCACTTCCAACAGGACGGGCGGCTCAAGCGCGAACCCGGGCTGGGCGGACTCGAGTGCGTGTTGCTCAACTCGCGCAAGCCGCTGTGGGCGCGCCCCAAGGACGAAATCCAGGCCTCGGAGTACGCGCAGTTCTTCCGCCATCTCACGCACGGATGGAGCGACCCGCTCGAGACCGTGCACTTCCGCGTCGAAGGCACGAGCGAGTACACCGCGCTGCTGTACGTTCCCAGCGAGCGTCCGCAGGAGCTGTTCGATCCGGCCCGCGACAAGGCTCACGTGGCGCTGTACGTGCGGCGCGTGTTCGTGATGGCCGACTGCGAGAAGTTGCTGCCGTCGTGGCTGCGCTTCATCCGCGGCGTGGTCGACAGCCAGGATCTGCCGCTCAACGTCTCGCGCGAGATCCTGCAGCACAACCGCGCTCTGGAGCAGATCCACAAGCGCTGCACGAAGAAGGTGCTCGAGGCCTTGGCCGCGATGCGCGATGGTCGTCGGGCGGACTACGAGCGCTTCTGGAGCGCCTTCGGCACGGTGCTCAAGGAGGGCGTGGTCGTCGACCGTGAGCATTCCCAGAGCGTCGCGGCGCTGGCGCTGTTCCCGAGCAGCAAGCGCGAGCGCCCCGTGTCGCTGGACGAGTACCTCGCGGCTTGCCCCAAGGAGCAGAGCGCGATCTACGTGCTCACGGGCCCCGACCTCGATGCGGCGCGGCGCTCGCCGGCGCTGGAGGCGCTCGCCGATCGCGGCTGGGAGGTGCTGTTCCTGGTCGAGCCGATCGACGAGTGGTTGCTCGACGCGCTGCGCGAGTACCAGGGCAAGCGCATCGTCCAGCTGGGCCGCGGGGAGGCCGATTTCGTCGGCGAGGCCGAGCGCTTCGAGCTCGAGCGGCGCGAGCGCGAATACCGCGCCGTCTTCGAGCGCATCGAGAGCGATCTGGCACCGCACGTTTCGAAGGTGCGTTTCTCCGGGCGCCTCAAGCACAGTCCGTCGCTCTTGGTCGACGACGAGCACTCGATCGGCGCGCACATGCAGCGCATGCTGCGCCAGTCGGGTGACCAGGCGCCGGAGCGCAAGCGCGTGCTCGAGCTCAACCTCGACCATCCGCTGGCGTCCAAGCTCAAGGAACTCCACGAAGCCGGCCGCAGCGCCGAGCTGAAGGACTGCGGCGAGCTGTTGTTCGGCATCGCGCTCTTGGCCGAGGGGTCGAGCCTGCCGAACCCCACGCGCTTCTCGCAACTCGTCAGTCAGTTGATGCTGGTTTCGGGCGGCGCGCCGTCGGTCTGACCCATGCGTGCGGCGCGCCCGCGAGAGCGCCGGCAGTCGAGCTAGCGTGCGCGGGGCAAGACCAGCACCGGGATGTCCGCTTTGCGCAGGAGCTCCGCGGCAACGCTGCCGAGCAGCGCTTTCGCGACTCCGGTGCGGCCGTGGGTGCCGAGCACGATCAGATCGAATTCGTCTTGGAGCGAGACCAGCTCGATGGCCGGCTCGGCCTCGTAGAACAGGCGCCGGTGCAGTACACCGCGCCAGTCGAAGGGCTCGAGCATGCGCCGGAACTCGCGCTCGGCCGTGTCGCGCGCAGTGTCGATCATGGCCGCGGGGAATTGCACCGGATAGCCCAGCAGGAAGCCCAGCTGTGGCCGCACGAAGCAGTGCAGCGCGACGAGCTCCGCGCCCAGGGCGCGCGCCACGTCGCGGGCCAGCACCAAGACCTCCAGCGAACCCGGCGCCAGATCGATCGGACACAGCACGCGGCGGATCTTGCGCGGCGCTCCCGCCTGCACCCACACCGCGCGGTCGGCGTGCACCACCACGTCGCGCACCACGTCGCCGAAATCGAGCGCCGCACGTTTTTGATGGCGACCGAGCACGATCAGCTCGGCTCCGCGCGTTCGCGCTTGCTCGACCAACACCTCGGCCGGCTTTCCCGGCACGATCTCTAGCGAGGCCGCGATCGAGCTCGCGCTGACCCCCGCCCCGTCGAGGAGCTTGCTCCAGCGCTGTGCTGCCGCCGCGCGCGCGCGCTCGATGCCCAGCGGATCGACGTGCGAGAAGTAGTCGAGTGGGACCGGCGCTGCGTGCACCAGCTCGACCGAGAGCTTGAGCGGCTCGGCCAAGGCGTGCGCGGCTGCGACCGCGAAGTCGGCCGGCTCCTTCTCGTCGACGCCGACCACTGCGATTGCGGGTTCACTGCTCAGCTTGCTGGTGCTCATCGCGGTTCCTTCAGGACGATGCAGTCCAATCCGAAATAGTAGTGGGGCGGTCGCGAGCGCGGATCGGTGCCGACCACTTCGATCCGCAGCACCGCGCGCGGCGGCTGCAGCTCGACCGTGCCCAGCGACTGCGCGCGCGGCGCGCCGATGCGCGTCTGTGCTTCGGCATGGAAGGTCGCAACGGGGGCGCCCAAGCGCACTCCTCCCAGCGAGCATTGGATCGTGCCGTAGTCCCAGCTGCGCGTCGCGTACAGCACGAGCTCGCGCGCGCCGGAGCGGGTCACGGGCAACTCGAGCTCGACGAACTGCCCGACGGCGGTGGCGCGCACGAAGAGCTGCTCGCCGTTCGACCAGCGACCGCTCTCGTTGGGGGCGAGCGCCTGAGTGCCGCAGCCCAGGCCCGGCGTGGAGGCCAGCACCTTCATGGACTCGCACTCGAGCGCGCCGGGGAGCGCCACCGACTGCGGCATGACCGCGGCGCGCATGGCCTCGTCGAAGGCTCCGACGTCATCGCTCGCGGCCGATGGCGCGTAGTACAGGAGCGCGAGTTCCGGGGTTCGCTGTGCCGGCGCGATGCGCGCACTCTCGGAGAACAGCGGGGCGTCGATCGCGAAACGTTCGCTGGCGCGACCGGCGCCGACCGTCGTGAGCCGCTGCGCGAGTGACTCGCCATCGAGCACGAGTTGCAGCTCAGTTCCGCCATCCGTGTCCGCGTCCTGGCATGTCAGCGCCGCGATGCGTCCGCGTCCGGCGAGCTCGATCGTGCTCGACGACGCTCCGGCGGAACGCCAGCGACCGTGCAGGTACAGCGTGCGCTCGCTCCAGTCCGCGGGCGACAGGCGAACGCGCCCACGCACGGCCACGCGCTCGCTTCCGTAGGCGCGCATCTCCAGCCGCGCCCGGTGGCGGTAGGGCATCCAAGTGCGACAGGTGTGCGTGACTGCGCCAGGCTCGGTCGTGGCGCTCAGGGCCAAGAACTCGTCGAGCGGCATGCGCAGCGTCTCGCGACCATCGAAGGCCAGCGCGATCGCCGTGCTGCGCGCGAATGTGGAGTCGGCATCCAGCGCCGCGCCGCTCTCGGATTCGAGCTCGAAGCTCAAGCTGTCGATCGCTTGCCCCCGGCCGACCAGCGTGTCGTCGGCAGGCGCCGACCACTCGAGCACCAGCGCTCGCGCCGCATCGCGTCCGTCGTGCGGCGAGAGAACCAACTCGAACGGAAGCTCGCGTGAGGGAACGCGGACCGCGGTTGGCGTGGTCGAGCGCGCTTGGCTCCATGCCGTCGCATCGGTCGCGCGCACGAGCTCCGCCGAAGCGAACGCCTGCCAGTCGAACGTCGCTCGTTGGCTGGCAGCGCCCTTGGCCGTGACTCGACAACTCTCCACGAACACGATCGGAGCGCTCACCGGCCGCGCGCTCAGCGCCGTGAAGAACTGTCCGGCCTCCAGATCGACGAGCGGCTCGCGCGCTCCATCGACGTACACGCGCCAGCGTCCGCTCGGCGCGTCGCTCGCGGCGCGCAGCAGCACGCCCGGCCCGTGCACCGACAAGAATTGCGCTTCATCGGGCGTGGAACGGGGATCGCCGGCCGCCTCGGTCGTCGTGCACGTGGCCCGCCGCGAGCGGAGCGCGTCGCGCGGCCATTCGGACAGCGCGGCCAGCGTGGTCGAGTCGCGGACCGTGCTCGGCGCACGCAGCGGCTCGCCCGACTGGAGCGGGACGACCAGCGTGAACGACGACCACAGACGATGCACTCGACCAGACTCCTCGTCCTGCATGCTGGCAGACGGCGTGCGTCGGGTCAAAAGCCTGACGACGGCCGTTCGCGGGCCCGCGCCGCGCTCGAAGTTTGGTGTGGATCCGCGTGAACGAAAAAGCTCGGATGCAGGTGCTTGAAGACCTCTCTACCGCTCACGCCACGTTCGCGCGCATGAGCTCGTACCTGACGCACCTCGAGTCCGCTTGGGACGGCTCGCGCCACGATTTCCGCAGCGCCCAGACGATCCACGCCGGTCGACCGTTGCTCGCGCGCTACGACCTCGAGCGCATCGCGCGCGAGGTCGAGCGCGACTCGACGTACTTCAACGCCGGCTGCATGTGGAGCTTCCGCGACCTGCTGCCCGTCCAGGACGACTCCAACATCGTGTCCTTCGGCGAGCTCGCCACGCCGACCATCCAGCTCGGGCGACTGGGCGAGGAGCTCGGGCTCGAGCACTTGTTCGTCAAGGACGAGTCGCGCCTGCCGACGGGCTCGTTCAAGTCGCGCGGCATGAGCGTGGCGCTGAGCCGGGCGCGCGAGCTCGGTCTCAAGCGCGTCGCCGTGCCGACCGCGGGCAATGCCGGCGGGGCGCTGGCGGCCTACGCGGCGAAGGCCGGCCTCGAAGCTTGGGTGTTCATGCCCAGCGACACGCCCGAGGTCAATCGCCTCGAATGCCAGCTGTACGGCGCGCGCGTGGTGTTGGTCGAAGGCTTGATCGGCGATTGTGGAGCGGCGCTGCGCGAAGGCCAGCGGCAGTTCCAGTGGTTCGACATGTCCACCTTGCGCGAGCCCTATCGGCTCGAGGGCAAGAAGACCATGGGGCTGGAATTGGCGCAGCACTTCGGCTGGCGCTTCCCCGAGGTGATCTTGTATCCCGCGGGCGGTGGCACGGGATTGATCGGACTGTGGAAGGCCTACGAGGAGCTGTGCGGCGTCGGTTGGCTCGAGGACCGCAGGCCACCGCGGCTCTACGCCTGCCAGGCGGAAGGCTGCGCGCCGATCGCGCGCGCCTTCGAGCGCGGAGAGCGCACCGCCGAGCCCGTTGCCGACGCACACACGCTCGCCAGCGGCATTCGAGTGCCCAGCGCGATCGGCGACTTCATGATGCTCGACGCGCTGCGCGCCAGCGGAGGAGCGGCGCTGGCCGTGCCGGAGTCCTCGATCCGCGACTGGATGGCGCGCGTCGCGGCCAGCGACGGCGTCGCGATTTGCCCGGAAACGGCGGTGTGTTTCGAGGCGCTGGTGCGCTTGGTCGCGTCCGGTCGCATCGCGCGAGATGAGGAAATCGTCATCTTCAACACGGGAGCCGCCTACAAGTACGTCGAGGCCTTGCGCGTCGCGACCGGGGAGCCCGTGGCGCGCATCGATCCGCGGCGTGCGATCGACTGGAATCCGATCCGCAGTAGGATCGGTGTGTGAGCTCGCGCACCCGCCGCAACGTCGTCGCTTCCGTGCTGGCACTGGCCGCGCTGCTCGTCGGCGGCGAAGTCGCGTGGCGTTGGTTGCTGTTCTCGCCCTCCGCCGACGGTCTCGCGCTGGCCGCGTGGGTGCGCCGCCCCGAGCTCTACGGTTCCGCGCGCGACTCGGACTTGCATTGGGAGCTGCGCGCTCGACTCGCGCAGCGCGACGCGTGGCACGCGCCGGAGCCGCCGCACGACGAGTGGCTGGGTTGGACCAGCGAGCGCTTCGAACCGGGGAGCTATGAACATCGCGACGAGCGCTCGCTCGGCGCTCGCCGGCCACTGCTGTTCCTGGGCAACGCGTTCACGCAGTGCGCGACCGAGGACTCGGACTGCTATCAGGGCCTGCTCGAGGAGACGCCCTTCGCGCCGGGCTTCGCTCTCTTGAACTACGGCGTCCGTGGCTACGGGCTCGATCAAACGGCGCTGCTCTTGGACAAGTTGCTCGAGCGCGAACGCCAGCGCGACGACGATCCGATCTACTTGATCGGCGTGCTGGTCGACGACGACCTCGACCGCTGCGCGCTGAGCATGCGCACGCGGCCCAAGCCGCGTCTGGAGCTGCGCGGTGGGCGCGCCGAGCGCGTTCCAGGGCGCGTTCCGACGCTCGCCGAGTTCCTGGCCGACTCTCCTGTGTGGCGTTCGTGGATGTTCGCGGCGCTCTCCGGCGTGACTCGCGTGGACCAGGACGCCGCGGTGCGCGAGCTCGCGCGCGCGACGCTGTCGGGCATGCTCGATCGGCTGCAAGCCGCCGGCGTTCCCCACATGTTCGTGCTGTACTACGCGAGCGTGGAGTCGGTCCTCGATCCGGCGCGCACCGGCTGGCGCGACGCGCTGCTGCGCGAGGTCTTGGACGCGCGCGCGACGCCGTTCGTCGACCTCGCGCTCGAGATGCGCGAGCAGGCGCAGGGCGATCCCGACGTCGTGGCGCAGTGGTTTGGCGGACACCCGCAGTACGAGGGCTATTACAACCCCGGCGGCAACCGCGTGGTCTTCGCGAGCTTGCTCGAAGCTCTGTGTGAGCAACTCGAGCTGCGCGGCCCGCAGCCCTTGCCGAGCGTGGAGCACATGACCCGCGTCGACTCTCCGGGCGGTCCGGCGTTCGCACGCTACCGCGTCGGGTTGCAGGAACCGTTCAGCGATCCCGCGGACGCGCGGCGCCTGATGGTGCGCGTACACAGCGAGGGCCCGACCTCGGTCCATTACGAGTTGCGCGGCCTGGTGCGGGAGTTCCGCGCGCGCGTCCGGATCGTGTCCCACGACGCCTCGGCGGAGGGCAGCATCGGCGTGCAGTTGGTCGCCGACGGCGTCCAGCTGGCGAGCCTGGTGGTGCGCGACGGCGAGCCGCCGCGCGAGGTGCAGGTCGATCTCAGCGGTCGTTCCACGCTCGAGCTCCGTTGCGACGACGCCGGGGACGGAGTGCGCGGCGATCGGGCCGTGTTCGCGTCGCCCGAGTTCGTGCTCGTCGAGCACTGAATCGTCCCGGCGCTGCCCTCGCTTTCGCAGGCTCGGTCCGTAGAATCCGGCGCCGCTGCGACGGATCGCGTCGATCGCGTCCAGCGCTGTCCCAGTTCGCCCAGGAGTCGTCATGTCCGACGTCGCAGGGTCCCACGACGACCGTCCGCACGCGCGCGACGGTGTCTTGACGCGCCGCTCGTTCTTCAAGGGCGCGGGTGTCGTCGCAGCAGGCGGTTTGGTCGGCGAGGCCGTGCATGCTGCCGCGCATTCGATGAGCCTCGAGCCCGTGCGTCTCTCGGGCGAGGTCGAGATCGAGCTCTCGATCAACGGAGCGTTGCAGAAGCTCAAGGTCGAGCCGCGCACCACGCTGCTCAACGCGCTGCGCAACCACTGCAACCCGCCGCTCACCGGAGCGAAGCTCGTGTGCGACCGCGGGTCGTGCGGCGCCTGCACGGTGCACCTCGACGGACAGCCGGTGTACTCCTGCATGACACTCGCGGTGGCCTGCGTCGGACGCGCGGTCACGACCATCGAGGGGCTCGGCGCGCCCGGGCAGCTGAACGAAGTCCAGCAGGCCTTCTGCGAGCACGACGCCTCGATGTGTGGCTTCTGCACCCCGGGTTTCGTGATGTCGATCAGCGCCTGCCTCGAGCGCAAGCCGGACGCGACGCTGGACGAGATCAAGCACGCCTGCGCGGGCAATCTGTGCCGCTGCGGCACGTATCCGCACGTGTTCGACGCCGCGTTGTCCGCGGGTCGCGCGCTGCGCGCCAAGGGAGGCAAGCGATGACGCGCGAACTGCTCCAGGACAAGCCGCCGCGCGAACCCGCTCCCGGCAAGAAGTGGATCCGGGTGACGAAGGTCGTCAACGGCATCGATTCGGAGGTCTGGGAGGAAGTCGACGACGTGCAGGGACCGGAGTGGGGGCCGCGGGACAAGCTGCGCTTGGTCTCGCGCGCCATCCCGCGCGTCGACGGCCCCGAGAAAGTCACGGGCCGCGCGCAGTTCAGCCACGACGTGCGCTTGCCCGGGATGCTGTACGCCAAGGTCCTGCGCTGTCCGCGACCGTGCGCCAAGGTGCGCCTCGACCTCGACGCCGCGCGCAGATTGAAGGGCGTGGTCGGCGTGGTCGAGCTCGGAGTCGACGAGGTCAAGTGGCTCGGACGACCGATCGCGGCCGTCGCCGCGGAAACTCCGGAGCTGGCCGAGGACGGGCTGCGCGCGATCGTCGCGAGCTACGAGGATCAGCCGTTCGCAGTGACGCCCGCGCGCGCTCAGGTCGACGGCGCGCCGCTGGTGAACTCCAAGGGCAACTTGCGCGGCCTCTCGCGCAACACCGACACCAGCGAGGTCGACGCAGCGCTCGCCAAGGCCGAGGTCAAGGTCAAGGGCACGTGGCGCGTGCCGGTGCAGCACCACGCTTCGCTCGAGACGCACGGCATCGTGGTCGACTACCGCGGCGGAGACGAGGCGACGGTGTACGCCTCGACGCAGGGCACCTTCACCATTCCCGGCGACGCCGCCGGGAGGCTCGGGCTCAAGCCCAACCAAGTGACTGCCGTGGTCGAGCACATGGGCGGCGGATTCGGCTCGAAATTCGGCATCGGCATCGAGGGCCAGGCGGCGTGCCTGTTGGCCAAGGAGACCAAGCGCCCCGTGCACCTGTTGTTCGACCGCGCGAGCGAGTTCCACGCCGCGGGCAATCGCTCCGGTGGCGAGCACGAGCTCGAGGCCGGCGTCTCGCGAGCCGGCGAGCTCACCGCGTTCAAGGCGCGCGTGACGCGCGACGGAGGAATCAGCGACGGAGCCGGTCAGCCTCAGCCCTACATCTACGCGCCCAAGGTCGCCTTCGCCGAGCAGCGCTGCGTCCACACCAATCTCGACGGTCACCGCGCGATGCGCGCCCCTGGCCATCCGCAGGCCTCGTTCGCCATGGAAGGGCTGATGGACGAGGCGGCCTACGCGATCGGCATGGACCTGGTCGAGTTCCGCAAGCGCAATTTGCCCGAGGGCAAGCGCGAGCTGTACGCGCGGCAACTCGACAAGTGCGCCGAGCTGATCGGCTGGGCGGCGCACGCGCACCGCTCGAAATGGGACGCATCGAACGCGGAGCTCAAGACCGGCATCGGTTTCGGGCTCGCGCGTTGGGGCGGCGGTGGCGGCAAGGACTGCCGCGTCGAGGTGCGCATCGCCAGCGACGGCTCGGTCGAAGTGCTCTCCGGCACTCAGGATCTCGGCACGGGCACGCGCACCTACTGCGCCAGCATCGTGGCCGAGGAGCTCGGGCTCGAGCTCGGCCAGGTGCGCGCCCGCATCGGTCGCTCGACCTTCGGCAACGCCAACCCGTCCGGTGGAAGCACGACCGCGGCCTCGCTCGCGCCGGCGGTCAAGCACGCGGCGTGGAACGCCAAGCGCGCGCTGTTCGACAAGCTCGCCGAGCTCTTGGGCGGCGAAGCGAGGAACTTCGCCTGCGGTGGCAACCTGATCTACGACGCGACCGACAAGACGCGCCACATCGGCTGGAAGGACGCGTGCGCGGCGCTCGGGCCCAACGGGCTCGCGGCGCAAGGCGAATGGCAGAGCCACCTCGCCGCCAACGACATCGGCGGCGCCCAGGCCGCCAAGGTGCAGGTCGACACCACGACCGGCGAGGTCAAGGTGCTCGAGATGGTGGCCGTGCAGAACTGCGGCCTGGTGCTGAACGAGCTCACCGCGCGCAGCCAACTCAACGGCGGGATGGTGCAGGCCTTGTCCTACGGCTTGTTCGAGGAGCGCGTGGTCGATCCCGACCTCGGACTGTTCCTCAACGCCAATTTCGAGGACTACAAGCTCGCGGGTTGCAAGGACATCCCCAAGATGCTCGCGGTGTTCGAGGACGATCCGCGCGGCGTGATCGGCATGGCCGAAGCGGCCGTGATTCCCGGGCACTCCGCGATCGCCAACGCCGTGCGCAATGCCTGCGGCGTGCGCGTCTACGAGATGCCGCTGACGTGCGACAAGATCCTGAACGGCCTGATCGCCTTGAAGAAAGCCTGAGGAGCACGCGACGATGAGAGCCTTCGATTGGATCCAGCCCAAGACGCTCGACCAGGTGCTCGAGCTCCTGCCCGGGCCGCGCGACACCAAGCAGCGCGACCGTGTCAAGTTGCTCGCCGGCGGACAGGACTTGCTCGGTGAGCTGAAGGAGTACCTGGTGCAGCCCGAGCAGGTCGTCGACCTCAAGTCGCTGCCTGGACTGGCCGCGCTCGAGTTCGCGGCCGACGGCGGAATCACGATCTCCGCGCTGGTGACATTGGCGGCGCTGGAGAGCTCGGCGGAGTTACGCACGCGCTCGCCCATGATCGCCGAGGCCGCCGGATCCGTGGCCTCGGTGCAGATCCGCAACCAGGGCACCGTCGGAGGCAATCTGTGCCAGCGGCCGCGCTGCTGGTACTACCGCCGCGAGCAGGCGCTGTGCATCAAGAAGGGCGGCGCCGAGTGTTTCGCCTACGGTGGCCTGAACAAGTACAACGCGATCCTCGGCGGGGGGCCGTCGTACATCGTGCACCCCAGTGATCTGGCTCCGGCGCTGGTCGCCGCCGGAGCGAGCGCGGTGATCCGCGGGAAGAAGGGCGAGCGCCGCATCGAGCTCGAGCGCTTCTTCACCTTGCCCAGCGAGGGCAGCGTCCTGCGCGAGAACGTGCTGGCGCCCGACGAACTGCTGCTGCGAGTGGAGGTTCCACCACAGACCGGCTGGCGCAGCACCTACCTGAAGTTCCGCGAGCGCTCGAGCTACGACTTCGCGCTTTCCGCGGTGGCCTTGGCGCTGAAGCTCGATGGGGGCACGGTGCGCGAGGCGCGCATCGTGCTCGGCGGCGTGGCGCCCATCCCGTGGCGTGCCGACAAGGCCGAGGCGGCGTTGGTCGGCAAGAAGATCGACGACGCGAGCTGCAAGCAGGCCGCGGAGCTGGCGCTGGTTGGCGCGGAAGCACTGCAGTACAACGGCTACAAGATCCCGTTGACGCAAGCCCTGATCACCAAAGCCCTGCGCAAGCTCAGCTAGAGGAGTCGACCATGGCCCGCCCCGACAGCCCGATCTGTGCCGAACTGCGCAGCAAGAAGTACTTCTTCCTGGAGCGCGCGCCGATGAGCGCAGCCGAGATACTCGACAACGCCAACGATTGCTGGTGCAACAAGACCTGCGATCGACTCGGCCCCGACGGCGAACAGGTGCACCCCGACGCATGTCGCTCCGAGCGCGCGTGTTTCCGCTCGATCTTCACGGTCCCGACCCCCTGAGATCACCATGAAAGCAGTGCTCACCCTGGCGATCGTCAGCGCTCTCGTGGGGGCCAAGTACTACTTCGGTGGCGGCTGCTGCGGGATGAGCTGTCCGGAGGCCGACTGCGCGCCCAGCGGGACATTCGTGGAAGCGCGCACGGCGAGCGTGTTCGCCGGCGCGTGCCACTACAACAGCGAGCTGGTCACGGCCGGACGCGAGGCGTTGCTGGCTTGGAGCTTCGACGGCGGGCGCATCGACGGTGCGTCGCTCGCGAACGTGGACGTCGTCGCGGCCATCGCGGGCGCCGACAATCTCGCGCAGAGCGGCGCTCGCCGCAGCGTGATCTACGTCGACCGCGACGCCGACGAACGCGCGCGCGCGGCAGCCGTGGAGTACGTGCGCGCGAACTGTGCGCACATGCTGGGCACGGTGATCGCGATCGAGAGCACCGATGTCGATGCTCGCATCGACGCCGACCACTACGCGGTGCACGTCGGGGACGTGATCGAGCTCGAAGGCAGCGGCATGCCCGATCGCGCCTGCTGCTCCATGCCTTTCAATGTGTGGTATGAGCCCGCCGTCGCGCTCGAGGGCAAGCTGGTCGGCAACAGCGCGCGCTTCGAGTGGCGTGAGGCGCGTCTCGCGCAACCATTCGAGCGCTTGGATCAGAACGATGCGTTCTTCGGGAGCTTCGGCGGAGCGAAGGCGTGCGCTGGCGCGGCGCCATGCGAGGCCAGCGACGCGGTGAACCGCGATGTGAGCGCCCGGCCCTAGCCGCGCCACCAGCTCTCCCCCCCAAGCTCTTGAAGCGTGACTCGGCCGCGTTGCGCTGCCGAGCTTCGGCGACGCGCAGTGCCGTCTCTGGAGAGGAATCCACGCTGCGCGCGGCTGATTCCGCGGGCGCTTCGGCGCCAAGCCGCCGATGAGCGCGCTGATTCCAGGGGGGAGAGCTCGCGCCGCTCCCGAGGGGCGGTGGGGCAGCGACGAGGAGCGAATCCGCGGCGCCGTGCCTGGCGCGAACCCGTGGCTCCGCTCGACGACGCTACTTCGCGGCGCTGAAGACGATCCAGGTGAAGCCGTGGGGCGGCAGCCTGAGTTCGAGCGTGGCGCGTTGCTGTTCGTCGAGGACGAGCTCGCGCGCGACTCCGTCGTGCTCGCGGGCGATGCAGCGGTCTTTGAGGCCCGCAAAGTAGAGCTGGAAGTCGAAGCTGCGCGTCGCTTCACGATCGAGAGGGTTGAAGACCATCGCGAGCGCTCGCTCTTCCGCCCGCGGGTTGACGTGCAGCCACGCATCGAGGTCACGGCCATCCGCGCGCCGCACGTGGATCAGGTCGCTCTCGAGGATCTCGCGGTGCGCTTTGAACCACGTCACCCACTGCTTGACCAGCTGGCGTGTCGAGTCGCTGTCGTACAGCCGTGGTCCGCGCCAACAGGCCTGGACGCCGGCTCCCAGATTCGTCGCCAAGTGCTGCTCGTAGTCGGCCAAGTGCTCCGCGAGCGGCTCGAGCGTCGCCGCCGCACCGCCTCCGTGGTATTCGGTCAGCGGCACGAACATCCAGCCCATCGAGGGGGTCTTGGTCCAGGTGCCGTCGTAGATGTTCTGGCGCGCGTGCAGCAGCTGGTCCGCGCGCGGCAGCGACCAGTTGGTCTCGCGGTAGCCCATGCCGGTCTTGTTCGAGCCGTTCAGGAAGTACCAATCGGGCACGTTGAGGAAGATGCCCTCGCCGCGGCACCAGCCGTAGAAGCCGCGGATCGCCTCGAATTGCCGCCACTGGGAGTCCTCGAAGCCCACGTGGCCGGGATGCGCGGTCGAGGCGCACGTGTCGCCGGGGTAGGAGCCGTCGTGCTCGAGAACGCGGAAGCCGGAGCTCGCGTAGAAGCTGCGCAGGTGCGCGAAGTAGTCGCGGCCCCAAGCGCTCTCGAGGCAGGGCGAGTTGCCGAAGTAGGCGTGGCCGGGCTCGAGCGTCTCGCGATCGAGCACGTCGTGCTCCGGAGCGATGCCGCGGCTCGCGAGCAGCGAGTAACTGCCGAGCTCGACGCCACGCTCACGCGCGTAGGCCACGAGTTCCTGCGCGCGCGCGAGGTTCTCGAGGGACCGGGTTTCGACGTCGAATCCCGAGCCAAACGACAGGATCGCCATCTCGAAGCCGACGGCGGCGCACTGGTCGATGGCGAGTTTCACCGCCTCGGGCCGTGCGTCGCGCACGTGCATCATCAGCGGGTTCTCGGTGACCCACGGAGCGAGCGTGCGGTACATGCGACGCTGCGCGAGGCCATTGCGCTCGCGCTCGGAGCCGTCGAGCACGAGCTCGTGCACGCGGTAGCTCATGAATCGTTCACCGGGCGCGAGCGTCGCCGCGGGACCGACCGGATAGCTCGACACGAGCAGGCACGGCGTCGCGAGCGCGTAGCTCACCTGCGTGCCGTACTTCGGATCGGGCAGCCAGCGGTTGGTGACGTCCGCGGACACGTTCGACATGCCATGGAAGGCGAAATCGCTCTCGACGTGCAGGTCCGGGCGGCGCCAGTGCTCCTGCGGCTCGACGGTGCCCTCGGCCTCGACGAACGCGAGCCGCTCGACCTCGAGTGTCTCGATCCGCACTGGCTTCGGCCCGGAGTTGACGATCTCGACGCTCTTCGAGACGAGCGGAAGCCCGTCGTACAGGTCGTAGTGCACCTCGAACGTGAGCGCGCCCGCGAACACGAACGTCAGGCGCATTCCCGGCGGCGGCCACGGCAATTCGGCGGCATGCCGCACGCGTTTCCACTCGAACGGTGCAGGAATCGCGCCTGTCCGCACGGCCGTGCAGTGCGCCGCGGCGGGATCGAGCTCGAGCTTCGCGACGTCCGCGGGCCGCAAGTAGGCACGATCGGCGTTCGACAGCAGTCCACCGACACGCACCTCGACGCCGTCGAGCACCGCGCGCGCCTCGGGCTCGATCGCGCGCAGCAGCGCACGGTCCGAAACGAGGTCGTCGAAACCGATGCACGCGACATCCGGCTCGACCACGAACGTGCGTGCGACGAGTCCGTTGGAGAGCACGACCGTGCGCGCATCGCTCGCCCAAGCTCGCGCCTTCGCGTCGGCCTGATGCAGGAGCCAGTCGCCGCTCGCGCGCGGCGGGTTGGCCGGACCTTTCGGGAGCTGGTCGAGCAATCCAGCAGCGAGCAGGAGCAAGGTCGCGAGCATCAGTTCGTCCCTTCGCGCCACAGCGCATGGAAGTGGTGGACCGGTCCGTGCCCGTGGCCGAGCTTCCAGTCCTGCGAGGCCACGATCGCCGCGCTCACGAAGCGCTTGGCGCCTTCCGCGGCCGAAATCACGCTGTTTCCGCGGGCGAGCAGCGCCGCGAGCGCCGCCGAGAACGTGCAGCCCGTGCCGTGCGTGTTGCGACTCGCGGTGCGCGTCGCTTCGAGGCGCTGGAAGCGCGCGCCATCGAACACGAGGTCGTCGGAGCGCTCACCACCGGCGTGGCCGCCCTTGAGCACGATCGCCCGCGCGCCGAGGGCGTGGAGTCGCTCACACGCGCGCTCCGGCTCCGCGAGAACCTCCGCCTCGTTGATCCCGAGCAGCACCGCCGCTTCTGGCAAGTTCGGCGTGAGCACGCTCGCGAGCGGCACGAGCTCGCGCCGCAGCGCCTCGAGCGCATCGTCGCGCAGGAGCTTCGCGCCCGACTTCGCCACCATCACCGGATCGACGACGACGTTGCGCGCCGCGTGCGCACGCAGTCGCGTGGCCACCGTCGCGATCAGCGCCGCGCTCGAGAGCATCCCGACCTTCGTCGCCGCGACCTCGAGGTCCTCGTACACGCAGTCGAGCTCGTGCGCGACGAAATCGGGCGGCGCGTCGTGGATCGCTCGCACTTCGCGGGTGTTCTGCGCGGTCAGGCTGGTGATCGCCGCCGCGCCGTACACGCCGAGCGCGGAGAAGGTCTTGAGGTCGGCTTGGATTCCGGCGCCGCCGCTGGGGTCGGAGCCCGCGATCGAAAACGCGATGGGCGGGGTGGGTTGCATCGCGCCGCAGTGTAGGCGCCGCAGGCGGCCCAGTCCGGTGCGCGCGAAGTGCGCCGCGCCGGCCGGGCGTGTTGGGGAAACGCGCGGCGCTGAGCACCGCGGCCGGCTGCCTGGCGCTGGAATCAAACCTCCCGCGGACGTTAGACTTCGCGCTTCGAGCCTTCGCACCGACCTCGCGTCGGAGCGTTCAAACCCCACCCCCGACCCTCGAGGAAACCACTATGGCGCTGCACGTTGGCGACGTCGCCCCGGACTTCACGCTCAAGACCCAGGACGACAAGGAATGGAAGCTGGGCGATCACAAGGGCAAGAACGTCGTGCTGCTGTTCTACCCGCTCGACTGGAGCCCGACCTGCGAGAAGGAGAACTGCTCGATCTCGAACGACCAGTCGCTCTCGTTCCCCAACACGGTCGTCGTCGGCGTCTCGCGCGACTCCGTGTGGTCTCACAAGGCTTGGCGCAACGAGCGCAAGATCAAGCACGATCTGCTGGCGGACGTGAAGCTCGAGATCGCCGCCAAGTATGGCCTGGTCCATCCCGCGGGCTTCATCAGCCACCGCGCGACGGTGATCGTGGACAAGGCCGGCAAGGTCGCCTTCTGCCAAGTGCAGGAAAAGACGCCGGAAGCGCGCGATATGGGCGCTGTGATCGCGGCGCTCAAGAAGCTCGGCTGAGACGCGCGCTGCTCCGGCGCGGCGCGCGGGCGCCGCGACGCAAGGAGCGCGTCAGGTTCCCGAGCCGCGGTTGCGAGCCGCAGGCGAGTGCCTATGTTGGAGCGGCGAGGTCCCCTGCGGATCTCGCCGTTCGCGTTTCGACACCATGCAGCGTTCACTGACGATTCTGGCTCTCCTGGCGCTCGTTGGAGTGCTCGCGCTCGCCTGGTTCGGATCCGGACCGAGTGAGTTGGCGGGAGCGCCCGAGCTCGACGGCGTCGACGCCGCGAACGTCGCCGAGCCGCAGGGAGAGCTCGCGCCAAGCATCGCCTCGACCAGCGGCGATCCGCACGAAGCGCTCGAGGACCTCGCGCTCCACGGCGAGCTCACCGAGATCCAAGCCGCGCCGCAGCCCGCGCAGCGCAAGCAGACGCGGCTCACGGGGCGCCTGGTCGACTCCGCTGGCGTCGCGCTCGTCGGGGCGCGGGTGTACGCCGCGAATCGCGACCGCGGTCCGGATCTTCCGCTCGACGCCGAGCTGTGGGGCGAGCGCAATAGCGGGCGGCGCGTGGTGACCAGCGACGCACAGGGGAACTTCGTCGTGAGCGACTTGGCGCCGGGCCCGGTTCGGCTCGCCGTGCGTGCGCCGAACTGCGCGCCCTACGACGGCGATCACTTCTTCGTCGCGCCAGAGACCGACACCGACGCGGGTGAGATCGTGCTCGCCCTGGGTGTGCGCTTGGCGGGGCGCGTGCTCGACGCGCGCGGAGCTCCCGTCGAGGGCGCGCTGATCGTGCTGCCCTTCGTCACCACGGACCCGAGTTGGCGCTGGCGCGCGGCGAACACCGGGAACATCCTGGGAACGAGCAGCGCGAACGGTGCCTTCGACGTGGGACCGCTGGCCGTCGGACCGTGGACGCTGCTCGTGCACCACGAGCGCTATCCCGATCTCGCGTTGCGCGGCACGACGCAGACTCCGGGCGAGCGCGTCGAAGGGCTCGAGGCGCGCCTGCTCGAGAGCGCCACGATCACCGGTCGCGTGCGAGTCGCTGCGGGCGCCGGCAGTCCGGCGGCCGAGCGTTTCGGCGTGCTCGCGACCTACAGCGGAGAGACCGCACGCGAGCCCGGCGTCCCCGACTTCTCACGGCGTAGCGCGCGTTGCGAGAGCGACGGCAGCTTCGAGCTCACGGGTCTGCTCGCCGACGAGCCGTACCGCCTGCGCGTGCGCTGGTATCGCAACGCCGACGACGAGCGCGGCACCGAGATCGGACCCGAGGTGGACGCACTCGCGGGCGACCGCAACCTCGAGCTCGAGGTCGCGCCCTTCGCGGTGGTGCTCTACCGCCCGGTCGACTCGCTCAGCGGAGCGGCGCTCGAAGATCTCGACGGTCGTTTGGTGGTCGATGGCCCCGACGGACGGAGTCGCGGTCTGGCCTCGACGACCTCGACTGCGGGCGGCGGCGTGTGGCGCGAGACGAGCGCCGAGAGTCCAGCGGCCGGGGAACTGGCGACCGTGCAGGTCACGCACCCCGCCTATCGGCCCGCCAAGTCCAATCCGTTCGCGTACGTCGTCGGCGCGGAACACGACGCGGGCGAGGTGCGGTTGGAGGCGCTCGGTCGCGTCGATGTCCGCGTGATCTCGGCCGAGAGCGGTGAGCCGATCCGTGGCGCGCGCATCACGGTGGTCCTGACCAGTGGGGACGACGGGACCGCGCTCGCCGGGACGCCGGCGCGCGGAGATCGCGTGCGCGTGCGCAGCCGTGACACGGACGCCGCGGGCCGCGCCAGCGTCTACGCCAGTCCGGGAGCGACGGGCGTGGCGTGCGTCACGCACGACGAGTGGCCTTCGTCGGAGCTGCGCGAAGTGACCTTCGTCCCGGACCCGGGCGAGCCCACGGAGTTCGCGCTGGAGGCCGGCGCCACGCTGGAAGTGTCCGTGACGGATGGCGTGCTGCCGGTGGCCGGCGTCGACGTGCGCGCCCGCTTCGCGGCGCCGCGAGAGACCCTCAACGGTGATCTGCGCAACGTGTCGCGCTCGCAACGGACCGATTCGGCCGGTCGCGCGCGGTTCGAGAACTTGACGCCTGGAGCGACGGTGGTGCAGTTGAGCGAGGAGCGCATCGGCAGTGCGCGCACTCCCGACGAGCGCGCGGCCGCGACTGCGAACGTGGACCTGGTACCGGGCAGCGTGACGCAGGTGAGTCTCGTGGTCACGCCGCGTG
This sequence comes from Planctomycetota bacterium, assembly GCA_020853575.1. Taxonomy (GTDB): domain Bacteria; phylum Planctomycetota; class UBA1135; order UBA1135; genus F1-120-MAGs118. The sequence continues at coordinate 24,299 of JADYYP010000052.1, forward strand.
GCGAGCTCTCGGGGCGCGTGCTCGAAGGCCGCGTGCCGCTCGCGGGCGCGGCAGTCGAGTTGCGCGCGGGCAACGCTCGCGATGTGGAGCGGCGCCGCGGGGAGCGCGGGCCGGACGTGCTGGTGCACAGCGACGCCGCCGGGCGCTACTCGATTCCGCGCCTGGGGGCCGGACGCTGGACGATCACGGTCACGCACGCCTCGCGGCTCGTGCCCTTCGTGAAGGAGTTCGAGTTCGACGGTCGGGACGAGACCTTGGACTTGGCGCTGCCGGCGGCTGTGGTCGCCGGTCGCGTGTTCGACTCGAAGGGACGCGCGATCGAAGGCGCGCGCGTCGCGCTCGGCCGGCTGCGCCCGGACGAGCGCAATCGCGAGCAGAAGAACTGGACGCCGGTCGCGACCAACGCGGTGGTCCGCAGCGACGCCGCTGGAGCGTTCGAGCTACGCGGTGTGCCGGTGGGCGTCGAGCTGCAGCTCTCGGTCGAGCACCCGCAATTCCAGCAGGGCCGCTCGAGCGCGTTCACGTTGCAATACGACGAGTTCCGCGGCGACCTCGACGTGCGCTTGAAGCTCGGCGCGACGATCGAAGCGCTCGTTCTCGGCTCCGACGGCCGGGGGCCGCGAGTGCGCGTCACGGCGCGCCGCATCGCCGATGAGAAGGGCAAGGCGGTCAAGTCCGGCGAGCGCGCGGCGACGACCAACGCCAAGGGACTGGCGCGCTTCACGGGACTGCCCGCCGGACGCTACCGCGTCGTCGTCCAGCGGCGCTTCGGCTCGGACGAGTTGCCGACGCACACGGTCGAGGCCAAGGCCGGCGACGTCGCGCGCGCGCGCTTCGACGTGCCGTGACGCGCGCGCGACGCGGGGCCGGGCGGGAGAGAAACGACGCGGCCCGCCGCGCGTGATGCGTGCGGCGGGCCGCAGGAGCTCCGTGAGCGAGCTCGAGCGCTGCTCCTAGCTCTTGACGCACTCGAGGGCCACGATGATGCGCACCTCGTCGCTGATCACCGGGATGTAGCCCTTGACGCCGAAGTCGGAACGCTTGATGTCGAACGTGGCCTCGAATCCGGCGCGGTAGTCCTTGAAGGGCGACTCGCCTTCGCCGGTCATCTCGACGGGCACGGTCATCGACTTGGTCACTCCGCGCATCGTGAAGTCACCGGTGACTTCGAGCTTGTCGCCCTTCTTCGCGACCTTGGTGCTCTTGAAGGTCAGCTTGGGGAACTCCTTCGCGCTGAAGAAGTCGGGGCCGCGCAGGTGGTCGTCGCGCTTGCCGTCGTTGGTGTCGATGCTCGTGGCATCGATGGAGATCTCGACCGCGCACTTGTCGGCGCTGGCGGCGTCCCAGGTGACGCTGCCCTCGACCTTGTTGAAGCGCCCCCAAAAGGGCGCGACGACGTGCTTGATGCGGAAGTTGGTGCTGGAGTGGCCGGAGTCGACCGTGAACTGCGCCGCGGTCGCGGGCTCGACGGCAGCGCTCGGCGGACTGGAAAGGGCGTGCAAACCGAACGGGGTGAGGCCCGCGAGGGCGCACAACAGAAGCGTCTTCATGGCTTTGGTTACCTGCCGGAAACTGTGGTAGGGGAACGACTTACGCGCGGTACTTGGTACCGAGCGCCGGGCCCGCTGGCAAGCCCTGGGCGAGCCAATCCGCGCGCCGCGGAGCGCGCTCCGGGCGCGGCTCGTGGCTCCCGACTCGGCTGCGCAGGCTCAGCGCGCCGGAGGCAGGGAACGCCAGAGCTCGAGCAAGGCGCGCGCGTGGCGCTCCCACGTGAAGTGCTCCAAGAACGTCCGCGGCGCGGGCGGCGCGTCGAGCGCGCGCTGCAGTGCTGCGGCGAGCACAGCGGGCTCGAGCTCGCCCGGCGGGCCCTCGACGAACGTCGCGTGCGCGCCGAGCAGCTCCTCGAACGTCGGGATGCGGCTGGCGACGACGCCGGCGCCGGCCGCGAGGCCCTCCAGTGGCGTCACGGCGCTGAGCTCGCCGTCGGTCAAGTGCACGAGCACGCTGGCACTCGCGACGTTGCTCGCCAGCTCGCGCTCGCTGGGCTCGGACACGAAGCGCACCGCGGTGCACATCGGGCTGCGCGTCACGCGCGCGCGCAGCTCGTCGTAGGCATCGCCGCGCCGGCCGAGGAACGCCAGGCGCAGCTCGCGGCCGCCAGCGCGCAGCAACTCGCACGCGGCGAGCAGCGTGCTGGGAGCGCGCCGCGAGTCGAGTCGACCGAGCGCGAGCACCCACGGCGCTCCGTCGGGCCGAGCTCGGGGTGCTGCGTCGCGCGACCAGTGGTCGCACCCGACCGGGAGCACGTGCACGCGCGCGGGATCGAGCTCGAAGCGCCGCGTGAGTTGAGTCGCGGCCCAAGCGCTGAAGGTGACGATCGCGGCGCAGGTGTCGAGCTGCGCGTCGGCGCGCGGGAACTCCGCGAGCGCCAAGGTGCGCAGCGCGCGCGACAGCGGGGGAGCATCGTGCAGCGCGCCGTGGAACACGTCGCAGCCGCCCAGCCAGCGATCTGCGCCCAAACCGAGCCGTGCGCTCCATTGCAGCGCGCGCCGGGGCAGCGAGGCCCGCACGCGGAGCACGCCTCGCCCATCGAGGCCCAAGTCCTCCTCGAATGCGCGTTGGCCCCTCCCGACGTCGAGCAAGGCGAGCCGCGGCGCATCTTCGAGGCGTGCCAGGGCGCGAACGGTCTCGCGCACGTAGCGCCCGACGCCGGGGCCGTGGGTGCTCGCCGGCCAATAGTCGATCCCGACCTTCACCGCTTGCGCAGCGCGACCGCGGCGATCTCCACTCGTGCTCCGCGTGGAAGTCCCGCGACACCAACCGTGGCGCGCGCCGGAGCGACGCGCGAACTCGCGAAGCGCGCTGCGTAGATCTCGTTCATCGCCGCGAACTCGGCCAAGTCCGCCAGGTACACGGTCGTCGAGACCACGTCGTCGAAGGTGAAACCGGCCTCGCCCAGGATCGCGCCGAGGTTGTCCAGGGCGCGGCGCGTTTCTTCACGGATGCCGCCAGCGACCAGCGCTCCATCCGCCGCGTCCAGCCCGATCTGCCCACTGAGGAACAACAGCTCGCCGACTTGCACGGCTTGTGAGTAGGGGCCGATCGGCGCCGGAGCGCGCTCGCACGCGATGCCGCGCCGCAGCGGCGCGCTCGTGCACGCGGGCAAGGAAATCAACAAGGCCAGGGCCAGGATGGCGGTGCGGTTCACGCGGGCAGTCCCTCGAGCAACACGGTTTCGATGGCTTCGCAGAATCGATCGAGCTCGTCGAGGGTCGTGTACACGCTGGGCGTGATGCGCAAGCCCTCGGTCTGCGCCGGCAGCGGCGGCCCGATGTAGGTCGTGTAGATCTTGTACTCGCTCCACAGGTGCCCGCGCAGCTTGCTCATGTCGAGTCCGTCGATGCGCAGGTTGGCGACGCCGCACGAATACTCGCGCCGCAGGCTGGTGTTGAGGTGCACGCGTTCGTTGCGCAGCAAGCGCTTGGCCCAGTGGTCGCGCAGGTAGCGCATGCGCGCTTCCTTGCGCGCGGGGCCGATCCCGTGGTGGAACAGGAGCGCCTCGCCGATCGACAGGAGCGGCGCGGCCGGATGCGTGCCGATCTCCTCGAACTTGCGGATGTCGTCCGACTGCTTCGCGTCGGCCGCGAACAGCGGCCACAGCTCGCGGATGCGCTCGCGCCGCACGTACAGCATTCCCGTGCCGTGCGGAGCGAACAGCCACTTGTGCAGCGAGGTACCGTAGAAGTCACAGTCGAGGTCGTCGCGCCGGAAGTCCAGATGCGCAAAACCGTGCGCGCCGTCGACGACCACGGGGATGCCGCGGCGCCGTCCGAGCTCCACGATGCGCCGCACGGGCATGATCTGGCCCGTGATGTTGATCACGTGGCAGATCAAGATCAGCTTGGTGCGCTCGCCGAGCGCGGCCTCGAAGCGCCGCACGATCTCGTCGAAGTCCTCGCACGGAACCGGAAGAGACAGCTTGCGCACGACGATGCCGTCGCGGCGCGCGCGCTGGTCGAGCGCGGTCAACATCCGCGGATAGTCCTGTTCGGTGGTGACGACCTCGTCGCCGCGGCCCAACGCGGCTCCGAGCAAGCAGTTTTCGAGGCTCTCCGAGGCGTTGCGCGTGATGGCGATCTCCTCCTTGTCCGAACCGAACAGGCGAGCCAGGCCTTCGCGCACGTGCTCCTTCTGGGGCTCGAGGATCTCCCACAGGTGGCGCGCCGAATTCTCGTTGGAGAAGTCGAGGCGCCGCTTGTGTGCTTCCTGGACCAAGCGCGGCGCGGGACTGACGCCGCCGTTGTTGAGGTTGATCTGACTGCGGTCGACGGTGAAGGCCTGCTGGATGTCGCGCCAGGCGCTCTCGTCCGCGGCGACCTCCTCGGGCGCGCGCTCGCCCATGTTCGCCAGCGCGCCCAGCGCGGAGTCGAGCTCGGGCGCCGAAGCGCACGCTGGCGCGAACATGGCAACGGCTGGGTAGCTCAAGAACTCGCGGCGATTCGGCATGCTTCGACCCTCCTTCGAGCGCGCGCCAGATCTTGCCCTCGCGGAGCGCGCGTCGCCACCGCGGCGTAGAATCGAGCGCATGTCGATCTGGAGTCGCGCTCTCGGCGTCGGCGGGCTCGCGGCCATGGCTGCGGCACAGGTGGAGTTCGCGCCGGACTTGGCCCGCGATCCGCGGCATTACAAGGCGCGCGCGGGCGGTGTCGACTTGTGGACCACGGACACGGGCGTGGTGCTGGCGGTGCGCAGCGCCCCGCGTCAGGCGGCCGCGATCGCGCTGTCCTTCGGAGCGGCGCGCGTGCGCGGCGAAGACCAGTTCTGTCGGGCGCGGAATTGGATGCGAGGCGGACAGCGCGCGGCGAGCGAGCGAGACGCCCGGCGCGTCGTGCTCGAAGCGGTCGTGCCCGGCTGCGACGTCGTGTGGCGAGAGTCGAGCGCCGGAGGCTTCGAGTACGACCTGCGCCTGTCGCGCGAGCTCGCGGGGGCGTGCCCGACGGTGACGGTGGAAGGCCACGAAGCGCTGTGGCTCGCGCCCGATGGCTCGCTGGTGATCGAGACCGCCGTCGGTGCGCTGGTGCAGCCGCCGCCGCGCGCCTTTCAGGTCGTCGGCGGCGTCGAGCGCGACGTGCCCTGCGCGTTCCGACTCGAGGGCCCGGCGCGCTACGGTTTCGAGCTCGGCGCGCACCTGGCGAACGAGCCGCTGGTCGTCGATCCCGCGCTGCGCTGGTCGACCTACATCAGCGGCCAGTACGAGCAGTCGATCTCGGCCGTGGCCGCGGGCGTGAGCGACTGCGCGGTCGTGGTCGGGGTTACGGAGTCGGTCGACTTCCCGACGACGCTCGGGGCTTTCGATCCGTTCTACAACGGTGCGACAGACGCCTTCGTGAGCTGCATCGCGCCCGACGGACGCTCGCTGGTGTGGTCGACCATGCTCGGTGGCGTGGGCGACGACGCGGCTCGCTCGGTGGTCGTCGACGCGGCCGGGGTGGTGACGGTCGCGGGCGAAACCACCTCGACGGACTTCCCGAGCACGACGGGCGCGTTCGACACCAGCTTCGGCGGCGACCGCGACGTGTTCGTCGCGCAACTCTCGGTCGACGGCTCGGTGCTCGAGTGGTCGACCTTCCTCGGAGGCACGCTCGCGGATCGCTGCGGTGAGCTGGCCCGGGCCGCGAACGGCGACCTGGTGGCCGTCGGCACCACGCGCGCATCGGGTTTTCCGGTCACCGCCGGCGCCTTCGACACGACCTTCAACGGCGGCGGGTTCTTCGGCGACGTGTTCGTGACGCGCCTGGCGCAGGACGGCGCGAGCCTGCGTTGGTCGACCTTCCTCGGCTCGTCGCAAGAGGAAGTCGGCGAGCGTCTGGCGCTCAACGCCCAGGACGAGATCGTGCTCGCCGGCACGGCTTATTCCGCCCTGTTTCCGACGTCCAGCGGGGCCTTCGACCGCACTTGGCAAGCGCCGTCCGAGGCCTTCGTCGCGCGCCTGAGCTCGAACGGCGCGCAACTGGTGTTCTCGACCTTGTTGGGCGGTTCCGGCGAGGAGTTCGTGCGCGCGGTCGCGGTGGAGAGCAGTGGTTCGGTGCTGTGTGTCGGCGAGTGCACCAGCGGCGATTTCCCGACGACTCCGCTCGCTCCGGACACGCAGTTCGACGGCGCCAGCGACGGTTTCGTCGCGCGCATCTCGAGCGACGGTGCCCAACTCGTCGACTCCTCGTTCTTCGGCGGCGCGGACACCGATCGCGTGGTCGACGTCGTGCTCGATGCACAGGGCGCGCTGGTGCTCGGCTGCGAGACCTCCAGCGTGGACCTGTCGACCACTTCGGGCTGCCTGGACCCCGATCCCAACATGCCGATCGGCTCGGTCGAGCAAGAGCTGTTCATCGCGCGCTGGCCGGCGAACTTCGGCGCGCCGACCTACGCCACCTACTTCGGTTCGACCAATGCCGACGCGCTCGCCGGATTGGCGCTGACGCAGGCCGGTGAAGTGCTCTTGGCCGGTACGACGCAGGGGCCGGGCTTTCCGGTGTCGAGTGGCGCCTTCCAGCCGAGCTGGAACGTCACGGCGCTGCACGACGGATTCGCGGCGCGGCTCGCGTTCCTGACCCATCCCGTGCGATTCGGCACCGGCAAGCTCAATTCCGGCGGCACGGCCGCGAGCATCCGATGGTCGGGCTTCCCCAGCCTCGGGGACAACGACTTCTCCGTCGGTGTCGATTTCGCCTTGCCCAACGTCTGGTGTCAGGTGTTCCGCGGCGCTCAGACAGTGAACTGGCCGTTCCTCGGCCATTTATTGCGAGTCGGGCCGCCCTACCGCCGTTATGCGCGCTTCAAGAGCGACTTCCTGGGCTACGGCCAGCGGGCGATTCCGATCGAGCCCTGGATGGTGGGGCAGACCTTGTACTTCCAGGTGTGGTACGAGGACGTGAGCGACCCCTTCGGCGCGGCGCTGACCGACGCTTTGCGCGTGATCGTCTATCCGTGACGCGTGCCGGGCTCAACGAGCGCGGAAAGAACGCCGCGCCGCGGTCGGCAAGCCGGCTGCGCGCGTGCGCCGTTCATCCGGCGCTGCGCGGCGGCGCTCGTACTCGTCCCAGGTCTCGCTCATCATCGTCGAGCGGTGCAGACCTTCGCGGCGGTTGATCGCCGCCAGCTCCTTGGTCGTCGGCGCAAAGCCCAGCACGCCGCCCTCGTCGCGCAGCGAGTCGTTCCATTCCTTCCACAGTGCCTTGAAGAACGGCACCCACAGCGGTGAGGACAGGACGATCAGCACCCATTTGACGGGCTCGCTGTTGAGTGCGAAGGGCAGGTTCATCGCGCTGGACAGTCTATCGAACCTGCGTGGCCTGCGTCCTGAGCCCGCGGGCTCGCCCGCAGCAGCGCTCGCTCGCGCGCGCGCGGTCGCAGGCCGCACAGCTCGGCGAAGCGGGCCAAGAGCAGCTCGCCAGCCGGAGTCAGGATCGACTCGGGATGAAACTGCACTCCGTACCGCGGCAGCCAGCGGTGGCGTACCGCCATCACCACGCCGTCGTCGGTCCAGGCGTCGAGCTCGAGCTCGCTCGGCAGGCACTCGCGCGCGGCGCACAGCGAGTGGTAGCGCCCGGCCTCGAAGCCCTGCGGCAACCCCGCGAACAGGCCGCGGCCGGAGTGCTGCACGCGCGACGCGCGACCGTGCACCGGGACGGGATCCTCCCGAACGCGGCCGCCGTAGTGTTCGACCAACGCTTGATGGCCGAGGCACACACCCAGGATGGGCAGCCTGTCGGGTGCGTCGCGCAGTAGATCGAGACCGACACCGCAGGCGCTGGGCCGGCCCGGGCCCGGTCCGATCACGAGCCCCTCGGGCGCGCGCGCGAGCAGTTCCGCGCTCGTCGCGCGGTCGTTGCGCACGACGTCGATCTCGAGCGCGGCGGCCTGGAAGGCCTGCACCAGATTCCAGGTGAACGAATCGTAGTTGTCGACGAGGAGCAACACGTGGACTCGCGCGCGCTCTCTGCGCTGGAACGAATCGCGCGGAAGACCACAATAGCGCCCGCGCCGGAGTCTCGGAGGATCGAGAGGAGCTCGAAGATGTCTACCAAGCCGCTGTGCATCGTTCTCGGATGGGTGTTGGTCGCGTCCTGCGCGCGCGAAGAGTCGCACGCGGAGCGCATGCGCCGGCAAGCGGAGCAGGCCCTCGACAAGGCCTCGGAGGGCCTCGACCGTGCAGCGCGCGGGGCGCAGCGGGCGCTGGACGAAGCGCAGCGCTTGTTCGAGGGGCGGCGCGACGAGGCCGAGACGGCTCTGGACCGCGCGCTGGCGCGACTGTCGAGCGAGCTCGAGGGCGTGGGGGCGCAGCTGGAGGCCAAGAGCGACGCGGGCAGCGCCAAGTTGCGCAGCGAGCTCGACGGCCAGCTGCGGCTGGCACGCGAGCGCTTGACCGAGCTCAAGGCGTCGGGGGAACAGGAGTGGCGCGGCGTGTGCCGCGAGCTGGAGGAACAGGCCGGCGCGCTGGGCGCGCGTCTGTCCGAGCTCGCTGGCCAGCGCTGATCGCAGCCGCGCGCGATGCCGCCGGGCACCTTGGGGCCGGAGCACGACGACCCCGGTCGTTTCGCCGCCAACGCCGAGCGTTGCTCTTCGTAGTCGAACGCCATGCGCATCATCGACGTCACCGCTCGTCCCGTGGATCGCTCGCAGTCCCGTTCCACCGTCCTCGCGCTGCTCGGCGCGGCTGCGTTGTTCGCCGCCGTGTCGTGGCGCATCGTGTCCGCCGCCCACGCGGATCCGCGGCCGGAGACGCTCAGCGAGCACGCGCCGTCCGGCGTGCCGACTCCGGAGCGCTTGGCGGAGCTGCGCGACGACGAGCTCGCCACCATCGAGCTCTTCAAGCGCAACTCTGCGGCGGTCGTGCACATCACGAACACGACGCGCGTGCGCACGATCCGACGCGACCCGATCGACTATCCGATCGGAAGCGGCACCGGGTTCGTGTGGGATGAGGCTGGCCACATCGTCACCAATCACCACGTGGTCGCTCAGGCCAACGGGAACACGCCGTCGCGCTACTTCGTGCGCTTCGCGGGCGACGAGGAAGAGTACGAGGCCGATGTCGTGGCCACCGCGCCGCACCGAGACATCGCGGTGCTCAAGCTGCTCAAGAGCGACCGTGCCCGAGTGCGGCCGATCGCGCTCGGCCGTAGCGCCGACCTGGCCGTGGGGCAGAAGGTGTTCGCGATCGGCAATCCCTTCGGCCTCGATCAGACCTTGACCACGGGCATCATCAGTGGCTTGGGGCGCGAGATCCGCTCGCAGTCCAACCACAAGATCAGCGACGTGATCCAGACCGATGCCGCGATCAACCCCGGAAACTCCGGCGGGCCGTTGCTCGATTCGTCGGGCCGCTTGATCGGCGTCAACACGGCGATCGTCAGTCCGTCGGGCGCCTACGCGGGCATCGGCTTCGCCGTTCCGTCCGACACCGTCAAGCGCGTCGTCGAGGAGCTGATCGAGTACGGTGTCGCGCGACGGCCGGGGCTGGGCGTGACGCTGCTCGACGACGTTCAGGCACAGCGGCTGGGCTTGCGCGGCGTCGGTGTGGTCGAGGTCGGCAGCTCGTCGGCCGCAGCGGCCGCCGGATTGCGGGCCGCCGGCCGCACGCGCGGCGGAGAATGGCTGCTCGACGAGATCATTTCGATCGACGGGGTCGAGGTGCGCTCGCAGGAGAACTTGCTCGACGCGCTCGACCAGAAGGCCGTCGGAGACACGGTCAAGCTCGTCGTGCGCCGCGAAGGGCGGACCGCCGAGGTGCCGGTGACGCTGCAGTGGATCGAGTAGCCTGCGCCTCGGAGCGCCACGGCCCGTGCGGGCAGGTCCGGCGCTGACGCTGGCGCGAAAGAGGCATGCGAGATCGGGCCGGTGACGCTAGATTTTTCGCCCTTCCGAAGAGTCCAGCGATCGATTTCGTCACGTAGCCGCTTGTCCCGCGCTCCCTGACGGGCCGATCAAGGGACTCCTCCGCCAACGGTTCGGAGCTGCGGGCCCAAGCGGTCCAAGGCGCGGACGCTGGCGCACGTGCCCCCGACGTCTGCTCTGCTCGACCCCATCATGCCCGCAGCCGCATTGCCCCATTGGAGATGCCCGTGATCTCCTCGCCCTACCGCGTGGGGCCCGCGGGCGCGCCGCTGGGCCGAGTCGAGGTGCTCGCCTTCGCGTTGGCGGTGATGGTGTGCCGTCTGTTCGCGATCTACTCGTTCCACATCTACGACGACGCGTTCATCACCTTTCGCTACGCGCAGAACCTGGCCGCGGGCAATGGCCTGGTGTTCAACCCAGGCGCGCCCTGGGAGCCGGTCTTGGGGACGACGACGCCGGGCTATGCGCTGGCGTTGTCGCTGCCCTGTCGGCTGGGTCTGCCGGTGATCCAGAGCGCGCTGACGCTCAACATCTTGTGCGACGGCATCTCCGCCCTGCTGTTGATGCAGCTCCTCCGTGCGCGGCCGATCGCCGCGATCCTGGCCGCGCTGGCTTTCGCCGTGATCCCCGAGATCGGGCGCATCAGCGTCGGTGGCATGGAGCCGCCGTTGTTCGCGGTGCTCGCGCTCGGAGCGGTCGCGGCGCTGGAGACGCGGCGCTTCCAACTCGCGGGCTGGCTCGCGGCGTTGGACTGCACGGTGCGCCCCGAGGCCGTGATGCTGGTGGCGATCTTGGCTGTGATGTACCTGCGCTCGTGGCGCGAGATCGTGAGCTTCGCGATTCCTGTCGCTGTCGTCGGGCTGATCGCGACCGTGGGGCTGTCGTGGATCTACGGCCAGCCGATTCCGCAGTCGGTGCGCGCCAAGGCCGGGGGCCACGGGCTCGGTCCACACCTCTCGCGCGTGGCGGCGATCTTGGCCCAGGGGCTGGGGCCCTCGTTGGCGATGCGCGCCGCAGTGCCCGTCGCCGGGCTGGGATTCGCGTTGGCTTTCCTGTGGCGCACTCCCGCGCGCGCCTTCATCGCCTTCGGTCTCGCGATCGTCAGCGCCTATTGCGCGGTCGGGGTCAAGACCTGGGGCTGGTACTTCTTCGTGCCGCTGACCGCCTGGTGCGCGGCGCTCGGCATCGGTGTCGATGCCACAGCCGAGTTCCTGGCCCGCGCCAAGCCCGCATGGCGCATGGAACGCCCCTCGACCGGTGCGTCGCTGGCCCTGGCCGCGAGCGTGGTCGTGACCGTGGCGCTGTTCGCTCGCGCCTATCCCGACCGCGTGACGCCGCACGTTTACGGCGCCATGCGCGAGTGGATCGCCAAGGAGCACATCCAGCGCGACAAGCCCACGATCCTGGCCTCGGACATCGGCGCCATCGGCTTCTACAGCGACACTCAGATCCTGGACAGCGAGGGTCTCGTGTGGCCCGAGGCGCGCAAGTTCGGCTGGCAACTGGACGTGATCAAGGCGCACCGCCCGGACTACTTGATGTTGGTCGTGACCTCGTACCGCTTGGAGCCATTCATCAACGACCCGATCGCGGCGCTCTACGAGCCGCTCGCGCGCTTCACCACGACCGACGACGAGCGCCTCGCGCCGGATGTCGCGTCGCTGCCCTTCTGGTGGGAGCAGGACTACATCGTCTACCGCCGGCGCGACTACGCGAAGCGCACCGAGTAGACCGGCGGCAAGTGGTTCGAGAGGCAGCTCCACGACTCGCCGCGATCGGCGGAGACGAAGGCGTTGCCCGTGGTGCTGGCGAAGCACAGCGTGTCGCCTGCGAGATCGAGCGCGTGCCGCAGCACGATGTCGAAGCTCGCACCAGACGGTAGGCCGCGCGTCAGCGTCTGCCAGCTCGCGCCAGCGTCCTGCGTGCGCGCCACGCACAACACGCGCTTGTGCGCCAGGCGTTTCTGATCCGACTCGCCAGGCACGACCCAGGCGCTGCGCGGGTCGTGCTCGTCGACCGCGATCGGGAAGCCGAAGCGCGCCGGGCCGTCCTTCTGCGAGACGTCGATCCAACTGCGCGCGCCGTCGGCGCTGGTGAAGATGCCGAAGTGGTTCTGCATCCACAGTCGATCGGGTTCCGCGGGGCACAGCGTGACGAAGTGCGGATCGTGGCCGAACTCCCCGTGCGGTTCGGGCGCGTAGTCGTTGCGCAGTCCCTTGGTGCGCGATTGCCATGTACGGCCGTCGTCGACGGTCTCGAACACCCCCGCGCTCGAGACTGCGATCAAGACTCGCTTGGAATTGCGCGGGTCGACGACGATCGAGTGGATGCCGGCGAGATCGCGGCCACCGCCGCTCCAGAACTCCATCCGCGAGGGGTGATTCCACAATCCCTCGCACAACGTCCAACTGGCACCGCTGTCGTCGCTCACGAACAGTCCGCCGGGCTCCGTACCGAGGTACACGCGGCCAGGTTGATCGGCTCCGCCAGGCTGGAACACCCACAGGTAGCGCAACACCGCTGGAATGCGCTTGCGCTCGCCCATGCCCGGAAAACCATCGACGACTTCCGCTCCGTCGGGGTATTTCGGCGCCGGCAGCTCTTCCCAGGTTTCGCCGCGGTCGCGCGAGCGCGAGAGCTTCTGCCCCCAGTGGCCGTGGTCGATGCACGCCCAGCAGGCGCCGTCGCGCGGATCGACGGCGGCGTAGGCGATCGGATTGCCTTCGTGCGCGACGCGCGCGAGCTCGTAGCGGCCGTTGCGCCGCTCGTACCACAGGAGTCCCTTGCGGGTGCCGAGGAGCAGGGAGTCGCCGCGCTGGGTCATCGATCAACCTCCGGAGAGTGCTTGGAACACGTGCACCACGCTGTTGGAACGGAGCGCATCGCTCAGGGTCGCGCGGTCGAACACCGCGACCTTGTCGACGTAGATCACGACGTGCTGCCGCAGGCGCCCGCGGTCGTCGACGAGATAGCTGGCCAGGCCGGCATGCCGCAGGTCGAGCGCCTTCACCAGCTCCGCCACGCTCGCGGATTCGATCTCGCACGAGCGCAGCTCGGGGAAATAGCGCTTGAGGTGCGGAGTGAAATGCACGGTCGCCATCGCGCGCTGAAGCTAGCGGGGAGCCGCGAACGTGCGCAAGCGGCGGCCGTCAGTCTTCGGTGTAGCCGAGCTTGCGCAAGGCCTCGCGGTGTTCGAGCTCCGTGTCGCCCGCGGAAGACGGAGCGGAAGGAGTCGGTGCACGAGTCGTCGCCGCGCGCACGGCGCGCAGCGTGCCCCGCATCTCGGCCAACTCGCGCTCGCGCCCGACGAACACGTCGCGGCTCTCGCTCGGGTCTTGCGCGAGATCGAACGCGCTCCATGCGTCGCGCTCGACGTCCCAATGCAGCTTGAGCGACTCGCGCACGAGCGCCAGGTGCAGCCGCTGGGGATGTGCGTCGTAGTAGCGCGAGCTCAGCACGAGATCGCGCGGCGCCAAGCGCGCGTCGGAGGAGCGCAGAAGCGGGGCGAGGGAGACTCCCCGCGCGTCGGGAAGCGGTCTCAGGTCGCACAGCTCGACCAGCGTCGGGGCAATGTCGAGCAAGCACGCGACAGCGCCTTCCACGCGGCCTGAGAACGAGCCATCGAGCGCTACCCAGGCCATCGGGACGCGCACCATCTCCTCGAAAACGTTCGCGTTGTGGCCTTGCGCGCCGTGCTGCATGAAGGCCTCGCCGTGGTCCGCGGTCCACAGCGCCAACGCCCGCGCGCCGCGCGGAGTGCGTTGCACGTCGTCCAGGAATGCGCCGACACGCGCATCGGCGTAAGCGATGTTCTCGTCGTACAGCGCGCACAGGCGCTGCACGTCCTCGTGGTCCGGAGCCAGCCCGTCCTTGTGGATGCGGCGTGCGCTGGCGATCGAGCCGTCGACCGCGCTTTCGCTCGGTGTGCTGAATCGGCCGCGGAACGGCGCCGGAGGTTGGTAGGGCATGTGCGGCGGAGTGAGGTGCACGTAGAGGAACAGCGGCGCGTCGCCGTCGGCGCTCCACTCGCGCCGCGCGCGCTCGAGCGCCGCGTCGCAGCTCGAGTTCGAGCCATCGAGCACGCTGTACGCATCGAATCCGCGGCCCAACCCCGCGCGACTCCCGAGCACAGGCGTCTGCACGATCGCCGCGGTGCGGTAGCCGCGAGCGCGGAACGACTCGGCCAGCGTCGGCCAGCGCTCGTCGAGGCGTTGCTCGAGGGAGCGCAACGAGTGCGACTCCTGGGGCAGGCTGGTGAACACGCTCGCCACCGACGGCAGCGTCCAGGAACTCTGCGCATAGGCGCGTTCGAAGCGCACTCCGCGTTGCGCGAAGCGATCGAAGTGCGGCGTCGTGTCGCGCGCCGCTCCGTAGCTCCCGACGTGTGCGGCCGCGAGCGAGTCGCTGACCACGATCAGCACCGAGCGGGGATTGGGCTCCGGGGCGCAGGCGGCGGCCAGCGCCGCGAGCAGTGTGAGAACCAGATGGAGTGCGCGCACGGCGGTGCGAGCTATGCTCGCGCGTCCATTCTCCCATGAAGGAAGCGCTCCGTCTGTCGCGCGCCCAGCTGCGCGAGCTCGATCGCCGCGCCGTGGAGCTTTTCGGGGTGCCGAGCTGCATCCTGATGGAGAACGCCGGACGACAGGCCGCCGAGCGCATTCTCGGCGCGCTGCGCGCCCAGAGTCTCGCGGGCCGGCGCGGGGCTCCGCCGTGGAGCGTCGCGATCCTGTGCGGGAGCGGCAACAACGCGGGCGACGGCTACGTCGTCGCGCGCCACTTGCACATCGCCGGCGTCCGCGTCGAGTGTTTCAGCGTGTGCGACGGCGCGCGGCTCGCGGGCGACGCAGCGCTGCAGCGCCGCATCGTCGAAGCGCTCGGAATCCGCGTGGAGTCCATCGCTCACACCGAGGAGCTCGGGCGTGCCCGGGTCCGCTGGCGCGTCGACGCCTTGGTGGACGCGCTGCTCGGTACCGGAGCAATGGGGCCCCCGCGGCCCGAGTTCGCGGCCGCCATCGAGGCCTTCGAGGCCACGCAGGGGCCGCTCAAGGTCGCGCTCGACCTGCCCTCGGGGATGGACGCGGACACCGGCGGCGCGCCCGGAGCCTGCGTCCGGGCCGAGCTCACGGTCACTTTCGCGGCACTGAAGCTCGGATTCGACGCGCCGGGCGCCTCGGCCTTCACCGGGGTCGTGTTCCTGGCCGACATCGGCGTGCCGCCGGCGCAAGTGCTCGAGCAGTGACGCAATCCCAACCCGGTACGCGCGGGCACCGCGTTGCGGGTGCGCGGGCCGAGGTGTAGCGTCATCCGGAGGTCCAATCCCCTCGGAGTCACTCATGAAGCTCACAACTCTCACGCTCGCCGCGCTGACCTTGGGCGGTGCCGCTGCGCTGGCGTTCTCCGCGAGCGCGCCCGGCCTCGAAGGCAAGCCCGTCGAGTACACCTTCCGCCAAGCGCCGGTCAACGCGCTCGGCATCCGCAGCATGGCCGATCTGCGCGGCAAGCCGATCGTCATCGACTTCTGGGGCAAGAACTGAGGCAGCTGCATCGGGGGGTCCGTGCCGGCCTCCGTGAAGCTGCAAGAAGAGTTCGGCGACGATGTCCAAGTGATCTTCGTCCACTGCCAAGCTCCGCCGCAGGACGAGTGGGAAGCGTTCGCCTGGAAGATGAAGTGGATGGGCAACGGCGCGCTGTGGACCGAAGAGCGCCCGCTCAACACGATCGGTGAAGGTCTGCCCGAGACGGCCGTGATCGGCATCGACGGCAGCGTGCTCCTGCAGGGCTATCCGGGCGACTTCGGCAAGAAGTTGCACGAGACCGTCGCGGCCGAGATCAAGAAGGCCAAGGACGCGCCGGACGGGACGCCCAAGGAGCTCGCCAAGCCCTGGCAGCTCTTCAACAAGGGCGATGTCGCCGGGGCGCTGGCCGAGTGCGACAAGTTGGCGAGCGAGGACGCGACCGCGCTCAAGTCGCGGTTCGTCAAGCTCACGCTGGCCAAGGTGGAGCGCGCGCAACGCATGCTCGACTCTGGCTACGTCGCCGAAGCAGAGAAACTGCTGGGCGCGCTGGACAAGGTCGCCAAGGCCAATCCAGAGATCGCCGAGAAGCTCGCGACCCAAACGGCGCGCTTGGCGACGCCGGAGATGGCGCAAGAGCGCGACGCGGGCAAGGCCTTCGCGAACTTCGTGGGCAAGATCGCCAAGGAAAAGCCGTTCGAGGAAGGCAACGTCAAGAAGGCCGCTTCGATCGCGGAGAAGTTCAAGGGCACCAAGACCGCCGAGCGTGCCGCGCGTTTCGTGGCGCTCGCCAAGGTCAAGGTCGCCATGTGAGCGCCGCGGCGCGCGGGATGTCCGCGGGCCGCACGCTCTCCGTCTCTCGCGCGGCGAGCCCGGGCCAGGCGCCAGGGCTCGCCGAAGCGTTTTCAGCGGCCGCCTTCCTTGGGCTTGTCGTCGGGCTTGGCCTTGTCGTCGGATTTGGGCGCGAGCTCCGCGAGGCGCTCGGAGTCGGCCATCGTCCCGGCGATGCGCACGCCACCCTTGCACAGGGTGTCGGGTGACAGCTCGACCGCCAGATTGGGATTGGAAGCCGAGCCGTTGCCCGGCGGGGGATCGAGCTCGAGCGCGACGGTCTTGCCACCGCTGACGAAGCGGTTCTTGCCGCGGATGCGCACGTCCTTGCAACCCGAGATCGAGACCACCGCGCGGTCGCCGCAGCCCGCCGCGAACTCGAAGTCGTTGCCGTCGAGGATCAGGGTCCCGTTGCGTTCTCCGCGCGCGTCCCAGGCGACGAACGCACCGCTGCCATAGGGCACGCCTTCACGCGTCAGCGACTTGAGGCGCTGGTCGAAGCCGGCGCGGAAGCGGTTGTTCTCGAAGATCGCCACGCCCGAGTGCCGTCCGCCGAGCGTGAAGGCCGAGCCGCCCTTGTAGTCGTCGCCGCGCGCAATGCCGACGTCCTCGACCGTGCAGTTGCGGACCAGGATCGTGCCCACGCCCGGCGGGCCCCAGTCGGCGCGCGCCACGAACTGTACGAAGGTCCGCCCCAGGCGCGACGCGTCGACGTTCTCGATGGTGATGTCGCCGCGCGCGTTCTGCAGGTAGAAGCCGTGCTCGTGGCGTGTGTTGCGCACATAGGAGCGCCGGCGCACGCCGCGGAACTCGAAGTCCTTCAGGCTGTGGCCCCACATGCCCCACTTCGAGTTCGCGCCCTGGCCGGTGAGGTGATCGAAGCCGCCCTCGAGATTGCAGTCGAGGAAGCGAAAGCCCTCGTGCAGCTCGTTTTCGCCGCACTTGTAGAACATCACGCCCGCGCGGTAGCCACAGACGATGGTCAGGCCCTCGAAGGTGATGAAGCCGCAGCGCACCTGTTGGGTGATCGCGATCGTGTCGCCGCCGCTGCCGGGGAGCACGCGCACCTCGCCGAGCGCGCGCACCACGATCGGCATGGTGCGCGTGCCCCCCGATGTGTTGGCGTTCCACTCGGCGTTCTTCGCGAAGCCCACGCCGAACGACGGATAGTCTCCGGGCGCGAGCTCGATCAACCCGCCCGGTGCGCAACGCTGCAGCGCCTGCGCGATCGGGTTCTTGGCAGGCTGCGGCGCGCCGACGCCGGTCGAGATGGTGCTCGGCGTGCAGCGGATCGAGGTGACTTTCTGCGGAGCTTGCTGCGGACTCCCGCCGCGGCGTGGTTCGTCGCGGCGCTCTAATTGGACGAGCACCGCGAGCACGGCGAGGACGAACGCAGGCAGCGAGACATGGAGCATCGGCGCGTGACCCAGGGGAGCGTCGATCATCGGCGCAAAAGCGCGGGACCGCAAACACCGTCTGGCGGCATCCGCAACGCGCACTCGCTACGCTAGCCCGACCGCGCCGCGTGCGCGCCCTGCCCGAAGGAAGTTCCATGCCCCGTCCGTTCCCGATCGCGCTGATCGGCCAGCGTTTCATGGGCCGTGCCCACTCGAATGCCTGGTCGCAGGTCTCCAAGTTCTTCGACCTCGAGCTGCAGCCCGTGCTGCACACCGTCGCCGCGCGCGACCGCGAGGGTCTCGAGCCCTTCGCGCGGCGCTGGGGCTGGAAGAACGCGTGTTCGGATTGGCGCGAGCTGGCGGCGCAGCCGGAGATCGAGCTGGTCGACATCGGCACGCCCAACGACGTGCACCGCGAGCAGGCGCTGGCCTTGCTCGCCGCGGGCAAGCACGTCGCGTGCGAGAAGCCGCTCGCGGGCACGCTCGAGGACGCGCGCGCGATGGTCGATGCCGCCAAGCGCGCAGCCAAGAAGGGCGTGCGCACCTTCGTGTGGTTCAATTACCGGCGCTGCCCCGCGGTCGCGCTCGCGCAGCGGCTGATCCGCGAGGGTCGGCTCGGAGCGCTGTACCACGTCCGCGCCCGCTATCTCCAGAGCTGGGGCGGTCCGCAGACACCGCTGCTGTGGCGTTTCCAGAAGAAGTTCGCGGGAACCGGCGCGCACGGCGACCTCAACGCGCACATCGTCGACATGGCGCGCTTCCTGAGCGGCGAGGAGATCGTCGAAGTGCACGGCGCGATCGAACGCACGTTCGTCAAGGAGCGCGAGATCCCGGGCTCCCCTGGCAAGCGCGGCAAGAGCGATGTCGATGATTGCGTGCTGTTCCTGGCCAGCTTCTCCGGTGGCGCGACGGCCAGCTTCGAGGCCACGCGGCTTGCGCACGGCCACCAAAACGACAACGGCATCGAGATCAACGGCGAGAAGGGCTCGCTGCGCTTCGGCTTCGAGGACATGAACGTGCTCGAGTTGTGCGAGGCCGGCGACGCGCGCACGGGCGGTTGGAAGCGCATCATGTGCACGTCCGCGGGCAACCACCCCTATGCCGCAGCGTGGTGGCCCGACGCGCACGTGATCGGTTACGAGCACGGCTTCACCAACATGGCGGCGGACATCTGCCGCGTGCTCGCCGGCGGGGAAGCCGAGGTTCCGTTGCCCGATTTCGCCGACGCCTATCAGACGCAGCGCGTGCTCGAGGCTGCGCTGCTCAGCGCGCGCAAGCGCTGCGCCGTCAAGCTCTCGAGTGTGAAGTAGCTGCCCCACAGGAGTGCACCATGCCGCGTCCGCTGTGCTTGTTCACCGGCCAATGGGCCGATCTGCCGCTGGAGACTCTGGCCAAGAAGGCGAAGTCGTTCGGATACGACGGGTTGGAGCTCGCCTGTTGGGGCGACCACTTCGACGTGCAGCGCGCGCTGAAGGAGCGCGAGTACTGCAAGCGCCACTGGGAGCTGCTGTGCGACCACGGCTTGGCGAGTTTCGCGATCTCCAATCACCTCGTCGGCCAAGCGGTCGCCGATCGCATCGACGAGCGCCACAAGGCCATCCTCGCGCCTGCGATCTGGGGCGACGGCGACCCCGAAGGCGTCCGCAAGCGCGCGCAGAAGGAGATGATCGACACCGGCAAGGCCGCGCGGAAGTTCTTCGATGCCGCGCCGCCGGCCGTCAAGGAGGTCTTGGGCCGCACGGGCAAGACGGTCGTGGTCGGCTTCACCGGCAGTCCGATTTGGCACTTGATCTACTCCTTCCCACCCAACCTGCCCAAGCAGATCGACGAGGGCTTCCGCGAATTCGCCAGGCGCTGGAAGCCGATCCTCGATGCCTACGACAAGCTCGACGTGAGCTTCGCGCTCGAGGTGCATCCGACCGAGATCGCCTTCGACCTGCCGAGCACGCGCCGCGCGCTAGCCGCGCTCGACCAGCATCCGCGCTTCGGATTCAACTTCGACCCGAGTCACTTCGGCTACCAAGGCGTCGACTACTGCGCGTTCCTGCGCGAGTTCTCGGGCCGAGTCTGGAACGTGCACGTCAAGGACGTGTGGTGGAGCGAGCGCGCGACGGCCGCCGGAGTGTTCGGCGGTCACACCGATTTCGGCAGCGACGGGCGCTTCTGGGATTTCCGTTCACCCGGTCGCGGGCGCATAGAGTTCGAAGCCATCGTGCGGCTGCTCAACCTCGCTGGCTACCAGGGGCCACTGACGGTGGAGTGGGAAGACATGCTGATGGACCGCGAGGCCGGAGCGAGCGAGGCCGCGGCGTTCGTGCGCAAGCTCGACTTCCCGCGCTCGAACGTGGCCTTCGACGCTGCCTTCGCCAAGTAGTGTTCACGCGGACATGCGCCTCCGTGTCGCACTCGTCGCCCCTGTCGTCGTCGCCTGCTTGGCGGCGGCTACGCAGGCTCCGAAGCGCCCGCGCGATCCGTGGGTTTTTCGCGGGCGCGTGGATGACATCGAGCGCGCGGTCACGGTCGCTCTGCACGCGGAACTGTGGATCGCATACGACTCCACCACGTGCGCCTTGCGCCGCGCATGGAATGGACGTGATGGGGGTGCCTCACAGGCCGCGGCCGACGGAGCGCGCTTGCTCGACGGCTCGGAGGGCGGAACGTGGTGGGTGTTGCGCGACGGGGTCGCGCGCTCGCCCAGCGTCGTGTGGCGCGGCTACGCCTTTCGCGGCCAGCAGGTGACGCTGCGCTACGAGCTGGTGCTCGACGACGTGCATATCGCGATCGAGGAGACACCGGAGCTGGTGCGCCCCACGGATCTGGCGGACGATCCGGCCTCGATTGCGCCGTGGGTTTCGCGCGACATGCTCGGACTGAGGCGCACGTTTCGCGCCAGCGGAATCCCCGCCGGCGCGAGCGTCTCGCTCGCACTGCACGACGAGGTGCGTGGCAACGTGATCTCGCAGGACTTGCTCGACCCGTTCGAGCTCAGCGACGAGCGGAGCGGTCGCCGAGCGCTGCGCGCGCGCTTGCCGTTGCGCGGCGCGGAGGCCTGGGGCGAGCTGATCTACTTCTTCGACGCGCGCGCCGCGTCGCGCGCTCGGCGATGAAGCTGCGCCAGCGAGTTTGGGCGGCGCTGATCTCGAGCGCGCTCGCGTGCCGCGGCCCCGAAGCTCCCTCCGGCGGTCCTGTCGCTCCGGATGCCGTTTCCCAGCGAACGACCGCGGTGCCCGAGCCGCTCCCGCCAGCCCCTGCGACAGTGGCGGAGCGCGCGCGAGAGCCGTCCACCAGCTCACCGCTCGCGCAACGCCGCCGCGGCGCCGCGGTGCACGTTTGGAGCGCCCCCGGTTGGAACGCGGAGACCTCGCGCATCTGGCCGCAGTCCGATCCCCAGTACTCCGGCGACGTGGCGCGTTGGGCGCTCGACGCGGCGCGCGGCGATTTCGGGCCCCGCTCGCGCAACGCGGTGGCGCGCGTCGAGGGCGTGCTCGACGTCGACGAGCTCGGAGCAATCACCCTGAGTGTTCGCGGCGGACCGTCGACTCGCCTCTACGTCGATGGAGTTCTCGTCGCGCGAGGACCAGAGTCCTCGAGCGCGCTCACGCTCGCGGTCGGGGCGCACGAGGTGGTCTGCGAGCACGAGACGTCGAGCGCACTGACCGTGAGCGTGCGGCGCGCCGCTTCCGCGGAGTTCACGGTGCTCGAGACGCGCCTGGCCATCGGTCCTCGACTTCCGGCGCGCACTCCGGCGAGTGCCAGTCCTGTCGCCGAGATCCCGACTCCGCGCCAGGCGCCCCTCGACGCGACGGCCTCGGACATGTGGCCGGGATGGTCGCGCTCGGATCTCGTGTTGCCGCCTCGTCCGGGCTCCACCGGGGCGATCACCACGGCCCTGTGGGCGGGCGAGGCGCTCGTCGTGGGCACCGGAAGCGAGGTCTGGACGCTGACCTTCGACCCGCCGCGCGCCGCGCGGCTCGGCGCCGGTTTCGACGGCGTGCTGGGACTCGCGCGCGTCGCGCAGCGGCTCTTCGTATTGCAGCGCTCGGAGCTGACCGAACTGGTCGACTCGGACGGCGACGGACGCGCCGACGAGTATCGCTGCGTGTGGAGCGTGCCGCAGCCCGAAGGGCAGGTCTCGTTCCAAGCGCACGCCCTGGCGGCCAGCGAGTCCGCATTGCTCGTCGACTTGCGCGCGGATCCCGCGACGCAACGACTCGTCGCCATCGACGCCAAGTCGGGCGACGCGCATACGCTGCGCCTCACGCTGGACGAGCCTTCGGAGGTGGCCACGGCGGACGAGCGCGTGTTGGCCGCGACCGACTGCGAGTTGCGCGTGTTCGATTCCAGCGGTGGACGGTTGGGCGGTGTCGCCCTCCCGGACCTCGTGCGCGACGGAGCCTTCGCCGCGCCCGTTCGCCTGCCGAGCGGCCCGCATCAGGGCCAGTGGCTGGTGCTCGAGCGCACACGCGGCGTTCTGGTTCGCGTCGCCGTGCAGATGGAGCAGGGAGCCGTGCACGGGAGCTCGGTCGTCTTCGCGCAGCCGCACAGCGGTCTCGCGCGTGCGAGCGCACTGGTGGCGAGCGCGGAGCGCGGCCTGTTGGTGCTGGGCGCGCCCGGAGGGGGTGGCACTCGCGCATCGCTGGCGCGCTTGCAGTTCGACCCACAGCGCGTGTTCGAGGTGGGCGCCGTGCGCTCTGCTCCCGGCACGCTCACGCTCGAGTTCTCCGAGCCGTTGTCGCGGCGCGTGGGGTTCGACCCGGATCAATTCCCGCTGGAACTGCGCACACCTCGGGGAACCAGACGTGTGCGCGCCAGTGCGAGCACGCCCGCGTCCGACCGCCGCAGCGTGCAGCTCGATGTCCCCGAGCTCGTCGCCGGCGTCGTCGTCGTGCAGTGCGGCGAGGGCCTGCGCTCGGAGCGCGGCGCCACACCGTGGGCGCGAGCTGTTTGGCACAGCGTGTCGCCCGCCGCGCTGCGCGAGTCCGACTCGAACGGTGCGGCGGCGGCCGCGCTGTCGATCGAGCCCTTCGGCGTGCGGGAGGCGGGCCCAGTGCGCGTGTTCGACGACGAGCTGCTGCCCGCGGGTTGGAGTCGTGACGCCAACGGAATGCACGCCGCTCGGGACGCGCGGGTGCTCGTCGGACGCGCGTTGCCGGACCAGTTCGAGCTGAGCTTCGAGTGGTGGTTGCCGGCGGGCGGAGGAGCCTCGCTGAGCTACGGCGCAGGCTTCGAGTTTTCGCTGTGCGACGAGGACGCGACGCTCGATGGCCGCGATCCCCTGCGTCTGACGGGCGCGCTGCGCGACTGCAGCGCGCCTCGCGTTCGCGCGAGTGCGGCGCCCGGCGAGTGGAATCGCGCCCGGATCGTCGTCGCCGGCGGGCGCGTCGAGCACTGGCTCAACGGCAGCTTGGTCTTCGAAGGCCCGAGTCCGCCGAGCCCGGGCACCCTCGAGGTGCTCGCACGCGGCACTGGACTGTCACTGCGTTCCGTCAGCCTGCGCTCGCTCGAAAACTGAGCCCGCGCTCCCGGAGGGCGGCGCGACCGCGGTCCGCGCGCGCTTTCGGCGTGTTTTTTGGCGTGACGGACGGCGTCGGTCGCGGATGGAACTTGCACGCAGCAGGGAAACTCCTTCGTCACGCCCGCACCCGACTTGCGCTCCCTCTTGCTCGCGCAGTTCGGTCCCGCGTGGCGGGCGGCTTGGAGCCGCCCCGCGCGGATCCGAGAGCCCCCGTACACGCCATGATCTTCCGCACCTTGATCGCGCTCAGTTGCGCCCATGTCGCCGCGGCGCAGCTGCCCGACGCAGGCGCCGATCTGCAGGCGCCCTGGCCGGGCGCCGTGCAACTGCACGGGTCCGTGCTCGGCGCCTCGACCCTCGAGTGGTTCTCCGCCGACGGAAACAACGCGAGCGAGGACATGCTCGTGCGCTATGTCGATGGAGTCGGCACGAGCGCGGTGGGCACGCTCAGGACGAGCACAGGGACGGCCTTGGGCTGGCCCGCGGACATCGTCGAGATCGCCGGTCAGTGGTGGGGCGTCGACGTCGGTCTGCGCCGGCTGTACACGCTCGACCGAGCCACCGCAGTGTGCACGCTCGTCGGCTCGAGCGCGTTCTCGTCGCAGTATGCGAGTGTCAACTCGCTGGCCTATGACGCCGCCGGCGATCGACTGTTCGCGATCGACACGGCGAAGAAGCAGCTGCTGCGCTTCAACCGCTCGACGGGTCAGGTCAGCACCGTGGGCGTCAACTCGCTCGCGGGCTACCCGTTGATCCGCTCGCTCGCCTTCGACGACAAGAGCGGCGTGCTGCTGGCTGCGGACTCCTCGACCAACTGGCTGTTGGCGGTCGATCCGAACAACGGGGCGGTCACGCCGCTGGTGGTGCTCGCCCCGGACGCCTCCCAGCGCGTCGAGGAACTCGAGTTCTTCGGCGGCGAGCTGTACGCGTCGCGGGCCCAAATCTCCAACGGGGTGCTGGTTTCTGGCCAGCTTGCGCGCGTCGATCGCGCGACTGGACAGTACGAGTCGGTCGGTGGGGTGTTGCTCGACTGCTCGCCCCACGCCTTGCGCATCGAGTCCGTTCCGGAGCGGGTGTCGTGGAGTCTGGTGCAAGGCCCGGGGTCCGCGAGCTTCGCCGATCCGTCCGCGTTGGACACGAGCGTGACGTTCTCCGCGGCGGGCGTGTACCAGCTGGAGCTGAGCGTGACCACGACGCAGGGAGTTTCGAGCGACACGCTGCTGGTGGTCGCCGACGGTTGTCCCTGGGATCCGCTCGAGATCGACCCGTCCCGTTGTCACTCGAACGGCACACCGTTTTGCTTCGGCGATGGAAGCGGCACGGCGTGCCCGTGCGGCAATGCGGGGAGCTCCGACGCGGGCTGCCGCAACTCGACCGGCGTCGGCGCGCGGCTGGTCAACGTCGGCGGGACGAGCGCGAGCTTGGACGACGCGTGGTTGGTGGTCGAGCATCTGCCGCTCGGCAAGAGCGGCCTGGTGTTCATGGGCTCGAGCACCAAGAACGCCGGCGCAGGCGTGGCCTTCAAGGACGGGTTGCGTTGCGTGGCCGGGCAGCAGAAGCGCTTTCCGGTGCAGTCCTCGGGAAGCGCGGGCACGTTCCAGCAGGGCGAGCTGATCGCCCGTTCGGCCGGGCTGATCGGGTCGGGCAGCACCTGGTACTTCCAGGCCTGGTACCGGGACGACGCCAGCGTCTGTGGCAAGCAGAGCAACTTCTCGAGCGGCCTGGCGATCACGTTCCAACCGTGAAGCAAATTCGCGGCGCGCCGCGCGCCGTCGCCCGCCGATGGCACGTTGCTGCAGCGCGTTTTTTTTGACTCCGCTGTCCAGTGGGCCAGATGCGCTATCCTTTTCTACGAAATCGCATCCCATGAAGGCCCTGCTCGCCCTCGCCGCCCTTGCCGCGGCCGCTGCCCCGCTCTACGCCCAGGTCGCCGCCGACGCCGGTTCCGATCTCGCGGTCGACTATCCCAACCCGGTCGCGCTCGACGGCGACATCGTCAATGGCACACCGCTGGAGTGGTGGACAGCTGACGGCAACAACACGACCGAGGACATGTTCCTCAAGTGGGTCGAGGGCACCGGACTCAACGCGGTGGGGTTGATCCGCACGGCTGGCGGCACGACGCTCGGGTGGCCGTCGGACTTGGTCAAGGTCGGGAGCACGTACTACGGCACCGACGTCGGGTTGCGCCGGCTCTACACGCTCGACCCCAACACCGCGACGGCGACTTTGATCGGCTCGTCGGCCTGGTCGGCGACGTGGAACGCGGTGACCTCACTGGCGTACGACGCGACCAATGACCGGCTGTTCGCGGTCGACTTCGGCAAGCGCCAGTTGTTGCGGATCAACCGTACAACCGGAGCGACGACGGCGGTCGGGAGCCAGACGCTCAACGGCTACACCTCGGTCAAGTCGCTGGCCTACGACCCCGCCATCGACCGCTTGCTCGCCGTCGACAATGCGACGCACTGGCTGCTGAGCATCCATCCGACCACCGGTGTGGTGACGCCGCTGGTGGTGACGACGCCCGTGCCGAATCTGTCGATCGAGGAGCTCGATCTGTTCGGCGGCCAGCTCTACGCCTCGTACGCCACGCTCTCCAACGGCAATCTGATCTACACCCAGCTCGCGCGCTTGGATCGCTCCACGGGCACGTACGAGATGCTGGGCTCGGTGGTACCGGATTGCTCGGCTCACGTGTGCCACGTCGTCAGCCTGCCCGAGCCGGTCCAGTGGACGCAGCTCGACGGCCCGGGCGTGGCGAGTTTCGCGAACGCGGCCGAGCTCGACACGTCGGTCAGCTTCACCGAGCCCGGCGTGTACACGCTCGAATTGGCGGTGTTCGCGCAGAGTGGCACGGTGTACGACACGGTCGTCGTCACGGTCGACGGCTGTCCGAGCGATCCCGCCAAGCTGGTGCCCGGCATTTGCGGCTGCGGCGTCGCGGACATCGACAGCGACAGCGACGGGACGTTCGATTGCTTCGACGGTTGTCCCTCCGACCCGCTCAAGGTCTCGGCCGGCACGTGCGGCTGCGGAGTTGCCGATACCGACAGCGACGGCGACGGGACGGCGGACTGCAACGACTTGTGCGCCAGCGACCCGAACAAGATCGCGCCGGGAGCCTGCGGCTGCGGGGTGCCGGAGACCGACGGTGATGGCGATTCAACGCCCGATTGCATCGACGGTTGCCCGAGCGACCCGCTCAAGATCGAGGCCGGCACGTGCGGCTGCGGCGTGGCCGACACCGACAGCGACGGCGACGGCACGGCGGACTGCAACGATCTGTGCGCGAACGACCCGAACAAGCTCGCGCCGGGTGTGTGCGGCTGCGGCACTGCGGACACGGACACGGACGGCGACGGGACGCTCGATTGCATCGACGGTTGCCCGACCGACCCGCTCAAGATCGCGGCCGGCACGTGCGGCTGCGGCGTCGCGGATACCGACAGCGACGGCGACGGAACGGCGGACTGCAACGATCTGTGCGCGAACGACCCGAACAAGCTCGCGCCGGGTGTGTGCGGCTGCGGCACTGCGGACACGGACACG
>JADYYP010000053.1 GCA_020853575.1 Planctomycetota bacterium
AGCCATTCCCACTACATCGACCTTCGCGCGCCGACCGGCGACGACGGGTCCGAGAATGAGGGCCCACGCGCCATCGGCCGCCGTAAGTCCCTTAACGAGAATCCAAACCTTTCAAGTCAGGCTAGCCGCGCCTCGGTCTCTCCCGCCGCGATCAGCACCAGATCGTCGCGTTGATCGCCGTCGTAATCCGTCGCGAGCAGAGAACGGCAGGGTGTGTCGAGAACTTCGAAGCTCCAGAACCACTCCGCGGCGGTGAAGCCACTGACGAGTTGCGCGCCCAGCGCCGGCGACCACATGACGTAGGCCAGCAGGTCGAGCTGTCCAGCGCGCTGCGCCACGGCGAACTCGCGGCGACCTCCACCCGGCGTCAGGTCGGGCCCGAGGTACAGCGGACCCCACTGCGGCGAGCCGTCCCAGTTGAGCACGTACAGCCACTGGTCGGTGACGATGGCGAGCTCGCGCGAGGCCAGTTCGCCGTCGAACTCGAGGGCCAACACGTTCTGCAGGCCGGCGCTGACGTCCAAGCCCTGCTCGAGCTCGCTCAACTTCTGCGTCGCGCTCGACCACGTCGCGCGCAGCAGCGTCGACTGTTCGGGCACCCACCCAAGCAGCAAGCTCTCACCGCTCGCTCCCCGCACCGACCACAGTCGGGTCGCGTCGGACCAAGCCCCGCCCAAGGCATCGACCACGCTGAAGCCCAGGTCGTCGTCGGTGATCGTGAGCACCGAGAGACCGTCGGCATCGAGGGCCGCCACCCCGTCGCGTCCATCGGTGGTCGCGGCGGAGACCAGCGCGAGGTCGTCGAAGGACTGGCCCGAGCTCATCACGTGCGTGAGACGGCCCGGGTCGTAGAGCTCGACCAGCTGCGTCACGCCGTTCAGCGTGCGCAGCGCCGCCGCGTCGAGTGCGCGGTTCAGGCTGAAACGGCCGGCGACCAGACGCTCCACCGAGAGTGTGCCGCTCTCGTTCCAGGTCGCCGTGAAGCGCCGCTCGGGGGTCACGGGGGTCTGCGCCGGCGCCAGCGAGGCGAGTCCGCCGCCGGCGAGCAGCGCCGTCAGGAGGCATGCGTAGGTGTTGAGCTTCATGAGTGCTTCGATCCCAATCGTCGTTGCGCGCGGAGGGAGGAGATCCGGAGGGGGCCGCGCGATCCGTCGAAGGCGAAATGCCATCGACGCCCGCATCTCCACGTTCGCACCCGCGCGAGTTTCACTCATCGCGAATTTCCTTTGGAGATGCCGTTGGGCGGCCTGAAAGACGCGCGCGGACCCCTGGTCACACCCGGGGTCCGCGCGACGTCGAGCCGCGGCGCGAGAGCAGCACTCGAGCACCCGCGCCCGGCTTGCGTGCTCACTGCCGGTCGAGGCTGAAACATCCAGTCGTCACCGGCGCCGCGAAGTTGCGCGCCGCCGCGCCGAAGTCCTTGTCGAAGTAGCGACCGAAGGGTGGCGTGCCGGAGGTCGGGGCCGCGGCCCAGTCGCCCGCTTCGATGTCGAAGAAGTCGACCGAGCTGACGGCGCTCAGACCCAAGCTGCCGAGCGCGTCTTGGCTCATGGCGGCGTTCGGCAAGCCCAGGTTGCGGAACACCACCACGCCCAGCGAGGAGTTGGGCAAGGCCGCGACGTTGGGGTTACCGAGCGTGCCCAGCGCGGTGACGACGTCCAGGTCGCCGTCGAAATCGAAGTCGAAGATCTCCGCGTCGACGCCGAAGGTCGCGGGGACGCCGCTGCCGGGAGCGTCGGGCAGCAGATCCGAACGGTCGGTGAAGGAGGTCGCGAGCCCGCTGCCCGTGTTGAGCAGCAGACGATCGCGGACCGGGACGTTGGTGACGAACGGGTTGATCAGGGCCCAGTTGGTCACGAACAAGTCCGGCCGCTGGTCGCCGGTGAGGTCGCCGACGGCGATGTCGAGCGACTCGTCGTTCAGCGGAGGAAGCGGGTTGGGCAGCGGCGCCACGAACACGCCCTCGACCCCACCTTGGATTCCGCCCTGGTTGACCAGGATGTAGTCGATGCCGGTGCCGAACGGGTTGCTCGCGCCCGGCGGCGGGCCTTCGACGTTCGCCACGACGATGTCGATGTCGCCGTCGAGATCGTAGTCGAAGGCCTCACAGTCTTCGGTGTCGTCGAGGATCGCCGGCAGGTTGGTGTTGGTCATCTCCACGAAGCCCAAGGCCATTCCGTTGGCCGGGTCGAGCGTGTTGAACAGCACGCGGTTGCGCTCGCCGATCGCGGGGTTGAAGCCACAGGCGAGCACGATGTCGCGCGCGCCGTTGCCGTCGAAGTCTGCGATCTCGAGGTCGGCGGGGTGCGTGTTGAACGCAGTGCCCTGCTTGACGATGTCGACGCTCGGGAGCTCCGCGAAACCCAGCCACGTCCCACTCGCGTCGACGCCTTGATTGCGCCACACGCGCACGTACTCCGGTTGCTGGAAGTAGGCCACCGCGAGGTCGAGCCAGCCGTCGTTGTCGAGGTCGCCGAGCTCCGCCGAGGTCGCGCGCACATCGCCCAGAGTGGTTGCCAGCACGCGTTGACCGTTGGTCGTGCGCCACACCGTCACTTGGCCGTTGAAGTTGCAACCGATGCTGTCGTTGTCGCCGTCGCCGTCGCCGTCGATGTCGCCCTGCTCGATGTCGCGCCAGTCCCCCGCGGCCGAGCCCGGGAAACCACTGGCGTTCAGGGTCCAGCCGGCACCCATCGGCACGAACTGCATTTGGCGCAGCTGGCCGTTGCTGAGCTCGAGCGAACCGTCGGGCTGCACCATGAGCACCTGCATGTCGAGGTAGCTGCCGTTGCTGCCCGGAGGGATCGCCAGCGAGAGATTCAGGTCCTGGCGTCCGCTCGCAGGCAACACTCCGAAGGTGCCGTTGAGCGCCGTGAACAGGCCGTTGGGGAGCACGTTGATCGGCGCCGAGAGCGGGCCGGTGATGCCCAGCGCGCTCAGATCCGTGGCGACGTCGACCAGGCCCGGGAGCGTCCCGAAGTTGCCGATCAACACGTACTGCGCGAACGGAGTCCCGGTGATCGTGACCAGCGGAACACCACCCGGAGCGCTGGATTGACCTTGGATCATCTCGCGCACGATCAACCCGACGTCGCGGCGCTCGGGCGAGACCGGTTGACCTTGGAGGGCCAGTGCGCGCGCGGCTCCCACCGTGGTGGCGAGGGCCAGCGAGCTCGAGAGAACACACTGCAGTTTCATGGAGAGCTTTCCGCGAGATGTCGCCCTTGGACGATGGGCGCTCACGCAGGACGTGACGCGCGTTCCGCGATCCGTCGCGGCTCGCGAGCTGCGTCCCGCATCTCGTCGCAGACCAATCCCGCGCACCGGCTCGCAGAGTTTCAGGTGTCGTCGTCCAACCCGTGCGCAGCGCTCATTCGCGCCGATTTTCGTGGCTCCGAGCCAACACGCTCGCGTTCGCGGTCGTTGCTCGAGGCTCGCGCGTCCGCGCCTTCGAGAGGAGAATCGCATCATGCAGACCGGAATCGCCGCGCTGGTGTTGGCCCTCGCTCCCCAAGCCGTGCAAGCTCCGCCGAGCTTCGCCGCCGAGCACGACCGCTTCGTGCTCGAGCTCCTGCGAAGCGTTACGCGCGAGCGCGGCAACGTGTTGCTCTCGCCCTACTCGGTCGCGGGTGCGATCGCGCTGGCTCGCGAAGGAGCCAAAGGGGACACGGCGGCGGAGATCGACGCCGTGTTCCATTTTCCCGCGGGAGCGGCGCTCGAAGCGCTGCAGCAGTCCGCGGAGGCGCTCACGCCGAAAAACGAACGCCCCAGCGGTCAGCCTGCCTACGAACTGGGTTTGGCCAACTCCCTGTGGCGTCAAAGCGGTTATCCACTGACTCCGGAGTACCTGCGCCGCGTCGGCGGAGTGGGGCGCGCGCAAGTGTTCGAGGTCGACTTCGCGAGCGCGGCCAGTGGCGCCAGGGACAAGATCAATGCGTGGGTCTCGGAGCACACCAAGACGCGCATTCCCGAGCTGATTCCGCCCGGCAGCCCGCCGCCGGCCACGCGCTTGGTGTTGGCCAATGCGGTGTATCTCAAGGCGCGTTGGGCCTCACCCTTCTTGGCGTCGCGGACCATGGCGCGCGCCTTCCACGCTCCCGCGGGTGAAGTCAGCGTGCCGATGATGGCGCAGCGCGCTCGCTTCAGTCTCGTCGGCCGATCCGAGCGCGCGCAGGTGCTCGCGCTGCCCTATGTCGGCGGGCTCGACATGCTGATCGTCCTCCCCGACGAGGTCGACGGCTTGGCGGCGGTGCTCGCCGAGGAGTCCTTCGCCGATTGGACCGCGGCGCTCCAGCCCGCGCTGGTCGAGTTGGTGCTGCCGAAGTTCCAGTTCGAGAATGCCTACGATCTGGTGCCGCAGCTCGCGCAGCTCGGCATGCGCGCGGCCTTCTCGCCCGAGCTCGCGGACTTCAGCGGCCTGTCGTCGCGCGCGCGCGATCCGCGGGCTCCGCTGTACATCGGCGTCGTGCGCCACAAGAGTTGGATCGCCGTCGACGAGGCCGGCACCGAGGCCGCGGCGGCGACCAGCGTCGAGATCAAGGCCGGTTCCGCGATGCGCCCCGACAACGAGGTGCTGAGCTTCGTCGCCGACCATCCGTTCCTGTTCTTCGTGCGCCAGCGCTCGAGCGGCCAGACCTTGTTCGCCGGCCGCGTCGACGATCCCGCGCACTGAAGCGCGCCTCAGACGTTGCGGAACAGCAGCGCCAACCCCTCGCGTGCTTGGGCGCGCAGCTCGAACAGGCTGCGCGCGGCGGTCACGCGGCGCCACAGATAGCTCGGGCGCAAGTAGAAGCGGCGTACCATGCGCTTCTTGAGCGCCAACATGGTCGCGCGATCGAGGGCCTGCGTCGGCAGCTTGGCCTCCGCGCCACCCTGGTCCATCACCAGGTCGTCCTCATCGACCAGGCCGAGCTCGATCGCGCGCCGGCGGAAGGGCGTGCCGAAGCGTGGGACGGCCATGTTGAGGCTCATGAAGTCGAGCTCGAGCTCCAACGCGAGGTCCAGCGAGGCGCGGATCGATTCCTCGGTCTCCTCGGGCAAGCCGATGATGAAGGTGCCCACCGTGCGCAAGCCGTGGCGCTTCGCGCGCGCGAAACCGGCGCGCACGTCGGCCGTGTCGTAGCGCTTCTCGTAGCTCGCCAGCACGGCCGGATCGGCGCTCTCGACGCCCATCATCAGCGTGTGGCATCCAGCGCGCGCGAGCGCCGAGCACAGCTCGTCGTCGATGCGATCCGGTCGGGCGTAGGTGGTCCACGACAGGTCGCCGCGCTCGGCCCACGCGGCACACAGCTCGAGCGCGCGCTTGCGTTGCACGCCGAAGGTCTGGTCCATCACGAACAACTCGCGCACGCCGCGCGCGCGCAAGTGGTCGACTTCCTCGAGCACGTCCGCGATGGGGCGCGTGGCGTACCCCAACGTCGACATCACGCAGAAGGTGCAGGGAAACGGGCAGCCCCAGTCGGTCAAGATCGTCGCGAACGGCTCGCTGCGCGCGAACGAGAAGTGGTAGCCGCTGCGCGGGAAGAGCTCGTGGCGTGGCCGCGGGATCGAGTAGCTGCCGTGCAGCTTGCCGCGCGCGTGCAGCACCTCGACGCGACCGTCTTCGCGCCGCACGACGGAATCGTGCACGTCCTCATAGCGCCGTTCGAGGATCTTGAGCGCGTCGGCGCCCACGAAGTTGCCCAACGCGGCCTCGAGCCAGGTCTCCTCGACCACGCGCAGCGCGGCCTTTTCGTGCAGCACGTCGCCGATCGCCAGGACGCGCCGTCCGCGCGCGGCCTGCTCGGAGAGGAAGGCACGATCCTCGGGCCAGGAAACGGAGCCGACCAAGCTGACGATCGCGTCCGGGGCGAAGGCCTCGATGCGCGCTCGCGCGGCCTCGACCCCGAGCCGTTCCGCGATCGCGTCGAGCACCGCGACTTCGTGGCGCGACGCGACGATGCCCGAGAGCATCACCAAGTCGATCGGGTGGAACAGGTAGTTCGACTTGGTGGTCTTGGAGCAGAAGTAGTCGCGGATGTAGATCCGCTCGCCCGGCGGATTGAGCAACAGGACGCGCATCAGCTCGTCCGCGGGTCCGTCCGGTCGCTCGCTCGATCCCGCTGCGGCCGAGTGTCGAGCTCGAGCTCCAACCCCAGCGCCAAGGCGTGCGCCGCGGAGTGCACCTCGTCGACCGTGATCGCGGTCAAGCACTGCGCTTCGCCGTAGATGCAGCTGGCCAGCTTGTTGTGGTGGACGTTGATGCACGGGCTGCAGTGCGTCGGCCGGTACAGTGCTCGCGCGCGCAACCCCAGCGGTCCGTACATCACCGGCGTCTCGGGCCCGAACAGTCCCAGCGTCGGAGCGCCGATCGCGGCGGCGATGTGCATCGGCCCGGAGTCGTTGGTGACGATCACGGCAGCGCGCGCGAACAAGGCGGAGAGCTCCGCGGGCTCGAGCTCTCCGGCGATGTTCACGCAGCGCGGGTGCGCCACGCGCGCGGCGATGCGCTCGACGTATTCGCGCTCGGCCGCGGAGCCGATCAGCACCACGCACCACTTCTCCGCGGTGAGGAAGCGTTGCGCGAGCTCGATGAACTGTGCCGCGGGCCAACGGCGCTCGAGCGACAGCTCGCCGGCGTTGGGATTGAGCACGACGTACACGTACTGCTCGCCGATGCCATGGCGTTCGAGCAGCGTGACCGCGCGCGCCTCGTCGCGCTCGTCGAAGAACAGGGGCTTGACGTCCGAGGACGTCAGGTTGCGGCCGTCCTCTCCGCCGGCGAGCGCGCGGAAGTTGCGCGCCACGTGCCAGTAGCGATTGAAGACGCTGGTGTGGTTGTGGAACGCGCCGCGCCACACGCGCGGACTCTCGAAGCCGTGGCGTCGCGGCGCGCGCGAGAGCAGCGAGACGACGCTCGAGAAGCGCGTGAAGAACTCGAAGTCGTAGACGACGTCGAACTGCTCGTCGCGCAGCTCGCGCAGCAAGCGTTGGATGCGCAGGGCGACGCGCAGCCAGCCCGCGCGCGCGACGTCGAGCGTCAAGACGCGCTCGAACACGTCGAGCCGCTCGGCGAACTCGCGGTTGCCCTCGAGCGTCAGGAACGTGATCTCGGCGAACGGGTGGCGGCGGCGCAGCGTGGCGATCGCGGGCGTGAGCAGCTGCACGCTGCCGATGCCCCAGAACTTGATCGCCAGTACCTTGCGCGCGGGAGCCTCGATCTCGCGCTCGCGCAGCAGCTTGAGCGGCTGGAGCAGGGTGCACGCGAGCAGACCGAGGGCCTGGTCGGCCCGCTGCAGTGCCTTCATCGAGATGCTGCCCGCCACGTTCGCACCCTTCGCCCGTTCGGCCGTCGAGTATACGCGGCGCCGCCGGAGCGCGCGGCGCGAGTCGCTCTCCGATTGCGCCCGGCGCCGCCAGCCGCGAGAGTCTGGCGCCCCCGACCCACCCTCGAACACTGCGCGCCCATGCCCCCGTTCCTGACCGCCTCGCTGCTGCTCGTCGCCTCGAACGTCTTCATGACGTTCGCGTGGTACGCCCATCTCAAGAACATGGCCGAGAGGCCCTGGTATCTCGCCGCGCTCGCGAGCTGGGGCATCGCGTTGTTCGAGTACCTGATCCAAGTGCCCGCCAACCGCATCGGCTACCGCACGCTGGACCTGGCGCAGCTCAAGATCCTCCAAGAGGTGATCACGCTCTCGGTGTTCGTGCCGTTCTCGATCTTCTACATGGGCAAGCCGTTCAAGCTCGACTTCCTGTGGGCCGGGCTGTGCCTGTGCGGCGCGGTCTACTTCATGTTCCGCAAGTAGCGGCGCGGCGCGCGCTCAACGCAGCGCGAAATAGGCCGCCGCGGCCGCGCACACGCCGGCGACCGCGATGGCGATGTTGCGCGTCAGCGCCGCGCGGGCGACCAGCGCGTGGGCGGCGTCGATGTCGTGCTGCGCATGGCGCGCGAGCTCCTCGAGCGAGGCCAGGAACGCGCTGACGCGCTGCGCGACCACCTGCGCGTCGCGTGGACGTGCCTCGAGGTCCTTGGTCAAGCATTCGCGCGCCAGATCGACGATCTCGGTCTCCGCGCCCGTGGCCGCGAGCCGCGCGTGAGCCGCCACGACATCGCCGCTGGCCGCGGCCATCAGCACGCTCTCGGCATCACCGGTGTAGGGCGGGCTGCCGGTCAAGATCTCGCACAGGATCGCGCCCAACGAGAACACGTCGGCGTGCTCGTCGACGGATTCGACTTGGCCGCGCGCTTGCTCGGGCGAGAGGTAGGCGATCGTGCCCATCAGCGAGCCAGCCTGCGAGCTCGGGTGCTGCGCCGCGCCGCCGCTGCGCAAGGTCTGGATGGTGGTCGCGCCCTCGCCGACCTCCGCGCGCGGCAGGACCTTGGCCAAGCCCCAGTCGACGATCTGCACCTCGCCGAAGTTCCCGATCAGCACATTGGTCGGGTTGAGGTCGCGATGGATCACGCCGCGGCTGTGCGCGTAGGCCATCGTCAGGCACAGGTCCTCGAAGATGTCGAGCAGGCGCCGGCGCTGGTCCTCGGGCGACTTGCGGCTCTTGAGCAGCGCCGCCAGGGTTTGACCCTTGACCAATTTCATCGAGAAGAACGGGCGCTCGTCGTTGGTCAGTCCGAGCTCGTACACCGGCACGACGCCGGGGTGTTGGAGCTGGCCGCCGATCTGCGCTTCCTCGACGAAGCGCTGCACCGTCTCCGGATTGCGCGCGAGCTCGGGGTGCAGGACCTTGATCGCCACATGCCGTCCGAGGTCGGAGTCGAACGCGCGCATCACCGCGCCCATGCCGCCGCGCGCGACTTCGCCGACGATGCGGTAGCTCCCGCGACCGCGGGGAACGAGCTCCTCCTTGGTGCGCGGGAAGCTCGTGGTCTCGAACTCCGGCCGCAGCTCGAGCCGCGGTGCTTCACCGGCGAGCACGTCGATCGCCGACAGCACCCCGCTCGGCATTCCAGGCGTTTTGCGCGGCTCTTGGGCCATGGTCCATGTTCTACCCGCGGCGGCGCGCAGCCGCGCGGTCAATGTGCGATCGTCGGGCTCCGCGGACGTCCGTCAACGCAGCCCGAGCTCGGTGGCGCGGGCCGCGAGCCGCCCCGCGCGCGCTTCGTCGCGCACGCTCGAGTCGCGCGAGGTCGCGAGCAGCTCGGAGAGTGCCAGAAGGGTATCGGTGCGGTCGGGGGCGAGCTCCAGCGCGAGCTCCAGGTTGGCCGAGGCTTCGCGGTCCTGCCGAGCGCGCGCGAGCCAGCGTCCGAAGCGCGTCCGCAGCGCCGGATCGTTGGGAGCCGACGAAACCGCGCGGCGCAGCGTGTTGAGCGCCTCGTCCGTGCGGCCGACGTCGAACAGCGCGCGCGTGGCGACCTCGCAGGCGAACGGCTCGGCCGGCGCGATCTCGAGCGCGCGCCCGCACACCGCGAGCGCGCGCTCGTGTTCCCCGCGTTCGAGCAGCGCCTCGGCCCACGCCGAATGCAGCCGCGCGGAGCCCGGCCGCAGCGTCACCGCGACCGCGAGCACCTCGCAGCGCTCGCTCGAGGTCGATCCTGCCGCGCGCAGGCAGGCCGCGAGCTCGAGCAGCAGCTCGACGTCGTTGGAGCGCGCCAAGCGCGCCGTCCGCAGCGCCGGCAAGGCGTCCTGGGGTGCGCCGAGTCCGCGCAGCACGCGACCGAACAACCGCGCCGTGCTCGCCGCGCGCTTGGCGTCGAACTCGACCGCGCGTGCCTCGTCGAGCGCGCCCTTGGCCATCGCGCGGCGCAAGCTCGTGCGCGCGGGGTCGGTGTCGACCGCCAGCAGCACCTCGCGCAAGCGCTCGGCCTTGTCGACGCGCCGCGCTTCGATGCAGGCGCCGATCCACTGGTCGACCAGTGGTGCGAAGCGCTCGATCTCACCGCGCTCGCGCCACAGCTCACAGGCCTGCTCGCTCGAGCCCGCGAGCAAGTCGAGCCGTGCCTCGCGGAAGGCCTCGGCCAGGCGCTGCGAGTGCTCGAACGGCGCGAGCTCCGGATCGAGCGCGAGCTCGAGTGCCACCGACACCAGCGCGCCGCCCGCGGCCGCGGTCTTGAGCTTGCCCGCCTCGCGCGCCTGCTCGCGCTCGTCGGCGTGCTCCAACTCAGCGATGCGCGCGTGCGCCTCGGCCAGCGCGGCGAGCCGCTCGGCATCGAGCTCCAGGGCCCACCACCAGGCCACGCCCAGCGCCACCAACGCGCCGCCCGCGAGTGCCAAGAGCACGGCAACCGAGCGCTTGGCGTTCATCGCGAGTTCCACGCCCTCTCTCGTGCGGCGGCCAAGTTCGCGCAGCTCCCTAGCCGCGCTGGAAACCCACCACGGTGCCGGCGACGAGCGCTGCGACCGAGGGCACGCGGTTGGTCAGGAACTTGGTGACCGTCTCGTCCTCCTTGAGGTTGAGCACGAAGCGGTTGAGCGCCTCGGTCAGTCCGTTCCAGTCGACCGACATCCAGCCCATGTGCACGCCGACCTGCACGCCGACGAACGCCACGGCGATCAGCACCAACCCGATCTTGAACACCTTGCGCGTGGCGTAGCCCAGCGCGAAGCCGATCAAGCCGAACAGCGAGCCCTCCGTGACGTAGGGCAGGAGTGCTTCGAAGCTCCCCGCGGGTTGCGCGACCGCGTTCTCGCCCGCGTGCGCGGCGGCGCGCATGCCGTTGGCGATTTCGGTCTGGCCTCCGTGGTCCAGCACGAGCCGTGCGAGGACCGAGACGACCAGGACGATCGCCAGCGCCCACAACAGCACGCGCTGCAAGCCGGTCAGTCCCGGCTTCTTCTGGGGCGCCTGCTTCGGATCGGTTTTCTTGACGTCGGCCATGCCCGGGAGCTTAGCGCGCTGTGGGCGTGGTCCGCGATGAGGCCCGGTGCCGGCCGAATCGCGGCGTGCGGCCCGTGAACCCGGCCGAAGAACTCGTGACTCTCGGCCAAGTCGCCGACATCGATCGCTCGGCAGCGGGTATTCCTGGTCGAGGACCGCGACATGGCGCCTTTCGATTCGAGAGAGCTTCTGGAGCGCGCCGCATGGGCGCGCCGGCTGGCGTTTGCGTTGGTGCGCGACGACGCACGCGCGGACGACGTCGCCCAGGAGCTGTGGGTCGCCACATTGCAGTCGGGCCCGCGCGAGCCCGGGGCGCTCTCGAACTGGATGGCGCACGTGCTCGGGCTCGTGGCGGCGAAGATGCGCCGCGGCGAGAGCCGTCGTGGCCGCCGCGAGCAGCTCGCCGCGCGTCCCGAGGCGACCGAAGCGACCGCCGCCATCGTGGCCCGGGCGCAACTGCACGAGATGCTGGTGAAGCACGTGCTCGAGCTCGAGGAGCCCTACTGCTCGGTGTTGTTGTTGCGCTACTTCGACGAGCTCTCGCCCGCGGACATCGCGCGGGCGCGCGGCGTCGGAGTGGCGACGGTCAAGACACAGCTCGCCCGCGGGCTGGCGCGGTTGCGTGCCCGACTCGACGCACGCCATCCGCGCGGGCGATCGGAGTGGCTCGCCGCGCTCGCGCCATTGCTGGCCACGCCCCGTGGATCTGGACCCTGGATCGGAGTGACGTTGATGAAGCTCAAGCTCGCGGCCTGGACGGCGGTGGTCGTGCTCGGCTTGGTCGTGTTGTGGTGGAACACGCGCCCGCCCGAGTCGACCGCCGGTTCGAGCCTGGCCTGGGACGAGCGAGCGCCGCAGTCGGAGACCGGGGGAACGCTGGAGACGACGCGCGCGAGCACACTGGATCCGCAGGCCGCCACCGGGACCACGAGCGCCGCGCGGGCGATCGCTGCCGACGCTGCGCCGCGCGTCGACCCCGAGCGCGTGCTGCGCGGTCGCGTGCTCGACACGGCGGGGCGCGGCATCGCCTACGCGCGTGTGAGCGTGTGGTCGCAGTCGCGCGTCATCGCCGGCGAGCCGACGCCCTTGGCCCTGGTCGACGCGCCCAGCGCCGAACTGGTGTCCGACGCCGAAGGTGCCTTCTCGACCGAGGCCGTGCGCGGTCATGGCTACGAGTTGCTCGCCTCGGCGCCGGGCTTCAGCTCGCGTTCCCTGCTCTCGTGCTTTCCCGGCGGCTCGATCGAGATCGTGCTCTCGCGTTCCGCGCGCCTGCACGGTCGCGTGCGCTACTCCGACGGCTCGCCCGCGCGCCAGGCGCAGCTGCGGCTCGAGCCGCTGATGAACTTCGGTGCCACGCGCCTGAGCGCCACGACGCGCAGCGACCAGGACGGCCAGTATGAGTTCGTCGACGCACCGATCGGAGGCTGGAACGTCGCGGTGGCGCCGCTCGAGGGAGTCGAGAGCTCGGGCAGCGTGGTGCAGCTCACCGAGGGCTCGGTGCTGCGCTTCGATTTCGAGCTCGAGCGCGGCGGAGCCGTCGAGGGCCGGGTCTACGACGCAGCGACCGGAGCCCCGGTGGCTGGAGCCCTGGTCACGGCCGATCGCTTCGACGAGCGCGCGGTGCGCTCCGACGCCGAGGGCCGCTACCGCTTGGTCGGAGTGACGCCGATGTCGCCACGCTGGTTCGGGCTGCACGCACGCGCGGAAGGCTACGCCGACGGCTTTGCGCCGACCTCAGAGCTCGCTCCCGACGCGCTGCTGCAGGTCGACATCGCGCTCCATCGCGGGCGGCGCGTCTTCGGCACGGTCACCGATGCCCACGGAGTGCCGCTGCAAGACGTGCGCATCATCGCGTCCGCGCGCTTGCCGAAGCGCTTGGACTCGCGCAGCACGCGCAGTCGCTCCAACGGCACCTTCGAGATCACGGGCCTGACCAAGGAGACGTCCCACACCGTCGAGCTCGCGGCCCTGGGCTTCGGGCGCCGGTTCTACGACCTGCCCCTGAGCCCCGCGGCTCCCGACGATGTCGATCTGGGCACGATCGCGATGGTCTCGGCCGGGATGGTCATGGGGCGCGCAGTCGACGCGCGCGGTGAGCCGCTCGAGGGCTGGGTGGCGCGGATCGAGGGTTCCAACCCCGACCGCGTGCGCTTCGGCGAGACGCCGCTCTCGGGCAACTACATGCTGGGCTTCGAATCCCAGGCCCTGACGCGGCGCGACGGGAGCTTCGTCGTCGGGGACCTCAGCGAGGGCCAGTTCCAATTCGTGCTCGGCCTGAAGGGCTTCGCCGCGCTGCACGAGAGCCAGTTGCTCCTGGGCGAGGGCGAGCGCCGCGACCTGGGCGAGATCGTGATCGACGTCGGGGGCACGCTGCACGGCGTCGTGCTCCAATCCGAGCGCACGCCGGTCGCGGGCGCCTGCGTGCAGGTCGCGCTGGCCTCCGATCCAGGCCAACGGATCGCCTACACCTTCACCGACGGGCTGGGGCGCTTCCGCCTCGGCGGCCTGAGCGAGGCCGAGCTGATCCTCAAGGTCGACAAGGGTGTCGGCGCGCAACGGCTGCAGCCGATCGCGCCGGGGTACTTCGAGCACATTCGGGCCGGCACCGAGGCGCTCGAGCTGGTGCTCGCGCCGGTGGGCAAGATCCGCGGGCGCGTGCTCGACTGCGAGGGTCGGCCGGCGCGCGACGCGACCGTCGACCTGCGCGACGAGCGCGTCATACAGGACTTGTGGGGCCTCGATCTGGCGCGCACCGACGCGGACGGGCGCTTCGAGCTGTGCGCGGGTGTCGGGGGCAGCTACCAGTTGACCGTGGTGCACGAGCCGCCGGAACAGCGCGACGACGAAGCCAGCTCGATCCTCGAGCTCCACGGCATCTCCGTCGACCGCGGCGAGCTCGAGCTGCGGCTCCCGAAGAGTCGCTGACGCGCGCCCGCGGAGCACACGCGGCGGCGATTCGCGCGCCGCATTCGGATTCACGTCCGTGCTGCACTAGAATCCTCGCCCAATGTGCGGATTCATCGGCATCTACGGACCTGACGGCACCGACGTGGCGCTCGAGATCTACGAGGGCCTGCTCGCGGTTCAGCACCGCGGCCAAGACGCATCGGGCATCACCACCTTCACCGACAAGTTCCACGTCAAGAAGGGGCTGGGCCTGGTGCGCGACGTGTTCAACGAGCGCAACATGGCGCGACTGCGCGGCCACATCGGCGTGGGCCACGTGCGCTATCCCACGGTCGGCGTCGGTTCGGACGAGGACGTGCAGCCGTTCCACATGGTGTTTCCGTTCGGGATCGCCATGGCGCACAACGGCAACGTCACCAACTTCCTCGAGCTCAAGGACCGCCTGCGCATCAAGGGCGTGCGTCTGGGCTCGTCGTGCGACGTCGAGGTGATCCTGTACGTGTTCGCGCGCGCGCTCGCCGACCGCGTCAAGCCGGCGCAGAAGATCGAGCCCGAGGACGTGTTCGCGGCCGTCAAGGTCGTGCACGAAAAGGTCAAGGGCGCCTACTCGGTCGTCGCGGTGCTCGCCGACGGCGGCATGGTGTGCTTCCGCGATCCGTTCGGCATCAAGCCGATCGTGTTCGGCACGAAGGTCACCGAGAAGGGCGTGAGCTACGCCTGCGCCAGCGAATCCGTGGTGCTCGACGTCAACGGCTACGCGCGCTCGCTCGACATCGGACCCGGCGAATGTCTGTACGTTTCGCCCGACCGCAAGATCCACCAGCGCAAGCTGGGCGACAAGCCGCACCGGCCGTGCATCTTCGAGTGGGTCTACTTCGCGCGACCCGATTCGATGCTCGACGACGTGTCGGTCTACAAGACGCGCCGCCGCTTCGGCGCAGCCTTGGCCGAGCAATGGAAGAAAGCCGGCGCTCCGGCGGCCGACGTGGTGATCCCGATCCCCGACAGCTCGCGTGAAGCGGCGGCTTCGATGGCGGAGACGCTGGGCCTGCCTTACCGCGAAGGCCTGGTGAAGAACCGCTACATCGGGCGCACGTTCATCATGCCCAGCCAGGGCGCGCGCACGAACTCGGTGCGGCGCAAGCTCAACACCATTCCGCTCGAGTTCGAGGGCAAGGACGTGCTGCTGGTCGACGATTCGATCGTGCGCGGCAACACTTCGCGGCGCATCGTGCAGATGGCGCGCGACGCGGGCGCCAAGAAGGTCTTCGTGGCGTTGACCAGTCCGCCGCTCGTCAGCCCGTGCCCCTACGGCATCGACATGGCGACCAAGACCGAGTTCATCGCCACCGGACGCTCTCCGTCCGAGGTCGCGCGCGAGATCGGCGCCGACTACGTGCTCTACCTCGACCGCGACGCGATGAACGAGGCCGCGCGCGCCGGCAACCCGAAGATCGAGAAGTTCTGCAACGCCTGCTTCACCGGCGACTACCCGACCGGCGACGTCACCCGCGAAATGCTCGCCGCCATCGAAGGCGAACGCTGCGACGCGCAGCAACAGCTCACGCTAGGAAGCTGACCCGCGTCGGAGTCCCTCATGCACGAACTCGATCGACTGAGCGTGTCCTCGAGCGCGATCGCAGCCATCGCGCGCGAGTTCGGCGTTCGCGAGCTCAGCGTCTTCGGGTCCGTGCTTCGCGACGATTTTCGACCCGACAGCGATGTCGACTTCCTCGTCGAGTTCCTGCCCGACCAACGCGTGAGCCTGTTCACTCTGATCCGCTTGCAACATCGGCTGGAGGACGTGCTCGGTCGGCGCGTGGACCTCGTGCCGAGGGACGGCCTGAAGCCGGCCGTGCGCGCGGAGGTTCTCGCCAAAGCGCGACGCGTCTATGCGGCCTGACGCGCTGTATCTCCGCGACATCGCCGAAGCGAGCGCCGCGATCGAGCGCTTCATCGGCACTGTCGATGAGGCTCGCTTTCGAGCCGACGAGTTGCTGCAGGCGGCCGTCCTGCAGAAGCTGACGGTGATCGGCGAGGCAGCCGCGCGCATCTCGCGCGACTTCAAAGAGGCGCACGCGGCGATCGAGTGGCGAACGGTCGTCGGACTCCGCAACGTCGCGGTGCACGAGTACTTCGCCATCTCTTGGTCGACGATCTGGTCGACCTGTCGCGATGACGTGCCCGCATTGCGCGAGCTGGTCGAAACCGAGCTGCGGGCCCTGGGCGACTGATCGTCAGCCCGCGAGCTCGCTCGAGTCGATCTTTCCCGCGAGATCGCGCAGCGCGAGCAACTTGTTGCGCGAGAGACCCGCGCCGCGCAGTCGCTCGTCGGAGAGCTCGAGCACCTCGCGGGGCGTTGGAAAGCGTGAGCCCGGCGTCAAGGCGACGACGCGCCCGTGGATCGTCTCGGCGGCCTTGCCGGCGAGCTGTTGGAAGACGATGGCTCGCGCGAGCGCGTGGAAGTGCGGGCGGCGCGCCTGGTCGGGCCGCGGAAAGCCTGGAAACGGCGCCAAGCGCTGCATCGCGCGGCCCAAGGCGGGGTCGCGCGCCGCGAGCTCGCGCACCAGCTTCGGCGCCGGCCTGCTCACCACGCGATCGGCTCCCGGCCGCGGAAGAACTGGCCGTTCGGGCCGCTCGCGGGCAGTGTCGCGAGCCAGGCCACGACGTCGGCGCCCTCCTCGGGCGACAGCTCGGCCTCCGCTCCGCCCATGCGCGTGCGCACCCAACCCGGACAGCACGCGTTGACCTTGACGTCGCCGCGCGCGGAACGCGCGAACACCACGGTCGCGGCGTTGAGCGCCGCCTTGGTGACCGAATAGCTCGCGGGGCCGTCGAGGCCTTCGCTGAACGCGCCCCAGCCGGACGAGACGTTGACCACGCGTCCGTAGCCGCGCTCGAGCATCGCTGGCATGAACGCGCGCATGGTCCACGCGGTTCCGAGCACATTGACGTCGAACGCCGCGCGCCACTCGCGGCTCGACGTCGACAGGCCGTCACCCTCGAACAGCAGTGCGCCGTTGTTGACGAGCACGTCGATCGCGATGCGCGCGCTCGCCAGGCGTCCGGCGCAGTTCGCGATTCCGCGCTCGTCGGCGAGATCGAGCTGCTCGGCGCGCACGTCGAGGCCCTGGGCGCGCAACTCCTCGGCGGCGCGTGCGGCGTCGGCCTCGCGGCGCGCGGACAGCACCACGCTCAATCCGCGGCGCGCCAGCAGGGCGCAGGTCGCGAGTCCGATGCCGCGGTTGGCTCCGGTGACCAGGGCAGTGCGAGTTGCTGTGGGCATCGAAGCCGGTCTTGTTCGCGTGTTTCGAGCGGCGCGCTTGGGGCCTGG
Source organism: Planctomycetota bacterium (assembly GCA_020853575.1). Taxonomy (GTDB): domain Bacteria; phylum Planctomycetota; class UBA1135; order UBA1135; genus F1-120-MAGs118. The sequence continues at coordinate 17,054 of JADYYP010000053.1, forward strand.
CGAGCCTCGGCGGATCAGGCGGTCTGGGTCCGGAACGGCTCCCCGCGGCGCTGGGCCACCTCGGAAAAGCCTTCGCCGCGCGCATCCTAGCGCGTCGCAGCACACGAATCGTGGCCTTCGCTCGCGCGCGGCTTGCCGATTCAGAGGCGTGCCGTTGGGATGGAGGCGCTGGACGTGCGTGCCGCGCTCGCCCTTGCAACCCAGAGCCCGAGACCTAGCCTCTAATCACCATGAACAGTCCAAGCGTGCTCGCGCAGCCCGCGCTCGTGCTCAACGAGTCGTGGTCTGCGATCCACACCGTCACGGTGCGGCACGCCTTGCGACTGATGTTCACCGGAGCGGCCAAGGCCGTCGTGCCGCACAGCTACGAGGTGCACGGCTTCGATTCCTGGACCGCGCTGGCGGTCGAGCCCGACGAGCCGCACATCAAGACCGTGCGCCTCAAGATCAAGGTGCCCGAGGTGATCCTGCTGACCCACTACGCGGGCCAACCCAATCCCGCGGCGGTCTTCAGTCGGCGCAATCTGTTTCGCCGCGACCACAACCAGTGCCAGTACTGCGGCGTGCGCCCGGGCACGGCGGAGCTCTCGATCGACCACATCTTCCCGCGTTCGCGCGGCGGCAAGAGCTCCTGGGAAAACTGCGTGCTCGCGTGCACCGACTGCAATCGCACCAAGCGCGACCGCACGCCCGAGGAAGCGGGGATGCGCCTGCTCAAGCGCCCCGACAAGCCCAAATGGTCGCCGATCCTCGAGATCCCGTTGGGGCGCGTGAAGCACAGCTGGTCGCGCTTCGTCAGCGACGCCTACTGGGACGTGCGGCTCGAGCCGTAGTTTTTTCGCTGCGCCGCCGCCGGGTGTAAGAGTCGCGCTGCACTCGAACACGCATCCAGTGCAGTGGGGTAGTTTGGAGCGCATGACGCCTCCGACCGCCCAACAGGACCTGACCTCCGCAGACGCGATCCTCGATGCCGCCGAGCGCCTGCTGCCGCGCTTTGGCTACAAGAAGACGACGCTCGACGATCTGGCGCAAGAAGCGGGCATCGCGCGCCGCACGATCTACCTGCACTTCCCGAGCAAGGAGGAGGTCTTCCTGCGCTCGATCGACCGCGTGGTCGAGCGCTTGGTGGCCGAGCTCAACGCCATCGCCAGCGAGAACGCATCGGCCGAGGTGCGGCTGTGGCGCATGCTCGTGACGCGCGTGATGTCGCGCTTCGACAGCGTGCGCAAGTACCAGGAGAGCCTGGACGAGATGCTCGCGGACCTGCGCTCGCAGTATCTCGAGCGGCGCGAGACGTACTTCGATCTCGAGGCCGACGTGCTCGCCAAGGTGGTCGACGAGGGCCGGCGCAAGCTGGGCTGGCACGTCGAGGACCCGCACGAGACCGCGCGCCACCTGGTGATCGCCACCAACGCGCTCTTGCCCTATTCGCTCTCGCGCGAGGAGCGCGGATCGCGCACGCACGTCCAGACGCAGATCACAGCCGTCGCGTCGCTGCTCCTGCGCGGACTCCAGGCCCCCGCGGCGGGGGTTGTTCGCACGCGTTCGGCGCGCGGGCAGGGCTGACGCGCGCGGCGCTCGCGGGCGGCCGGCGCGGTCCGTGGAGCGACTCGCGGGGCGCGCGCGTGTTGCAAATCTGGGGCGAGCCAGCGCGCGTCGCGTGGACGGCGTCTTTGGTCGTCCGTCGCTCGCGGCTGGTACCATCCGCGCCGCATTCAGGGCCTCGAATGGTGCAACGTCAAACCAAGAAGCGTCGGCTCGCCAACGCGCGGTCTGCGGAGCTCTCCGCGCTCGCGCTGCGCGTCCGTCGCCTCCAAAGTCGGAGAAGCAACGCTGTGTCCGCCACGGAAGAAGATCCCTCGACGGCGAGCCTGGCCAAGGTTCGCGACCTGTTGTTCGGCGAGCAGCTGCGCTCGAGCGAGCGCCGCATGTCCGGGCTCGAGGAACGCATCGCGAAGGAGATCGAGAGCGTGCGGGTCGAAGTCCTCAAGCGACTCGACGGCGTCGAGGCCGCCACGCGGCGCGAGCTCGAGGCGCTGTCCAAGCGACTCAAGGACCAAGCGCAGGTCGGCGGCGAGTTCCAGAAGGACATCGGCAAGCAAGTCGGCGAGCTCGGCAAGGCGCTCGAGAAGCGCGCGGGCCAAATCGAAACGGCCCAGTCGCGCGCGCTGGCCGAGGTGCAGGACAAGCTGCTCGACGAGACCAAGGCGTGCCGCAGCGAGCTCGAGATCCGCGCCCGCGAGATCGAGGAGGGCGTGCGCGCCGCGCTGGACGACATGCGCGCCGGCAAGGTCGATCGGACGGCGCTCGCCGCGCTGCTCGCCGATCTCGCCGTGCACATCAGCGAAACCGGCAAGAAGTCCAAGTGAGCGTGCAGCGCGCCGCGCGGTGAAGTGGCCCTCCGATGTCGGAATCCACGGAGCACGCTCGCGAGCGTGAAGAGCGCGCGGGCCAGGGTGTGCAGGGCGAGCCACCGTCCGACGGCGAGCTCGAGCGCCTGCGCGCGTTGCTGGTCGGTGCCGAGCGCGCGCGCCTCGCGGCCCTCGAGGGCCGCCGGCTGGAGGCGCGCGAAGTGGCCGCGCTGCTCCCGCGCGCCGTACACCAGAGTGCGAAGTCGGGCGACGAGCTGGGGCGCTCGCTGTCACCGCTGATGGAGACCGCGTTGCAAGACAGCGTGCGCCGCAACCCCAAGGCGCTCGCGGACGCGATCTTCCCGATCCTCGGGCCGGCCATCCGCAAGTCGATCGCCGCGTCGCTCGCGGCCATGCTCGAAGGACTCAATCGCACGCTCGAGCACAGCGTCAGCCCGCGCAGCTGGGCCTGGCGCTTCGAGGCCTGGCGCACGCACAAGAGCTTCGCCGAGGTCGTGCTGCTGCGCACCCTGACCTTCCGCGTGGAGCAGGTGTTCCTGATCCACGCCGAGAGCGGGCTCGTGCTGCAGCACCTGGTCGCGCCCAGCGTGCGCGTGGCGGATCCCGATCTGGTCGCCGGCATGCTGACGGCGATCGGGGATTTCACGGCGCGCTCGTTCGCTGGCGGAGACGACGCCGGCGAGCCGCCGCAGCACATCGAGTTCGGCCAGTCGGTGATCGAGGTGCGCCGCGGGCCGCATGCCGTGCTGGCGGCCGTGGTACGCGGCTTCGCGCCGGCCGAATGGCGCGCGGAGTTGCAGCGCCGGCTCGAGCTGATCCAGCGCCACCACGCCAGCGAGCTCAGCCATTTCCGAGGCGACGTCGAGGTCTTCGAGGCCGCGCGCGGATTGCTCGAGCCGCTGCTCGTCGAACGCGCGACGCCACGGCGCTCGTCGTGGATCGCCTGGCTCGCGCTGGCGCTGGTGATGGTCGTGGCGATGGGCTGGGCGACGCGCTCGACGCTCCTGTGGCTCGAGGCGCGCGAGCTACGCGCGGAGGTCGAGCGCGTGCTGCGCGCCGAGCCCGGCTGGCTGTTGTTGGAGCTCGCACCCGCGGGTCGCGGCCTGCGCGCAACGGCCTTGCGCGATCGGGGCGCGCGCGATGCCGCTGCGGTCCTGCGCTCGATGTCGATCGATCCCGCGCGGCTCGAGCTGCGCGTCCACACGGCAGCGCTCGAGCCCGACGGGGGGGCGAAGTGAAGCGCAAGAAGGTCTGCCTGCTCGGCGCGTTCGCCGTCGGCAAGACCAGCCTCGTCGCGCGCTTCGTGCACAGCATCTTCGACGAGCGCTACCACACCACGATCGGCGTCAAGATCGACAAGAAGGACGTCACGCTACGCGGGGTGAGCACCACGCTCGTGCTGTGGGATCTGTACGGCGAGGACAAGTTCCAGAGGCTCGAGGCCAGCTACCTGCGCGGCGCGCACGGCTTCTTGATCGTCGTCGACGGCACGCGCGCGTGGACGCTCGATCACGCGCTCGAGATGTTGGCGCGCGCCAAGGAGATCGCCGGAGACGTGCCGCACGTGATGCTGCTCAACAAGCACGATCTCGCCGATGGCTGGGAGTTGTCCGAGGAGCGCTGTGAGCTGCTGGCGACCTCGATGGACCTGGTGCGCACCAGCGCGAAGAGCGGAGAGGGCGTCGAGGCGGCGTTCGAGCGGCTCGTGGAGCGCATGGAGCAGCGATGAGCGACGCGCTGATCGAGGACTGGTTGTGCGACACCGGCGTGTTGGTGCTCGCGCGTGGCGACGACGGGACGTTCGCCGTCGCGGGCCGCACGCCGGAGTTCTTCGTGGACATGGCGCGTGCGGAAGGCCTGGCGGTGGAGCTCGCCGCGCGCGATCCGCGCACGTGGTCGCCGTTCCTGGAGAACTTCCTGGTCGATGCCGAAGCGTTTTGGCGGCGCGGCGAATGCGGGCGGGTCCTTTCCGGGCCGTGGTGCGAGACCACGCGCGCGGGGCGTGACTGGGAGCTCGAAGCGGCCGCGGTGACCATCTCTCACGCGCGCCAAGTGCTCGTGATCCAGCACGTCGCGCTCGAGTACGCGGAGCGCGTCGCGGTGCTGCAGAAGGCGCGCTCGGCGGGCTTGGCCTTCGACCGCTTGCAGCGCGAGGTGCAAGACAAGGAAGTGCTCCTGCACTGTGTGGTGCACGACCTGAAGACGCCGCTGGCGAACATCTACGGCAACCTGTCGCTGCTGAAGTCCGGCAAATTGGCGCCTGAGCGCGCGCTGCAGCTCATGCAGCTCAGCCTCGCCGAAGCCAAGCGGCAAGAGAGCATGATCCGACAGTTGCTCCAGGTGTTCGAGGCCGAGCTGCGCGCGCTGGCGAGCTTCGACACGCTGCCTGGCCTGGCGCCGGACTTGCGCCAGTGTGTGCGCGTCGCCGCGCGCGCGATGCAGTCGGGCTACGAGCGCCGCGGCGTCGCGCTGCAGGTGGCGCGCGGGTTCGAGCTCGACGAGCGCTTCGACGTCCACGGCCGCGCCGACCGACTCGAGCGCGTGGTGATCAACCTGCTCGACAATGCGCTGCGCCACAGCCGACCGGGATCCGAGGTCGAGCTCGCGCTGGTCGAGTCACCGACACACGCGCGTGTCGAGGTGCGCGACCGCGGCAGCGGAGTCGACCCGAGTGTCGCGCCGGCCTTGTTCCAACGCTTCGTGAAGAGCGCGCGCTCCGGCGGCGCTGCTGGACTCGGACTGTACTACTGTCGGCTGACGATCGAGCGCTGGGGCGGGCGCATCGGTTTCGCGCCGCGCGACGGCGGCGGGACGTGCTTCTGGTTCGAGCTGCCGCGGGCGCTGTCGCCCGGCGCGTGAGGCCCGCGCTCGCGATCGTGCGCGCTCAGTGCGCGGCCGTCGGACGCGGGTACGCGATGGCGCGGTAGCCGACCTTCTCGACGGTCTGGATCAGCGGTCGTCCGTGGCGATCGATCTTGCGACGCAGGCGGCCCAGGTGCACGTCGAGCACGTTGGTGTCGGTGTCGAACTCGATGTCCCAGACCTCGCGCAGCAACTGGCTGCGGCTGAGCACCTCGCCCTTGGCGCGCACCAGCGCCAGCAGCAGGTCGAATTCGCGCGGGCTCACGAACACTTCCTTGCCACCGCGTTCGACCCTGCGGCGCGCGAGGTCCAGGCGCACGTCGCCGAACTCCAGCGGCGTCAGCGCGCGTCGGCGGCGCACCACGGCCTCGACGCGCGCCACGAGCTCCTCGTAGGCCACGGGCTTGACCACGAAGTCGTCGGCGCCCATACGCAGTCCGCGCACGCGGTCGGCGACCGACTCGCTTGCGGTGACGAAGATCACCGGCGTTTCGTCGCCGAGCTCGCGGATCGCGATCAACGTCTCCCAGCCGCTGTGCGTCGGCATGCTGACATCGAGCAAGATCGCGTCGAAGCTGCCGGGCGGAGTCGACTTCAAGAGCTCCATCCCGCGCGTCGGGTCGGGGGCGGTCTCGGGCCGGATGCCGGCAGCCTCGAGCGCGGTCTCGACGAAGCGCAAGAAGGCCTGATCGTCGTCGATGATCAAGCAGCGCAGCGGCGGCTGAGCGGAAGTCGCGTTCAAGGCTTGGGGGCGCGGCGCGTGCGAGCGCGGCGCGAAGTGAGACCGGCGAGACGATACCGCGCGCAGGGTGCCGTCGGATGCGCTTTGGTGCTGCGATTCCTGTTTGCTCGTGCCTCGTGCGCGCGACATCGGGGCGAGAGAGCGCGCATCCAGCGCGGGCGTTCCTCTCGCTCTCGAGAAAAGTCACGCTTCGTGCGCGCTGGCTCGTCGCAGATTCGCAACGTGCGAGACCCGAGCGAGGCCGTCGGCCCGCCGGCGCGACTCGAAACCCTGGCCTCGGCAGCGTGCCGAACTCGGGATGGGTGGCGCGCGCTTGCCAGCTCGAGTTCCGCGGAGTGCTGCGCCGACCGAGCACGCCCGCGAGCGCTCCGTCGGAGCACGCCACCGGAACACAGCGTTTTCCCAGACCCGCGCGGGCTCGGGCGGGGTCCAGTAAGGCAGCCATGGTGCCGCCCGCCCGCGATCCGCAGTTCTTGCTGGAGCATTCGGGCTTCGTGCGCGAGCTCGTGCGGCGGCTCGTCTTCGATCCGGAGCTCGCTCGCGACGTGGAGCAGCAAACCTGGCTCGCCGCGCTGCGCAACCAGCCGCCGGCCGCGGATTCGGCGCGCGCTTGGCTGTCGGCGATCGCGCGCAACCTGGCGCGGCGCGCGTGGCGCGCGAAGGCGCGGCGCGAGGAACGCGAGCTCGACCCGCATCCGCAGGCCGCGACTCCGACGCCAGCGGAGATCCTCGAGCGCGAAGCCCTGCGACGCGAGGTCATCGAGGCCTTGCTCGCGCTCGAAGAGCCGTGGCGCGAGACCTTGGTGCTGCACTTCCTCGAGGAGCTGACGACGCACGCCGTCGCGGAGCGCATGGGTGTGCCGCACGAAACCGTGCGCACGCGCGTCAAGCGCGGCCTCGAGCTCCTGCGCGCGCGGCTCGAGCGCCGCACGCACCTGCACGGCGCCGCGCTTTCGCTGGCGCTGGTCGAGGGCTGGCGCCTTTCTCCTCCTCCGCTCGCCGTCGTCGCGGCGTCGGTCTCGTCCCTTTCGATCGGAGCCGCGCTGATGAGCACCGCAGGCAAATCGTTGGTCGCCGCCGCAGCCCTCGTCACGCTGCTCGCGGCCTATCGATTCACGGCGAACACGGAGCCCGCGTTGCCCGAGGAACCGCGGGCGGCGGCGGAGTCTGTGGAGACGTTGCAGCCTCGCGCGGAAGAGTCGGTTGCGCCGTCGGCGAACGCGACCTCGCGCAGCGAGCTCCCCCAGGCGGTCGAGGTCGCTTCGCCGACCGTCGCGCTCGCCGCGCCAGAGCTCGGAACGCTGCTCGTGCGCGCTCGCTGGACCGATGGATCCGCCGCGCCGGGCGTCGGCTTCGTGCTGCACTCGGCCAATGCCACGGACTACTTTCGCGACGCGACGCGCCATTGGACCGGAGCGGACGGGAGCGTGCGCGTCGAGCGCGTGCCGCTGGGACGCGTGACTCTGTACAGCGACCGAGGTTCCTCCGTGCGGGGCGAGGCGCGGGCGGGCGAGACGACCGAGGTCGTGCTGCCGATGCAGGACGGATTCACGTTGAAGGGGCGCGTGCTCGACGTGGACCGCACGCCAGTTCCCGGGGCCGAGGTGTTCCTCTGGGAGTGCGTCGACGATCCCGACCAAGGCTGGGTGGTGGCGCGCAGCGACGCGCGCGGCGAGTACACCGTGCGAGGACTCGGTGAGATGCTCAATTTCGTCTCCGCTCGCGCCGCGGGCCGAACACCGACGGTGCAACGGCTCGTGATGTCGAACGCCGACACGACAGTCGAGGTCGATTTGGTCTTCGAGCACCGCGGGGGCAGCGTGCGCGGCCGCGTGCTCGACGAACAGGGCCTGCCACTCGCCGGAGCGACCGTGGTCGTCGGCGGAACGGGCCAGGAGCAGCCGCTGCGACTGGCCGATGGAGCGGAAGGTCGCGCGCCGGCCGGGCAGCGCGTGTTCACGGGGGAGGACGGGGATTTCGTGGTGGAGGGCGTCCCGACCGGAACGGTTTCGGTGCAAGCGCGCGGTCGCGGGTACGCGGTCTGGAGCGGTTCGGTCGAAGTCACGGGAACCGCTGCGAGCTCGATCGCGATCCAACTTTCGCGCGGCGCGCGGATCGAAGGCACGGTGCGCACTCGAGGCGGGGAGCCTGTCGCGCGCGCGCAAGTCAGCGTCGACGTTTTGTCGGGCTTGGGAGGCGCGTTCCGTCTGACGAGAGCCGACGGGAGCTTCTCGATGGACGGGCTCACGCCTGGACCCGTGAAGCTGCGCGTGGCGCACGACGAGCTCGGAAGCACATCGACTTCGTTGTCGGTCGCGGAGGGCCAAACGGCGCGCGCGGAGCTGGTGCTGTCGAGCGGCCTGGTGCTGCGCGTTCGGGTCGACGGTCGGGCCGCGGACTGGACGGACGGATTCGTGCACGCATCGGTCACGGCGCCCACGGACGAGACCGCGAATTACTATCGCTCGGCGCGCATCGACTCGCGCGGCATCGCCGAGCTGACGCAATGTCCCGAGCAGCCCCTGCGAATCGAGCTGTACGCACCGGGTGACGCGGTGTATCCGCGCGCGGTGGTCGAGGACGTGCTCGCGAGCATCGGAGAGCTCGTGATCCAGCCCGATCCCGCTCGCATCGGCAAGGTGCAGCTCGTGGGACGCATCGTCGACGCGCGCGGAGAGCCCGTGGGGAGCGCTCGAATCGTGCCCTCGCTCCGCGGCCAGCCAACGTCCTCGATCGAGGCCTGCGACGGCCAAACTGGGCGCTTCGCCATCGGACCGGTCTCACCTGGTCAGTGGTCGATCCACGCGCAGGCCACTGGCTATGTCGACGTGCGGACGCCGTGGGTCGACGTCGCGTCGGGCGAAACCCACGACTTCGGCGAGCTCGTGATGCAGCGCGGCGCGAGGTTGTGCCTGGTCGGCCTGCGGAAGGCACCGGCCGTGCGCGCGTGTTTCGAGGACGCGGCCGGAGCTCGTCACGAGTTGCACGCCGTCGACGGTCGGTGGCTCTCCGAGTGGATTCCCGAAGGGCGCGGCTGGTTGGTGACGGGCGGAGGAGCGGTTGCGTTGGCGGTGCAGCGCGTGGACCTGCTGGCCGGCGAGACCCAGGAAGTGCGCGTGTTCGAGCGCAACGTCGAGCCGCGGCGCCTGCGGCGGGCGGGGGCACAGGCCGGTGAGGCCACGCGGGTCGACGTGCGCGATGGCAGCGGCGTGTCGCTTGGGGTGTTCGCGTTCGAGGGCGAGCTCGGAACCGCGCTGGTGCCGCTCGCCAACGGTCGCTACGAGCTGCGCCTGCTCGCCCAGGAGCGCGAGCTCGGACGTCGCACGCTCGACGTCACCGACGCGCACGGTGTCGAACCGATCGAGCTCGCGCTCGACTGAGAGGCGTTTGGCCCGGCGCGGACGCACCGCTGGACGCGGCTAGCCGCGCGAGCGCGCTCGGTCCACGGGAGAAGCCCGCGCCCCGCGCGCCGACGCGAAAACTCGTCCGGCTGGGGCGCGCTCTCGAGGTGCTATGGCCGCGTGCGCGATCGAGCGCCCGGCCCGCGTGCAGTAGACTTCGGCGTTCCGTTGCCGGCATGCGCGTCCTGATCACCTCACCCGTGTTCCCGCCCGACTTGGGTGGCCCGGCGGTCTACGTGCCGAGCTTGGGGCGCTTCCTGGTCGAGCGCGGCCACGACGTGTCCGTGGTGGCCTTCTGCGCCGAGGCGCATCCGCAGGGCTATCCGTTTCGCGTCACGGCGATCACGCGCGGGCCGCTGCCGCTGCGCTACCTCAAGGCCTTTTGGAAGGTGTTCCTCGCCGCGCGCCGCGTGGACGTGGTGTACGTCAACGAGCACCTCGCGCTGCTGCACGTGCTCGCCGGCAAGCTCGCGCGCAAGCCGGTGATGATCCGCATCATGGTCGACGGCGCTTGGGAGATCAGTCACCGCAAGGGCTGGATCGATGGCGACGACATCGACACCTTCGAGAGCAAGTCCTACGGCTGGAAGGTCGGCCTGGTGCGTTCGCTGCAAGCGCGTTGGTGGCGTTGGTGCGACCGCATCATCGCTTGCTCGGACTACCTGCGGCGCATTCCGATCGAACGCTACGGCATCCCGGCGTCGAAGCTGCAGTTGATCTTCAACGCCTACCACGGACCGGCGGCGCGTGAGTCGAGCGAGACCAAGGCGCTGGCGCGCGAACGGCTCGGGCTGCGCGCGGACAAGCGCTACCTGCTCACGATCTGTCGCTTGATGGTGTGGAAGCGCGTCGACGGCATCATCCGGGCCCTGCGCGAGCTTCCCGACGACGTCGAGCTGCTCGTCGCCGGCGACGGAGACATGCTCGAGCCCTGGCGTGCCCACGCGGCGGAGCTCGGACTCTCCGCGCGCGTGCAGTTCCTGGGCAACGTGCCCTACGCGAAGATCCCGTCCTACATCCGCGCGGCGGACGTGTTCGTGCTCAACAGCCAGTACGAGGGCCTGTCGCACACCTTGCTGGAGGTTAGCGCGATCGGCGTCCCGATCGTGTGCACCGGCGTGTGCGGGAATCCCGAGGTGGTCGAGCACGAGGTCAACGGCCTGTTGGTGCCGTCCAAGGACGATGCGGCGCTGTGCGCGGCGATCCGCCGCGTGCTCGACCAGCCGGAGCTGGCGCAGCGCTTCGTGGCCCAGGGCTGGGCGCGCATGGAGCGTTTCTCGCGCGAGCGCACCTTCGCCAGCGTCGAGGCCGCCCTGGGCGAACTTGCCTCGCAGCGCCGCTGAAGCGTCGCTGGCTGGCTTGCGAGGTGGGGGACTTCAGCTAGCCTCCAGGGCACGCCCAGGAGTCGAGCTGCACCCGGCCGCGCCGTCCCACGATGGCGCGGTGGCCGCTCTCGGAAGCGCCCCCGCAACTTCCTTTCTCAAGAGTCCGTCCATGCGCTCGATCGCACGCAATCTTGCCACCCTCGTCCTCGCCACCGTCACCGCTGCAGTCGCCGCGGCGCAGAGCTTCAACATCGACTGCAACAACGTGTTCGCCAAGCCGACCAATGCCTACGGCGCGGCCGCCGCGCAGCCCGGCTACTGGACCAACGTCGATGGCTTCGGATTGCTCGCGCCGCAACCGTTGTTCGACACCGCCGGCGCGGCGACGAGCGTCACGATGGACGCGACCACCGGCTTCAACTTCGCCTTCGACAACGCGCTGACCAGCGGCAACGACGCCGCATTGCTCGACGACCTGCAGGACATCAACGGTGCGACCACCTGGACCATCGCCGGGCTTTCGGCCGGCAACTACAAGGTCTTCGCCTATGCCTGGGCACCCGACAACGTGAGCTACGTCACCGGCGTGAACGTCGTCGGCGGCGCCAATGGAACGCAGAACTGCGGCGGGGCCGCGTGGAGCGGCGCCCACGTCGCCGGCGTCACCTATGTGGCCGATCAAGTCAACGCGGTGCCCAGTGGCGGCTCGATCACGATTCAGTTCACCACCGTCACGGGCTTCGGCTCCGCCAACGGAATCCAGATCGTCAAGCTGCCGAATGGCCCGGCTCCCACGCCCTACTGCACCTCGGGCACTTCGACCAACGGTTGCCAGCCGCTGATCAGCGCCACCAACAACCCGAGTCTCAGCCTGGCCGCTCCGTGCGCGATCACCATCCAAGGCGTCGAGGGCCAGAAGAACGGCATCGTGTTCTACGGCCTGACGCCGAACTTCGCCGGGTCGAGCTGGTGCGGCAGCGGGACCAGCCTGCTGTGCGTGAAGTCGCCGACGCAGCGCACGTCCAACCAGAACTCGGGCGGCACCGCGGGCCTGTGCGACGGTCAGATCTCGCTCAACTGGGACACCTACCAGCTCACGCACCCCGGAGCGCTCGGCAACCCGTGGTTCGTCGGGGCGACGGCCCACGTGCAGGGCTGGTACCGCGATCCGCCGGCCTGCAAGACGACCCAGCTCACCCAGGCGATCACGCTGACCTACCTGCCCTGAGGGCGGCGACGGGCGCCACGAGCGCGCCCGCAATTCGACGCGACCGCGTCCTGGCCCTCGGGCTGGGGCGCGGTCGCGCTGTTTGCGCCGGCCCGCGCGGATTTGCCTGAGGGAGGCTCGGCGCGCTCGACGTGGAGCTCTCGGGCCATTCGCCGCTCGAACCAGCATCGACAGCTGGCCACCGGTCTGTTACTAAACAATGTTCAGTCACCGAACACGGGCCACAGCATGACCTCCGCCGACCGTCGGGCGCGCGAGCGCCAACTCGTCCAAGACAAGATCCTCGGCGCCGCGCGCGAGCTGTTCGCGGCGCACGGCTTCGAGGCCGTCACGCTGCGCAAGATCGCCGCGGCGATCGAGTACGCGCCGGCGGCGATCTACGGCCATTTCGCGGACAAGGAGCAGTTGATCCGCACGCTGTGCGTGCGCGACTTCGACGACCTGGCGGCGCTGGTGCGGCCGATGGCCGAGCTCGCCGACCCGATCGAGCGCATCTCGGCCGTCGGGCGCGTGTACGTGCGCTTCGCCATCGAGCACCCCAATCAGTACCGCCTGATGTTCATGCAGCCCTCGCGGGTCGAGCCCGACGCGGCGGCGCTCGAGCGCAAGGGAGACCCGCACCGCGACGCGTACGCGTTCCTGCGCCACGCGGTGTGCGAGGCGATCGAGCTCGGCCGGGTGCGACCCGAAGTGCGCGATGCGGAGCTCGTGACGCAGACCATCTGGGCCGCGGTGCACGGCGTGGTGTCGCTCGAGCTCGCCTTCCAGGGCGACGAGTGGATCGAGTGGCGCCCGATCGAGGCGCGCTCCGGCGCGATGATCGACGCCGTGATCGCCGGTCTCACCCTGCCGCCGCGCGCGTCGCGCACGAAGGGGGCGCGGCGATGATCCGCATCGCTCTGCGCATGCTGATCGGCGATCGCATGAAGTACATCGGCCTGGTCGCGGGGCTGGCCTTCGCCGCGCTGTTGATCACGCAACAAGGCTCGATCTTCGCCGGCTACACGCTGCGCTCGGGCTCGTGGATCCGCGACACCGCGCAGGCCGACCTGTGGATCATGGATCCGCAGGTGTCCTTCACCGAGGACCGCAAGGCGATGCTCGACAGCTCGCTGCTGCGCGTGCGCGGCATCGAGGGCATCGAGTGGGCCGTGCCGATGTACAAGGCCTACGTGCAATGTCGCCTGCAGGACGGCACGCGCGTCATCGTGCGTTTGGTCGGCATCGACGACGCGACGCTCACCGGCGGACCGCCGCTGATGCTCGAAGGCACGCTCGACGCGCTCAAGCAGGACCGCGGAGTGCTGGTCGATGGCATCGACGTCGACGACGGCCTGCGGCTCGACCACGCCTCCGACGCCGAGGGGCCGCGGGCGTTGCGCGTCGGAGATCGGCTCGACATCAACGAGCACGAGACCGTGGTGGTCGGCATCTACGGGCGCACCACCGAGTTCTTCTGGGATCCGGTGATCTACACCACCTACAGCCGCGCGCTGCGCATGGCGCCGCCGGAGCGCAAGCAACTGACGTTCGTCTTGGCCAAGGTGAAGCGCGGCTTCGACGCGCAGGAGGTCGCGGCGCGCATCACCGCGAGCACAGGGCTGCGCGCGGACACCTCCGACCAATTCGAGCAGCGCTCGATGGACTACATCCTCTCCAAGACCGGCATCTTGGTGAACTTCGGCATCACCATCGGACTGGGCTTCGTGATCGGCGTGTTGATCTCGGGGCAGTTGCTCTACAACTTCATCCTCGAGAACCAGCGCGCCTTCGCCGCGATGAAGGCCATGGGCGCGGACAACTGGATGCTCTTGCGCATGGTGTTCGCGCAAGTGTTGCTGGCGGCCTTCGTGGGCTTCGGGATCGGCGTGGGAGTCGCGGCCGCCAGTGGCGCGGTGTTCGAGGGCACCAAGCTGGCCTTCATGATGGCCTGGCAGGTGCCCGTGTTCGGTGGGCTGGCGATCCTGGTGTGCAGCCTGCTCGCGGCGCTGATCTCGATCCAGCGCGTGCTGCGCCTCGAACCCGCGATCGTGTTCAAGGGGTGATCGCGATGAGCTCCGTCGCCATCGAGCGCGCGCTCGCCGTGCGCTGTCGAGCCCTCACCAAGACCTACGGCGCTGGCGTCAACGCCGTGCAGGCCCTGCGCGGCATCGACCTCGATGTCCTGCAGGGCGAGATGTCGCTGCTCGTCGGCCCCTCGGGGTGCGGGAAGACCACGCTGATCTCGCTGATCGCCGGCATCCTCGACCGCAGCGGAGGTGAGTGCGAGGTACTCGGGCAGGACCTGGCGCGACTCGGCGACCGCGAGCGCGCGGCGTGGCGCGGCCGCAACGTGGGCTTCGTGTTCCAAGCGCTCAACTTGGTGCCGACGTTGACCGCCGCGGAGAACGTCGCCATCCCGCTGATGATCCTGGGCGCGCGCTACGACGCCGCGTTGCTGCGCGCGGGAGCGATGCTCGAGCGCGTCGGGCTCGGCGGACGCGAGCGCAGCCTGCCCGGCTCGCTCTCCGGAGGCCAACAGCAGCGCATCGCGATCGCACGCGCGCTGGTGCACGAGCCGCGCCTGGTGGTGTGCGACGAACCGACCAGCGCGCTCGACCACGAAACCGGTCACAAGGTCATGGAGCTCCTGCGCGAGGTCGCGGCGCGCGAGGATCGCGCACTGATCGTGGTGACGCACGACGCGCGCATCTTCTCCTTCGCCGACCGCATCGCGCACATGGACGACGGCCACGTCGACCGCATCGAAACACCGACTCGCAGCTGAGGGACTCGACCCATGTTCATCCGCAAGTACGTCTTTCCCGCGCTCGCCGTCACGGGCCTGATCGTGGCCACCCACACCGTGCTGACCTCGAATCAGCAGCTGGCGGCGGCTCCGCCCATCGCGGCGCCCGCGCCATCGCCTTTCGCCTCGCAGATCGCCGGCGCCGGCATCGTCGAGGCCGCGAGCCAGAACGTCTCGATCGGCACGCCCGTGGCTGGCTTGGTGGCCGAGGTCGCGGTCGAGCCGGGGCGCGCGGTGCGCCGTGGCGATGTGTTGTTCCGCATCGACGACCGCGAGCGCCGCGCCGAGCGCGCGTTGCGCCAGGCGCACGTGGAGAGCGCGGCGGTCGAGATCGCGCGGCTCGAAGCCCTTCCGCGCGCCGAGGATCTGCCGCCGCTCGAGGCGCGCCTGCAGGCCGCGCGCTCGGTGCTCGAGGACGCCGAGGTGCAGTGGACGCTGGCGCAGAACGTCACCGACAAGCGCGCCATCAGCGTCGAGGAGCTCAACCGCCGGCGCTTCGCCGTCGATGGCGCACGCGCCCAGCTCGCGCTCGCGGAGGCGGAGCTCGCCAAGGCGCGCGCCGGAGCATGGGCGCCGGACCTGGACGCGGCCCGCGCTCGGCTCGCCAGCGCCGCCGCTGCGCTGGCGCAGAGCGAGACCGAGCTCGAGCGCCTCGTGGTCCGCGCTCCGCTGGACGGTACGTGTCTGCAGGTCGACGTGCGCGTCGGCGAGTTCGCGGAGTCGGGCGCGCGACGGCCGCTGGTGCTGCTCGGTGACACCACGCGGCTGCACGTGCGCGTCGACGTCGACGAGAGCGATGCCTGGCGCTTCCGCGCGGGAGCCGCGGCGCGCGCCTCGGTGCGCGGCAATGCCGAGCTGGCGGTCGACTTGCAATTCGTGCGCGTCGATCCCTACGTCCTGCCCAAGCGCTCGTTGACCGGTGACACGCTCGAGCGCATCGACACGCGCGTGCTCCAGGTGATCTACGCCTTCGACCCGGCGCAACTCGCGGTCTACGCCGGGCAGCAAATGGACGTGTTCATCGATGCGCCGCGCAACGGGGGGGCCAAATGACGCGCCGTTCGCTTGGATTGGCGCTGTTGTGCGCCGCCTGCCGCGTCGGACAGGAGTACTCCGAGCCAGAAGTGGCGCTTCCGCCGCAATTCAGCGCGCAGGAGTCGGTGCTGGACGCCACCGAAACGCGCTGGTGGACGGGCTTCGGCGACGCCGAGCTCGAGCTCTGGATCGCACGCTCCATCGAGTCGAATCGCGACCTGCGCATGGCCCTCGAGCGCGTCGCGGAGGCGCGCGCGATCGTCGAGATCGAAGGCGGCGCGGCGCGCCCGTCGTTGGATGCCGGCGCCTCGTTCGCGCGCCAGAACCAAAGCAACAACGTGGTCGGTGGGAGCTTCTTCCCGCGCGGCGATTCCAGCGCTCACGGCGTCGGCTTCGATGCGCGCTGGGAGCTCGACCTGTTCGGCCACACACAGCGCACGGTCGAGGCCGCGCAGGCCGGCTACGACGCGACGGTCGAGGACGCGCGCGCGACGCTGCAGCGCCTGATCGCCGAGGTCGCGCGCACCTACGTCGAGCTGCGCGGCTTCGACGAGCAGCTGGTCATCGTGGACGCGCACGTTGCCGCTCTCGAGGACACCGCGCGGCTCGTGCGTTCGCGCGTCGCCGCTGGGCTCGACGACGAGCTCGCCGCACAGCGCCTCGCCGGGCTGATCGCGAGCACGCGCGCCGAGCGACCCGCTCTCGAGAGCTCGCGAGCGGCGCGCGCGCACGCCTTGGCCGTGCTCGCTGGTGCTTGGCCGGCCGAGACCGCGCAGACGTTGGAGCGCGGAGAGCTCCCGACCCCGCCCTCCGCGATCGCCACCGGGCTTCCGATCGACCTCTTGCGCCGCCGTCCCGACATCCGCCGCGCCGAGCGGGAGCTCGCACGTGCCGCCGCGCTGAGCGCGCAAGCCACCACCGAGCTCTACCCACGCCTGTCGCTGGCGGCGAGCTTCGGTTGGGAGAGCGAGCGGCTGGATCAACTGCTCGATACTCCCAGCCGCGCTTGGCGCATCGGACCGTCGATCGTCGGACCGCTGTTCCGCAGCGGCGTGATCCAAGCGGGGATCCGCGCGCGCGGCGCGCAGCAGACGGCTGCGCTCGCGGTGCACGAACAGGCCGTGCTCGAGGCCTTGCGCGAAGTCGAGGACGCCTTGGTCGCCTTCGCCAACGCTCGGCGGCGCGTCGTCGAGCTCGACGCGGCGCTCGCGGCCGAGGCGCGCGCGGTCGAGCTCGCCAGTGAGCGCTTCGCGCGTGGCTTGGACGACTATCTGGGCGTGCTCGACGCCCAGCGTTCGGCACTGGGGGCGGCCGCGCGGCTTTCCGAGGGCCGCACCGCGCACACCGTGGCGGCCATCGCGCTCTACAAGGCCCTGGGCGGCGGTTGGGAGGACGCCCTGCCCGCGCTCGCCACCCGGAACGAGTGACGCGCCCCGAATGACGCCGGCCGTCATCGCTGGAGGGCTCTCGCGAGGCGCGCTCTACGCTCTTGGGACGACGCCGTAACGTGTTTGAAGTAATTGGCTTACGACTTACGCGTGGGTGCAATCCGGTGCGCGTCGTGGCCCGCGCTACGCACTTCGCGTCGGGCCTGGTCGCCACCTGCGCTCTACTCTTGGTCGAGAAGCGCAGCGCCGCCTGTCCACGGGCGGATCGGGGAGCCGATATAGTCTTCCGCCCACGGAAGAGTTGGCGCCACGCGATGCCGCTTCTTCCGCCGCGCACCATGACCCACTCGCTCCAGGCCACCGCTCGCCTCGTCGACACTCCCTCGAGTCGCGGGCTGCGATCGAGTACGCGCGCCCGGCGCCGGGCGAGTGCTTCGCAGCTCGCGCGCGCGCATAACGCCTACGCGCAACGATCACGCGAGTCGCTCGCGGAGCGCGTCCTGTGCCGCCCGCACACGTGCTCGCACCACGGAACTCACCTTGCCTTGCGCCGCAGCTGAGCTGCGGAACACACCATGGTCACCACTGCCAAGAAGCGCCTGCGCGTCCTGTTCATCGACGAGTTCCTCCCGCAAGAGATGCTCGGCGTCATGTGGCTCTCGCGAGCCATCAAGGACGCCGGCCACGACACGCGCGCGCTGTTCGTGCCCGACCGCGACTGGATCACCAAGCTCAAGGAGTACAACCCGGACGTGGTGTGCTTCTCGGTGACCACCGGCATGCACCAGTACATGGCGGAGATCAACCAGCGCGTGAAGCGCGAGCTCCCTGGCGTGCTGTCGGTGTTCGGCGGACCGCACCCGACCTTCACGCCCGAGTACATCGAACTCGACGGCATCGACGTCATCTGCCGCGGTGAGGGCGAGGTCGCGGTGGTCGAGTTGCTCGATCGCGTGGCCGCGGGCCAGGACATCAAGGACGTCGCCAACATGTGGGTCAAGGACCGCGCCACGGGCGAGATCCACAAGAACCCGGTGCGACCTCTGGTGCGCGACCTCGACTCGCTCGGATTCCCCGACCGTGACGTGGTGTACGACGCCGCGCCGATCTACGGGGACAGCGACCGCAAGGTGTTCGTGACGCAGCGCGGCTGTCCGATGAACTGCTCGTTCTGCTTCCACCACGCGTGGAAGAAGAAGGTCTACAACTCCAACAACAAGGAGTACACGCGCAAGCGCTCGGTCGACCACGTGATCGCCGAGCTCAAGGCGGTGAAGGCCAAATACAACCTGAAGTTCGTCCACTTCGTCGACGACATCTTCAACCTGAAGAACGACTGGCTGGCGGAGTTCTGCGAGCGCTACCCGAAGGAGGTGGGCCTGCCCTTCGACGTGATCTTGATGGCCAACCTGACCACCGAGAAGCACATCGAGCTGCTCAAGAAGGCCGGCTGCGTCTACGCGCGCATCGCGATCGAGGCCGCCAACGACCACGTGCGCAACGCGATCTTCCGCAAGAACACGACGCGCCAGCAGCTGATCGACGCCGCCGGATGGATCAGCAAGCACGGCATCCGCTTGGGCTCGCTCAACATCCTGGGCGCGCCGGGCGCGACGGTCGAGGACGAGCTCGACACCGTGCGGCTCAACGTCGAGTGCAAGGTCGACCACCCGATGGTCAGCCTGATGCAGCCCTATCCGATGTTCGACATCACGCAGACCACCGAGCAGATGGGCTACACGGTTTCGAGCCTGGACCAATTCCCGGTCAACTTCCGGCGCTCGCTGCCGGTCGAGTTCGAGTCGAGGCGCCAGATCGAGAACCTGCACAAGCTCTTCCCGATCGCCGTGCGCAATCCGTGGCTGGTGAAGTACCTGCCGACGCTGATCAAGCCCAAGTGGATGTACCGGCCGTACCTGGTGCTGTTCATGCTGCACGCGCAGTACTTGGTCAGCGAGCAGGCCGGGCTGTACGCCCACGCGCAGGGCCTCTCGGGTCCGCGCTACTGGACCTGGGTCGATTTCGTGTACCGCCTATTCGTCAACGGCGGACTGCGCCTCTACCAAGTGCTCTTCAAGCAGTTCCAAGGGCGTTTCGCGGCCAAGGCGAAGGACATCCAAGTGCGTCTGCAGATGGGCGACGAGCGCGTCGTCGCGCACATGGACTGAGTGCTCGTGAAGAGCTGAGGATCCGAGCTCTCAAGACGTTGGAGGCGCTGTCGCCCACAGGGCGCCGGACGTCGAGACCACGGCGGCGCTCGAAATGCACAGGCCGGCCTTCCTGCGCGGAAGACCGGCCTGGTTCGTTGTCGGCGCGCGCTCGCCCGTCACGGAGTGAAGGTGAAGCGCAGCGCGTTGGAGAGGTTGGTGGTCTTGGGCGCCGGCGGATCGCGGAACCAGGCTTGGGTCCAAACGTCGTCGCCGGCCGCGAACGGCGCGCCCAGTGCTCCCGGATGCGCCGCGACGTAGGCCGAGAAGTCGAGCGTGATCGCGCCGTCGCAGGCGCCGGAGGTCCCTCCGCTGGAGGTCGCGGTCGTGCGCTGCACGGGCAGCTTCACGCACAGGAAGCTCGTGGACGCCAGGCCCCACGGCACGTTGGTGGCGCCGTTGATGCCGCAGAAGAAGAGCGCAGTCTTCTGGCCTTCCATCTGGCTCGCCTGGAGCAACAGCGTCGTCGCGCCGCTCGCGCTCGCCGTGCCCGTCGAACCGATCGACGCCGTGCAACCATGGGTCGTCGTTCCGGCGCTGCAGTAGATCTTGGCCGGCGGATACGGGTCGCAATCGTCGACGACGCCGTTGTGGTTGAGGTCGGGCAGGTTGTTGCCGGCGATCTGCAAGCGGTCCTCGCCGCCGTCGAGATCGCAATCCCACACGGGCAGGTCGAGCGTGTCGAGCGCGTCCAAGTCGTCGTAGGACACCCCAGCGCCGCACGCGAAGCCGTTCGCGGAGCGCGAGCTCGTCAAGCCCAGCGCCTCGGCCGGAATCGCGATGGCCGGGAACGGCGACAGGCCGCCCGGTAGGCGCTGCATCAGGACGTCGCCGGGCTGGATCGGTTGTCCGTAGAGCGAGTCGGGATTGCCGATCACGGCCGAGCCGCGGCGCACGGAGAACAACACCATGTCGCCGCCGCCGTTGACCCAACCGAAGGGCGCGTCGATCGGGTTGTAGGCTCCAGGTCCCTGATTCGCGATCGCGAGCGCATCGATGTCATCGGTGCCGACGCCCATGACGTCGAGGCCGAGCTGCGCTGCCGTGACCCACACCTGCGGTGCCACGCCGGACAGGTTCGAGCGCAAGATCGCGGCCGGCGCCAGCCCCAGCGCCTGGCCGGTGCCCGAGCCCGAGAGGCCCGCGCACGGATCGACGAAGTTCGAATCGACCGAGAAGTACACCAGCCCGCCGATCGGGCCGACGTCGAAGGCGTCGACGTTGTCGCCAACCGGCTCGATCAATCCCAGGCCGGGCGAGGCGAGGCCCGCTGCGTTGGCCAACCCGTTGCCATCGACCACCTCGAGTTGCTTGCCGATCGGGAACGGCGCGACGAACGGCAGGCCAGGGATGCCGTAGTCGCAGAACACGCTGCCGGCCGCTTCGCCCAAGCTCCACTCGCCGCGCACGCTGGGCTGCGACGCCGAAGGTTGCACGACACCGCGCGAGGCGCGGTCGACCGAGAACCACACGGCCCCCGGGCGGATCACGGGGCTGATCGGTGCATCGCTGCCGTAGGACAAGGCATCGATCTCGAAAGCAGCGTTGGCGAGCAGTGCCAGCGAGCCGACCCCGCCCGAGCCGGGGATCGCGATGCACGGCGTGAGGCTGTTGAACGGCTCGGCGCTGCCGCTCGTGGTTGCAGGCACGAGCACGTCGCTGGCGCGGATCGGCGCGCCGCCGCCACAGGCGGGATCGAGCAAGGTCGTGCTCGCGTGGTCGATCGAGAAGGTCATCGTCCGTTGCGCGAGCGCGGGTGCGGCGACGGCGAGGAGGCACACGGGAGTGAGGCTGCTGCGAAGAGTTTTCATGGTCTTGTTGTGGATGGGGTGCGCCCGCCAAGGCGCAAGCAGTTCCGCGCGACCGACAGCCATTTCGCATTCTTCCGCGGCGCGGTTTGCCGAGCCGCCGCGAGCCGGTGAAACTGCCCCTTGGTGAGCGCCCAACCCGCGACGACCCTGTTGCTGCGCAAGGCCGCCGGAGGCGACTCCGCGGCCGCGGACCAGCTGCTGCCGCTGGTCTACGGTGAATTGCACCGGCTGGCCCTGGGGTACATGCAGGACGAACGCCGCCAGCACACGCTGCAGCCGACAGCCCTGATCCACGAAGCCTGGATGAAGCTGATCGGCGATCCACGGCCGCAGTGGAACGACCGCGCGCACTTCGTCGCGCTCGCCGCGCGCGCCATGCGCCAAGTGCTGGTCGACCACGCGCGTCGCCGCGATTCGGACAAACGTGGCGGGGGAGCCGTGCGCGAGCCGCTCGACGCGACGCTCGAGCTCTACGAGCAGCGCGGCGCGAGCTTGCTCGACCTCGATTCGACCTTGGAGAAATTGCACGGGCTCGACGAGGAGCTGGCGCGCATCGTCGAGCTGCGCTTCTTTGGCGGCGCGAGCAACGAGGAGATCGCCAGCGTGCTCGGCGTCTCGACGCGCACGGTCGAGCGCGGCTGGAAGACCGCCCAGGCCTGGCTGCGCGCCGAGCTGGAGCGGAGCGCGTGATTCTGCCGGATTCGTGTCGGGCGAGCGGACGCGCCTGCGCTTGCGCGTGAGTCGTCCATGGCCGCCCGCTCCGATTCCCAGCGCTTCGCCCGCGTTCGCAGGCTGTTCGAGGAGGCCCTCGAGCTCCAGCCCAACGAGCGCCGCGCCTTCGTGCGCCAAGCGACCGCCGCGGAACCCGAGCTCGAGCCGGAGCTCGAACGCTTGCTCGCAGCCGTGCGCGAACACGACGAGTTCCTCACCCCGCCCACGGCGAGCCGCGTGGGCGCGACCTACGCGCCGGCTCCGACGCTCACGGCGGGTGACGTCGTCGGCGACTACACCATCGAGAGCTTGCTCGGCAGCGGCGGCATGGGCGCGGTCTACGCCGCGACGCAGCGCCGACCCTCGCGTTCGGTGGCGCTCAAGCTGTTGGGGTTGATGCCCACGCCCGACATCGCGCGTCGCTTCGAGCTCGAAGGCGAAATCCTCGCGCGCCTGCGCCACCCAGGCATCGCGGCGATCCACGAGCTGGGCCTGTACCGCACGCCGGCCGGCCATGAGGTGCCGTTCTTGGCGATGGAGCTGATCGAAGGCGCCCGCGACCTCGTGACCTACGTGCGCGAGCAGGGACTCGCGCTGGAGGCGCGACTCGCGTTGTTTCGCCAGGTGTGCGCGGCGGCGCACCACGCTCATCAGCGCGGCGTGATCCACCGCGATCTGAAGCCGGGCAACGTGCTGGTCGACAGCGCGGGGCATCCCAAGCTGATCGACTACGGCATCGCGCGCTTGAGCGAGCCCAGCACCACGGACGCGACGACGACGCGCACGGGCGCGCTGCTCGGCACCCTGCAGTACGCCAGCCCCGAGCAGCTCTCGGGTGCGGTCGAAGCCATCGACGTGCGCTCCGACGTGTATTCGTTGGGCCTGATGCTGTACGAGCTCGTCAGCGATCGCCGGCCCTACGAGGTCGCCGGACGTCCGATCACCGAAGTCGTGGCCGAGGTCTGCGAGCGTGAACCCGTGCCGCCGTCGCGCGTCGCGCCGAACGTGCCTCGCGAGCTCGACTGGGTGGTGATGAAGGCGATCGCGAAGGACCGCGAGCGGCGCTACGACAGCGCTGCGGAGCTGGCCCTCGATCTCGAGCGCTTCGCCGCGGACCAGCCGTTGCTCGCCGGCCCGCCCACGGCGCGCTATGTCGTGTCCAAGTTCCTCTCGCGCCACCGCGTGGCCGTCGCACTGACCGCGCTCATCCTGCTCAGCTTGCTCGCCGGCTTCGCGGCGACGTGGCTGGCCCTGGTCGAGGCTCGCAAGCAGTCGGCGCGCGCCGACGCCGCGTTGCAGGCCGAGAAGCGACAGGCGGAGCGCACGGCCTCGGCGCTCGAGCGTCAAACAGCGGTGCTCGACGCTCTCGGGACCACGCTCGGCGCGCTGGAGCCGGGCCAAGACGGCCGCCACGTGACACTCGCCGAGTTGCTCGAGCGGCGCAGCGCCCAGCTCGCCGTCGACGAGCACGTCGAGCCCGAGGTGCGTGCATCTCTGCAGGGCTTCTTGACGCAGGCGTACTTCAATCTCGGGCTGCTCGAGCCGGCCAGCACCGCCGCGGAGGGCGGGCTCGAGGCACTCGCGGCCAGTCGCGAGGTCGATCTCGCAATGCGCGCGCGCTTGCACGGCATGCTGTCGCGACTGCGCATCCTCGCGGGGCGCCTGGACGACGCGGAGGTCGAGCTCGAGCTCACCATCGCCGACCTGAGCGCGCTCGACCGACTGGAGAGCTCGGAGGGCGTCGAGGTCTACCGCTTGCGCGGCGAGCTGCTCGAAAAGCGCGGACGCATCGCAGAGGCGGCGGAGCAGTACTCCGAGGTCATTCCGCGCGCCGAGCGCGTGCTCGGGCCCGACGATCCGGTGACTCTGCGCATCCTGTCCGAGAGCGCGATGCTGTTCTCGTCGCTGCGGCGCTTCGACCTGGCCGAAGCCAACGCGCGCGAAGCCTACGAGCGCTCGCGCAGGGCGCTCGGACCCGACCATCCGCTGACCTTGCCCGCGGCCATGCGCTATGGGCTGATCCTGCAGCAGCTGGGGAAGACCGAGGCCCTCGTGCCGTTGCAGCGCGACGTGGTCGACGGCGCGCTGCGGGCTTTTGGCGAGCAGCACCGCAACGTGCCCTACGCGATGTACTCGCTGGCGTCGGCGCAGCTCGCGACGCGCGATGCGGCCGGAGCCGAGGCGACCGCTCGCCGCGCGCTCGAGCTCGCCGGGCGCCACCACCCGGACGACGACGAGATCGACGGCATCGTGCGCATTCCATTGTCGAACGCGCTGGTGACGCTCGGACGCGAAGCGGAAGCCTTGGAGTTGCTCGAGGTCGGCGTGCAGCGCTTGGCCTCGGGCCCGCTCGCCGCGCATCCGCTGTTGGTCGATCAGCGCGGGATGCTGGCGAGCCTGTACGCCAAGCTCGGTCGCGTCGACGATGCCGTGCGCGAGTACAGCGCGGCCGTGGAGGGCGCGGAACGCAGCTTCCCGCCCGAGCATCCGAACGTGGTGCTGCCCAAGGGCCAGCGCGCGCTGCTGCGAGTCAGCGCGAACGGAGATGCGGGCGCCGTGGGCGAGCTGCGCGACGCCTGTGAGCTGCTGGTGGGCGCGCTGCGGCCAGATCAAGCCGCAGCGGGACGCACGATGGCGGCCGAGTTGGCCAAGTGGTACGCCGCGCACGGAGCGGAGGCGGACCGCGCGCGCTTCGCGAAGCTCGCCGAGCCGCCGAGCGCGCCGTGAGCGCCGCGGAATGCGTCGTGGCCGCCTACTGACGCAAACGAGCCGCGCTGCGAAGCACGCCGTAGCGGAAGCACGCGCTCACGGAGCTATCCGTCGTGGAGCCAACAGTGGAGGTGTTTCGTGCTCACCACGTGCATCGCTGTGCTCGCGCTCGGCGCGAGCGGTTCCACGCAAGAGCAGGGCGGTGAGCTGCGCAGTCAGCTCGAGAGCATGGCGCGGGCGGCGCTCGCCGACGCCGGGCTCCCCGGCCTCGCGCTGCGCGTCGTCGACGGCGAGCAGGTGGCGTTGTCGAAGGCCTGGGGCTATCTCGACACCGGACGCCGCACGCTCGAGAGCGTCGAGGTTCCGCGTGCGGCGCCCGCGATGCTCGAGCCGCTCGTCGCCGTCGCTCTGTTGACGTTCGCGGAGCGCGGGCAGATCGATTTGGGCCGAGAGCTCGGCGAGCCATTCTCGGCGCTCGACTTCGGCGGTCAGAAGGTGCGCATCGCGCAGCTCCTGACGCACACGTCCGGAATTCCGTCGTTCGCGGAGCTCGCGCGCGGGAGGTCGGAGCTGCTGCAACCGGCGCAGGCGCTCGAGTGGTTGGCGGCGCGCTCGCTCGACTCCGATCCGGGCTCGTGCTTCGCGTACAGCGAGTCGAACACGTTCCTCGCGGGCCAACTGGTCGAACGCGTCGGTCAAGCCAAGCTCGACGAGACCCTCGCCCGCGTCGTGCTCGAGCCGCTGCGCCTGACGAGCACGTCGTTCCGCACCAGCCCTGAGGACCAGCGCGCGACGGTCGAGCTCATCGGAGAACGGCGCGAGCTCGCTCTGTCGCGTCTCGCTGGCTGGCCCGAGGTGTACACGACACTCGAGGATCTGCTCGCGTTCGCGCGCGCCGTCGACGCCGGCGCATTGATCGGCGTCGAGGGTCGCCGGCTGGCCACCGAAGCGCTGCGCGCGAAGGGCGAGGACTTGCCGTTCACGCACGGCTTCGCGCGCTCGCTCTTGGCGTCGCATCCGAGCCTGTCGTTCGGAGGCTCGACCGAGCGCGGCAGCGTGTTCGTCGCTTGGTACCCAGACGCGCACCTGGCGCTCGCCTTGGCCACTGGTGCGGACACCGACGTGTTGCCGCAGCTCGAGCGCCGGCTCGCGCGCGCCTGCCTGCGCTTGCCCGAACCCGGCATCGTCGACCTGCCGATCGACGCCGAGCACCGCGCGCCCTATCTGGGCAGCTACTACATCGGATGCACGCGCGTGGAGCTCGAGGACGACGGCGAGCGCTTGGTGTTCGTGACGCCCTTCGACGAACGTCACGCGCTGCGCTACCAAGGCGGTCAGCGCTTCGTGTCGCTGGGGGATCCCGATTTGAGCCTCGAGTTCAGCGTCGAACGCGGCCGGGCGCATTCGTTCCTGCTGATGCGCCGCGGCACGCAGACCGTCGGGCGGCGCATCGACGGTGCCTAGGGCGTGATTGCTGAACCGTGGGGGGCGCGTCGCTAGGCTACCGCGCTCCCATGGGCACCCGACATCTGCACAAGCTCACCCTGCTCGCTCTCGCGGGCGTCGCCAGCGCTTGGCAAGCACCGCAGCAAGCTCCGCGAACGGTCGAGGAGCGGCTCGCGGAGCTCGAGGCGAAGTTGAGCGGGATGCCGCGCTCGACGCGCGCCGAGTGGAAAGACGGCTTCGTGCTCGAGAGCGGCGACGGCGCGGATCAGTTGCGTTTCGCGGGCCTGCTGCAGGTCGTCGGTGCGGCCTACGAGAGCGACGCGGCGCGCGACAACGGCTTCGATCTGACGCGCATGCGCGTGGCTTTCGAAGGGCGCCTGCAGCAGCGCTATTTGTTCACGGTGGAGAACGAGCTCGAGCCCACGGGCAGCGAGCTGGCCGAGGCCTGGATCGGTTTCGACCTCGGGCCGGGCCTCGGACGCTTGATGCTCGGGCGCATGAAAGAGCCGTTCAGCCTCGAGGAGATGGTGCCGCGCCGGCACATCGACTTCGTGTTCTTCTCGAGCCTCAACCAGTTCGTGCCCGCCGAGGACCATGGCGTGACGTGGCTTGGCCGCACCGAGGGTGGAGCGCTCGAGTACGGGCTCGCGGCCTACAACGGCAGCGGCGGCGATGAGCTCAACGACGACAAGGACGCGGCTGCGCGCCTGGTGTGGCATGTCTTCGGCGACAAGCCCGCGCGCGACTTCCCCGCCGATGAGCTGCAGTTCGGCGTGGCGGCGACGGTCGGTCGCGCGGACCAGGACTGGAGCGGTGTCGAGATCCAGAACGAGACCAAGCAGTCGGTGTTCGCGTTCGAGAGCGGCACGGAGCTCGATGGCCAGCGCACGCGCTTGGGGCTCGAGGCCGCGTGGTTCGAGGGGCCCTTCGCGCTCTACGGCGAGGCGCTGCGCATCGAGCAAGAGCTGAACGCTCCCGGCGGTCGTGCCGATCTGGCGCTGGATGGCTTCTGGGTCGCGGGCTCGTGGGTCGTGACCGGCGAATCGAAGCGCTTCAGCGGGCTCGAGCCGAGCGCCCCGTTCTTGCCCGGCCAGGCCGGCGCGGGCGCGTGGCAGTTGGTGGCGCGCTATTCGGAGCTCGAGCTCGACCAAGGGTTCGTCGACATCGGCGCCGTGCAGGCGAGCGCGTTCCCTGGACGGATCGCGACCTTCGACGTCGGCGTCAACTGGTATGCGACCAACCACGCCAAGGTGCGCGCGCACATCGTCCACACGCGCTACGAGGACGGCGCCGACATCGGCGGCCAGGCCCTCGACGACGAGACCGCCCTCCTGCTGCAGTATCAGCTCAAATTCTGACGCGGCGCGACTGCGCTCAGCGCGCGAACGCGACGTACGAGCGCGTGCGCAGGCTCTCGCGCTCGGCCTCGATCAACTTGGTGTGAGCGACGGCGTCGAGCATCGTCGCGTCGAGCGTGCGCGAGCCCGCGGCGATGGCTTGCAGCAGGTGGCGCACCTCTCCGTCGTATCCGTTGAGCGCTTCGAGCTGCACCGGCGTCTGCTTTCCGTCCTGCACCAGGACCAGCTCGTTCGCGCGGCCGAACTCGTAGTCGAGCGTGGCGCGCTCGAACACGACCGTGAAGCTCATCTTGAACGACCAACCGTTCGTGTGGTCCCAGCCACCCTCGGCCGCGACGTGCGCGGGACCCTCGGGATAGTGGAACAGCGTGGTGACGTGGTCGAGCGAGCCAGTGCTGACCAGGGCGGCTGGATCGCCGAAGCAGAAGCGCACGAAGTCGACGTCGTGCACGTGCAGATCGAACAGCGCGCCGCCGCTCTGCTCGTAGTCGGCGTAGAAACCCGTCCAACCCGGGCGACTCCCCAGCCTTCGAAACACGGCGCTGCGCGCGGCGCCGAGCTCGCCGGAGCGCACCGCGCGGCGCAGGTGCGCCCAGGCCGGCCAGAAGCGGATGCACATCGCGGGCATGCACAAGCGAGCGGAGCGCGCGGCAGCTTGCGCGACGCGTTCCGCGGCGCGGCTGTCGAGCGCGACCGGCTTTTCGAGCAGCACGTGCTTGCCCGCGGCCAGCGCGGCGAGCGCGAGCTCGACGTGCGTCGTGGTGTGCGTGCAGATGCTGACCACATCGACCGTGGGGTCGGCGAAGAGCTGCTCGGGCCGCTCGTAGCCCCGCACGAGCGCGGGATCGAACAGGCGCTCGCTCGCCGTGCTCGTCTGGATGTTGCCGCCGCTCGCGACCGATCCACGGCGGCGCTCGGGGTCCTGGTCGCAGACCGCCACCAGCGTGTTGCGCAATCCGGCCGCGTCCGCCGCTCGATAGGCCGCCAGGTGCGTGCGGCCCATGAAGCCCAGTCCGACGACGCCGACCCCGATCCCACGCGTGCTCATGCTCGACCTCCGACTGTGACGTGGCGTGCGACCAGCGCGCGCGCCGTGGCGATGTCGCCAGCTCGATTCCGGCCGGCCTCGCGTTCGATCATCAGATCGACGCCCAGGCGCGCGTGCTCCACGATGTCGAAGAAGCGCTTCCAATCGACCTCGCCGGTGCCCGCGGGGACTTCGTCGCCCCAGCTCCCGGCGAGCGCCGCGCGTGTCGCGTCCTTGACGTGGATCTGCTTGACGCGCGGTGCGAGCTTCATCAGGGCTTCGTGCGGGTCGCCCATGCCGTACAGGATCATGTTGGCCGGGTCGAAGTTGACGCCGGCGCTGGGGCGCTCGAGATCGGCCAGCACTTGGAGCAACGTGTCCGCGCTCTCCTGACCGGTCTCGAAGGCCACGGCCACGCCACGCTCGGCGAACACGTCGACGATCACGCGCAGGCGCTCGAGCATGACCCCGCGCTCCGCGTCGCGTCGATCGTGCGGCAGGAAGCCAGCGTGGAAGCTGACCAGGGGGAGCCCGATCTCGCCCGCGAGCGCCGCGTCAGCCTTGGCGATCGCGAGGTTCGTCGGCCAATGCTCGGTCGGCCGCACACCCCCGGTGGCGCGGATCGACTCCAGGGTCGAGTAGTCCTCGCCGTGGGTGCCCATCATGCCGGAGCGCACCTCGATGCCCTGCCCGCGCAACGCGTCGCGCGTCGCGGCGAGCTTCCAGCGCCCTTCGCGCAAGGGGTCGAGGTGCAACTGACAGCAGTCGACGCCGAGCGCGTGCAGCTTCGCAGCGAGGTCCACGGGATCCGCGGGCTGCAGGGACCAAGAACAGACGCCGAGGCGATGCGCAGGACTCATGGCGCGGCCATCCAAGCGCCTGCTGCGCGCCGAGCAAGCCCAATCTCGGCGCGGGCTCGCCGGCCTGGACCGCGGGGATCGAAAGCGTCGCCGCGGGGGGCGATTGACGCGCGCCGGGCAGCAGATAGCGTGTTGGTTGGTTAACCAACCAAATCCGATGAGTGCCCAGCAAGACACCCGCGAGAAGCTGATCGAGGCGGCGATGGAGCTGTTCGTCTACCAGGGGTACGCGAACACTGGGCTGGCGCAGATCGCCCGCAAGGCCGGCGTGCTGCCGGGCTCGCTCTACTACTTCTTCCCGACCAAGGAGGACCTGCTGCACGCCACGCTCGAGGCGCGCAAGCGCCTTCTGCATCCGGAGGTGCTGCAGCCGATCTGGGAGTCGTTCGACGATCCGATCGAGCGCGTGTTCGGGTTGCTCGCGGGCCACCGCCGCATGCTCGAGATGACCGAGTTCAAGCACGGCTGCCCGATCGGCAACCTGGTGCTCGAGCTGGCCGAGACGCACCCGCATGCCCGCGCCCTGCTGACGCAGAACTTCGAGGGCTGGCTCGCCGCGGTGCAGCAGTGCTTCGAGAGCGCGCAAGCGCGCCTGCCCGAGCACGCGGATGCTCGCCGCCTCGCCGTGTTCGTGCTGACGACGATGGAGGGCGCCGTGATGCTGGCGCGCAGCTACCGCAACTTCGAAGCGTACGACGCGGCCGTCGTGCAGCTCCGCGACTACGTCGAGCGCTTGCTCGCCGATGGAACCCAAAACGCCAACTCGATGAGCGCCTGATGAAACTCTCCCAGCTCGCTGGTCCGGTCTTCGACGATGCCACGTGCCGCGAGAAGACCGGCAGGGGACTGAAGCAGTGGTACGACTAGCTCGACCGCGCGGGCGGACTCGCCAACGGACGGCGCGCGCTGGTGCCGCTGGTCTACGACTCGTGCGCGAAGGACGCGTGGTGGTCGACGACGATCGTCGTGGAGTACGAGCGCGAGCGCGGCCAGCGCGACAAGGACGGACGACCGACGGGCTACGCAATCTGCTCGACGAAGAGCATCTCCGCGCCGCTCGAGCGCGTCTACGCGGCCTTCGGCGAGGCGAGCACACTGGACCGCTGGCTGGGACCGCGCACGAAGCTGGACTTCGTCGATGGCGGGGCGCTCGAGAACGCCGATGGCGATCGGGGATCGTTCAAGAAGATCCGCGCCAACAAGGACATCAAGCTCGCCTGGGAGCGCGCGGACCTGGCGCCCGGAAGCTCCGTCGAAGTGCTCTTCGCCGACAAGGGCAAGGGCATGACGGGGATCACGCTCAACCACTCGCGCCTGCAAACCCGGCGCGAGGCCGACCTCGCGCGCGAAGCCTGGGGCGCGGCCTTGAATGCGCTGAAGTCGCTGCTCGAGAACGCGTGAGAGGCTCCACCGATGCTGATTCCGCTCCTTGCCTTCGCTCAACAGCTCGCGCGCAGCGTCGAGCACGAGCTGTATCGCGCGCAACTGGCCGCGGCGCAGTCCGCGCTGCGCTTGTCGGAGCTGGCGGTCGCGCGCTCGTGGCTCGATCAGACCGACCCGGCGCTGCGCGGATTCGAGTGGCGTGTGAACGACGCGCTGCTCGACGAATCGCTGGCGAGCACGCCCACCGGAGAGTCGACCGTCGATGCCCTCGCCGCCAGCTCCGCCGGTGATTTGCTCGCTTGCGGACTGTCGAACGGCCATCTCGAGCTGCGCAGCGCCCAGGACCAATCGCTGATCGCCGCGCTCGGCGCGCACCGAGAACGAGTGACCTACGTGCGCTTCGATCGCGCTGGAGCGCGCTTGGTGAGCGCCTCCTACGACCGCACGGTCAAGCTCTGGGACGTCGCGACGCGCACGCTGCTCGTCGAGTTCGCGGGTCACGGATACCCGATCGGCGGGGCGAACTTCGCGCCGGGTGGCGAGCTCGTCGCCTCGTGCTCGTACGAGCGCACGCCCGAGCGCGGAGTCGTCGGCACGGTCCATCTGTGGAACGCTCACGACGGCGCCCTCGTGCGCACGCTCGAAGGCGGTCGCAAGCCGCTCGTCGGGATCGAGTTCTCGCCCGACGGTCGCAGGCTCGCCGCAGGGTCGTGGGACTTCTGTGTGTTCGTGTGGAGCGTGGATGGCGGCCCGCCGCTGCAATGCGCGGTGCCCGAAGAGGGCGTGTACAACGCGGTCGACGACGTGACTTGGAGCGCCGACGGTCGCTTCGTGGTCGCGGCCTCGAAGGACCACACGGCGCGCGTGTGGGACTCCGCGAGCGGCGAGCTCGTCGCCACCCTGCGCGGACATACCGACTCGGTCTCGAAGCTCGCGCTCGCGCCGGACGGCGCCGTGCTCGCGACAGCGTCCGCCGACGGCGCGACACGCCTGTGGAACACGGCGGACTGGAGCCTGCGTGCGACGCTCAATGGCCACGCCGACGACGTGCGCAGTGTCGCGTTCTCCGCCGACGGCGCAGTTCTGTTCACGGGCGCGAGTGACCGCACGTTGCGCACGTGGGATGCGCGCACGACGCGCTACGGGGGTGACGGGTTCACGACCGCCGCCGCGCCATACGTGGCGCGCTACAGTCCGGACGACCGCTGGATCGCGGTCGCGAGCTACGACGGTCGCATCGAGGTGCGCGACGCGCTCACCTTCGAGAGCGTGCGCGCCTGGCAGGCGCATCCCAGCACCCAATCGTGTCACGCGCTCGACTGGACGCCGGATGGCAAGCAACTGGTGTCGGGCAGTTGGGAGCCGATCCTGCGCGTGTGGGACGCCGAGCAGGGCAGCCAACTCGCGGAGCTCGCGCAAGGCGCGCGGACTCTGGCGGCGGACGGCAGCGCCACTTGGACCGGCGATGGCACGTCCGATCTCGACGTCAGCCCCGACGGGGCGCTGGTTGCGAGCGCCGCCGGCAAGAAGGTCTACCTGTGGGAGCTCGCGACGCGCACCAAGCGGTACGAGTTCAGCGCGCACACGGCGTCGACGCTGTCGGTCGCGTTCAGCCCGGATTCGAAGCTGTGCGTCTCCACCGGTCGCGACCGCACGGCGCGTGTCTGGGACGCTGCGAGTGGTGCCCCGCGCTTCGAAATCGCGGGCTCCGCGCAGGACGTCGCCGACGCACAGTTCACGCCCAACGGAGAGCGTCTCGTCGTCGCCACGCGCGACGGCCACGTGACGCTGCACGACGCGCACGATGGCCGGCTGCTGCGCTCGCTCGTCCGCCTGCGCCACGGCATCGACCACATCCAGATCGCACCGGACGCGCGCCGCGTCGCCGCCGCGTCGAATGTCGTGGCGCTGATCGATCTCGAGCGCGAGGGCCTGGTGGGAGAGCTGCGCCCGCATCGCGAGCATCCCTACAACCTCGACTTCGACCGCGCCGGGCTGCGCCTGGTGTCGTGCTCGACCGACCGCACGATCGCCGTGTCCGACACACGGCCGTTGCGCCAGCGCTCGAGCGGCGCGCGCCGCTGAGCGGCTCGCTCAAGCCCGAACGCCCGCGTGACCGATACGGTGCCAGAGCATTTTTTTCAGGCTCGAGCCGCCCCACAGGCGCTGCAGCGCGCGCGGCCTACGAGGCACAGGCGCACTCGCACCGTACCCCGATGACCAACATCCAGCGCACTCTGATCAAGGACGACGGCCAGCACGTCGTGCTCGCCTACAACCACTACCTGGGGCTCGTGTTCGTGGCCTTCGCGTTCATCCCGATGCTCGTGCCCTTCAAGGCGACGTCGGGTGCGCTGGGCAACGCCGTGACCTCCGGAGGCGCAGCGCTGTTCGCCGTCGTCGGAAGCGTGCTGTTCCTGCGCCGCAACGCGCTCGCATTGAACTTCCGCACGCGCCGTTTCGTGCTGACCAAGGGCTTCTGGCCGCGGCCGTCGCGGCACGAGGGTTCGTTCGAGCACATCCGCGCCATCGACCTCTTCGAGCGGCGGCACGGCCGCAAGCGTCCGACGTACGAAGTGCGCATCTTGATCGATCGCGAGAGCGCCGCCTTCCCGTTCTTCGAGAGCCCCGATCGCGAGGAAGCGCTCGACGAGCTGCACCGCTGGCAAGCGCGCTTCGCCCACTCGTTGCCCAAGCCGACGCCCCAGCCCACGCAGCGCCACGCGGCCTGACCGCGCGCGCCGGCCCCGCACCTTCAGCCTCGACCGCTCTCAAGCGATCGAGGCCGGCCGCCCAAGAAAGGCGCCCGGCCCCGCACAATTCAAACCTGTCAGCGTGATCCGTCAGG
The DNA here is from genome assembly GCA_020853575.1 of Planctomycetota bacterium. Classification (GTDB taxonomy): domain Bacteria; phylum Planctomycetota; class UBA1135; order UBA1135; genus F1-120-MAGs118. The sequence continues at coordinate 50,555 of JADYYP010000053.1, forward strand.
AGTGCTTGACAGGTCCACCCATATCAGGGAGTGACGGTGAATTCGAGACCGTCGGTCAGGTTGGTCGTGCCCGGCGCGGGCGGATCGCGGAACCAGCCTTGCGCTTGGACGACTTGTCCGGCGCTGAACGGATTGCCGAGCGCGCCCGGATGCGTCGCGCGGTAGCTGTTCCAGTCGATCGACAGCACGCCGTCGCAAAGGCCCGTCGTACCTCCGGAGTTGGTCGCGGACATGCGCTGCACCGGTGCCTTCACGCACAGGAAGCTGCCGCTGCCCGGAGCCCAGATGCCAGAGTGCCGGCCACTCAAGCCATAGAACAGGATGCCCTGCTTGTTGCCTTCGACGTAGTCCGCGCGCAGCACGAAACCCGAGGCCGCGGTCGCGCTCGCCAAACCGACAGCGGACATCTCGGGAATGCAGAAGTTCGAGGTCAATCCGGCGGTGCAATAGTTCGTCGGATTCGACGAGCCGCCCGCGCCGTCGAGCACGTCACCGGTGATGCACAAGCCGTAGCCCTGGTTGGGCGTCGGGACGTTGGTGGCGTTGACGGTGATGCTCCACACGCCGACGGCAGGCGCTTGGAGCGCGACGCGCTCGACATTGTTCTTGAGGTCGGCCGTGCCACCGCTCGAGGACCACGACGCGCTGAACACGTTGCCGAGGTAGACCGTGTTCGTCGGGCTGGTGACGACCAAGTCGAGGTTGTTGATCACTGGATTCGACGCGTTGACCGTGCCCGGCGCATCGTGGAAGGCGAGCGTGATTTCCAACGGCGTCGTGCTCGAGACGACACTGATCTGCTTGGTCACCGACTGGCCCGTCGTGAGGCCGTTGGCCTTGCGCACGTCGACCACGAGCATCTTGCTCGTGTCGCCCGCGAGGTGCAGCGACTCGTCGAGATTGATGCGGCCCCAGCCCTCTTGATTGCTCGGGTAGCCGGTGATGCCGGTCATGTTCTGCGAGGTGTTGACCAGCACTGCCTTGACCAGCGCGCCCGTGGGCGTGAACGCGTTGCCCGGCACCGCGACGCCCGTCGGATAGAAGCCGTCCATGAAGTACTCACGCACCAGGGCGCCCGCTGCCGTGGCTGACGGGCTCGCCATGCTGGTGCCGGTCATCGAGGTCGTGCCGCAGGAGCCGGTGCTGGCCGAAGTGATGCCGCAGCCCGGCGTGAACACCTCGGGCTTGCGCCGCCCATCGGCGGTCGGACCGGTGCCGCCCGAGCAGAAGTTGTTGGCGCTCGAACCGTCGTTCGACGCTCCCACCGCCAGCAGGTTCTTGGCGTTCTCCGGGTTCTTGAGCGACGAGGTGTTGGTCACCGCGAAGAACACGAGGTTGTCCTCGTTGTTCCACTGGAAGGTGTCGATCGAGTTGCACAGCGTGTTGTAGGCCGTGGTCGAGTCGTCGCCCCACGAGTTGGTGTGCGTGCGCGCGCCGTTCGTGGCGTGCGTGCTCGCCACGCTGTTGAAGCTGCTGATCGGGTATTCCGTGTGGGCGATCTTCGCGAGGTACGCCAACCCGCGGCCCGCGGTCGAGCCGTTGACCGGTTGCGCGTTGCCGGCCGAGGTGCCCGCGGTGTGCGTGCCATGGCTGTCCGCGCTGCCACTGCCGTTCAGGTAGACGATCTTGCGGTGCGTCGCTCCGATCGGTGCGCCGCTGGGATCGGAGAAGTAGCACGAGCTCGACGACATCAGGCCGTCGATGTGACCGATGACCTGGCCCTGGCCATTGATGCCGTTGGTCCACAGGCGCGTGTCGTTCGACGTGAAGGTCTGCACCACCCAGGCGACGCTGTCGTTGCGCAGCGTGAGCTCGGGTGCCGGCTCGACCCATTGCACGTCGTGCGCGCGCGCCAGATTGCGCGCTTCGACCGGTGTCGCGACGGCGTGCACGATCCAGCGGCCGTATTCGTCGAAGCTCTCGAGCACCGCGACGCCATTCGCCTCGAGCTGCGCACGCAAGGTTTCGAGCGGCACGCCCTGGAAGCCGGTGACGACGATCTTGCGCGGTGCGAGCGCGAGCTCGGGATCCGCCGATGCGCGGCGCAGGCGCGCTTCGAGTCGATAGGCGGGATGGAACGCGCCGCTCCACACCACATCCGCTAGGCCCGCGACCAGCTCGCGCTGTTCGGGGGTGCCGCGCACGATGAAGGCGAAGTTCGGCACGTAATCGAGCAGCTCCGCGCCGGTCGCGGCAACGTTCGCACGCAGCGTGTCGGTGATGACGCCTGAGAACTGCGCCAGGAAGTAGCCCTTCGAATCGGCGGAGTCCGCTTCGGCCCGCAGGTCCGCGCTCATCGCGGGTTCACCCTGACGGGTGTCGAAGCCCGAGAACGCGAGTGAGATCCAGCGCGGATGCTCGGCCAGCGCGTTGGCTTCCTCGAACGACAGCGGAGCCTCGTCGGCGTTGGGCAACAGCGGGGCCTGGGCGAGCGCGCGACCGAGAGACAGCGCGGCGAGGGCGATCGCCGCGGAGGTGATGGACTTCATGGGGATCCTGACGCCGAAGAGGTTCGAGCGTGCGGTGATGCGCCGCACGCTTCGTGCGTTGCGACGCACGGGCAGCGCGAGGTGTTCGCTCGCACTCCGGCTGATTTCACGGTTGAACGATGAACTCGATTGCGTTGGACAGGTTGCCTTGACCGGGCGCCAACGGGTCGCGGAACCAGGCCTGTGCGTCGACGACCAATCCTGGAACGATCGGAGTGCCGAGCGCGCCGGGGCGGTTGGCGACGAAGGCGTTCCAGTCGATCGACAGCAACCCGTCGCACCCGCCCAGAGTTCCGCCGGAGTTCTGCGCAGCGGTGCGTTGGAGCGGCTGCCGCACGCACTGCACGCTCGAGTTGCCGGGATGCCACGCGAGCGCGACTCGTCCGGTCACGCCATAGAACACGACACCCTGGCGCTGGCCCTCGACGTTCGACGCGGAGACCGTGAAGCCCGCGGCGGCGCCCGCGCGCGCGACGCCGGCGGTGGTCATCGTCGGGCTGCACAGATTGGTGGTCATCGGCGTGGAGCAGTACGACACCGGCGACGAGGTGCCTCCGAACGCGAGATCGCCGTTGGCGCACAGCGCGAAACCCTGAGGTCCCTGGGCGACGTTGGTCGCGTGCACGTGCACGCTCCACGCGCCGACCTCGGGTGCGGCGAACACGCAACGTTCCAGGTTGTTCTTCGGGTCCGCCGCGCCGCCGCTGATCGACACTCCAGCGGCGAAGACGTTGCCTCGGTACACCACGTTGGAGGGCGAGACGAGCTCGAGGTCGAGGTCGTTGACCACCGGGTTCGAGGCGTTGAGCGTGCCGGGCGCGTCGGTGAACGCGAGCGTGATCGCGAAGGGCGCGCTCGATTGCACGTGCAGCGTGTAGCTCGCCGTGTCGCCCGTCGAAAGCCCGTTCGCGCGGCGTGCCTCGGCGACGAACAGCTTGCTCGCATCGCCGACGAAATACAGCGCCTGGTCCAGGTTGATGCGGCCCCAGCCCTCGAAGTCGCTGGGATAACCGGCGATGCCCGTCACGTCCTGCGCGGAGTTGACCAGCACGGCCTTGATCAAGGCTCCCGATGGGACGCGCGCGTCGCTCGGTGTCGCCACCCCGCGCGGGTGGAAGCCGCTCTCGAAGTACTGGCGCACCAGCGCGGCCGCAGCCGCGGCCGAGGGCGTCGCCATGCTCGTGCCGTTGAGCGTGGTCGTCGCGCACGCGCCCGTCGCCGCCGACACCACGTTGCAGCCGGGCGTCATCAGGTCGGGCTTGCGGCGTCCGTCCGCGGTCGGCCCGGTGCCTCCGAAACACTGGCCGCCGGCAGCGATCCCGTTCTGCGTGGCACCGACGGCGACGTGGTTCTTCGCGTTGTCGGGGTTGGTGATGAACGCGCCGTTGGAGATCGAGAACAGCACGAGCTCGTCCTCGTTGGCCCACTGGTAAGCGTCGACGGACTGCGCGAGCGCGTTGTACGCCGTGGTCGTGTCGTCACCCCAGGAGTTGGTGTGCACCCGCGCGCCGTGGGACGAGTGCGTCGCAGCCGCGCCCGCGAACGACGTCACGGGGAAGTCGGTGTGCGCGAGCTTCGCCATGTAGGCCAGTCCGCGTCCCGAGGTCGAGCCCGTGATCGGGGCCGCGTCGCCGGCCGCGGTGCACGCGGTGTGCGTGCCGTGCGTGTCCGCACCGCTCGCGTTCGAGTACACGATCTTGCGGTGCATCGGACCGATCGGAGTGTTGAGCGGATCGCGGAACCAACAGGGCGTCGAGGTGAACGGCCCGTCGATGTGGCCGAGCACCTGACCTTCGCCGTGCAACCCCAGGCTCCACAGGCGCGTGTTGCCGTTCTGGTTGGTCTGCACCACCCAGGCGACGTTGTTGTTGCGCAGCTCGGGCGCGCTGGCCGGCTCGATCCACTGCACGCTGCGCTCGCGTGCGAGCGCGCGCGCGCGAGCAGCAGAGGCGCGCAGGCGCACGAACCAGCGCCCGAACTCGGAGTAGGTCTCGACGACTTGCGCTCCCTGCGCTTGCGCGGCGCTCTCGAGCTCGGCCCGTTCGCCGCCCGCGAAGCCGACGGCGACGAGCTCGAGCGGCGCGACCGCGAGCAAGGGCTCGAGCGATGCCCAGCGCAGCCGCGGATCGAGGCGGTAGGCGGGATGCAGCTCGGAGCTCCACACGGTCTCGACGAGGCGTTCGAGCGCCGCGCGCTGCATCGCATCGGCGCGCACGATGTAGGCGTGGTTGGGCACGTAGTCGAGGAGCTGCGCCCCAGTCCGAGCGATGCGTCGCCGCGCCGCGCTCGTCAACGGGCCGTCGAACTGCGCCAAGAAGTACGTCGGTCCGGCCGCCTGCAGCGAGCTGGAACGCAGGTCGTCGGGCAGTGTCGGTTCGTTCTCGCGGGTGTCGAACTCGGCGCACGCGAGAGACAGCCAGCGCGGCTCGCGCGCCAGCTCGCACGCCTCGTCGAACGACAAGCGCGTCGGTCCGATCGGCGGCAATGCGCCTTGGGCGGCCGCGGCGCCGGTGAGGGCTGCGCACAGCGCGAGACGAGGGAGCCATCGCATGGTGTCGTGCAGAGCAGTTGGACGGCCGGCAGCCTGGCCTGGATCGCCCAACTTGGAAACTTATCCGGTAACGCGCTCCGCGGTCGGCGCCGTGCTCCGAGAACCGCCGCGGTAGGTGTTCGCGGCCGAAACACCGCCGTTGGCTGGAGTTTCGCGGTCGCCCGCTCCGGCCTGGTCGGCCGTTTTTTCCGGATTCGCGTCACCGAATTCGAGCTCCGCGACAACTCCCTCCCGACTCGGTTCACCGGACCGGGTACGGGGGGCCTTGGGGCCTTGAGGGATTTTGGTCGCAACGGATGCGGGGCGCGGGCGTGCAGCAATGCACTCTCGCGCCTCGCGCTTTGCCGCGCGCCCGATCCGGGCCGTCGAACGGACCGGCTCCAGTCGAAGCCGCGCAGCCGCGTGCTCGCGGATCAGCTGCCGCTGGCGGCTTGCAGCGCGGGGCGACGGTGGTGGGCCTGCAGGCGGCGCACGAGGTACTCGCCGCCGTGGAGTGCGAGCAGCGCCTGGACCACGGCCGAAATGCCGGCGCGCGTCGTGATGCACGGGATGCCGCCCATGATCGCCGCCGAGCGAATCTGCTTGTCGTCGGTGCGCGACTGCTTCCCGACGGGGGTGTTGAGCACCAGCTGGATCTCGCGGTTCTTGATGCGGTCGACGATGTGCGGCCGTCCTTCGTGGATCTTGTTGACGCGGCTCGCCTTGATGCCGGCGTTCTTGAGCGCGTTGTACGTGCCGTCGGTCGCGTACAGCTCGTAGCCCATCTGCGCCAAGAGCCGCGCGTCGGAGAGGATCGAGCGCTTGTCGGCGTTCTTGACCGAGACGAACACCTTGCCGTTGCGCGGCAGCTTCATGCCGGCCGCTTCGAAGGCCTTGGCGAAGGCGAAGCCCAGGTTCTCGTCGATGCCCATGACCTCGCCGGTCGAGCGCATCTCGGGTCCGAGCAGCATGTCGGCGCCGGGGAACTTGTTGAACGGGAACACGGGCGCCTTGACCGAGTAGTACGCCGGAACGAGCTCGCGCGTGAAGCCCAGCTCCTCGAGCGTCTTCCCGCACATCACCTTCGCGGCCAGCTTGGCCAGCGGCACTCCGATGGCCTTGGACACGAACGGCACGGTGCGCGACGCGCGCGGGTTGACCTCGAGCACGTACACCGTGTCGCCCTTGACCGCGAATTGCACGTTCATCAGGCCGATCACGCGCAGCTCGCGCGCCATGGCCTTCGTGGCGCGCACGATCTCGTCGAGGATGCTCTGTGCCAGGGTGTGGGGCGGCAAGACGCACGTCGAATCGCCCGAGTGGATGCCGGCCTCCTCGATGTGCTCCATCACGCCGCCGATCACCACCGATCGGCCGTCGCTGATGCAGTCGACGTCGATCTCGATCGCGTCCTCGAGGAACTTGTCGACGAGCACGGGGCGGTCCGGCGAAGCCTGCACCGCGTTCTGCATGTAGTGATCGAGCGCGGCGTCGTCGTAGACGATCTCCATCGCGCGCCCGCCGAGCACGTAGCTCGGCCGCACCAGCACCGGGTAGCCCAGGCGCCGTGCATGCTCGAAGGCTTCTCCGGGATTGGTCGCGATGCCGTTGTCGGGCTGGTTGAGCCCGAGCTTGCGGATCATCTCGGCGAACAGCTTGCGGTCCTCGGCGCGATCGATGGACTCGACCGAGGTGCCGATCAATGGCGCACCGGAGGCGTGCAGCGGCCCCGCCAAGTTGAGCGGGGTCTGTCCGCCGAACTGCACGATCATCCCCGATGGTTGGATGGCGCGCACCACGCCCATCACGTCCTCGTGCGTGAGAGGCTCGAAGAACAGGTGGTCGCTGGTGTCGTAGTCGGTCGAGACCGTCTCGGGATTCGAGTTGATCATCACGGCCTCGAAGCCGATCTCGCGCACCGCCATCGCGGCGTGCACGCAGCAGTAGTCGAACTCGATGCCCTGCCCTATTCGGTTGGGGCCGCCGCCCAAGATCGCGATCTTCTGCTTCGAGCTCGGGCGCACCTCGCTCTCGTCCTCCCAGGTCGAGTAGTAGTAGGGCGTCGAGGCCTGGAACTCCGCGGCGCAGGTGTCGACGAGCTTGTAGACGCGCTGGATGCCCCACTCCTCGCGCTGCGCGGCGACCGAGTCGGGCGTGGCGCCGACGGCCAGCGCGATCTGGCGGTCGGAGTAGCCCAGTTGCTTCGCTTCACGCAACATCTCGGGCGTCAGGAGCACGCCGGAGAGCTCGCGCTCGAAGTCCACCAGCTCGCGCATGTTCTCGAGGAACCAGGGATCGATGCCGGTGGCCTGGTGGATCTCGTCGGTGCTCCAACCGGCGCGATAGGCGGCGCGCACGGCCAGGATGCGGTTTTGGTTGGGCACGCGCAGCGCGCGCGTCAGTTGCTCGCGGTCGGCGACCAACGCGTCCGCCGGATCACGCGGGTCCAGCCCCAATCCCGGACGACCGGTCTCGAGTCCGCGCAGGGCCTTCTGCAGCGATTCCTTGAACGTGCGTCCGATGGCCATGGTCTCGCCGACCGACTTCATCTGCGTCGTCAGCGTCTCGTCCGCGCCCTTGAACTTCTCGAAGGCGAAGCGCGGGATCTTGACCACGCAGTAGTCGATCGTGGGCTCGAAGCACGCCGGCGTCGACTTGGTGATGTCGTTGCGGATCTCATCGAGCGTGTAGCCACAGGCCAATTTCGCGGCGAACTTGGCGATCGGGAAGCCGGTGGCCTTGGAAGCCAAGGCCGAGCTGCGCGACACGCGCGGGTTCATCTCGATCACGATCATGCGCCCGTCGACGGGGTTGATCGCGAACTGCACGTTCGAGCCGCCGCACTCGATGCCGATCTCGCGCATGATGCGCAGCGACGCGTTGCGCATGTCCTGGTACTCGCGGTCGGTGAGCGTCTGCGCTGGCGCGACGGTGATCGAGTCGCCCGTGTGCACGCCCATCGGATCGAAGTTCTCGATCGAGCACACGATGACCACGTTGTCCTTGTTGTCGCGCATCACCTCCATCTCGAACTCCTTCCATCCGGCGAGGCACTCCTCGACCAGGATTTCGGAGTTCATCGACAGGGACAGCCCGCGCTCGGCGATCTCCACGAACTCGTCGATGTTGTAGGCGATACCGCCGCCGGAGCCGCCCATGGTGAAGCCCGGACGGATCACGCACGGCAGGCCGATCTCGGCCAGCACGCGGCGCGCGTCCTCCATGTTGTGCGCCACACCGGAGTGCGCGCTCTTCAGTCCGCAGCGCTGCATCGCGGCGCGGAACAGGTCGCGGTCCTCGGCCTTGCGGATCACGTCGGCTCGCGCGCCGATCATCTCGATGCCCAACCGATCGAGCACCCCGGCGTCGTGCAGTGCGAGCGCCGTGTTGAGCCCCGTCTGGCCGCCCATCGTGGGCAGGATCGCGTCGGGGCGCTCTTGCTCCAGGATCTTGGTCATGGCGGCGACCGTGATCGGCTCGATGTAGGTCGCATCGGCCATCTCCGGGTCGGTCATGATCGTGGCCGGGTTCGAGTTGACCAGGATCACTCGATAGCCCTCCTCGCGGAGCGCCTTGCAGGCCTGCGTTCCGGAGTAGTCGAACTCGCAGGCTTGGCCGATCACGATCGGCCCGCTTCCGATGATCAGGATCGACTCGAGGTCGTCGCGTCGCGGCATGGGCGTGGGTGGAAAGGAGGCGCGGCGGCGGCAGCCGGGGATGAGGGAGGCTTCCTTCCCAGAGCGAACGTCCGGGTTCGAAGCCGCGAGATTTAAGCACCGCGCAGCCCCGCTGTCGATCGCGGCGCGACTTCCCCGAGCCAACCGCGCTCGAAATTCCGCCGGCGCGCTTGGGAACGGCTCGCGCGCCAACCGAAAAGCGGCCCGAGCCCCTCTCTCGACCCCACGGACTGCTCCACCCCATGCCGCTCCTCACGGTCCCGCTGGCCCTGATCCTGGTCTCGTGCTTCGTCTGCGGCGCCATCGTCACCTGGGCGCTCCAAGAGCGCCGTGTGCAGCGCGAGAAGGACGAGCTCGAGAAGCAAATGGCGCGTGCACTGCAGACGCGCTACGAGATGTACGAGGGGCTCGAGCAGAGCGTGATCAAGCTGCTCGGCCGCTTCGAGTCGCTCGAGAACGAGTTCAAGCAGCGCCTGATCGAGGCGCGCAATCCGCGCGCGGCACTCGAGCAGACGGTCAAGCTGCGCTCGCGCAACCCCGAACTGTGGGACATCGAGCGCGAACACCACCGCGCGCACTCCGAGCAGATGGGCGAGATCTCCATGCAGGCCACGCGCATCGCCGAGCTGATGGAGCAGCTCGAGACGCTCGAGAAGAGCCAGGCGGAACACGACGGCGAGCTCGCGCACGTCAAGTCGCGCTACGAGACGGCGGTGGCCAACTTCAACGAGAGCGACAAGGCCGCGAGCGCCAAGATCGAGCGCCTGGAGAGCGCGCTGGGTGAGCTCGAGCCGTTCCGTTCGCTGTACGAGGCTAGCGCTCGCGACCTCGAGGCCGCGCGCCGCTCCAGCGCCGGCGAACTCGCCGCGCGCGACGAGCAGATCCGCGCCCTCGAGGCGCGCGTGGCCGTGCTCGCCCTCAGCGAGGAGCGCGTGCGCCAGCTCGAGCAACTCGGCGAGCGACGTGCGAGCGAGCTCGCCGCGGCGAACGAGCGCACGCTCGAAATCACGCGCCAGTCGGACGCGGTCGAGCAGCGCGCCACGGCTGCGCAAGCGCGTTGCGAGGCGTTGGCCGGGGAGCGCGACGCGGCGCACGCTGCGCTCGCCCGAGCGCAGGTCGAGCTGGAGCTCGCGCGCGGCGCCCAAGGCGATGTCCAGGTTCAGCTCGAACGCGTCCGGAGCGAGCTCGCGCAGTCCGCGCAAGCCCTAGAGGCGCGCTCGACGGCGCTCGACGCGGCGGTCGAAGCGGGTCGCGAAGCCGGCGCGGCCAGCGCGCAGCTCGAGCGCGAGCTCGGGCTCGCCAACCTGAAATCCGCGCAGCTCGCCAAGGACTTGTCGGCGCTGCGTTCCGAGCACGAGACGCGCTGGAACGTCGCTCAAGCGGAGCTCGCCGAGACCGTGCGCGCGGCGCAGACGGCGCAGGCCGAGGCCCTCTCGCTCAAGTCGCGCCTGGAAGCGCTCGAAGCGCAACACGCGGCCACGCACGGAACCTGGCAGACCCAGCAAAGCGCACTCGAGGGTCAGTTGGCGACGGCCAACGAAAAAGCCGAGACGCTGGCCCGCGAGCTGGGCCAAGAGCGCGCGGCGCTGCGCACCGAGCGCGCGCAGTTCGAAGAGCAGCAGAAGCTGATGGAGACGGCGTTGCAGGGCTCGCAGGCGCAGCTCGCGCTGTACCGTGCCAAGCTCAACCACCACTCGAGCCACGTCGAGGAGGCCTGGTCGGTGCTCAGCGAGCTCAAGCCGATGCTGGCCTCGCTCGAGCAGAAGCTCAAGGAGAGCGACGAACCCGCCGCGGCCCTGCCGGCCTCGACGATGGACCTGTCGGTGCTCGACGAGAAGCCGACCTCCAGCGGCTCCTGAGACTCCCGCTCGAGCGCGACGTCGCGCCGGGACGAGAGCTGCGCAAGCCTTGCGCAGTCCGCTCGAACATTGCGCAGCTCGGCGCGCGCGAGTGGTCTTGGATGGGGCGTTGACGCTCCGCGGTGTTGGCACGGCACTTGGCCTTGGCTCGTGGCCTCTGGGCAATCAACGAGAAAGGACACAAGTCGTGAAGCCCCTCTTCATCATCGCGGTGCTCGCCGCAGCGACCGCGCTCCCGCAAGCCGCGGCTCAAGGTCGCGGACCGCGCGCCAATCCGTCGTGCGGCAACGTCTGCAACCAATCGGGACCGCACGCTCCGAACGGAAACGCTGCGGGCGACTGCAATGGCCAGCGGCAGGGCGCTCGCCGCGGTCGCGGCAACGGCGCGGGCCAAGGCGGCCTCTGTGGTTCGGCGCAGGGCCTTGCGCCGGGCGGCACGAACCTCGTGATCCCGCCAGGCGTCTTGCGTCCGTACGTCAAGGCGCTCCAGGCGACTCTCGAGAAGGAGCTGTACGCGCGCGACTACTACACCGCGGCCGCGCAAGCGCTGAGCGGGCCCCCGCGCTTCGCCAAGCTGGCGCAGGCCGAGCAGAAGCACGCCAATGCAGTCGCCAACATGATCACCTACCTCGGTGGGACGCCGGTCCTTGCGCACAACATCCCGGTTGTTGTTCCGGCGACGGTGGCCGAGGCGGACGCGACCTGCGAGCAGATCGAGTTGCTCGTCATCGACGTCTACGATCGACTGATCAACGCATGTCCCGATCCGGCGATCCTCCCGATGTTGAGCAACATCCAGTCGGCCAACTACGCGCACCTCGACGCGGTGAACGGCTGACGCAGCGCGCGCGCGGCAGCGGCTCCTCACGTGAGGCGTCGCTGCCGGGCGACGCCCAGAGCGCCATGCTGCGACGCCCGGTCCTGGTCATCGTCGTGGTTGCGCTGCTGTGCGCGATCTGGGGCGGTGCGTGGCTGGACTACCGAGCGCAAGCGCGCTTGCACCGCGAGGAGTTCACGACCATGGGCGATGCGCTGGCCGCGGCCGCGCGTGGCTCGATCCAGCTGCTTTTTCGCGGCGGTCGGTACGATCCCGAGGAGCTCCAGGGCGCGATCGCGGAACTGCGCGATGGCTTGCGGCTCGAGCATGTCAGGCTCGAAGCCCAGGGCGCGCTCATGGCACAGGCGCCCAGCGATCCTCCGGAACTCGATGCGACGGTGCCCTTCGAGCTCTCGTTCGAGGCCCTTCACCCGCGCGTCGGGGGTCGCCATGGACCAGGTCCCCCCGGACTGACCGAAGCTCCGCGGAGTCCGCTGCGGCTGTGCATCAGGCTCTCGCGTGCGACGTTGGAGCGGCGCCTGCGGGCCGATCTCGCGCGCTTCGTGGGATTGGCGTTGGCCTTGACGATCGTCCTGACTGTCTCGCTTTTTGCCTGGTCGGTCCGTGAGCGCTCCTTGCGATTGGCACTCGAGCTCGGCCGGACGCAGGAACAGCTGCGCGGCGTCGACTTCCTGGGACGGCTCGGCGCCGGTCTGGCGCACGAGACGCGCAATCCTCTGGGGCTGGTCCGCGGATTCGCCCAGCAGTTGGCCGACGGAAGCGCTGCAGCGGCCCGAACGCGGGCGATCGGCGAGACGATCGTGGACGAGGTCGACCGCACCGTTGCGCGCCTCGACGAATTCCTGCTGCTCAGCCGGCCGGCCCGTCTGCGGCGCGAGCCGTTCGAGCTCCACGACCTCGTGCAGGAGCTCGTGCGCCTGCTCGAGCCCGATCTCGCATCCGTCGAAGCGAGCATCGAGCTCGCGCCATTCACGCTCGCGGTCGACGCCGATCGAGAACAGGCGCGGCGGCTCTTCATGAACCTGCTGCTCAACGCGGTCCAGGCGGTCGAGCGGCGCGGGCGGGTTCGCATCGAGCTGGTGAGCGCGCGAGACGTGCACCAGGTGCGCATCGTCGACGACGGACCGGGCGTTCCCGATGAGTTGCGCGCGACGCTCTTCGAGCCCTACGTCAGCGGGCGCCGCGGCGGCAGCGGACTCGGCCTAGCGATCGCGCGGCGCATCGCGTTCGAGCACGGCTGGTCGCTGGCCCACGAACCCAACACCCCACGCGGTGCGACGTTCATCGTCACACTTCCTCGAGCATGACCCGCGTCGACCTGAGCGTGCTCGTCGTCGACGACGACGCCGGATATCGCGAGCTCCTGGGCGGGTACTTGGGTGCGCGCTACCAGCACGTCGCCACCGCAGCGAGCGGGGAAGAGGCGCTGGAGTTCCTCTCGCGACACGCGGTCGACTTGATGTTGCTCGACATGCGCATGCACGGGATCGGCGGACTGGGAGTCTTGGAGTCGTTGGCGAAGAGCGAAAAGGCGCCGATCGTGCTCGTTCTGACGGCCCACGCCGAGCTGGACGACGCCGTGCGCGCGATGAAGCTGGGAGCGCGCGACTACCTGCGCAAGCCGATCGATCTGTCGGAGCTCGGCGCGCTGATCGACGAGCACCTCGGTCGGACCTCGCTGGCACGAGCTCGAGCGGACCTCGAGCTTCCCGAGGAGCTGGTCGCCGAGTCTCCCGCCATGCGCGAATTGCTCGGGGAGCTCGAGCGCGTCGCGCGCAGCGACGTCGCCGTCCTCGTCACCGGAGAGAGCGGAACCGGAAAGGAAGAACTCGCGCGCCTGTTGCACACACTCAGTCCACGCGCAGCCAAGCCGCTCGTCGCGATCAACGTCACCGCACTGCCCGAAGCGTTGCTCGAGAGTGAGCTCTTCGGCTGCGTGCGCGGCGCGTTCACCGGTGCGGACCGCGAGCGCGATGGAGTGCTGCGATCGGCGCACGGCGGGACCCTGTTCCTCGACGAGATCGGCGACATGCCACTCGCGGCGCAGCCCAAGTTGCTGCGCGTCCTGGAGGAGCGTGCCGTGAAGCGCGTGGGAGCGACGCACGCCGACGTCGTCGACTTCCGCTTGGTGTCGGCCACCCACCGAGACTTGGAGTCCGCGGTCGAGCAGGGCACGTTCCGACTCGATCTGTACTACCGCCTCGCGGTCGTCAAGCTGGAGCTGCCACCGCTGCGTGAGCGTCGCGAGGACATCGTGCCGTTGGCGCGGCGGTTCCTGAAGGTCGACGGCCAGTCGCGCAAGGAACTCTCGCCGCGAGTGGCGGAGCTCTTCGATCGCTACGCGTGGCCGGGCAACATCCGCGAGCTGCGCAACGTGATCACGCGTGCGGCGATCCTCGCGCCCGGCGAGCGCATCTTGCCGGAGCACCTGCCACCCAACCTGCGAGATCCGCGCGGCGCGGAGCGCGTCGACCCGGGTCTAGAGGAGCTCGAACGGCGCGCCATCCTCGATGCGCTCGAGCGTCATGGCGGCAACCGCACGCATGCGGCGCGCGCCCTGGGAATCAGCCGGCGCACACTGCTCTACAAGCTGAAGGCGTTTCGCGGCTAGCGTCGCGCCGCGTCAGCCGAGCAAGCGCGCGAGGAGCTCGCGTTCGAGAGCGAGGTCCCAACGCACGGTGCCGAGCTCCTCGACCAGCACGAATCGCGGGCTGCCGTCGCGGGTCTTCTTGTCGCTGCGCATGGCGACGATCAGCGCGCCGGGATCGAGGAGCACAGCGTGTTTCGCGCGCAGCTCGGCCAGCGAGCGCGGCAGTCCGAGCGTCGCGAGCAGACGCTCGACGCGCTCGGGCAATGTCGCGTCACGCAGCAGCCCGAGCTCGCGGCTGGCGTGCAGGGCGAGCGCGACACCGACCCCCACGGCAACTCCGTGGGGCACCGTCCCGTATCCGGCGACGTGCTCGATCGCGTGCGCGAAGGTGTGGCCCAGGTTGAGCACCTTGCGCGGGCCGCTCTCGCGCTCGTCGGAGACCACCACGCGCGCCTTGGTACGAACGCAATCCGCGATGCACTCGACCAAGCTCGGCTCGTCGCGCGCGAGGAGCGCGCCCGCGGTCTGCTCGAGCCGCTCGAACGCCTCGGCACCGGCGATCACGGCGGTCTTGACGACTTCGCCGAGTCCGCAGGCGAACTCGCTCGCATCGAGCGTCGCCAAGTAGCGCGTGTCGGCGAACACCGCGCGCGGTTGGTGGAACGCGCCGACCAGGTTCTTGCCTTCGGGCAAGTTGACCGCGGTCTTGCCGCCGACCGAGGCGTCGACCATGGCCAAGAGGGTGGTCGGGCACTGGACGCTCGCGATGCCGCGCATGTAGAGCGCCGCCGCGAGGCCCGCCAGGTCGAGCGTCGCTCCGCCACCCAGCGCCACCACCGTCGACCCACGGTCCAGGCCGGACTGCGCCATCAACGACAAGAGCCACTCGAGCTCGCTGAATTCCTTGGCGCTCTCTCCAGGGCCGACGACCACCAGCGCTGCCTGCGCGACGTGCACGAGCAACGGCTCGGCGCGCTCGACCACGTTCTGGTCGACGACCAGCAGCGAGCGGCCGGACGTGGCGCTCGCGACTTCGTGGCGCACGTCAGGGCCGATCCGCACCTCGTAGGGCGGGTCGAGCTCGACTCGAACACGCGCGCCGTGCATCTCAGGTCGCGACCGACTTCTCGCGCCGCGCGCGGCGCCGGCGGATCAACTCTTGGTCGAGCTCGCGGCTCTTCACGCTGTCGCGCCGCAGCAAGATCCAGAACAGCACCACCAGGCCGAGGCACACGCTGGCGACGACGGCCAACACCAAGTTGAGCGTCTTGTCCTTGGGCGTCACGTAGGGCGTGAGCGAGGTGAGCACGAAGTGCGGCGCGCGGCGCGTGCCTCCGACCGCCTCGTACTCGAACATGCGCAGGAAGTACCCGGTCGCGGTGCATTCACTGCCGATGCCGAAGCCAGGGTTGGGCACGAGCGCCGAGAAGTAGATCACCGGATTGTCGGTGCGCAGCCACTCGCCCGAGCCGATCCAGCCCAGCGTGAGGTCGTCGACACGCGCGGGGTTCTCCTTCTGCCTCTGGCGCCAGATGGCTTGCATGCGCGCCGGAGGAATGCGCAGCGGTACCGCGAAGAAGCGCGCTGGATCGGCCGAGAGCTGCTGCATCGTCGCCGTGTCGAGCTCGCGCGCGACGCTCCAGTCGATCTTGGTTTGGTCGACGTCGCGCACGTAGCTGACCAGCCGCCAGTACTCGCGTCGCGACTCGGTCGAGCTGTCGTCGAAAGCCTCGTCGCGCACCTCGAAATCCGAGGGTGCGATCGCCGTGACTCTGCCGATGGCCGGGTAGGAACGATAGGCGCGCGGGCCGACGACCAACGGACCCTCGGCCCACAGCCCGTTCGACTCCTCCGCGTAGTTCTTGAGGAACAATCCCTCGAGCATCACGAAGTCGTCGGTGCCGAACTCGTAGTCGACGCCCTTGGCGAACGCGAAGTAGGCCGTCGAGCCGTCCTCGAGCTGCAATCTGCCGCGGTAATGCCCGCCGACCGTGTCGCTCGGCGGGAACTGCAACATCGACATCACGGTGCCGCGCAGGCGGAAGATGCGACCGCGTTGCGCGCTCGAGTCGCGGGCGAGCTCGGCCGCGTGCGCGGCGTCGAGGTCCGCGCCCTCCATGGCAGAGAAGTGGATCGCGTTGTAGAGCTTCGAGTCGTCGAGCGCGATCGCCAGCGCGTCGGACTCGAGCAGTGAGCGCTCCTCGCGCGTCGCGTCCTTGGCCTTGGCGCGATACTCGTCGACGCGCAGCGTGGGCTTGACCACCTCGACCGACGCGACCTCCTCCGCGGGCGCGGTCGGCGGCTGCTTGCGGCCCAGACCGCCGCCCAACATCTGCCACGCGAGGCCGCCGATCACGGCGACCATCACCACGCCCATGATGATCAGCTTGCGCTTCTCGCGCTCGGTGAACAGCACGTCGGGGGAGACCGCGGTCTCGTTGGGCTTGTTCGACGTCTTGAACTTCATGCGCGAGATGCTCCTACCACCGCGGCGTGTTCCGGGTACCGACGCCGCACGGCGCGCGAGGCCGCGGCGAACACCAGCGCGCGGAACAGGCGATCCTGCGGCGAACCCTCGGCGGCCAGCTCGGGATGCCACTGCACGCCGACCGCGAACGGCAGCTCGGGAGATTCGATGGCTTCGATCAGGCCTTCGTCGTCGTGCGCGCAGGCGCGCCAGCCGCGGCCGAGACCGCGGACCGCTTGGTGGTGGCGTGAAACCACCTCGACCTCGTCCAGCTCGAGCACCCGGCCGAGGAACGACCGCGGATCGAGCGTGACCTTGTGCAGCACCCCGCCGGAGTGCGCGCGCCGCCCGGGGCGATCCTCGGGCAAGTGCTGGTACAGCGCTCCTCCGCCGACCAGCCCGAAGAGCTGCATGCCGTAGCAGATGCCCAGCATCGGCAACTGGAGTTCGAGCGCCGCGCGCACCAACTCGAAATCGAAGTCCTGCTTGGCGCTCGGGACGGGTCGGGCGGCGGGGTGCGTCGGCTCCAGCCCCAAGCGCGCGGTGTCGAAGTCGTCGCCTCCGGAGCACACCAGTCCGTCGACGCGCTCGAGCAAGCGTCGCACGTCACTCGGGCCGCCGACCGGCGGGATCACCAGCGGGATGCCGCCGGCCTTGAGCAGCGCTTCGGCGTAGCGGTTCTTGAGCACGACCCCCGGGGACTCGCCGGGTGTCAGCTCGCCGTTGATCGCGATCAGGGGGCGTTCACCGTGCAGCATGCAACGCAGATCCTACTGCGACGGGCCGCAAACGCGGCGCGCCGGAGCCCGGGGAGCAGGACTCCGGCGCGCGCTTCTGGCCGCGCAGCGTCAGCGCAGGACGCGCACGATCAGCGGGTAGCTCCAGCGCTCGCCGTTGGCCGCGCGCAGCGCCGCGATCAACATCAGGACGACCTTGGCGATCGGCAGCGCGATGCTCAGCGGGATGCCGATCAGGCAGCACAGGACCAGCGGCACCGCGGCGCACTGCCAGAACAAGATGTTGAGCTGGAAGTTGAGCGCCTCCTTGCCGTGGAAGTCGACTTCGCGGTCCTCGTCCTTCTTCACGAGCCACACCACGGTGGTCGCGATCACGCCCACGAACAGGAACGACATGCCGATGTCGAGCAGCCCGACCAGGTGGCACGCCATGGCCCAGGCGTGGTTGGGGCGCGGCGCGTCGCTGGGAGCGCGGAACGGCGCGGATCCCGGAGGCTGCGGCGGTGGAGCGCTGGATGCGCCGCTGGTGGGGGCGCTCGGCGGGGGCGGCGGAGGCGCTGCCGCGGGAGCCGGCTGAACCGGAATCGCGTGGGCGCGATCGTCGGCGCGCGCAGGCTCGGCGCGCACCTCGATCGGCGGCGGAACGTCGGACGGCATCGGACCAGGGGGCGGCAACTCGGGGTTCATCGTGGCGCCGCCCTACAGTCCACCTCGCGGGCCGTTACCCGCGGAGCGTTGCCTAGCGTCGGGTCGCGAGCGCGACGCCGAGCATGCAGTAGAACAGGCGCGCGCCGACCATCGCGTCCCAGCTGTCCTCGTCGTCGCTGGCAGCGCCTGGATTGACCTCGTTGAGATCGAGCCCGACCACGCGCCGGCCCGAGCTCGCCAGCTCTTCGAGCCAGGCCAGGGCCTCACCCCAACTCAAGCCACCCGGCACCGGCGTGCCTGTGTTGGGGCACAACGACGGGTCGAGCCCGTCGATGTCGAACGAGACGTAGACCTGCGCGGGCAGCTCGGCGATGTGGGCCCGCATGCGCTGGCGCATCCCCGCACCGGCCATGCGCAGGCTCGACCACTCGCGGTCGAACACGTTGACGATGCGGCCGCGCGAGTTGCGGATGCGCTCGAACTCCTCTTCGCAGAAGTCGCGGATGCCGACCTGGGCGAGCTTCCGTACGCGCGGCAGCTTGCGCACGACGTTGTCCATGATCGATGCGTGCGACCACTCGAAGCCCTCGTACTCGACGCGCAGATCGGCGTGCGCGTCGAAGTGCAACACGCCGAAGTCGTCGAAGCGCTCGGCGCAAGCTTGGATCGCGCCGAAGGGCGTGGAGTGGTCGCCCCCCAGGAGCGCGGGCAACTTGCCGCGCTCGAGGATGGCATGCGTCGCGGCGCGCACGATCGCGTTGAGCTCGTCGCCGATGGCGTTGACGCGGCGCAGTGCATCTTCGAGCTCGACCTCGCCGGCGATCGCGCCGCCGCGCTCGATGATGCGGTCCGCCAGCTCGGACGCCTCGCGGTTGAGCTCCGCGACGCGTGGATCGCTGGCGAGCATGGCGATCCCGCGCTCGTAGGGTCGTCCGGTGAGCGCATCGAACAGGTCGACCTGGCGGCTGGCGCGCAAGATGGCCTGCGGGCCGCGCCAGGCTCCCTTGCGGTACGAGGCGGTGGCGTCGAAGGGCACCGGGAGCACGTGGACCTCGGCCGCGTCGAAGTCGACCGGCAGACCGTAGATGCCGCTGTCGGGGAGCGCTGCCGCGTTGGGATCGAAGTGCGTCATGGGGGCGGGGATCTTGTGGCGCGCGACCTGGCGCGGCAACCGCGGCTGGATTTTGCTGCCCGTGCGCGCGCTCGCCGGCGCGGGCCGTTTTCCCGGGCCGCCGTCCCGGTGCGCGCGAGGGCGCCCGCTGCTGGCTCTAACGACTTGTCTCGCAGCACGTTGCGCCGGCCGAAAAGCGCTTGACCTGGGGCCCCGCGAGGTTCCACGCAAGGCCGCCACCAGCGGCGCGACGCCTACTACATGTTGGGGGTGATTGCTCCTTGATCCACTAGAAGTGGTGCCGCTAGCATCCCGCCCCGCTCGCGGGGGCCGCTCGCAAAAGACCTCCCCCGCGCCGCGCCTTGGCCCCCCGCCCGTGAGTGTGGCGCTGTCCACGCCACCGCCCGTCCATCCGCTCTTACGCCCTGCCCTCAGCGCGCTGCCGCACCAGCGCAAAGGCCCCATGGATCTCGTGTCGAATCCCCAGCCGCACTCCGTCGAGAACGACGTCCAACTTCAGCCGCAAACCCCGCCGCCGGGCGAGGCCGCCCGCCGCGCGGCCGCCAGCGCACCCGAGACGCGGATGCGCGTGCTCAAGCGCGCCGGACACTTCGAGCCGGTCGACGTGATGAAGATCGTGCGCGCGGTGCAGCGCTGCTCGGTCGGCTTGACCGAGGTCGACTCGATGCGCATCGCGACGCGCACCATCTCGGGCTTGTACGACGGAGCGACGACCCGCGAGCTGGACCAGCTCTCGATCCAAACCGCGGCCTCCCTGATCGCCGAGGAACCGCAGTACTCGCGGCTCGCAGCGCGCCTGTTGTGCGCCTTCATCGACAAGGAAGTGCGCAACCAGGACATCATGTCGTTCTCGCAGTCGGTGCGCACGGCGTTCGAGCACGGACTGGTGTCCAAGCCGCTGGCCGATTTCGTCGCGCTGCACGCGCGCAAGCTCGATCAAGCCGTCGAGGCCGAGCGCAACGACCTGTTCGAGTACTTCGGCATTCGCACGGTCTACGACCGCTACTTGCTGGTCAACCCGCACTCGCGCGAGGCGCTCGAGACGCCGCAGTACTTCTTCCTGCGCGTGGCGTGCGGCCTGTCGCAGTCGCCCAAGGAGGCGATCGAGTTCTACCAGTTGATCAGCTCGCTCGAATACCTGCCGAGCTCGCCCACGCTGTTCAATTCGGGCTCGCAGCGCTCGCAGCTCTCCTCGTGCTACCTGCTGGACTCGCCGCAGGACGATCTGGCCTCGATCTACGAGCGTTACTCCGACGTCGCCAAGCTCTCCAAGTTCGCCGGCGGCATCGGGCTCTCCTACACGCGTGTGCGCTCCAAGGGCTCGCTGATCCGCGGCACCAACGGTCACTCCAACGGCATCGTGCCCTGGCTGAAGACGTTGGACAGCTCGGTGGCCGCGGTCAACCAGGGCGGCCGGCGCAAGGGCGCGTGCTGCGTGTACCTCGAGAGCTGGCACGGCGACATCGAGGACTTCCTCGAGCTGCGCGACAACACCGGCGACGAAGCGCGCCGCACGCACAACCTCAATCTCGCCAACTGGGTGCCGGACCTGTTCATGAAGCGCGTCGAGCAGGACGCGCTGTGGTCGCTGTTCGATCCTAAGGTCGTTCCGCACTTCACCGACCTGTACGGAGCGGAATTCGAGCGCGCGTACCTCGAGGCCGAGGGGCAGAAGCTGGCCGTGCGCCAGGTGAAGGCGCGCGACCTGTACGCGCGCATGATGCGCACGCTGGCGCAGACCGGGAACGGCTGGATGACGTTCAAGGACGCCTCCAATCAGAAGTGCAACCAGACGGCGCAGCCCGGGCGCACGGTGCACCTCTCGAACTTGTGCACCGAGATCATCGAGGTCACGAGCAACGAGGAAACCGCGGTGTGCAACCTCGGCTCGATCAACCTCGGCAAGCTCGTCAAGGAGCGCAGCTTCGATTTCGCGCGCTTGGGCGAGATCGTGCGCGTGGCCGTGCGACGGCTCGACCGCGTGATCGACATCAACTACTACCCGACGGAGGCGGCGCGCAACTCCAACCTCGCGTGGCGCCCGGTGGGCCTGGGCGTGATGGGCCTGCAGGACGTGTTCTTCAAGCTGCGCATGCCCTTCGACAGCCAGGCGGCGGTCGCGCTCTCGGCGCGCATCCAGGAGGAGATCTACTACCACGCGATGGCCACCAGCTGCGCGCTCGCCGAGGAGCTCGGCCGTCACCCGACGTTCGAGTCCACGCGCGCGGCGCGGGGACAGCTGCAGTTCGATCTGTGGGGCATCAAGCCCACCGACGAGGCGCGCTGGGACGATCTGAAGGCGCGCATCGCCGTGCACGGCCTGCGCAACTCGCTCGCGATCGCCATCGCGCCGACGGCGACCATCGCCTCGATCGCGGGCTGCTGCGAGTGCATCGAGCCGCAGGTTTCCAACCTCTTCAAGCGCGAGACGCTCTCCGGCGACTTCATCCAGATCAACCGCTACCTCGTGCAGGACCTCAAGGAGCGCGGCCTGTGGAACGAGGACCTGCGCAACCGCGTCAAGGCCGCGGAGGGCTCGATCCAAGAGCTCGAAACGATTCCCGCCGAGTTGCGCCAGCTCTACCGCACCGCTTGGGAGCTGCCGCAGAAGGCGCTCGTCGATCACGCAGTCGCGCGCGGACCGTGGGTCGACCAATCGCAGTCGCTCAACCTGTTCATGGAGAACCCGGTGATCGGCAAGCTCTCCTCGATGTACATGTACGCCTGGAAGAGCGGCCTCAAGACGACCTACTACCTGCGCTCGCGTCCAGCGACGCGCATCCGCCAGACCACGGTCAACACCAGCGCGGAGCAGGTTCCCGACACGCAGGCGGTGGCCTGCTCACTCGAGAACCCCGAGTCCTGCGAAGCCTGCCAGTAGCGGCGCACCGTCCCTTCCGCCAACACCCTTCGAGATCGATCCCCGCATGTCCGTCGCCGTCGCTCCGCGTTCGATGATCCTCAATCCCGGCCTGGACTTGACGCTCCGGCCGATGCGCTACCCGCTGTTCTACGAGATGTACCGCTCGGCGATCCGCAACACGTGGACGGTCGAGGAGGTCGACTTCTCCAGCGACCTGGTCGACCTGCGCAGCAGGCTGTTGCCGGCCGAAAAGCACCTGGTGCACCGCTTGGTGGCGTTCTTCGCGACGGGGGACTCGATCGTCGCCAACAACGTGGCGCTGAACCTCTACAAGCACATCAATGCGCCCGAGGCGCGCATGTACCTCTCGCGCCAGATCTACGAGGAAGCGCTGCACGTCCAGTTCTATCTGACGCTGCTCGACAACTACGTGCCCGACATCAAGGAACGCGAGCTGGCCTTCGCCGCCATCCACAACATCCCCTCGATCGCTCGCAAGGGCGAGTTCTGCTTCAAGTGGATGGATTCGATGACCAAGATCGAGCGCCTGGAAACGCCCGAGGATCGCAAGCGTTTCCTGCTGAACCTCTTGTGCTACGCGTGCTGCGTCGAGGGGCTGTTCTTCTACGCGGCGTTCGCCTACGTCTACTTCATGCGCTCGAAGGGCCTGCTCAATGGCCTGGCGTCCGGCACGAATTGGGTGTTCCGCGACGAGAGCATGCACATGAGCTTCGCGCTCGAGGTGTACGAGACCGCGCGACGCGAGGAACCGGCGCTGGTCGACGCGCAGTTCCAACGCGACGTCGCGCAGATGCTCGACGAGGCGGTGGCCTGCGAGACGCAATTCGCCGAGGACCTGCTCGGTGGCGGCGTGCCCGGACTCTCGACGCGCGACATGCGTCAGTACCTGGAGTACGTGGCCGATCAGCGGCTCGGCAATCTCGGCTTGCCCAAGCGCTACAACACCAAGAACCCGTTCGCCTTCATGGAGCTGCAGGACGTGCAGGAGCTCTCCAACTTCTTCGAGCGACGCGTCAGCGCCTACCAAGTCGGTGTCACCGGCGAAGTGGCCTTCAACGAGACCTTCTAGCGCCCGCGGAGCGCGCTCGCCGCGGACCGAAATGCGCCGTGCTCGACCGACCGCGTCCTCGGCGAGCTAGGATTCCGACCCATGGAAGCTGCGCGCGAACTCGAACCGATCGTGCGGACCCTGACGGCGCGCGTCGACAAGCTCGGGCTGCGGCCGCTGAGCGAGCCGGAGCGCACGGTCTACCTGATCTGGAACTTCACGCACGCCCTGGACAACGGCGGCGTCGACGCCTTCTTCTACAACAAGAGCGGCGAGCACGCGGAGAAGACGGTCGAGGCGCTGTACGTGATCGGCGCCAAGCAACTCGCCAAGTTGCTCGAGGAGTCGATCGCGCTGTTCCCGGACGGCGACGTGCCCAGCGACATCGACGAGCGCACCGACGTGCTCGAGGAGATCGCGCGCGACACCGAGGACGTGTTCGAGCGCTTGCGCATCAGCTACGACGACCAGACCTCCGAGCGCATCCTGCGCGCGACGTTCAAGTACTGGATGGCGCAGACCGCTTCGTGAGGCGCGTGGCCGCGCCGACGAAAGCGCGCCGCACGGAGAGCGCTCCCCCGTGCAGCGCGCAGCGCATGAACTGCGATTCGCCTGGCCCGCGCGCTACATGCGCGAGTAGTTCAGCTCCATCTGCTTGAACTCGCCCTCGGGTCCAGTGACGAACATCTCGACGCGCCAGTGGTTGGAGTCGAGCTTGGTCTCGACCGAGCGCAAGGGCAGCACGCCGCCCGTGGCCGGATCGGGCATCTCTCCGGTGAAGTTGAAGGTGTTCGTCGCCGCGTCGAACGTGCCGCGCGAGATCATCACGGCGGTGCTCATCGAGTCGATCCAGGTCGACACGTATTCCTTGGTCAGGTTGTCGAAGCCCACGAAGCCACGGCCCTCGAACGGACCTTGGTCGGTCGAGGCCTGCGTCTGGTCCTCGATGTAGCGGCCATCCATGATCCATTGCATCGAGCTCGTGCCGAGCGAGACCATCGGGTCGGGCACGCCCGGCAGCCAGTAGCGCACTTCCATCTTCCACTGGCCCACGCGGTCGTTGAGCACCTGGTGGCCGGCGCCCGGGGTCATGTACTCGATCTGGCGCTGCTGCATCTCTTCCATGCTGGGCTGGGCCGGTGCGCCGGAGAGCGAGGCGCAGCCCGCGAGCAGCGCGGAACCGAGGAACGTGGGAACGAACAGGCGGGAACGTTGCATGACCGGAGAACTCCTGTGTGTCGAAAGCGCGTCGATTGGGGCCGCGCGGGAGCATAGCGCCGTCGCGCGCTCCGATCAGCGCCGGGCCGCGAGCTCTTCGATGCAGGCGCGCAAGCGCTGGTTGAACTCGCGCGGCCGCTCGAGCTGCGGGAAGTGACCCGTGCCCTCGATCAGGACTGCGTCGAAGTCCGCGTGGCGCCGGTTGTGCTCGAGCGACGTTTCCTGGACGAACGGCGGACGGGCGGCGGAGTTGATGCAGCGCACCGGCACACCCGCTCCGCCGAGCAGTGCTGGCAAGTCCGTGCCGAGGAGCGCGCGGGAAATGGCGAGCAGCGCGTCCGGCCGCGCGGCGCAGGCGCGTGTCGTGATCCACGCGACGAGCTCGTGGGGCGTTTTGATCGGGAGCATCGCGCGCACCGCGGAGCGCATCGCGCCCTCGAAGTCGAGCTCGAAAGCCGCGAGCATGGTCTCGACCTGCTCGCGCGGGAGGTCGATCTCGACGTCGTGCATGGTCTCGACGCCGATCACTCCCAGCACACGGCCCGCGAGCAACGGCGCGGCCCTGAGCGACACCGGGCCACCGAGCGAATGCCCGACCAAGATGCAGCGCTCGGCGCGTACGTCGTCGACGACGGCGACCAGGTCGCGCGCCAACACGTCCAGCGAGACCTTCGAGTGCGCCTGCGAGCCCCCGTGGCCAGCGAGGTCGAGAGCAACGACCTGGTGTTCTGCGGCGAACTCGTCGAGTTGCTCGCGCCAGAACGCGCGCTCACCGGCCCAGCAGTGCACGAACACCAAGGTCGGTGCGCCATGGCCGCGCACGTCGTACGCGAGCGTCGTTCCGTCGCTGGTGCGCAGCCAATGATCGGTGACGGCAGCGTTCGGCGCCGAGACGCAAGAGCTCAGGAAAATCGCCGCGATCCAGCAGGTCGTGCGCATCGCTCACAGCTCCAAGAGCTCGCCTTCGCGCGCCACGCGCATGCCCGCGGCGCGGATCGCGGCCTGCGCGTCGCTCTCCGGCTGGCAGGCGGGGTTGGTGTGGTTCAAGTGCGTGAACACGACCTTCGCGCGCAGCTCGAGCGGATCGTCGGCAAGCCGCTCGAGCGTCTCGCTCACGAAGGGGTGCGGAATCTCCGCCAGCGAACGGCCCGGGATCTCCCCGTCGGCGTAGAACGTGCCGTCGAGCAACGCCACGTCGACGCCGGCCAGGAACTCCTCGAGTCGCAGTTCCCAGCGCTCCCACTTGTCGATGTCGGGCAGATAGGCCAGCGTGCGCCGCGGACCGCGGATCACGAACGCCAGCGTGTCGCTGAACTCGTCGCGGTGTGGCACCCGCAGCGCTCGGACCGAGAGGTCGGGAGCGAGCTCCAGCGCGCCCCCCAGGGAGACCTCGCGCAACTCGAGCGCTCCGGAGTCGACCAGCAGGCTCCAGGGCCCGTTTTGTCCTAGGAATTCGAGCATTCGGCGCGAGCCCCACACCGGCAGCGCGCGCGCGCCGTAGACCTCGCGCCCCAAGTGCGCGAGCCCGAGGTAGTGACCGACGTGCGCGTGGGTCAGGAACACTCCGTCGAAGAGCGCGGGTCGCGGGCCGAGCTCGGCGCGTGTCGGTGGATGAGGCCGCGCGCGCTCGACTTGCTCGGGCAGGTCGGGGCTGGCGTCGAACAGCCAGCGGCGAGCGCTGCGCGGATCGGCGAGCACGAGCGACGTCACCAGCCGTGCGCGCCGCGCATCCTGGCGCGCGCGAGCGCAGTTGGGCTCGCGGCAACCGAGCTGCGGCACGCCGCCGTCTTGCGCCGTGCCGAGCACCACGACGTAGGGCCCTTCCGGAAGCGGCGCGGGTGCGACGCACGCGCCCAGGAGCAACCATCCACTCGCGACGAGGAGCTTCATCGATGCGCGCTCCAGGCTAGCGAGGCTACGCTCTAGCTGCATGTCGTCGCCGAACGAGGGCGCCCGTCTGGCGCAGGACATCGAGCTGTGGATCGGCACTCCGTTCCGGCGCGCGCTGCTCGCGGCCTTGGTGACGTGCGCGGCCGCAGCGGCGACCAGCGTGCAGGTCGGCGAGGGACTCGACCTGCGTCGCCGCGAATACCAGTGGCACGCGCTCTATCTCCAGCAGCTGTGCGTGTGGGCACCCTGGGGCTTGGCCGGAGGCCCGTTGGTCTACTTCGCGCGCTGGATCTTCCGCTTGCGGCGCTCGTGGTTGCTCGCGGCGGCCGTGCAACTGCCGATGTCGCTGATGGTCGCGCAGGTATTCCAGCTGTACGAGGGCGTCTTGACCAACGTGGTGTTCGCGGACTCGTGGCTGGCGGGCTCGCGACCGGTCGGTCAGTCGTGGTTTCGCTTCACGCGCGAGCTGCTGGTCTATTGGCTCGTGCTGGCGATCGGCGCCGCGGTGTACTCGTTCCTGAAGTCGCAACACGAGGAGCGGCGCGCCGCGGCGGCCAAGCTGCGCGAGGCCCAGCTCGAGGGCGAGGTGGCGCGCGTCCAACTCGGGCTGCTGCGCAGCCAACTGCACCCGCACTTCCTGTTCAACGCGCTGCACTCGGTCGGCGGCTTGGTGCGCGAGGGCGACTCGAAGCGCGCCCTCGGCGTGCTGCAGTCGATCGCCGCGCTGCTGCGCTCGACGCTCGACCAGGGTGACGTCCAAGAGGTGCGCCTGGAGGAGGAAGTCGCGCTCGCACGGCGCTATCTGGAGATCGAGCGCGTGCGCTTCGGCGAGCGGTTGCAGTTCGAGTTCGAGATTCCCGACGACGCCCGCGACGTGCACGTCCCGGCGCTGTTCCTCTTGACCTTGGTCGAGAACGCGGTGCGCCACGGAGTCGCCCCCAAGGAGCAGGGCGGCCGCATCGCGGTGCGCGCGCGAAGGCTCGAGCACCATGTGGAGCTGACGGTCGAGGACGACGGTCCCGGTTTTCCCGGTGACGTGCTGGCGCGCGGCACGCGCGACGCCGACGAGCGCGGTAGCCACATCGGTCTGGCCAACACACGCGGGCGCCTGGGGCTCCTGTACGCCGACGCGCACACCTTCCGCGTCGCGAATCGACCCGAGGGCGGAGCGCGCATCGTGATCGAGATCCCGCTGCATCCCTTCCTGTCAGCGCCGCTTCCGGCCGAGGTCCAGCATGAGTGATCGTTTGCGTTGCATCGTGGTCGACGACGAGCCGCTGGCGCGTTCGACGCTCAGAACCCTGATCGGCGAGGACTCCGAGCTCGAGCTCGTCGCCGAGTGCGCCAACGGGCGCGAGGCCGTGAGCGCCGTGCGCCAGCACCGTCCGGACCTGGTCGTGCTCGACGTGCAGATGCCCGGCATGGACGGCTTCCAAGTGGTCGAGGCGCTGCGCGACGGACCGTTGCCGATGTTCGTGTTCGCCACGGCCTACGATCGCTTCGCGCTCAAGGCCTTCGACGTGCACGCCGTCGACTACCTGCTCAAGCCCTTCGACGACGAGCGCTTCCGCGAGGCCATCGAGCGCGCCAAGGCACGCACCAAGCTGCAGCGTGTCGCATCGCTCTCCGAGCAATTGACCTCGTTGCTCGCGACCATCAAGGGCAGCGCGCCCACCGCACCCGCGCGCTTCGCCGAACGGCTCTCGATCACGCAATCGGGCACGACGCACCTGGTCGACGTCGCGGACATCACTTGGATCGAGGCCGCCGACCAGTACGTCTTGATCCACACCGCGACCAAGGACTTCTTGATGCGCGAGTCGATGGCCGAGCTCGAGACGCGTCTCGATCCGGCGCGCTTCACGCGCGTGCATCGTTCGGCGATGGTGGCCTTGCCCTACGTGCGGCGCTTCGACCGCGATCCGACGGGTACGGGCAAGCTCCTGGTCGGCAAGGACACCTGGATCCCCGTCAGCCGTACGCGCACCGCGCATCTGCGCGAGCTGCTCGGCTGATTCCGCCGCCGCGCGCGCCGGCCCGCGCATCCACCGTTGGCGCGGCGCCAACGTTCGTTCGCTCCATGCGCGCGCCCGCAGGCAACGCACGCCGCGGGCGCACTTCGCGCGCGCCTGGCATTCGGGTCTGATCGACCTCCTCGGCGCGAGAAACTGTCATTCGGAAAGGAATGCCTGGGGGCTCTCGCGCCGAGCCGCCGGAGGACGACGAGCGGGGTGACCCGCGCCGCAACCCTCCGGCGGTTCCTTTTCCGACCAGCGAACGGGAGAGCGCGATGAGCGTGGCCTGGAGCGCGGCCGATCGGCTGCTGCGCGGCAAGTGGGGGACGAGCGAGGAACTGGCCAGCGGGCGCGTCGGGATGGGCGCGTCGGTGTTGCTCGGGCTGGGGCTCGTTGGCGGCGCGGTCTACGGCGCCGCGATGGGTCTCTTCGGCGTGTTGCGGCCGGCGCACGCCACCGGGAAGCAGGTGTTGGCCGACGCACTCAAGTTGCCGCTGCTGTTCCTGCTGACCTTGGTGGTCGCGTTCCCTTCGCTGTACGCCTTCAGCGCGCTGGCCGACTCGAAGTTGCGGTTCGTCCAAACGCTCAAGCTGCTGTTGGTCGCGATCGCCGTGAACCTGGTGTTGCTCGCGAGCTTCGCGCCCGTCACGGCCTTCTTCACCGTGAGCACCACCAGCTACTCGTTCATGGTGCTGCTCAACGTTGCATTCCTGGTGCTGAGCGGAGCGGTCGGACTGGCCGTGCTGTCGAAGGCGCTGCGCGCGGTGTACTTCCAACCCGAGCCGAGCAACGCGGCGCTCCCGCCCGAGGCGTCGAGCGAGGGCGAGCGCGAGCTGGGCTCGAGCGCGGAACCGCGCCGCGCCGTAGCGCGCCCGCGCAGCGACCCACGTCCGCGGCGCATCTTCATCGCATGGTTCGCGATCTACGGCCTGGTCGGCAGCCAGATGGGCTGGATCCTGCGGCCGTTCATCGGAGCTCCCGGCATGGAGTTCCAGCTGTTCCGCGCCCGTGGCGGCAGTTTCTTCGAGGGCTTCCTCACCGCGCTCGGGCAGTTCCTGACCGGTCGCTGAGAGCGTGCGAGCGCTGCTGCGAGACGTCGACGGATTGCTGCGCGGCGAGCACGACTTCGCCGCTGGCCGCGGGCGCATTCCGTGGGTGCGCGTCGCGCTGTGCGTCGCGAGCGGCGGAGCGCTGCACGGCGCCGCGCTCGGCAGTCTCCATGCGCGCCTCGACCAGATGTGCGTGTCCGCGCTCAAGCTGCCGCTGCTGATCGCGAGCTCGACCGCGCTGTGCATCCCGAGCTTCTACGCGATCAACGCCGTGCTCGGACTGCGCGAGGACTTCAGCGCGGCCCTGCGCGGAGTGCTCGCGACCCAGGCGACGGTCGCGGTCGTCCTGGCCTCGTTGGCGCCGATCGTCGCGCTCTTCAGCGCGTCGGCGATCGGGTATCGCGAAGCGGTGGCCGTCGATGGCGCCCTGTACTGCGCCGCTTCGGTGGCGGGGCATGTCGCCTTGGCGCGGCACTACCGCCCGCTGATCGCGCGCCGTCAGCGGCACGCCTGGGCGCGCCTCGCGTGGCTGGTGCTCTACTGGTTCGTCACCATCCAGTTGGCCTGGCTGCTGCGACCGTTCGTCGGCGCGCCAGGCATGCCGGCCACGTTTCTGCGCAGCGGAGCGTGGAGCAATGCCTACGTGGTCCTCACGCAGGCTTTTCTGGGGTCCTAGGCACCCCCGGTCGCGAGCCCGCGCTGGCCTCTGTCCCAGCGATCCGCAAACTTGGGCAAGTTTCCTCCAAGACGCGTTCGGTTCCCTGCGTTCCGAGCGCCCGGAATCGCGAGCATGAACTCACCCACCGACGGAACGCTGCTCTCGGAGCTCCAGCGCGGCGATCGACAGGCTCTCACAGCGCTGATCGAACGCCATCAGGGAGCGATCCTCGGCCACGCGCGCGCCTTGCTCGGCTACGGCGGCGCCTACGAGGACGTGGTGCAGGAGGTGTATCTGCGGCTGCTCGAGCACCCGCCCGCGATTCCTGCGGAGCACGTCGGCGATCGAGACGCCGAGTGCGCACACCTCAGATCGTGGCTGCACAAGGTGACGAGGAACTGCTGTATGGACGTGATGCGATCAGAAGCGCGACGGCGCGTGCGCGAGCAAGGCGCCGCCATCGCGGAGACGACGCCGCGGCACATGACGCCCGGCGCGGAGTTGGTCGAGCAGCGCGACACGCGCGCGGCGGTCGAGCGCGAGCTCTCGAAACTCTCGGAGGACCAGCGCGAAGTGCTGGTCCTGCGCCTTTTGGGCGGCCGCTCCTACAAGGAGATCGCCGAGATCACGGGCAAGAAGATCGGCACGGTCGGGTGGTTGATCAGCGAGGGGCTCACGAAGTTGTCGGAGCGGTTGGCGCCGCTGATCGACGGCGCGCCCCAGGCGGCGATGGCGGTCAGGGATGGTGCCAGCGGGCGGCAAGGAAGGGCTTGAGGTGAAGCGATGAAGAGCGAATTCAACGAGTTGGAACTGTCGCCGGAGCAGCGCATGCACGCGCTCTTGTGCGCGCACGTGCTGGGTGAGCTCGAAGGCGACGAGCGAGCCGAAGTCGACGCGGCCCTGGAGCGTTCGGCGGAACTGCGTGCGGAGCGCGCGCGGCTCGAGGCGACGGTGGGTGTCGTGTCGGGCGTGCTCGTGCAGACCTCGCAGGTGACGCTGTCGAGCTCGGCGACCGAGAAGCTCGAGGCCGCGGTCGCGCGCAACGTTCCGCGCGCTTGGTATCGGGCCACCTGGATGCGCGCGGCGGCCGCGGTCACGGTCGTCGCGGGCGCGGCGCTGCTGGCCAACGAATGGCGCACGCTGGGGCAGCGCGAGTCCAAGAAGTTGGAGTTGGCGCTCGACGACGGCGAGCCCATCGCCCAGGCGCCGCAATCGCAGAGCGAGGGTGCGTCGGAGAAATACAAGGCGCTCGACGGCGCGGTCGTCGGCGCGGTCGTCGGCGGGGCCGTGTCGTCGGGGAACGGCACGGAAACGAAGGCGATTGCGCCGGGTCGCGCGGCTCCGGCCGGAGATCCGGGGATCGTCGGAGCCGACTTCGAGCGCATGCGGTCGCACGTGGAAGGCGCCACGGCAGAGGTGGACCCCACGCACGGGTTCGAGGACCAGTTGCGCATGCTCCGCGATCAAAGCGGCACACCGACTCAGGACGCGCGGGGCACCGAGGTGCGCCTGATCGCACCCGATCCGGCGAACATCGCCGCGGGCGAGCCGGCCCAGGAGCTCTCGAAGCAAGACGGCGTGGTCGACTCGCTCAGCATGGCCCCGCCGGCGCCGACCGCGGCAGCACCCAGCACTCCGGGAGCCTCGCGTCCGACGGGCGGCGGCAAGAAGGGCGAGAGCCCGATCGAGCCGCGCTCGCGCCTGGCCCCGGCCATGGGCGCGCCCGCGGCGCCGGGAGCGAACGCGCCGGCGCCCACGCGCGAGACGCGCAAGCTCGGATTCGACGACAAGTCGGTCGCTGGCGACGAGCCGGGAACGTGGGCGGGTTTGCCGGCCTCGGAGCTGTTCTCGGAGGTGGATCGCGACGCACTGGCGGACACGCCCGCGCTGCTCGACGCCGAGGAGGAAGTTCTCGGCGAGGAGCTCGCCAAGGACCGCCGCGACGACCGTTCCCTTGACGATGGCGGTCGGCGCGGCGCCGTGTCGCGACAGGCGCTCGAGGTGCGGCGCCTGCGGCTGCTCGAGCAGTCCTGCCGCCTGCGGCCCAACGAGTCGCCGCGCGACATGTTCTTCCGCTTCTGGGGCGACAATCCCTTCGAGCTGACCGTGCTCGATCGGCTGTCGACCTTCTCGGCCGACGTCGACACCGCGAGCTACGCGCTGGCGCGTCGCTACCTGGTCGACGGGCACCTGCCGACCAAGGAGCAGATCCGCACCGAGGAGTTCGTCAACTACTTCAAGGGCGACGTCGCGCCGCCCAGCGAAGGCACGTTCCGCGTCGCGATGGAGCTCGCACCGAGCCTGTTCGGCGATTCGAGCGATACATGGATGCTGCGCGTCGCGTTGCGCGGCCGCGAGGTGCAGAAGCGTGAGCGCACGCCTCTGGCGCTGAACTTCGTGATCGACGTCTCGGGCTCGATGAAGGAGGAGAATCGCCTCGAGCTCGTCAAGCACGCCCTGCGGCTGCTCGTCGCTCAACTCGATGCGCGCGACACGATCTCGCTGGTCAAGTTCTCGAACGACGCCGCGCTGGTGCTGCCGCCGACGTCTGCCAAGAACAAGGAGTTGATCGAGTCCGCGATCCACCCGCTCCAGCCCGAGGGCTCGACCAACACCGAGGCCGGATTGCGCATGGGCTACGCGCAGGCCGCCGCGGCTCTGACGCAGGGTTCGAGCAACCGTGTCGTGCTGCTGACCGACGGCGTGGCCAACGTCGGCATCACCGATCCCAACTCGCTGCTCGTCATGGTCGATTCCAGTCGCCGGCAGGGCATCTTGCTCAACACGGTGGGCGTCGGCATGGACAATCACAACGACAACCTGCTCGAGCAGCTGGCCGACAAGGGCGACGGCATCTGCAACTACGTCGACGACGAGCAGGAAGTGCGCCGCGCGCTGGTCGACAACTTCACGGGCGCGTTCGAGTCGATCGCGCGCGACGTCAAGCTGCAGGTCGAGTTCGATCCGGCGCAAGTCGAACGCTATCGCTTGCTGGGGTACGAGAACCGCGCGGTCGCCGATGCCGACTTCCGCAACGCGAAGGTCGATGCCGGCGAGGTCGGGGCCGGACACCAGGTCGTCGCGCTGTACGAGGTCGTGCGCCGCGGCGGCGCGAACCCCGACGGGCCGCTGGCGGTCGCGCGCGTGCGCTGGAAGGCTCCGTACCGCAACGGCATCGCCGACGCGCAGCGCGAGCACGAGCCGCTGTCGGAACTGGGCTACGCCGACGGAACCGCGCGGGAATCCGAGCTCGAGGCGCGCATCAACGCCCGCGAAGCGCTCGGCTCGTACGCCAGCGCCAGCGCGGGGTACCGGCGCGCAGTGATCGTCGCCCAGTTCGCCGAATTCCTGCGGCGCAGCGTGCACGCCCGCAAGGACTCGCTCGACCAGTTGATCCGCGAGTCGGAAGCGCTCGCGGCGACCATGCGCGACGCGGAATTCGACGAGTTCGTGTCGTTGGTCAAGAAGAGCCGCGAGTTGGTGGTGGCCGAGATGCGCCGCCGCGACTGGCTCGACGACTGCGCCGACCTGTTGCACCACAATCGCTATCTGCGCGAGCAAGTCGACGACCTGCGGCGGCGCCTGGGCGAGGAACGCCACGCGGAAGAGCTCGAGCGCCAGATGCGCGAGCTCGACCGCAGGCTGGACGAGCTGCGGCGACGCGTCGAGGGCGCGCAGCAGGCGCTCGACCGCGGTGCGTTCGAGGAGCTGGCCGCGGAGAACGTGGAGTTGCAGCGGCGCGTGATCGAGTTGATCGGTCGTCTCGCCGAACGCCAACGCTGAGCGCACGAGGAACGAGAGTGTGAGGCGCGGAGCCGGGCGGCGGGGGCCGTTCGGCTCCGCTCGCGCAGGAGCGGCGTGGTCAGAGCGTCCGCGGGCGTTGCTGAGCACCAAGTACGACGCGGCGGGGCTCGAAGCACCCTTGATCGCGCCGCTCGCGGCGGTCAGTGTGGCATGCGATGGCGAGCGAGCTCGAAGCAGGACGCGGGTGGATCGTGGCGACGACGTGTGCCGTCGTGGCCTTGCTCGGCGTCGCGGTGGCCGTGCGCGGCATCGAGGGCGCGCCGCGCGTCGAGCCCTTCGATCGACCCACCGAAGCGGACGCGATCCGCGAGCCGCTGCAGTTCCTCGGCCGCGGAGCAGCCCTGCGCATCGCCGAGCTCGGCCCGCGGATCAGCGCCGAGTCGCAGACGGCTTGGCGCGCGGCCTACCGCGCTCCGTTCGACTTGAAGGACTGTCCGCAGACCGCGGAGTGGCTCGTCACGCCGGCGGGGCAGCGCCTCGAGCGCTTGCTCGGCGACCTGCGTCGTGGAACCCGCGAGGACGCGCTGGCCGCGCTCGCCTTGGTGTTCCAGCTCGCGCGTGCGACCGAATGGAAACCCGGCTTGCTGGCCAAGACGCAACACGCCGAGAAGCTCGCGGGTTTCGCGCAGGACTGGCTGCGCGCCTGGAGTGAGCGCGCGGCCAGCGAGCCCGTGCTCGCCGAGCCCGCGCTGGCGACCGTGCTGGCCTATGGGTTGTGGATGAAACGTGTGAGCCAGCCGCGCCCGATCGGTCGCCGCGACGAGGCCTACGACCGCGCGCTGGCTTTCCTGCAGTCGATCCTGCGCGACGGCAGCGGCCGGCCGACGGCGCTCTACGAAGCGCTGCGCGCACGCCATCCCGGAGTCGTCAGCGGCTTCGAGGGCGGTCGCGACGCACTCGACGCCTTCGAGGCGGCCGCGCTGCAGCTGTTCCCCGAGCTCAACGGGGAGTGCCCATGAGTTTCGCGACGAGAATGCGCCTGGCGGTGAAGCAACTGCTGGCGAGTTGTGTGCTGATCGCGCTCGGCGGTCTGTTGCTCGGCGTCCAAGTCGACAGCAGCGGAGCGCTGGTCGGCACCGGCTTCGCGCCGTTGTGCATCGGGCTCGTGGTGGTGCTCGCGGCGGTCCTGTTCTCGAGTTGGCGCGAAGCCCCTGTTCCGCGCGATCTGTTGACGGCGCTGTCCGCGACCAGCGGATTCCTCGGTCTGGTGTTCGTCGTCGCCGGAGTGCTCGCCCCCGGCGGCGGCTGGATGTTCTTCGAGCTCTTGCTGCTGGTCGTGGTGCTCTCGCGGGCGGCGACGCGCAACGCGTTCCTGTCGCGCGGCGCGATCGTGCTGCTGGTGTGCATGCTGCTGTTTCGGCTGTGGATCAGCTACCAAGGCAGTCGCCACGAGTGGCAGTTGATGTCGCTCGAAGTGCCGATCCTGTCCTCGCTGCCGTTCGAGTTCCTGGCGCCGGTGCAGAGCGTTTCACTCGGCGAGTTCTCGCCGCGCGAGCTCGGCTTCCCGCCGGCCGGTCTGAGTTTCACGCCTTCGCTGGCGCTGTGGACGGTGGGTTTCGCCCTGTGCATCGTCGGGCTCGCCTGGCGTGCGCGTGCGGCGCTCGAGCACGAGAACGATCGCGTGCACGAGGCGATCCACGAGCTCCCACCAACACTCGCCACGTTGGTCGAGCGCGTGCTGCCCGAGGCGCAGTGGCCCGAGCTCGGCCTGCACGGACTCTCCGAGCGCGCGCTCCGCAAGCGCATCGAGGAGCTGGTCGTCGCACGCATCGCCTCGCGCCGTGAGCTCGACCGCGCGCTGCACTCGCGAGCCCTGCTGGGCTCGACCAACCCCGGAGGCTTCGCGGGCGAGCTCTATCGAGCCCTCACGGACTCGGCGCCCGACGTCCCATCGTCCACGGACACTCCCTGACATCGATGAAGCACTGGATCTCGCTCGGCGCCTTCCTGGGCGCGCTCACGGTGGCGCTCGGCGCGTTCGGCGCGCACGCGCTCAAGACACGCCTCACGCCCGAAGAGCTGGCTTGGTGGAACACCTCCGTGCAGTACCACGGAGCCCACTCGCTCGCGCTGGTGCTGTTCGGAGTGTTCGCGCAGCGCTCGCGCGTCTCCGACTTCGCCGGCTGGAGCTTCACCGTGGGCATCGCGCTCTTCTGCGGCTCGCTGTACGCGATGGCTCTCGGCGCGCCGCGTTGGCTGGGCGCAGTGACGCCGTTCGGCGGGGTGGCGTTGATCGCGGCGTGGTTGTTCTTCGCGGTCGCGGCGTGGCGTGCGCGCGAGAGCTGATCAGCGCTCTTTCGGAGGCAGGCCTTCGGTGTAGCCGAGCTCGCGCAGCCGGCGTGCGACCTCGTCCGCCTGCTCACGCGAGAAGTTGCTGGGAAGCGGACGGGCCGTGTGCTCCCAAGCATCGAGGCGCGCGCGCAGCTCGCTCAGGTTCGGCGGCGCACCGGCATCGCCGCGCGCCAGCAAGTCGACGCGCTCGTGCGGATCGCTCTCGAGGTCGAAGAGCTGTTCCAGCCCGAGGTACGGCGCGCGGATCAGCTTCCAGCGGCCATCGACGATGCAACTGGGCTTGAGCGCATTGGCCCACGCGCCCCTCTCGAAGCTCGGATGCGTCGGCTGCGTCGCCTCGCTGAACACCGGGCCGCGCGGCCGTGCCTCTCCGCGCGCCAGCGGCACCAAGCTGACGCCGTCGAATGCCACCATGCTGTCGATGCCGGCGAGCTCGAGCACGGTCGGCGCGAGATCGACCGAGGACACGGGTTGCGCGACGCTGCGCGGCGCGAGCCCGGGGGCGCGCAGGATCAGTGGAACGTGCACGGTCGTCTCGTGCAGCCACAGCCCGTGATTGAAGAAGTCCGCGTGCTCGTGGAACGACTCGCCGTGGTCGGCGGTGACGACGATCAACGTGTCCGCGGCGCGCTCGGGCGTCCCGAAGACGCGGAACACGCGCTCGAGCTGGGTGTCGATCTCGGCGATCTCCGCGGCGTACTGGGCCTCGATCTGGGCATCGAAGGCGTCGAGCGGAGTGCCGTCGACGCGGCCGATGAGCTCGCGCGGGAGGCCCGAGAGCAAGGGCGCCTCCCAGCCCGGCGGACTCGAGATCCAGCGCTGCTGGTGCGCTAGCGCGCGGCGGCTCAGGGTGTCGAGCGTGACCGGAGGCAAGCCCGAATCCTTGGGCGCATAGGGCGCGTGCGCGTCGAAGTAGTGCAGGAACACGAAGGCGCGCTCGGGTCGTGTCTCGTCGAACCAGCGCAACGCGGAATCGGTCACTTCACTCGCGCTGCGTTGGCTTTGGTCGACACCCGCCGTGCCGAGCTCGGTGGTGAAGCGCGCGTCGTAGAGCTGGAATCCTTGGTCGAGTCCGAAGGGCTTGTCCAGGGCGAAGGAACCGAGGAACGCCGCGGTCGCGTAGCCGCGCTGCGCGAAGATCTCGGCCAGCGTGATGTTGTCGGGGTGCAGCACGAAGCCATTGCGCGGGACCCCATGCGCGTGCGGGTAGCGCCCCGTCATGATCGAAGCGTGCGAGGCCAGCGTCGTCGGCGCGGCCGTGATCGCGTGCTCGAAGCGCACTCCCAGGTTCGCGAGGCGATCGATGCTCGGGCTCTTGGTCGCCGAAGCGTCGTAGCAGCCGAGCGCATCGGCGCGCACGGTGTCCAGGGAGATCAGCACGACGTAGCGGATCGGAGACCGTGGAGCGTCGCTGCACGCCGCGAGGGCGCAGAGCGCGAGGCACGCAAGCAGGCGTCGGGCCATCACTGTGTCCAGTCTAGTCGGAACAGGCGCAACTCCGTGCGCGCGGGGAAGCCATCGCTCGGCTCGAGC
Organism: Planctomycetota bacterium; assembly: GCA_020853575.1. Classification (GTDB taxonomy): domain Bacteria; phylum Planctomycetota; class UBA1135; order UBA1135; genus F1-120-MAGs118. The sequence continues at coordinate 87,913 of JADYYP010000053.1, forward strand.
TGTGCGCGCTCGATGCGCAAGCGCGCGGCCCACGGTCGCGTGCGCCAGTCGGCGGGCAGTCCGTAGTCCAGCGCGGTGTCGCTCGTCGCCAGCGCTGCGCCGATGTAGTCGGGTTGGCGCTCCAGGAAGAACTCGGGCTCGACCTTGAGGTCGTGTCCGGCCGACGCGCGCACCGGCGGTGCGCCGCGCCGCGCGACCTCCGGCGACACCAAGCCGTACATGTCGAACAGCTCGAGCTCCGTGCGATAGCCGAGCGCGCCGACCGCGTCGAGCACCATCGATTCACCGGGCCGCGTGTGGCGCGCGATGACCGCGGCGGCCTTGCTCCAGAATTCCTGCCGCTCGCGCATCGCGCGCCATTGCTCGCGCTCGGTGATGGCGTCGGGCCGGTTCCAGCGGAAGTGGAAGCGCTGCCGCAGCGCTCGCGGCGCTGGCTCGAGCCCGATCAGCGGGGCGATCGAAAGCGCCACGAGCACCGTCGAGAAGCCGACGCTCAGCGCGCGCGAAGGTTCGAGACGCTTCCAAGCGGTCGCGGCCGACAGCACCACGAAAGGCGTCGCCGGAACGAGGAAGCGTCCGTAGGGCATGAAGTCGCCACCGACGTACACCGATGCCGCGCAAGCGAAGCCGAAGATCGCGAGCAGGCTCGAAATGAGGCGTGCGGTGCCGCGCAGGCCGTACAGCATCGAGGCCAGCAGAGCCACGAGCAGCGCCGGCTCGGCGAGCACGAAGGACACGACGTAGGCGAAGCCGCGTTCGGTGCGCAACGCCGAAGCTCCGACCTTGGCGTGCGCGGTGTTGGGGAGCCAGTCTCCGTGCACGATTCGGCGCAGCGCGAGCTGGGCCGCGACCGCGATCGCCAGCGCCAGCGCGACTCGCGCGACGGTGGCCCAACTCGTCGACCGCGCGAATGCCGCCGCGCCGAGCACCGCGGCGACCCATACGGCTCCATCGGCGCGCAACCAGGTGGCTGCGATGGCGCAGGCCGCCGCGGCGCGCGTCGAGCGCGCGTCCAAGCGCTCGAACACGCCGAACAGCGCAAGCGCGAAGGCCATGGTCTCCAGCCCGCTGGTTGCCCAGACCGTCGTGCTGGGCAAGCAGCCCAGCACGCACGACACACCGATGGTGCTCGCCGCGCTGACTGCGAAGCGGCGCTGCGCGAGGCGCGCGCAGAGCGCGATCAACGCCGCGCCGCAGGCGATCGAAAGCACCTGGCTGACTCCGGTGAGCTCGAGCCCGAGCGCCTCGAACGGCGCGAGCGCCAGGATCCAGGCCAGATTGGAGTAGCCCTCGACCGCCGGGGCTTCCGAGGCGTTGAAGCGCAGCCCGAGGCCTTCGACCAGATGGCGCGCGTAGCGGAACGAGATCAGGGCGTCGTCGCAGATCCAGCGCTGGCCCAGCGCGAGCGCGAGGTAGGGCACGAGGCCCACCCAGGCTGGCCACCACGGCCGACCGTCCGGCGCCTGCGCCGCGCGATCCACTGCGTTCGTCGACACGCGTCGAGCGTAGCCCGCCGGATTCGCGGGCCTCCACTGCCAACGAAAAAACTCTCGCCGAGCCCTGGCGTTGCCGCGTGAGGCCGCGAGCCTGCTCGAACCCGACGCGGGTCAGCGCTCGACGCGCCGCGCCTTGACCAACACGACCAGTTGTTCTGCGGGATCGCTCGAGGAGCCGACGAGCACCACGCCCGTGCCCGAGTGGAGCAAGACGCGCGACTCGAAGCGCTGCGTTTCGGCCGCGGGCAGCGCGATCTCGAACTCGCGGCCCGTGGCGCCGCGCGCGATCCTCTTCGTCGGCACCGGCCGGACCAGCTCGGACTGTTGGAGCTCGAACTCGAGGTCGAGCAAGTCACCCGGCAGCGGCAGCGCGCGCATGTCGAGCGCCGTGCCGGTCCGCAGCACGGCGATGTCCGGATCCGCGATCTCCTGCGCACCGGGCTCGGCGCGCACGAGGCGCCAATCGCGCACGAAGGTGTACTCGTCGGTGATGGAGATGCTCGAGCGCCGACCGGCCAGCGTGGTGAGTTTCGGCGCGCGGATGCGCTCGAGCTCCTTGCATTCGGCCAAGCGCTGCTCCAGTTCCGCCAGCGCCTCGGGCGTGGTCAGCACGGCTGTTTGGTCGAGCTCCAGCGACTTCAGGAGCTCGCTCGGGCCCCTCAGATACTGCGTCTCGACCTCGACCATTCCATCGAACGAGCGCAACTGATCGAGGATCGCTTGGGTGCGCTCGTGCTGCGCCGGGAGCAAGTTGGCGATCAATGCACCGTTGGGAGTGAGCTCGAGCTGCTCCGCGGCGACGGCCGGTTGCAGGTGCGCGCTGAGCAAGCCGCGCAACACCGGCGCGTTCGCCGCGCGCAGCTCCGCCGCGCTGGGCTCGTGCGCGCGGCCCTCGGAGCTCGCACCTTCGACCCCCAGGGGCTCTGGTACACCGAGCTTGGGTGCTGGGAAGGACGGGCCGAACGCGGACAGCATGTCACTGACGTCGTAGATCTTCACGGCGCGAACATCGCTCGTGGTGACGGACTGCGGAGCGCGCGAGACGCCCGGGTTGGTGGAGGCAAACGTCGCGGCGACGGTCAGCGTGATTGCGAGGAGCGTGTGCATGGGTCGTTTCAGTTGCCGGTGGGGACCACGGAAGCGAGGGCGTACAGGAGGCGTGGCTCGAGCGTGGACGCAGGCGCCGTGGAGGCGACGAAACGCGTCGAGCGCACGCCCGATGCGAGCTCGACCTCGGTGACGCCGCGCGCGTCGGCGAGCGTGTTCACGATTCGCAGCGCGAGGATGCGCGGAGTCGCGTCGAGCTCGTGGCTCTCGGATGCGAGCGCTGCCGCGTCGCGTTGCGTGTGCGGCGAGGTCGACCCGGCATCGCGTGAGCCGTCGCCATCGCGGCGCGTGCTCCAGATCCACGCGAGCGCGAGCCCCGCGGCCACCGCGGCGATCATCAGGCGCGCCCATCCGCTGCGCCTGGCCTGCGGAGCGCGCAGCTCGCGCAGCCCGCGCTCGACGCGCCGGAGCTCGTCGAGCAGGCCCGGGTCCTCGCTGATCAGGCGCTGCAGCGCCGCATCCTCGAGCGGATCGCGACGCGCGTCCCAAGCCTCGTCCACGCGCTCCCAGAAGTCCTTGCGGCGGTTCATGGTGCCTCCACTGCACCCAGGCGCTTGCGCGCTCGGTGCAAATGCGATTTGACCGTGCCCTCGGGCATCGCGAGCGCGATGGCGATGGCGCGCACGCTCTCGCCACGGCCGTGGAAGCGCACCAGGACGTCGCGCTCGACCGCGGTCAGCCGTGCGAGGCGCTGCTGCAGGTCCTCGCGATGCTCGACGAGCTCGAGCCCGCGCTCCTGCGCCTCGGGCGTGTGGCGCAGCTCGCCGGGCGCGCGCCGCGTGCGCTCGCGTTGGTCGATCACCAGCCTCAGCGCCATCGCGCGCAGCCAGGGTCCGAGCTCGCGCGCGGGGTCGAATGCGCTCGAGTACTTGAGCGCGCGCGCGGCGACCTCTTGGAGCAGGTCCTCCGGCTCGCCTTCGGGGCCCGCGACGCGGCGCAGATACGCTCGCACGCTCGGCAGCTCGCGCAGGACGCGCTGCTCGAACGAAGGCTCGTCGCGCTCCTCGGGCATGGCAACGGACTCGGACACGAGGAGGGAGTACCACCCCAACGTGCGCCGCGGTTGCGAGAAAATCCGTCGCGCGCTGGCGCATCGTCCGGCCGCTAAACTCCGCGCGGGAGAAATGCACATGAACCTCGCCCCGTGGCTCGCGCTGGCCCTGCTGGCCTCTCCAGGACTCGCGCAGCGCGAGCCCTTGCCCGTGCACAAGTCGGTGGAGCTGAAGGAGGACGGCAAACGCTACACGGTCGATGGGCGCATCAAGATCGCTGGCGACAAGCTGATCAGCGTGCTCAAGGCGGCGACGATCGAGGGCACGGCAGCGGAGAACGTGATCGAGCTCTCCGGCTCGCTCAACCTGAAGGCCAACCTGGGCGGCAAGGTCGTGCTGGAGAACGTGTGGATCGAGCTCGCGGCGGATGCGCGCGAGCTGAACCTGTCGGACGTGCAGTTCCGCGGGGGCGGGATCCGTTGTGTCGAGGCCGGCGTGCGCGAGTTGAAGATGTTCGCCATCGCGACCGCGTTCGACGGACGCGCGCAGTTCGGCCTGAGTGTGTTCGGTGGCGAGATCGACCTGCAGCAGTGCTCATTCGCGCAGCCGGTGACGATCAAGGGGCTCGCGCAGTCGGAGAAGATCCCCAACAAGGCCGACCTCGAGCTGATCGCGGCCCGCGGACTCCCTCAGGGATTGGTGATCGACGGCATCAAGAACGTCACCGTGCGCCACTGCGACATCTGGGGTGATCTGGCGGTGCTGCGCAATTGGACCAAGCTGACTTTCGACGGCAACAACGTGCGGACACCGCGCATCGAGTTCGCGCTCCCGGTCTACGGCAAGTTCTCGAGCAGCGCGGTGATCAAGAACTGCGACTTCCACTGCGACGAGATCGGTTTCAGCTGCCCGACCGACGGCGACAAGGTCGAGAAGTTCACGCTCGATCACAATTGGTATCGCGGCCTGACCGACACCAAGGAGATCGTCGCCAAGATGATCGCCGAGCACACGCGCTTCCCGCGCATCGGCGTCGAGATCGACTGCAAACGCACCACCAAGGGCCGCATGGGCCTGGGCGGCGCGGCGGAGCGCTGAGAGCCGCGTGTCTTCACCGCATCGCGAGCTCTCAGCGCTTCGTGGGGCTCAATGGAAGTCGATGCGCAGGCCGTTCGACAGGTTCGAGCCGCCGTTGTCGCGATACCAGAATTGGAAGTACAGCGTGGCGCCGGCGCTCAAGCCCGTCGCGTAGGACGCGTTGAAGTCGAGCGCGAGCGAAGCGTCACCGGCAGCGCCCGTCAACACGTTGGGAGTGACGCGTACAATGCCTCCGCCGACGCAGCGGTTGCCGAAGCTCAGCGGCACCTGCACCGGCGAGTGGCCGTAGAGGAACAAGCCCGGCACGCTGGAATTGGCGCTCGCGGCGTGCAGCGTGACGTTTTGGCTGGCCGCCGCGGGACTGCCGACAGCGGAGATGCCGCACACGCCACCTGAGACGTTCGGGAACGCCGTGCAGTAGTTGAAGCCCAAGGGCAAATTGCAGGGCACGCTCGCGGTCGTGCCCGGCGTGCCCAGGTCGCCGCCGGTCGAGGCGTGCGAGCCGAAGACGTCGCCCGCCGCGGCCAGGCTCCACGCCAGTGGCGTGTTGGTGCCGATCGCGTCGCTGCACGTCTGCCCGCTCTTGTTCTGCGTGCGGATCGCGCCGGGGAAGTTCTGGTCTCCGAAGTCGAGGCGTTCGACGAGCGCGTCGTTGGCGTCGTAGATGTTGATCTGGTCGTTGCGACCCAGATTCGCCGTCGAGTTGGGCCCGAGCACCAAGCCCCCCGAGAGACTCCAAGCTGCCGAAAAAGCGCTCGGTGCGACGTCGGTCACGACGATCGATTGGCCGGGGGCGAGCACGCCCGCAGCGGACAGGTCGAAACCTCCCGGTGTGGCGCTGTCGTCGTCCATGCTCCAGCCGGCGAGGTCGATCGGGCTCGCGGTCATGTTGGTGAGCTCGAAGAACTCACCGTCGGTGCCGGAATACATGAACTCGGTGACGCGCACGCCGGCCGAGCCGAAGGTGTATTCCACCGCGAGCGGCCGAATCTCGCTCAAGGCGGGGTAGAAGGTCATCGAGCCGTAGGTGTTGCTCGAAGTCGCCGCGACGTAGTACTTGATCCTCTGGCCTGCGCTGGCGCTCACCGGCAAGAGCGCGCCGTACACACCGTCCCCGGCCGCGCCGTCGTTCGACAGGCCGTCGTCGCGCGTCAGCGTGCGCGCATAGGGACCTGGCTGCGGGCGGTAGAACAGCTCGACCTTGCTGATCGGGTTCACGTTGGGCGTTACCGTCGCGCGCACCCACACGGAGTCGGTGGGAGCGGGCGCTGTCGGCGTGTGCGAGACATTGGAGATCGCCGGTGCCGGGGCGGATACCTCGGCGTTGGTCGAGAGCTGGGCCGCGCGCTGATTGACATAGGCCTGCAAGCCGATCACGTTGCCGCCGGCCGGGCCGCTGTAGGGCAGGGTGACGGTGCTCGTGAAGTTGCTCTGGAACAGCGTGTAGCTGTAGAGCTTCTTCGGGTCGGCTTGCACCGCCGCATCGATCAACGTGCGGTAGGCGCTGAACTCGGCGTTGAACAGCGTCCAGTTGAACTCCGTCAGTGCGGCGCGCATGTGCGCCATGTAGCGTTGGCGCAACTCGGGCACGGCGAGCACGTGGCTCAGGACGGGCTTGTTCACCGACGTGAAATTGAGTGTCGGTGACCAGGTCGCGTTCGAGAAGCTCTCGTTGCCGTCGGTCTGTTGCAGGTGCATGCGTCCGTCGGTCGGATCGCGGTACAGCACGAAGTCCGCGCCCTTGTTGACGTAACTGTCGTCGTCGCTGAACAGGTTCTCGAGCGCGACCGACCAGATCGAGGGATCGATCGCGAACACGCTGTCGATGTTCTGCCAAGTGGCGAGGGGCTCGTTGGTGACCGAGTTGCAGACGCCGATCAGCGTGGCCCAAGGATCCGCGAGCCCACCGTCGTCCTTCAACTCGTAGCCCGTGTAGCCCGCTTGCGTGGCGCCGTTGTAGCGCAGGCCCGGACCGTTGGGATTGTTGGCGCACTTGAAGCGCGCACCATCCTCGTCCTCGAACCAGTCGCGCAGCAGCGTCTTGTCCCACTGCTGGATGTTGGTGTACACGCCCCAATTCGCACCGTTGAGCGTGATGGTGACGTGATTGGCGCGTCCGTTCGGGATGTAGCGCGAGAGGAAGTTCGAATACGCGACTTCGCGGCAGAAGGTCGGGTCGTGGAAGGCGTTGTTGAGGTTGAGGTTCTTGAACCCCATCAGCGTCTGGTTCGCGTCGACGGCGTCCATCTCGACGTTGAGCGAGACCTTCTGCGATCCCGTCGGCAGCGCGGTGTACGAGGTGTTGCCGCGGATGCGGACGCCGACGTTGGGGTAGGTGACGCCCTCGACCACGAGGTCGGCCAGGATGTTCGTCTGCGAAACGTAGTTCTGCTGGAGCAGCGTCCACCAGTTGGCGTCGTGGAACGTGAAGTCCAAGTTGCGCAGCACGGACGTGTCGTACAGGTCTTGCGCTGACGCCACGGAGGTGCAGATCGCGACCGCCGCAAGGAGAGAAAGGCGAGACATGGTGATCCTGAAGAATCTCTGAAGTGAGTTCGCCTCGCGAACCCGCGAGCACCGCACTCGACGCGGTGCGCTCTTTCAACGTTCGCGGGCGTGTGAAGTTCCCCAGCTCTTGTTCGATTCCACGAGGTGCGCAGGTACTCCTGCGCCGCCGCTAGAGCCTGCGACGCGCGCGTGCACTCGTGTGGACTCGCGAGCCGAGCCGACGCTCGCGCCTACGGCAGGACGACGTACGACAACGCGTTCGAGAGGCTCGTGCCGAAGCTCGCGCTCGCGTCGCGGCTCCAGCACTGCCACTGCACGCGTTGGCCCGGAAGAGCGAGTTGAGGATTGGCTCCGCCGCCGAGCGCGCCCGATGCGAAGGCATTGACGTCGAGCGCAAGCACTCCGGAGCAGTCGACGGCCGGTGCGGGCGAGCCGCCCGAGTTGAGCAGCGGCGTGCGCTGGCGCGGAGGCGCGAGGCACATCGTTCCACCCTGGAAGGGTGTCGCGGACGAGCCATTCAGCCCGTAGAAGAACAGGCCGTTCGCCTGATTGAGCGCGCGCTCGACCGAGAGCGTGAAGCCGCTCGTGGCCGCCGCGCTCGAGAGTCCGCTGAACACGAGCGTTGGCAGGCAGCCTTGCGAGTTGAGCTTGGCGCTGCAGTAGCCGTCCGGCGACTGCGTCGCATCGAGCGCGACCGCCAACACCTTGCTGTTCGAGAACGTCGACGACATCGCCCTGCCGGCGACCGCGATGTGCCCGCTGTTCGAACGACGCAGGAAGCGCGGCTCGTCGATCGATTGCGCCGGAGGCGTCGTGCTCGCCGACCACACGAACGCAACCTGCGCATCGAACATCGCGACGAAACCCGTGTCGCCGTCGCTGCCCGCGAGGATCACTTCACCGGCGTCGCCGGCCACGATGTTCCGCACGGTCTGGTCGCCCGCTCGAACCCACTGGACGGGAGCCGCCAGGTTGCCCGCCGCATCGATCCGAGTCAGGTACACGTCCCGGTCACTGGCTCCCGCATCGATGGACGACACGACGACGATGGCGTCGTTGCTCGTGACGGCGAAATGCGCGCCGAAGGGGATTTCGTGCGTCCACAGTCGGTTGCCGGCCGCGTCGTGCGCGACCAACGCGTAGCTGGTGGGCGGGAACGACGCTCGATCGGCGCCGCCCGAGATCGAGACGTCCGAGTGGTGCAGGACTGCGCACGCACCCAGCGCATAGGTTGCCGTGCCGATGGTGAACGCATCGGTCCACCGCGGCGTGCCGCTCGCGGCGCGGCGCGACACGACCGCGTTGCCGGCGACGAATCCGGTCACCAAGACGTCTCCATTGTCGCCGACCGCGGTCGCGGCGAGGCCGTCGGCGAGCGATCCCGACAGCAGCGGCGCGGACCACTGCAGTGCTCCGCTCGAGGAATAGCGATAGAGCACGTACTGCGCCTGGGCGCCGAAGTCCGAGCTCAGGGTCGTGACCAACACGCCTCCGTCCGCGAGCGCGAGCGGAGCCACGTTCTGGATCAGCTCGGTGAAGGCCACCGGTTGGGTGGCCATCCACAGCAGATTCCCCGCGCTCGAGTACTTCCGCAGGACGCCCGTGGTGAACGTCGCTCCCGCCGCGAGCACGAACCCGTCGCCGGCCTCGATCGCTCCGCGCGCAAACGTCGAGTGCAGGCTCGCTTCACGCGCCCAACCGAGCGCTCCGCCCTGGTCGAAACGCATCAGCATCGCGCGAGCGACCGAACCACCGAACGGGACCTGGAAGCTGTCGTCGACCACCACGTACACCTCGCCCGCGGGTCCGACGGCCAGATCCATCGCCGAGGTGTTGATTCCGTTGGGCGACAACGTGCGTGCTTGCCACTCGATCGAGACCTGGGCGGGGACGAGCGGTGCGGCGAATGCGCCGCAAGCTGCGGCGAGAACGAAGGGGGAGAGCTGGGAGAGCGGACTCTGCATGAGCATGGACCTCTGCCGGTGGACCGACCCCAGCTTGTGCGCGGGGGCTCGGGATCGACACCGGTTCCCGCCGGAATTCGTGCGCGCGCCGCGTGGCTCATGGCCACCCGGTGAGCGCGAAACGCTTTTGCCAGGAATTCGAGGTCGAATCGGGCGCTCGCGACATCAGCAGTGCGCCGCGCGCCGGGCCTACTGGTACTTCCTCCCGTTCCGCTACCGAACTGGGTTCCGGCGCGCGGCACCGCCTTGTCTCCGGTCGAATTCGTAGCCACGGGTCCAGGCGGCCTGCGCTACCGTGACGCGCCCACCCCGACGCGAGCACGCGCAGCGAACCATGGCCGACAACCGCCCGACGAACTACTGGGACTACATCAAGGTCGAAGAGCTGCTCGCGCTGCAGTCCGGGCTGGAGCGGACGGACGAGAAGCTGGCCAACGACGAGGTGATGTTCATCACCGTCCACCAGGTCTTCGAGTTGTGGTTCAAGCTCGTGTTGCGCGAGATGAAGGGCGCACGCGACCTGTTCGCGCGCGACGTGGTCGCCGAGCAGGAGCTTTCGGACGCCGTGCGAAGCATGAAGCGCATGACGACCATCTTCCGCGTCGCGCAGCAGCACTTCGAGGTCATGGAGACCTTGACCACGCGCGAATACCTGGCGTTTCGCGACAAGCTGATGGGCGCCTCGGGCTTCCAGAGCGCGCAGTTGCGCCAGGTCGAGATCCTCTTCGGGCTCGACGAGGCCGAGCGCATCCCGCTGGGTGTCGAAGGCAGCTACAAGCAGGCCCTGCGCAGCTTCGCGGGTGGCGACTCGCCGGCGCTGGCGCGCGTCGAGCGCTCGCTGGTGGACCTGCCGACGCTCAAGACCGCGCTGGAGAACTGGCTGTACCGCACACCGATCGACGGCGTCGGTCCGAACGGCCCCGAGGCCAAGCGCGCGCTCGACACTTTCGCCGAGGCGTTCCTCGCGGCCCACGGGCACTGCGTCGACGCGGCTCGCGACCGTGCGCTGTCGCTGGACTGGGGCAGCGGCGACCGCGAGCGCTTGCGCGAGCGCTACGAGAGCGAGAAGCGCTCGACGCGCGCCTTCCTCGAGCCCGGGGACGAGCGCACACGCCGCGTGCGCTGCGCGATGATCTTCATCGAGACCTACCGCGAACTCCCGCTGCTGGCCTGGCCGCGCGAGGTGCTCGATGCGCTGGTCGAGCTCGAGCAACTGTTCGTGCTCTTCCGCCAGCGCCATGCGCGCATGGTCGAACGGGTGATCGGCCGGCGCACGGGCACCGGCGGCTCGGCCGGCGTCGACTACCTCGACCAGACCGCGCTGAAGTACCGCATTTTCCGCGATCTGTGGGCCGTGCGCACGCTGCAAGTGCCGCGCGCCGCCGCGCCGGCGCTGCGCAACGCGTCGTTCTACGGCTTCAAGAGCGGCTGAGCTCACGCGCGGTCCGGAAGCGCTGACGCGCGTGCTCGAGCGCTGCGCGCACGAGCTTCCGATGGCCGCGCAGCACCTCGCGCGACGCGAGGTTCTCGCCGGAGGATCTGGAGCAGGGCACGTTTTCGAGGCGCGCCGCTCGCTACTCTTCCGACCATGACCCAGGAGTTCGAGTTCCAGACCGAGTTCGCGGCGCTGCGGGCGATCTACGCCGAGATCGACGAGCTGCTGGCGCGCCCCGCAGACGAGTTGCGCTGCGTCTTACCCGCCGTGTCCGGTTGGAGCCCCGAGCAGCAGCTCGCGCACCTCGCGCTGGCCAACGAGCTCGTCGCGCGCAACCTGCGCAGCCTGATCAAGGGCGCCGGGATGTTCGTCGTCGACGGAGGCGAGCCGGTGCCCGGCGCGCTCGAGGTCTTGGCCACGGGTGCATTTCCGCGCGGGCAGGCGCAGGCTCCGCGCATCGTCCGTCCGCCGGAGGTCGTCGAGCGCGAGTACCTGCTGGAATGGCTCGGCGCGAGCCGCGCGGAGTTCGAGGCGCTCGCCCTGCTCGCACCGGAGCTGCGCCAGACGACCAAGAAAGTGCCTCACCAGGTGCTGGGGCCGCTGAGCGCCTCGCAGTGGCTGCGCTTCGCTTCCGCTCACTCGCGCCATCACCTCGCGATCGCGTGCGAGATCCTCGCGGCGCGTGCGCGAGCTCCAGCCAACGGCTGAGCGACGGGCGCGAGTCGCGCTGGAGGAGCGGGAGACGGTTGCGAGCCGACGCGCGAGAGTGCGAGCTCTCCGCGCATCCCTCTTCCCGTCTCCCGCTCGAGTCGCGCGAGCCGTCGCACGCCAGCGGAGCGCTGGTTCGGCCTCACTTCGGCGCCAACCAAGCCAAGACGCCGATCCAAGCCCACCAAAACCACGTGCTGCACAGAAGTCGCTTGAGCATGTTCCTTCGATCGCCTCCTGGTCGAGCGCGGAGCATGACCGCGCACCTCGGACAAGGAGTGTCCAAGGTCGCTCGAAAGCCGCGCTCAGCGATGGGCGCGCGCCATCCGCTCACTCGCCTCGCGCACGCTGCGGCGCAGCTCGGCCGGCCGCTCGACCTGCACCGCTCCGCCGAAACGCAAGACCTGGCGCTCGATCTCGAACAGCGCGTTGGAGCGGAACTTCAGCAGCACCGAGCCATCCCTGCGGCGCACGAGGGTCTGGTGCGGCGACCAGGGGCGCTCGTCGGCGATGTGTGCATGCTCGGGCGCGAAGCGCAACACGATCTCGAGCGGCTTGCCTGTGCCGTGCATGGCGTTGAAGCCGTGCTCGTAGTAGGCCTGCGGCGAGAACTGCGGATCGGGCTCGAAGCGCGCTCCGCTGCGCCGCAAGCGCTTGATGCGCGGCACGTAGAACAGCGCGAAGTGCCGCGAAGCCAGAGTGCGGGCAACCAGGAACCACTCGCGGTCGCGCACGACCAACAGATACGGCTCGACGTCCTTGCGCTCGACCGCGCGCTTCGAGGGCACGAAGTAGTCGAGCTCGATGCGCTCGCGCGCTTGGATCGCCAGCGTGAGCTCGGTCCAGGTGCTCGGGGCGATGGCCGTCGGCGGCAGGCCACCGAAGTGGACCGCGCGCGCCGCGAGCTCGTGCCGCTCGCGCACCTCTCCCGGCAACAACGCTAGGAACTTCTGGAACACGCGGTGCAGCTCCGCGGCGAGCGGCGTGCCCTGGTACTGCGCGACGGCGTTCTCCGCGACCATCAGCGCGAACAGGTCGCGCTCCGAAAGCGCCGCGGCGGGGATCGCGAATCCCGGATCGGAGTAGCCGAAGCCCTTGCGACGTGCGTGGTACTCGATCGGCGCGCCGAGCTCGACGCGCAGCGCGTCGAGATCGCGATAGATCGTCTTGGCCGAGACTCCGCACTCGCGCGCGAGCGCGGTCGCCGACGGCCAGCCCCCGCCGCGCAAGCGCGTGTCGAGATGCAGGATGCGCTTCCAACGGTTGAGGTAATCGCCGTCGGTGCCGCGGTAGAGCTCGGGTGCGCGCATGCGAGATCCTGGGTCGGGGCGCTTCACGGGGCGCGTTGCCCGCGCACGTGGTGCGCGAGAGCTTCGACGTAGTGGACGAGCGCGCGCTCGAGCCAACGGCCGTCGCGCGAGAGGTAGGCCATGTGGCCGCCGGCCTGCTCGAGGTGCAACAGTGTCGCCGGTGAACGCGGCGTGGCGCGCAGCGTTTCGGCGCGCACCAGCGGGTCGTCGAGCGAGCTCAAAATCACCGTCGGAGTCTCGATGGCGCTCAAGTGCGGGGCGGCGGAACAGCGCTCGTAGTACTCCGCGGCACTCGCGAAACCCGAGACGGGTGCCGTGAAGCAATCGTCGAACTCCGCGATCGAGGCGCGTCGTCGCAGCGCGCCGCGCGCGCGCACGGTGCCCAGGAGCTCGAGCTCGCGCGCGGCCCGGCGCAGTCGCGTCACGAAGCGCAGCTCGTAGAGCCGATTGAGACCGGAGTGCAGATCGTGCGCGGCTTGTGCCAAGTCGATCGGAGGGTGAACGGCGAGCACCGCGTCGGCTTGGGGGGCGAGCCGCTGACCCGCGTGGAGCAACACGATGTTGCCGCTGATCGAGAATCCGACAGCGACCACGATGCTGGCCGGAAACGCGGCGCGCGCCGCGCGCACCACGGCCGCGATGTCGGCGCTGCGGCCCGAATGGTAGGGCCTGCGCGCGAGCCCACGCCCTGCGCCGCAGCCGCGATGCTCGACGGCCCAGACCGCGTGACCGCGTGCGCTGAGCTGCTGCGCCGCGCCGCGCATGTAGTCTGCGTCGGCATCGCCCGAGAGCCCGTGGAACAGCAGCGCCAGCACGCCGCTCTGGCCCGCGAGCTCGTGCGCGACCAGGCGATCGCCGTCGTCGAGCTCGATCTCGCGGCGGGCGCGCATGGAGAGCCGCGGCGCGCGCACCGGCGCGAGATGTCCGAGCACGGTCTGCGCGTGCGGGCCGCGCGCCCACCACGGGGCCACGCAGCTCGGAGCGCAGCGCGGGAGCGCCAACTCGCTCACGAATCCTTGCCGTGGCACTTCTTGAACTTCTTGCCGCTGCCGCACGAGCACGGGTCGTTGCGGCCGAGCTTGTCGGCGCCGTGCACGTACGGATCGACCTTGGCCGGCGCCTCGGGCAGGTTGCGACCGGCGCGCACGCTCTCCACGCACTCCGCGCTGGCGGCGTCGAGCGCGCGTCGCACTTCGAAGGCCTGGCTCATCACCGTTGTGCTCGCCAGATGCTCGACCAATGCCTCGATCACGGCGGGCACGTGGGCGACGCGCTCGTCCTTGCGGGCGAAGCGACCGGGCAGGCGTTGCGCGACGAGCTCGCGCAGGTGCTCGGCGTCCAGGAGCCGCGGCTCGAGGCCCAGGCCGTCGTAGCACGATTCGAGGAAGGCCTCGGCGATGAAGCGCACGCTCTCGCGCGGCACTCCCGAGATCGAACGCGCCCACGGCGAGTCGAGGAACTCCGCCGTGGCGAGCGCGATGCGTTGGTGGACCATGGCGCGAGTGTAGAGAACGGCGCGCCTTCCGCGACCGGCAGGTCGGGACAGGCGCGCCGTGGCGGTCGTACGACCGCGAGCGGTGTCAACGGGCGCTGACGCGCAGTTGCGTGACCCGTCGCGCGGGGCCGGGCTCGGGTGCGGCACATGCGCAGCTCGTGCCGTAGGCCAAGCGGTACAGCTCCTTCGCGACGGCGTCGCGGGACATCTCCTCCAAGCGCGTCGCCAAGTGCACGTCGCTCGTCAGCTCGTTCCAGCACCCACCGCACACGCGGCCGAAGCTGTCCTTCGAGATGCGGAACGGCTGCTCGCACTTCGCACACTTCGCGTGCACGCGGCAGTTGGCGCACACGCCACGCTCGAGCCGCTCGGAGCGGAACGAGCGGCGGCAGCACGCACACATGCCGTGCAGGCGGCGTTGTTCGGACTCGAGTGGTTGTCCGACCGCGCGCTGGGACATCAAGACGTCCTCTTCCAGCTCGCGCCGCAAGACCCAACCGCCGTGAGCGTGCAGGCGACCCTTGACACCGGTATGCATCGTCATGCGCAAGCCTCCACGAGAGAGCATGCGGCGCGCCGCGCGCTACGTCTGTCGGTCGCTGTTCGAACGCGCGTGCGTACGAGCGCGGAGCTCGGGCGCGGAACTCTTCACGGGCCGCGAGTTTCCGCGCGGAACCGCGTGTTGCCGCGCGAGCGAGGGCTCAATCGAGGTGTCCGCGCGCGCTGTCGCCCATGGCCACGTTGCGGCCCGGGAAGTACTCGTTCCATCGGCGCGAGACCAGCGCGTCGGTCGCGTCGTCGGCGAACAACTCGAGCGGGTACCAGGGTTTCATGCGCGCGTCGAGCACCAGTGGCGCGGTGAAGCTCGCGTGGTTGTGCACGAGCTCGGTGCGGGCCGCACCGAGGTCGCGCGCGGGGTCGAAGCGCGTGAACGTCGTCCATAGGAAGTTGACCGTCGACCGCGTGGCGCGCGCGGCGTCGTCGGAGAGCACCAGCAGCGGCCAAGTCTCGAATGCAGGGTGGCCCGCGATGCGCCGCGCGACCTCGGCCTCGCTGGCGTAGCTCGGCGCGCTCAACACCAAGCAGCCCGCGCAGAACACGCGCGCGTCGCGGATGCCCGCGGGCAGCTCTCCCACGAACTCGCGCGGCAACTCGCGCACGGCCTCGCCCAGCCCGAGCATCACGCCCTTCGAGCCTTCGTTGACGTGCGGACCGGCGTAGTCGAGCGAATCCATCGAGAGGTTCGCGAACAGGAACACGTCCGTGCGGAAGTCGCAGCGCGCGAGGATGTGCTCGAAGGTCGCCTTGAAATCGCGCAGGTCGACGGCGCCGTCGGTGCACAGGAGGAACTTGGTCAGCGCCAGTTGGCCTTCACCGAGGATGCGGAACGCGCTCGACATCGCCTCGCGCTTGTAGCGATTGCGCACCACCGCACCCGCCAGCGAGTGGTAGCCGGTCTCGCCGTAGGACCACAGTTGCGTGACCGCCGGCATCACCAAGGGGAACAGCGGGCTGAGCAGCTCCTGCAGGTAGTCACCGATGAAGAAGTCCTCTTGGCGCGGCTTGCCGACGACCGTCGCGGGGAACACGGCATCGCTGCGCCGGCACAGGGCCTTGCACGTGAACAGCGGATAGTCGTGGGTCTCCGAGTAGTAGCCATAGTGGTCGCCGAACGGGCCTTCGGGTCGGCGTGCGTGCGGCGCGACCTCGCCCACGAGCGCGAACTCGGCATCGGCGACCAGCGGCGGACCCCCGAGGGGATTCGCGGCGAGCGGCAAGCGCTTCTTGAGCAACAGACTCGCCAGCAACAGCTCGGGCACGTTCTCCGGCAACGGCGCGATCGCCGACAGGATCAGTGCCGGCGGTCCGCCGACGTGGATCACGACGGGCAGTGGACGGCCGAGCTCCTCGGCACGCGCGAGATGGAATCCGCCGCCCTTGCCGATCTGCATGTGCAGACCGGTGGTGGTGTCGTCGAAGAGCTGCACGCGGTACATGCCGAGGTTCGAGCCGCGTCCGTCGGGGTGCTCGGTCAAGACCAGCGGCAAGGTGATGAAGCGCCCGCCGTCGCGCGGCCAGGTCTTGAGCGCCGGCAGTCGCGAGAGTCGCGGCGCACGATCGACGTGCTCGAGCACCGCTCCGCGGCTCCCGCGCGCGAGCCCGACTCGGGCCAGCGCGCTGAAGAGACCGCGCTTCGACCACAGCTTGCCCAGCGTCGGCGGCAGGAGCTCCTCGGGCAACTTGGCGATCTCGGCGATCAGCCGCTCGGGCCAGCGCCCGAAGGCGCGCTCGACACGCCCGGCGGTGCCGAACAGGTTGGTCACCAGCGGAAAGTCGCAGCCGACCACGTTCTTGAAGAGCAACGCCGGTCCGCCTGCGGCGATCACGCGCCGGTGGATCTCGGCCACTTCGAGATCCGCGTCGACCGGCGCTTCGATTTCGACGAGCTCGCCGCTCGCGTGCAGCTCCTCCAAGAACGTTCGCAGGTCCGGCGCCGGCCGATGCATGGGGCGGCGAGGATAGACCTCGCGCCCGCCACTTCCAGCGCGCTGCCTCAGCGCTCGTCGTCCACGACCCCGGCGGCGCGGTTCTCGGTGCCGCGGGTGTTGGTCAGCGAATCGCCCAGGCGTGCGCGCATGTCGTCGGCGAGAGCGCGCAGTTGAGCGACGACGAGCGGGTGCTCCAGCGCGACGTCGCGGCGCTCACCGATGTCGCGCGCGAGGTCGAACAAGGCCAGTTCGATTCCGCGCACGGGGTATTCCGCGGGCTGCCCGCCGCTTGCGCGCGGCATCTCGTCGGTGAAGCGGTGCTGGTGCGGGAAGTGCAGTTTCCAGCGGCCATAGCGCAGCGCCTGCAGCTCGTTCGTTTCGTAGTAGAAGAAGAGTGGCCGCGGTGCAGGCTCGTCGAGCGCGCCCTCGAGCAGCGCTCCGATGTCGACGCCGTCGATCGCGAGCTCGGGCAGCGGCGCCTCGATCCAACGCGCGATCGTCGGCAACAAGTCGATGGTCATCGCCGGCGCGCTCGAGACTCGTCCGGCGGGGATGTGACCTGGCCAGCGCGCGATGAACGGCACGCGCACGCCGCCCTCGAAGGTCGTGCCCTTGCTCTCACGCAGAGGTCCCGTCGATCCCGCGTGATCTCCGTAGGGCGTCCAGGGGCCGTTGTCGGAGGTGAAGATCACCAGCGTGTCGCGCGTCAGGCCGAGCTCCTCGAGCGTGTCCAGCAGGCGGCCCGTTTCGAAGTCGAGCTCTTGGATCACGTCGCCGTAGGGGCCGTAGCTCGACGTGCCCGCGAACCGCGGGGCCGTGCCCAACGGGACGTGTGGCAGGGGATGGGCGAGATACAGGAAGAAGGGCTGCTGCGTCGCGGCGCATTCCCGCACGAAGGCGAGCGCTTCCTCGCTGCATGCGCGCGTCAGCTCGCTCGGGCTGGCGTTGTAGGCGACCACCGATTCACCGCGCATCCACGGCAGGTCGACCCACGGCTTGGGGCCATCGGGATGGAACGGCCACATGTCGTGGGAGTAGGGCACACCGAACCAGCGGTCGAAACCGTGCTGCGTCGGCAGGAACTGAGGCAAGTGTCCCAGGTGCCACTTGCCGACCGCGGCGGTGGCGTAGCCGCGCCCGCGCGCGAGCTCGGCCAGCGTGGTCTCGGCGGAGCTCAATCCGTGGCGTGAGCTCGGCGTCAGCGCTCCGGAGATGCCGACGCGGTTGGCGTAGCATCCGGTCAGGATCGAGGCGCGCGATGCGGAGCACACGGGCTGCGCGACGTAGAAGTCCGTCATGCGCAGGCCCTCGCGGGCCAGCCGATCGATCCGTGGAGTTGCGATCGAGCTCGCCCCTTGGCACCCCAGGTCGGCCCAGCCTTGATCGTCGGTGACGATCAGGATCACGTTGGGTGGGTGCGGCGGCCGCGGGTCGCGCGCGCTCACGCACGCGCCGAGCGTCATCACCGAGAACGGAAGAGCGCGGAGCCAGTGCATGGAGTCGCGCCAGTGTAGAGCCAGAGCGCGGGCCGCGGTCGACGGAGGCGCGAGCACTCGGGCGCGCGCCTCCACCGCTCACGGCAGGATCGTGATCGACATCCCATCCGTGAGCCCGGTGTTGTTGGGCGGAGCGAACCCGGGGTCGCGCATCCAGAACTGCGCGTAGATCTGGTTGCCCGCAACCAGACCCTCGATCTGCATTTGCGCGTGGGAGAAGGAGTAGCTGAACAGGCCCGTGCAAGGCCAGCCCGCGCCGTTCACTACCGATTGCTGCACCGGTGTGCGGCGTTGCGGCGCGCCGACGCACAACGTGCCGCCGTGGAACGGAACCGCGGTCGGCGAGCGCGACCAGAACAGGAGACCGCTGATGTTGGGCAGCACTTCGGTGGCGCGGATCGTCAACTGACCGACGGTCGTGCTGGCGCACCCGTTCACGCTGACTCTCGGAAGACAGCCCGCCGAGTTGGTCTTCGCCGTGCAGTAGCTCGAAGGCAGCGGTGCGTCGCCCAAGAGCACGCGCGCGCGTCCGCCCAGCGCGACCACGTTGCTGTTCTTCGTCGCGCCGAGAAGCGCGTCGCTGACTCCATCCCCGTTCACGTCGCCGGCCGAGCCCACCGATGCGCCGCACGACTCGCCACCGTGGAGTCCGCGCGACTCGTGCAACAACGCGCCGTTCACTCCGGAATAGATGCGCAACGCACCCACGTCGGAGAATCCGCCGAAGTCGGCGAAGGGCACTCCGACGAGCAGATCCCCCTTGCCGTCGCCGTCGAAGTCCTCCAACGCTCCGAGCACCCAACCATAGTTCTCCTGCAACCCGCCCGTGATCGAGTACATCACCGCGCCGTTGATGCTCGAGTACACGCGGATGCTCCCCGAACCGACGATGCCTCCGATCGAAACGAACGGTTGTCCCACGGCGAACTCCGGCTCGCCGTCGCCGTTGACATCCGGCAGCCCGACGACGGACTTGCCGAGCCAGCCGAAAGCCGCGTCGCCGTTGAACGTCGCGTACCCCGCGCCCGTCGCGCCGCTCTTGCGCGACACCTGTCCCGCGTCGACGAGCGCGCCGATGTCCTTGAAAGGTGCGCCGAGCAGCAGGTCGCCGAAGCCGTCGCCGGTGAAGTCCTCCAGGCCGTCGAGGCTGTAGCCGAGAGCATCTCCCGAGGCACCGCCGGAGGAGAAGCCAAACGGCGCCTGGGTGTGCCACCACCCGTAGTACAACCAGACGCTTCCATTGTCGGTCTTGCCGCCCGAGTCGGCCCAGGGAGCGCTGAACAGATAGTCGGTGACGCCATCGCCGGTCGCATCGGGCACGCCCGAGACGGCGAAGCCCAGTTGGTCGCCGTCGGCCTGACCTTCGACCTTCTTGAGCAATGCGCCGGTGGCTCCCGAGTACACGTACACGGCGCCGCGGTCCGATCCTCCCGCAGGCTCGTAGTACGGCGCACCGACGATCAGGTCGGTGACGCCGTCGAAGTTCTGGTCGCCCACGGCATCGAGCGCGTGCCCGAAATCGTCGCCCGAGTGCTCGCCCTTGATCTGTCGGATCAAGTGGCCATCGAATCCCGAGAAGATCCGCACCACGCCGGCACCGAGTTGCAAGCCGTCGGCCTTCTTCGCTCCCACGGCTACGTCGCCGATTCCATCGCCGTCGACGTCTCCCAGTCCGACCACGGAGGAGCCCAGCGCTTCGCTGGCATTCTGCCCGAAGACGTCGACGAGGGGCGCCTGCGCGAGCGCTGGGCAATACCCCGCGAAGGTGAATGCAATCGAAGCGCACGACAACTGCGTGTTCAGAGCCATCGCTGGTGGACTCCTGGTGGGAAGCGAGCCATTCGAGAGCGGTCGGAGCTGCAACCGAAGCGCCGCGAGGTCGAGCTCTCGATCCGTCGCGCGCCGCGGCACGGCAATGCGGCGCTGGCTCAGGGAATCAGCACGGACACGGACGAGCTCAGGTTGGTCGTCGGCAGGCCGCCAACCACGTCGCGGTACCAGGCCTGGAAATGCCACGTGTCACCCGGCAAGGCTGGCAGTGGGCCGAGTGGACTGGGCGTCGCCAGCAGGTCGAAGGCGTAAGCCGCGCTGCCGAGCGGGCTCGCCTGCACGCTCGAGATGCGCGCCAACGGCCCGCCCAGGCACAGCGTTCCCATGCCGCCGGCAAAGCTCGGAACCGAAGCGCTGCCGCGCGAGGCCGCGCAAATCGTGAGGACGCTCGACGGTAGACCATTCGCGAAAAGCACCAGCGCGTTGTCGCCCACATGCGCGCTGCCCGTGGCGCGGAGCAGCGCGGGTGCACCCGAGGAGTTCGGTTGTCCGGCGCACACGGACGAACCCAGCGTGCCGCGCGAGAGTCGCTGCACGCTGCCACTCGCGCCCGAATTCGAAGTGACGACCTCGTCGAAGGGCAACACGACCGCGGCGTTCACCGAGCTCGCCTCGGCCCTGCTCCACACGACTTGCCCGGCACTGTCGTAGCGGACCGCGCCGACGAACTGCGGCAGGCCGATCCACGTCGGCTCGCCGTTGGTGATCCAAGCGTAGATCCCGCCCTGGCCGTCACTCGCGGCCGCGTGGAACACGCTGTCGCTGCCCAGCCCGGAGGTGAGGTACCAGCTCGACGTGCCGCCCTGCGGCAGGGTGCGGCGCAGTCGAGCGTCCGCTCCCCAGCCCGAGCCCGAGAACGACCGGCTGCCGGTGAACGTCGTACCGTCCGGGGTCGAGACGGCCCACTGATAGTCGCCGAAGAATCCGAACAGACTGCTCGTCTGCACGCTGCCCGTGCCGGAGAGCGAGGCCCACGCTTCACGTCGGTAGGGATCCAGCGCGTCGAAGGACCAACCGTAGGCGCGGATCTCTCCCTGTTGCGACGCGACAACGGACGTGAATCCCACGGACACCGACGGATCGTCGATGCGCCGGACCCAAACCTCCGTCGCATTGGCGTCGTGCAGCGCCACGAAGCCGCCCGTTGGACCCAAGGGTGGAGTGCTCGGAATTCCGTAACCGCCGTTGGACTCACCCGCAACCACGTAGCCTCCGCTCGGATGTGAGGCGAGAGCCAGGCCTGTGTCGGTGCCCGCTCCTCCGTAGGAGGCAGTGCCCAAGAGCACACCGCCGGCGGTGAAGCGCACGACGAAGTAGTCGTCGCCGCCGTCGACGAGCGCCGCGATGTCGCCGTTGGCGAGTACGGCAAGGCCTTCGACCTTGGCACCGGCCTGCGGGGGAACGGGGAGCGGCGAGGTCCATTGCAGTTGGCCCAACCTGTCGAGCGCGCGCAACTCGCCGTTTTGCCCGCTGCTGCTCGCGATGAGCACGCCACCGTCGGGAGTCGCAGCGAGCTCCCTGCCCACGCCCGCGAGTGCGCCTTGGTGGCGCCACACCGGCCAGAGATCGTTCCGCGCGCCAGCGGTCGCCGCCACCGAAACGCTGCATGCCGCAGCCCACGCCACACGCCCGGTCCCCTGCGTCATGCCCGTCCGTCTCCGTTCGTCGACTCGGTCTCCGCGGGCGTCAAGCTAAGCGGAGTCTCCGCCGGCGTCGAGGCGCTCGGAACCCGCGCCGCCGTGTCTTCGAAGAACCGTGAAGTCACTGCACGGCTCCGCGCCTTCGCGAGGCATGCTGGATGACGGCTCCGATCGTCGCGAAACTCGCGGACAGCGATCGGGTTCGAACACGCACTGCCATGAAGCTCCACACCATCCTGCTGGCGTCGCTGGTGCTCGCTCCCTCGGGTCTGGGCCGACCGCAGGAGCCCGCGGCGGCGGAGCAGCGAGCGTCAGCCTTCGAATGGGGCCCGCGTCAGGCCGAGCACCTCTTCAACCGCGCCGGTTTCGGCGCGCGCCCGAACGAGATCGGCTACGCGCTGCGCATGCCGCACACGGACTTCGTCGAACAGCTGTTGAAGGGCTTCGCCGAGGGCGGCGATCCGTTCTTCGTCGAGCCCCTCGCGCGCCCCGCGCGACGCGAGTTCGAGGGCGACGAAGACGCCTATCGCAAGGCGCTCGAGCGCTACCGGCGCGAAGAGCGCGCGCTGCTGGTCGGCTACTCGGGCTGGTGGGTCGACCAGATGATCGACGGCAAGGACCCGCTGCGCGAGAAAATGGTGCTCTTCTGGCACGGCTACTTCAC
Organism: Planctomycetota bacterium; assembly: GCA_020853575.1. Lineage (GTDB taxonomy): Bacteria > Planctomycetota > UBA1135 > UBA1135 > F1-120-MAGs118. The sequence goes on from JADYYP010000053.1 coordinate 110,145, forward strand.
CAGCTCGGCGCGCGACGTGAAGAGCGCGACGGCGATGGTGCGGCAAAACGAGCTGTTCCACCGCCACGCGCTGGGCAACTTCCGCGAGCTCCTGCGAGCCATCGTGCGCGACCCGGCGATGATCGAGTACCTCGACAACAACCAGAATCGCAAGGGCAACCCCAACGAGAATCTAGCGCGCGAGATCATGGAGCTGTTCACGCTCGGCGAAGGCCACTACACCGAGGACGACATCAAGGAAGGCGCGCGCGCCCTGACGGGGTGGCGCACGAACGACGACAAGACCGACGCCTACTTCGTGTCGCGCCAGCACGACTCCGGTGTGAAGACGATCCTGGGCCGCAAGGGCAAGTTCGACGCCGACGACTTCGTCGACATCCTGCTCGACCAACCGGCTTGTCCGCGCTGGATCGCGCGTCGCCTGCTGGCGTACTTCGAAGGCGCGGAGCCCAGCGAGGAGCGCCTGGCGGAATACGCCGCGTGCCTGAGGGCCGAACGCTTCGAGGTCGCGCCGTTCCTGCGCAAGCTGTTCCTCGATCCGCGCTTCTACCGCGACGAGATCCTGGGCGAGCGCATCAGCTCGCCGGTCGAGTATTTGGTCGGCACGACGCGGCGCCTGGGCGTCGAGGTGCCCGCGCAGCTCTTGTGGTTGGCGGCCGGGCAGCTCGGCCAACGGCTGTTCGACCCACCGAACGTCAAGGGCTGGGAGGGCGGCGAGGCCTGGATCACGACGTCCACGCTGCTCGCGCGCGGCAACATGGCCGGCATGTTGATCGGAGTGGTCAAGTTCGAGGACGTGCTCAAGGACGAGAGCTTCGACGTCGGCGATGGCGAAGACTCGATGATGGGCGGCGACGCGATGTCGGGAGATTCGCCGTCGGGCGCAGCGACCGGCGCTGGCACGGCGCGACCCAAACGCGACGCCAAACGCGAGGCCAAGCCCGACCTCGGGCCGGAGATGGGCGCGCTCAAGCGCCTCACGGGCGAGTTCTACTACCCACGGATCAATCTCAGCGCGCGCGCGACGCGCTTGGGCGTCTCGCGCGACGGCGCGCTGATCGAGGCTCTGTGCGATGAGCTCCTGCCCGTTCCGTTGTCCGAGACCAGCCGCATCGCGCTGTTGGATTTCCTGCGCGCCGAGCGCGGCGCGTTGATGCTCGAGGACGGCAAGCTGCTCAGCGCGGGCGCGAAGGCCGAGGACGTCCTGCGGCGGCTGGCGCACCTGATCCTGTCCCTGCCGGAAGCCCAACTGGGCTAGGAGCCGACCATGCAGCTCGATCGACGTGCTCTCTTGGCGGGATGCGGCGCCAGCGCCGGATTGGCTCTGCTTTCGACGCGCGCCGACGGCGCCGTGAAGCTCTTCGGCTCGGCCGCGCTCGCGCCGACCGGTGCGGCGCGCAGCTTGGTGTTGGTGCAACTGTCGGGCGGCAACGACGGGCTGGACACCATCGTGCCCTTCGGTGACGACGTGTACCGCCGCCAGCGTCCGACGCTCGGGTTGGCCAAGGCGGCGACGCTCGCGATCGACGACTACAAGGGTTTCCACGGCTCGCTCAAGCGCGTCAAGGCACACTTCGACGCGGGCCGCGTGGCGCTGATCGAGGGTGCGGGCTATCCACAGCCGGTGCGCTCGCACTTCAAGTCGCTCGACATCTGGCACACCGCCGACGCGCGCGGCCGCGGCGCTGGCGAGGGCTGGATCGGCAAGCTGTGCGCGCAGGCCTTCGCCAACGACACCAATCCCAACCTGGTGGTGCACGTCGGCAGCAACGTGCCCTACGCGTTGAACTCGTCGGCGCACCCGGCGGTGTCGTTCGTCAATCCGCAGGCATATCGCTGGGCGGGAGGAGCGGCCGAGATCGAGGCCTACGAGAAGGCCAGCGGCATGGAAGACGACGGTGCGCGTGCGAAGAAGCGCGAGGGCGAGTCGAGCCTCGAGTTCCTGCGGCGCGTGCTGGCCAACGGCCAGACCTCGTCGGAGGAAGTGCGACGCGCCGTCGCGCTGTACTCGACCGACGTCGACTATCCGCGCACGGCCGCGCTCGCCCAATCACTGCGCGACGTCGCGGCGCTGGTGAATGGCGACACCGGCACACGTGTCCTGTCGCTCGAGGTCGGCGGCTTCGACACGCACACCGACGAGCGCAACCGTCACGACAACCTGATGAAGGAGCTCGATGCGGCGCTCGGGCCCTTCCTGGACGACCTCGGGCGCAGCGAGGCCGGGCGCGCGGCGTTGGTGGTCGTGTTCAGCGAGTTCGGGCGGCGCGTGGCGGAAAACGGCGCGCGCGGCACGGACCACGGCGTCGCCGGACCGATGTTCGTGCTCGGCCACGGAGTCAAGGGTGGGCTCTATGGCAAGCACCCGTCGCTCGAGAAGCTCGACGAGGGCGATCTGATCCACACGATCGACTTCCGCTCGGTGTACGCGACGGTGGTCGAGCGCTGCTTCGGCGTGGCGCACGACAAGGTGCTCGGCGCGAAGTACCCGCTGTTGCCGCTGGCCTGAGCGCTTCGCCCGAAGCCCGAGTCGAGATCACGATCTCGACGTCCGGCGCCCAGCGGGTGACGGCGCATCCAACACTCCGAGGGCTCGCAGCCTCGTTCCGTCACGAGCTCAGGCGACGTTGAGCAACGTGTGCAGGCGCAGGATCGCGGCGCGGTCGGGCTCGAGCTCCAGCGACGGGTAGGCGTCGCTGAACAGCGCCCAGCGGAAGGCGGACCAGCGCGGCGAGAGCTGCAGGCTGGGCTGGTCGGGCTGCGCGCGGAAACCGAAGGTCCACTCGATCACTTCCTCGTCGCCGACCAGCCAGCGGCCGGGTTGATGGAGGTCGAGCAGGTCCACCGGGCGCGAGATGCCGATGTCGTCCATGACCTCGCGTCGGATGGCGGTCTCGAGCTTCTCGCCGAAGCCGATCGGGCCCTGGATCGGGCCCCAGAAGCTCTCGGGCACTGCGCCGCGGAGCAGCAGGTAGTCCGGTTGGGCGCCGCGGAAGCGGAACACGAAGACCTTGATGCGGTGCACGAGCTCGGTCATGGTCGCGGTGGGTCGGGTAGGGTGCGCTGACGACCACGGGGCAGCCGCGTGGTGCAGCGGGCCCCCCTTCTAGCTCCGAAAGATCGGTCGAACGAAGCCACGGACTGGCGCCAAAAATGTCGCAATCGGATCCGAGCGAGGTCGGCGCCCGTCTCGAGCGCCTGGTCGACTGGGAGCGGCGCAAGCGCGCGGCGATGCGCGTCAGCACCGAGCCCGCGCGGCGGCTGCTCGAGCGGCTCGGCCGCCCCGAGGTCGGTCTGCGGGTGGTCCACGTCACGGGTTCCAAGGGCAAGGGCAGCACCTCGGCGTTGATCGCCGCTGGCCTGCGGCACTCGGGCCTGCGCGTTGGACGCTACGCCTCGCCGCACGTGGAGCGGCTCAACGAGCGCGTGGAGCTCGACGGCCGTGAGATCGAGGACGGTCCGCTGGCGCGGGCCCTCGCGCGGGCGCTGGATGCGCGCGACGAGCTGGTGCGCGAGGCCCCGCTCGTCGACCCGACGTGGTTCGACGTGGTCACCGCGGCGGCGCTGGTGGCGCTGCGCGAGGCCGGCGTGGAGTGGGTGGTGGCCGAGGTCGGCCTCGGAGGTCGCCTGGACTCGACCAACGTGCTCGACGGCGAGGTGTGCGCGATCACCAACGTCGAGCTCGAGCACACGGCGGTGCTGGGCTCGACCCTGGCCGCGATCGCCTTCGAAAAGGCCGGAATCCTCAAGCGGGGCTGCACCCTGGTCACCGGTGTGCCGCTGCTGAGCGAGGCGGGAGCCGTGATCGATGGGCGCGCCCGCGAGCTCGGAGTCGAGGTGTTGCGGCCGGCGTGGCTCCTCGAAGGCCGCCGCGCCCGGATCGGTGAGCGCAATTTGGCCTTGGCGGAGCTCGCGCTCGCCGCGCTGGCGCACCGCGGTGTGCGCGGGGCCGCTGGGCGGCCGCTGGAGACCGCCGTGCCAGCGGAGCTCGTGCGCGCCGCGGCCCTCCCCGGGAGAGTGGAGCGCTTCCAGTTCGCGGGCTGTGAGGTGGTGCTCGACGGCGCGCACACTCCGCAGAGCGCGGCGGCGTTGGTCGGTGACCTGGCGGACGACCTGCGCTCGCGGGGTGCTCCGGCGGTGGTCCTGGGCCTGGCGCGGGACAAGGACCTGGTCGGAATCCTCAAGGTGCTGGCCCCGGTGGCCGAAATCTTTTTCAGCACCTCCGTGGGAACCGAGCTCCACCGCACGCCCGGCGAGATCGCCGACGCGGCGCGCGAGCTCGGTGTGATGGTCGAGTCGGCCACCCCGCCGCGGCAGGCGCTCGAACTGGCGCTCGCCCATGCCCGCGCACGCGGAACATGGGTCTTGATCGTCGGCTCGCTCTATCTGGCGGGAGCCCTTCGACCGCATCTCAGACAGGCCGAACCGTGAGCACGATGACCATTGTCTCCGACCTCTTCCTGACCGACTCGTTCCTGATCAAGGGCGAGATCGAGCGGAAGTACGCGCGCCTCTCGCAGATGCTCGACGAGCACCGGAAGTACTTCGTCAAGGTGCGCAACGCGACGCTGGTCGACCTCAACACCTGCGACCGGATCCAGACGCCGCTCCTGCACGTCAACACCGACGAGATCCTGCTGGCGCACGAGTTCCTCGACCACGCAGGCGACACGCAGCTGGCGCAGATGAACCGCGACACCAAGATGAACAAGGTGCGCGTGTTCTTCACCGGCCACCTCAACGTCGAGGTCGGCGGCGAGTGTCGCCCGGGCGCCTACGAGGTCGACGACCGCATGACGCGGCGCTTCTTCGTGCTCAAGAACCCGGCCGTGCGTGGCTTCAATGCCAAGGACGACCAGGACCTCAAGCTGCTGTTCAAGCTGCCCTACGCGATCGTCAACAAGACGCGCCTCTCGTACATCTACGACTTCAACGAGTAGCGCGGTTGCGTCCGCGGCGCCCAGGCGCGGAGAATGGCCGGGCGTGGAGGAGCAGGGTTCGAGCGAAGCACCGGCCGTGCGCGGCGTCGAGCACTGGGCGGTGCTCGCGGCGGCGGCTCTCGCGTTCGTGGGCTTGCTCGCGATGCGCTGGATCCTGACGCCCGATCCGCACGGCTACGGCACCCACGAGCAACTTGGACTGCCCCCGTGCCGCGCCATCGACTGGTTCGGCGTGCCCTGCCCGGGATGCGGCGTGACGACTTCGGTGACCTGGTTCGCGCACGCCTCGCCCTGGCGCTCGTTCGTGGTGCAGCCCTTGGGGTTCCTGCTGGGCAGCGTGGCACTCGCCGGGCTCCCGGCGGCGCTGGTCGCGAGTTGGCTGGGCCGTGACCTGGGCTACGAGCTGCGCCGCCTGCGCTTGATGCGCTGGTGGATCGGCGTCACGTTCGTGGTCGCCGCGGCCTGGATCTACAAGATCGTCGCCGTGCTCGCGCGCGGCGCGTGACCGCGAGCCGGCGCGCGGTGCCTCGACTCGAGCCGGCGCTCGGACGCCGCGGGGATCGCCTCGGCCGTGCGCGCGCGCTGCGCGGCGCTCGACAACGCGGCGCCGCGGCCCCATGCTCGCGCGCGACGCCAGGTGGCGTCAGGACAGACGTCGATGATCGCGAACGTAGACGGAGCTCGAGCCGCGGCGGATTCCACGCGGCTCGGCCGGACCTTGGGCTTCATGCGCTTGCTGTTTTCGGTCGACCACGCGCTGGACGCGCGCTCCAAGCGCATGCTCGCACGCTTCGGCCTCACCGCACCGCAGCGACTGTTCCTGCGCATCGTCGGCCGCTACCCGGGCATCGCTCCTGGGGAGGTCGCGAGCATCATGGAAGTCCATCCGAGCACGCTCTCGGGTGTCTTGCGGCGCATGCACTCGCGCAAGTGGATCGTGCGCGAAGGCGACGCAGGCGATCGACGGCGCTCGCTGATGAGCCTGACCTCCGAAGGCCGGCGCATCGACGAGCTGCGCTCCGGGACCGTCGAAGAAGCCGTGAGGCGCGCGCTCGCGCGCTGCGCGCCCAAGGACATCGAGGCGACCGAACGCGTGTTGCGCGTGGTTGGCGCTGAGCTGCAACGCGAAGATGCGTGACGCGCGGCCGGCGCGTCATTCCGACTCGTCCAGCGCCTGCGCGGACGGATCCTCGTCGGGCACGCGCGCGCTGCGCAGCTCGTCGAGCATGTCGACGTAGCTCGCGAAGCGCGACGAGGCGATGTCACCGCGCTCGACGGCATCGAACACCGCGCACCCCGGCTCGTGATCGTGCGAGCAGTCGGGGAAGCGACAGGCTCCCTGGTAGCGCGCGAACTCCGGGAACATGCCGCGCAACGCTGCCTGGTCGGCCTGGTGCAGCCGGAACGTGCGGATGCCCGGCGTGTCGGCCACCCAACCGCCGAACTCGAGGGCGTGGAGCTGCGAGTACGAGGTGGTGTGCTTGCCGCCGTCCCAGAACTTGCTGATCTTGCCGATCTTCAGCTTCAGGCCGGGCTGGAGCGCATTGAGCAAGCTCGACTTGCCGACGCCGGACGCGCCGTAGAGGGCCGAGACCTTGTCCTTCAAGCACGCGCGCAGCGCGTCGATGCCCACGCCGGTGGTGACGCTGGTGGCGAGCACGCCGACGCCGATCTTCGAGTACGTCTCGGCGATCGCGCGCGCACTGTCGTGGAGATCGAGGTCGATCTTGTTGAGCACGATCGTCGCCGGCACCTCGTACCAGAAGGCCGCTGACAGGATGCGGTCGGTTCGGTTGGAGGAGAACTTGGGCTTCTCGATCGCGCTGACGATCAGGAGCTGGTCGACGTTGGCGACGAGCACTTGCTCGCGCGGATCGTGGCTCGACGCCGTGCGGCCGAGGCGGTTGCGGCGCGGGAGCACTTCCTCGAGCCCGGCTGGCGTGCTGGAAGGGTCGACGCGCACGAAATCGCCGACAGCAACGGGGTTCTTCTGCTCGCCGCGGAACTCGAACAGTTTGCCGCGCGGCACGCATTGCACGACGCGGTCGTCGATCGCCACGTGACATACCTTGGCATCGGTGCGGACGACTCGACCGACGACGTGCTGTGCTTGGGTCATGCGTGCGTGCGCGATCTCACCCGCGGACCGAACATGCTAGAACATCGCGCGCGATGTCGCGTCGAGAAGTCATCAAGAGCACGGCGAATCCCCTGGTCGCGCGCCTGCGCGCGGCGCTAGCCGGCAAGCACAAGGGGCTGATCGTGCTCGAGGGTGAGCGCTTGATCGACGATGCACTGCGCGCGCGATTCGAGCTCGAGCTCGCGATCGTCTCGGAGTCGCGCGCCGCACGCGCCGACGAGCTCGAGCAGCGTGGAGTCGACACGCGCGTCTTCGACGACGAGCTCCTGGGACGCATCAGCGGGCTCGCGACGTCGCCGGGCATCGTGGCCTTGGCGCGCGCGCCGCACGACGTGCGCATCGGTCATCCGCATCTGGGCCCCGAAGCTCTGGTGTTGGTGGCGGCAGGCATCGCGGATCCCGGCAATCTCGGTGCTGTGGCGCGCAGCGCGGAAGCCGCCGGAGCGGAAGCCTTGTGCGTACTGGCCGGAGGCACGAGCCCTTGGAATGGCAAGGCCCTGCGGGGTTCGATGGGCAGCTTGCTGCGCTTGCCGGTGGTGTCTTTCGCCGACGCGGCGGCGGCCGTGGACGAGCTGCGCGCCCACGGCTTCCGACAGGTGCGCGCCGCGACGCGCGGAGGACGAGCTCCGTCGGAATTCGATTGGACCGGACGAGTCGCACTGTGGGTGGGCTCGGAAACCGGCGAGTTGCCCGAGCTGTGCGAGAGCTTCGAGCGTGTGACGATCCCGATGCGCGGCTCGGTCGAGTCGCTCAACGTCACCGTGGCCGCGTCGCTATTGCTGTTCGCCGCAGGACGAGTCGGAGAGCCGCGCGAATGAGCGGGGATCTGTTCTCGCGCCGGGCACCCCGCGTGACCGACGAGCCGCGCGCCGACGCTCCGCTCGCCGATCGCATGCGGCCGCAGTCGTTGGACGAGGTGTTCGGCCAGTCCCACTTGCTCGGCACCGGGATGCTGCTTGCCAGACTGTTCGAGCAGGACCTGGCGCAGAGCCTGATCTTGTGGGGGCCGCCGGGCGTGGGGAAGACCACGCTCGCGCGCTTGCTCGCAGCACGCTCCAAGCTGCGCTTCGTGCCGTTTTCCGCGGTGCTCTCGGGCATCAAGGAAGTGCGCGAGGTGATGTCCGAGGCCGCCGCCGAACGCGCGCGCAGCGGCGTGCGCACGCTGTTGTTCGTCGACGAGATCCATCGCTTCAACAAGGCCCAACAAGACGCCTTCCTGCCGTTCGTCGAGGCCGGCGACATCGTGTTGATCGGGGCGACGACCGAGAACCCGTCCTTCGAGCTCAACGGTGCGTTGCTCTCCCGCGCGCGCGTGTTGATCTTGCAACCGCTTTCGGCCGAGGAGTTGGTCGAGTTGCTCCAGCGGGCCCTGGCCGATCCGCGCGGACTGCGCGGTTCGTTGCGCGTCGATCGAGAGACACTGCTGGCGCTGGCGCACGCCGCGGACGGAGACGCGCGTCGGGCCTTGAATCTGCTCGAGACCGCTGCCGCGCTGGTTCCGACCGGCGGCGAGCTCGACGCCGCGTTGCTCGCGCAGGCGTTGCAGCGCAAGGTGCTGGCCTACGACAAGTCCGGCGAAGAGCACTACAACCTGATGTCGGCGTTGCACAAGAGCGTGCGCAACAGCGACGACAACGCCAGCGTGTATTGGCTCACGCGCATGTTGCACGCGGGCGAGGATCGCGACTTCATCGCGCGACGCTTGGTGCGCATGGCGGTCGAGGACATCGGCCTGGGTGACCCGTTCGCGTTGCGCATCGCGCTGGACGGCGCCGACGCTTGGCATCGTCTGGGCAGCCCCGAAGGCGAGTTGGCGTTGATCCAAGTCGCCGTGTACTTGGCTCGCGCGAAGAAATCGAACGCGGTCTACGTGGCTTACAAGTCCGCCCTGGAAGACGTCGAGCGCACCTCGGCCGAGCCCGTCCCGCTGCATTTGCGCAATGCGCCCACGGCGCTGATGAAGGCCGCCGGGTACGGCGCCGGATATCGCTACGTGCACGACGATCCGTCGGCCAAGGACGAGATGAAGTGCATGCCGCCATCGCTCGCCGAACGGCGTTACTTCAAGCGCTGAGCGCGTGTGTCGCGCTGGAAACGGTCGGGGCCGCGCAGCTCACGCCGCACGGCCCCAGGTTCGGTTTCTCACGCGCGCTCCGGGCGCCGCGCCCTCACTCCATCGACCACTTGGCCTTGCCCATGACCTCGATCCCGGCTTCGGCCGAGTGGTCGCCGCCGTTGGGGTCGGTCACCGAGACGTCGAGGTCCAGCGTGAGCTCGACCTCGCTGTCCATGACGAAGGACTTGGCGCAACCCTTCTTCAGGTCCCACAGCAGCGTGCCCTCGCCGCGGATCGCCAGACCCAGGTCCGCGGAGCCGATCTCGAACGTAACGCCGGCGCCTTGGGTCTGCTTCTCGAGCACGGCGGAGATCATCTGCGAGAGATCGCTCGAGCCCTTCGAGTCGAGCACGATCTTGACCTCGCCCAGCTTCGTCTCGCCCTCTTCACGCGAGCCAACGTACTCGCACTGCGCCTTGAACGACTCGAACAACTTCTCGATGGCCGGGATCAGCTCGTCGGCGATCTCGGCGAAATCCGGATCGTCGATGCCCATGTCGCCGACGTCCTTCATTTCCGCGCCGAAGAACAGTGCGGTCACGAGCTTCTTGGGCTCGATCTCCCACTTGTCGCCGGCGGACACGTCGCGCTCGGGCAGCAGCGAGCGATAGTCGAGATCGATGCCCAGTTGGCTGAGCTTCGCCTCCTCGACTTCGCCCTCCTTGACCGAGCGCGTGTACTCGCCCTTCTCGGCGTCCCACTTGAACACCACCGTCTTGCCGTCGACCTCGAACAGGTCTTCCTTCGACTCGGAGTTCTCCATCGCGCTGAAGCTGGCGTTGGAGCCGGTGTATTCGCGCTCGAGGTGCAGCGGCTTGCCCTCGGCGATCTTGATGTAGTGGTCGACGATGCCGAAGCCCATGTCGAACTCACCCGAGACTTGGTCGAGCGGGATCTGGCCGCTCATGTCCTGACCGTCGACGACCATCGAGATGTCGCCGAGCTCGAACGAGCCTTCGAGCGCAAACTTCTTGGTGGCCTCGGACCCCTCGGTCGGGTGGAACGAGACCGAGTCCGCGACCGGAGCGAAGGCGAGTAGGGCGAGCGCACCGATCCAGACGGCGGGTCGAGTCAATTGCAGCATGGGTGGTTCCTTGGGCAGTTTGCGCACAAAGATAACGACCCCCCGGCAGAGCTAGGGGGTCGAATCCGTGATGGGCGCGCCCGATTTCAAGCGCCGTGCCAGTCCCGACGAGCGCTCGCTGGGCCGCACGTTGTCGATGGCCAGCCGGAGCGCGCGCTCGCTGCCGACGAGCACGAGCAGTTGCTTGGCGCGGGTCACCGCGGTGTACAGCAGATTGCGCTGCAGCATCAGGTAGTGCTGCGCGACCAAGGGGATCACGACGGCGTCGTACTCGCTGCCTTGGGAGCGGTGCACCGTGATGGCGAACGCGGGCTGCAGGTCGGCGAGCTCGTCGGCGGCGTACGCCACGCGCTTCTCGGGGAACTGGACGCTCAAGCCCTGCTCGTCGAGCGCCACCACTTGCCCCATGTCGCCGTTGAAGACCTCTTTGTCGTAGTCGTTGCGCGTGTGGATCACGCGGTCGCCGACGCGCCAGGTGCGCGCCCCGAGCCGGAACTCCTCGCTCGCGGGGCCCAGCGCGCTGCGCAAGCGCGCGTTGAGGGCGTCGACGCCGCACTCGCCCTTGTACATCGGTGCGAGCACTTGGACGTGGGTCCGCCAATCGAAGCCGAAGCTGCGCGGAATGCGCTCGGTGACGACCTCGACCGTGCGCTCCGCGCAGCGCGCAGGATCCTCGGCGTGGAAGAAGAAGAAATCCGAGGCCAGGTCGCCCTTCTCGGGCAGCACCGGCATCTGCCCAGCCAGGATGCGGTGGGCGTTGACCACGATGCGGCTCGACCGTCCCTGCCGGTGGATGTGCGTCAGGCGGAAGGTCGGCACGCGTTGCGAGCGAAGGAGATCGTTGAGCACATTGCCCGGCGCCACCGACGGCAATTGGTCGGGATCGCCGACGAGCACCACCCGTGACGCAGTGGCGATGGCCTTGAACAGATGGTGCGCCATCACGACGTCGAGCATCGACATCTCGTCGATCACCAGCAGATCGCACGGCAAGGGGTTGCGTGCGTCGTGCGCGAACGCGCCTGAGCTCGAGTCGTATAGCAGCAAGCGGTGGATCGTCGACGCCGCGCGTCCGGTCGCTTCGGCGAGACGCTTGGCGGCGCGCCCGGTCGGCGAGGCGAGCTTCACGCGCGCGCCCGCCGCTTCGGCCAGGGAGACCACGCAGCGCACGATGGTGGTCTTCCCGACCCCTGGTCCGCCGGTGAGCAGCGCGAGCGGGTGCGCGAGCAGTCCCAGGACCGCGGCGCGCTGATCAGGGTCGAGCCGCAGGCCGCTTTGGCTTTCGTAATGCGCGAGCTGCGCGTCGCTGGCCAGCGCGCTCACCGCGTCCACGCCGCACAGGCGCACGACATTCGCCGCGAGACCGCGCTCGCTCGCCGCGAGGTAGGGCAGGTACAGCGCCGGGCCGCCGCCCTGCTCCTCGCCGTCGGCGACCACGAGCTCGCTCGCGATCAGCTCTGCCAGTGCGGACTCGAGCTTGGCGCGCTCGGACTCGAGCTGGAGCAGCTCGCTGGCCTCCTCGAGCAAGCGCTCGCGACCGAGCATCGAATGACCAGCCTCGGCCGCGGACTGCAGCGCGTGCAACAGTCCCGCGCGACAGCGCTCCGGACCGTCCCGCGCCAGCCCGAGCTCGCGCGCGATGCGATCCGCCGTGCCGAAGCCGATGCCCGCCACCGCGCCGGCCAAGCAGTAGGGATCGCCTCGGATCCTCTTCTCCGCGGCAGATCCGAGCTTGCGCACGACCGCGGCCGACTGGCGCGGTCCCAGCCCGACCGAGCGCAGGAACGCGTGCAGTTGGTGGCGCGCGAATTCGGAGCGCACGCTCTCGACCAGTTGCTCGCGCACGCTCGCGCGGAGGCCGGGGATGCCCGCGAGTCGCTCTGGCTCGCGTTGGATCACCTCGAGAGCGCTCGCGCCAAGCTGCTCGACGATGCGCCGCGCCAGCGTCTCACCGATCCCATCGAAGGCGTCGGACGCCAGGTAGCGCACCAGACCGTCGACCCCCAGCGGCGGGAGCACCTCGTAGCTCTCGAACTGGAACTGCCGGCCGTGGGCCCTGTGCGCGACCCACGCGCCGACCAGCCGCAGCCGCGCACCCGCATTGGGTGCGTCGATCTGCCCGACCGCCGTCAGGCGCATCGAGCGCCACAGATTCGGGGCCAGAGGATCGTCATAACCTTCTTCCGGAGAGATCTTTAGGACGGTGTACAGGCTCTCCGGGCTGTGGAACGTGACGACCTCGACCAGGCCCTGCAGCACGTCCGAGCGCGATCCGGGCGGCGTCGGCGCGCGCGCTGCGGGGTCGACGCTCACGCCGCGACCTCGGCAGCGGCCCGCGGGCGCCGCGCGTCGTTCGAGCGTCGCGCCAGGCCCTTCCCACTGCGACATTCCGCGGGTAGCATCTCTCGCCCATTTCAACCAGCCCACAGAGCTGAAGGAAGCGTTCGCTTGACGATCAAGGTCCTTGTCCGACAGAACGAGTCGCTGGAGGCGGCGCTGCGCCGCTTCAAGCGCCAGTGCAACTACAGTGGCGTGTTCCGCCTCGCGAAGGCGAAGACGTGGCACGAGAAGCGCTCCGACAAGCTGCGCCGCGAACGCCGTGAGCGCCTGCGCACGATCCAGCGCGCCACCCGCCAAGCGCGCGACCTGATCATGGGGCATCGACCCCCGCCCAAGCGGCGCATGATGGGTCCCGGCGGACCGGGCAGCGGCCCGGGTAGCCGCGGTTGATTTTCGGCCGAGAGCGCCGCCCACAGGCGCTCGCGGCATGTTCGAACAGCACGTCGCGGGAGCGCGCAGGCGCTTCGGCGACGTGTTTCACTTCTAGGTGCGTGCAACGCGCACCCGTGCGATTCGTTCCGCGCTGCACCACGATGCGCCTGTTGCCCAAAGACCGCGATCTCTCGAAGCCGCTGGAGAAAGTCGAGCTCTCCGTGCGGGCCAGCGATCTGCGCATGCGCGCCGAGGACGTCGAGATCCGCCTCGACCGTTTCCTCGCACTGCACATGCAGTGGCGTTCGCGCACCTCGGTGCAGAACCTGATCCACGAGGGCTACGTGTACGTCGATGTGAGTTCGCCGGACAAGCCCAACGGCAGCGGCGAATATGCGCTCGAGACTCGGCCTGGCCGACGACTGCGCGACCGCACGCGTGTGCTCGTGATCGTGCCCGAGGGTCTGCGCGTGAATGTGATGCCGGTGCTCGACGACACGCTCGGAGTGTTGTTCGAGGACCAGGACCTGTTGGCCGTCGACAAGCCGCCGATGCTGCCGGTGCATCCCAGCGGCCGACACCTGTCCGACACGCTGATCCAGCGCGTGCACGCTCGCTACGGCGCGGACCAACTCGAACGCGACGCGCGGCCGCGCCTGTGCCATCGCCTCGACCGAGAGACCAGCGGCATCGTGCTCGTCGGCCTGCACCCGCGCGCGCACTCCGAGGTGCGGCGCCAGTTCGAGGAACACGAAGTCGAGAAGGAGTACCTCGCGATCGTGCAGGGCGCGCCGCAGCAGGAGTACGGGACGGTCGATTTGCCGATCGGCTCCGCGCGCGGCAGCGCGATCGGCCTGAAGATGGCGTGCCGTCCCGATGGCGACCAAGCGCGCACCGATTGGCGCGTGCTCGAGCGACGCCGCGGATGCTCGCTGGTGCGCTGCAAGCTGTTCACCGGCCGCCAGCACCAGATCCGAGTGCACATGGAGGCGATCGGGCACCCGCTGGTGGGGGACAAGCTCTACGGCTACGGCGAGGAGTTCTTCCAGAAGTACAACGACGACGAGCTCACGCCCGACGACATCGCCAAGCTCGAGCTCCCGCGCCAGGCTCTGCACCACTGTCGTTTGGCGCTGACGCACCCGCGCACGGGCGAGCGCGTCGAGATCGCGAGCGGGCTCCCGCCCGACCTGGTGGCGTTCCTGGCCACGCGCTAGCGCCGCGGTGCGCCGCTACCCGCGGGAGGCTCAGTTCTCCGCGAGGTAGCGCTGCAACCAGTCGATTTCGAGCTCGAAGCTGCGCACCAGCTCGGGCGGCAGCACCTCGATGGCCTTGTTCTCGAAAGGGCCTTCGTCCTGCCACACCAGGATCGCTTGCAGCGACTCCAGCGACTCCTCGAGCTGCGGGCGGGTGAAGCTGCCGTACTTCAGGAAGAAGCTGTCGTCGTCGGTGCCCGGGATCGGTGCGTCGAGCGAGGACTTGATCGAGGTGTCCTTGTCGACCATGGCGTGCATCTTCATCAGCGAGCGCACCAGCTCCTTGTCCTGCTCGTTGGCCTTGCGCAGCACCGCGCCGGCCTCCTTGCGGTCCCCGTCGCGCGCCGCAACGGAGGCCGCGCCATTGGTCGTGGCGGGCTCGTCCGTGGTCGGGGTGCGCTCGGGGGCGACAGGGGTTAGCGGCTCGGACGTCCGCGGCGCGTCTTTCGGGCCCTGTGGGCCGACTGATTGCGCCGCTTGGCCCGTCTGAGGGCCACGGGTCAACCAGTAGGCGCCACCGGCGGCGACCGCGGCGGCCAAAGTCAACGCGAAAATCGTTCGGGCAGACATGGAGGGTCGAGAAGTATACGCCGACCGGCGCAGCCGAGCCGGCGGCGACTCAGGCGTTTGGCGCACGGCGCGACGCGGGGACTCGCAACTTCGCCGTGGACGCCGCGCGACTGCTTGCGCATTCCCGAAATGCGGATTCCAATCAAGAGGCTCAGCCCCGGGGTCGCCAATGTCGCGCACCACGGGCCGCGGTGCTGCCCCCCGACTCAGGATCACAGCGCCGCGCAACCTTCAGGAGAAACCCACATGTCGATTCGCAACACGGTTCGCCCGCTGCTCTGTACGGCGGCGGCCCTGAGCCTCGCGGGTGCCGCGAGTGCTCAGGTCGAGATCAGCCAGGTCTGGGGATCGGGCGGCAACACTTCCGCGCCGCTCTTCAGCGACTTCATCGAGATCTACAACTCGGGTGCGCCCCAGGACCTGACGGGCTGGTCGGTGCAGTACGCGTCGTCCACAGGCACGTTCTCGGCCACCAACACCACCGCGCTGCCGGCGATCGTGCTCGGAACGGGCCAATACCTGCTGGTGCAGGAAGGCACCGGCGGAACGCTCGCCGCGGGTCAAACGCCGGCCAACCCGACCTTCAACGTCTCGGGTGCGATCGCGATGTCGGGTTCGGACGCGAAGGTCGCGCTGGTCAGCAGCACAACGGCCCTCGCCAGCGGAACGCCGACCTACGCCGTGCACACCACCCTGGTCGACTTCGTCGGCATCGGCACCGCGAACTGGAATGACTCGGCCGCGGCCGGTGGGACGTTCGCTTCGACGGGCAACTGCCCCCCGATGTCGACCGGTCTCGCTGTCTACCGCCGCAATTGCGGCGGCGCGGACACCAACGTCAGCAACCTCGACTGGTCCACGGGCTTCCCCGCTCCGCGTAACATGGCCACGCCGGTGAACGGCGGCATGACCCTGATCGGGTCGGCCTTGCCGCTGACGCTCGAAGAGCTGCAGACCGTGCGCTTGACCGCGACGCCCTTCATGTGCGGCACGCAGGTGGTCGGAGCCGGCACGACGATGACGATCGACTTGACCGCGATCGGCGGCGCAGCGGCGACCCCGATGGTCGACGACGGCACGAGCGGAGACGATCTGGCGAACGACGGGATCTACACCGCCGTCGCCACCGTTGCCGCAGCCACCACCACCGGCACCAAGAACCTGGCCGTGGTCGCCACGGACGGCGTGAGCTCGGGCGGCAACTACATCAGCATCGTCGTCACCCCGACGACCAACCCGGACAACGACAATTGCTCGTCGGCGGCCCTTCTGGCGGTCCCGAGCTCGACGGTCGGCAGCTTCACGGGCGCGACGGTCGAGTCCAATCCGTTCGTCACCTTCTCCTCGTCGCCGACGACGGGCATGACGTCCCGCCGTGGCCTGTGGTACTCGGTGCTCGGCACCGGCAACACGATGACGGCCTCGCTGTGCGCGACGGCTCCGGCGCTCGACAGCGTGATGGCGGTCTTCGCCGGCACCTGCGATGGCCTGACGGTCATCGCGACCGGTGACGACGCTGGTCCGGCCTGCACGGGCAGCGCGGCTTCGGCGGCGTGGTGCTCGCAGTTGGGCGCGACGTACTACATCTGGATCGCGCCGTTCTCGACGGGCGCCTCGACGGCTGCCTTCACCTTGGACCTCTCCGACAGCGGCGCGCCTTGCGGCACCGCGTTGCCGGTGAACCTCTGCACGGGCGTCGCGGGTCCCTACACGGAAGCGGAAGCGGGCTACGGCTACAACAACAACGACGGCTGCGGCTCGACGCCCAACCGCTTCACGGACATCCCGACTCCGGGCTTCCCGGGCTCGAGCTTCCGCGGCACCGCGCGCGGCATGATCGGCAACCGTGACGTCGACTCCTATCGCTTCCAAGCGACGGTCACCGACAACGCGGTCATCACGCTGAACACGCTCGGCACCAACGCGCAAGCGCAGCTCAATCAGCTCACCGGCGTCGGCGGCACCTGCCCGCAGACCTCGGTCGGCAACACGACGCTGTTCGTCACGCGCTGCGCCAACAACATCCAGACGCTGACGGCCCCGGTGGTCGCCGGCAACTGGTATGTGGTCAACGTGGTCGGCGGCATCGCGGTCCAGCAGGGCCCGACGGCCGGCACCGTGTTCGGCGGTCAGATGCCCGGTGGTGGCACGTACCAGTACGAGCTGAAGATCGAGATCGGCGCTCCGCCGGCCAACGACTTCTGCGCGAACGCGGTCACGCTCGCGACCTCGCCGGTCACAGCCAACATGACCAACGCGACCAACGACGGTTCGTCGAGCTGCGACGCCACCGGCAAGGACGTGTGGTACACGTTCACGGCGCCGGCGGACGCGGGCACGTTGAACCTCAACACCTGCGGCAGCGCGGCTCCGGACACCGTGATCTCGGTGTTCGACTCGTGCGGCGGTCTCGAGCTGGCCTGCAACGACGACGCGACCGGCACGCCGTGCAGCGGCCCGGCCTCGGCGCTCTCGCTCGCCTTGACGCCGAACCAAACGGTCAAGATCCGCGTCTCCGACAAGGGTCTCGGCGGTTCGTTCAGCATGGCCTGGACGTTCGTCGTGCCCCCGCCGGCCAACGACGAGTGCACGGGCGCCACGGTCATCGGACCGGGCAGCACGTCGGCTTCCGCGGATACCCGCTTCGCGACCCCGGTCGGCGCCAACAGCGCACCGACCTCGGTTTGCCAGGCCAATCAGAGCCGCGACGTGTGGTTCCTGTGGACCTCGCAAGGTGCCGGATCGGTCACGTTCGACACCTGCGGCGCCACGCAACCGGTGAGCGACTCGGTCATCACGGTCTACACCGGCGCGTGCGGAACGCTGACCGAGATCGCCTGCGACGACGACACCTGCGTGACGCCGGCGTTCGGCAGCCAGGTGATCTTCACCGCGGCCTGCACGACGCAGTACTACATCCGGCTCAGTCAGTTCGGCACCTCCGCGGTCACCGGGCCGTGGACGCTGAACGTGACTGCTCCGGGCTACGTCGACACCGACGGTGACGGCATCGACGACTGCCTCGACGGTTGCCCGCTCGATCCGCTGAAGGTCGCCGCGGGCGTCTGCGGTTGCGGCTTTGCCGATGTCGACACCGACGGCGACGGCACGCTGGACTGCCTCGACGGCTGCCCGGCTGACCCGCTGAAGATCGCCGCTGGCGTGTGTGGTTGCGGCTTTGCCGACGTCGACACCGACGGTGACGGCACGTTGGACTGCCTCGACGGCTGCCCGGCTGACCCGCTCAAGGTCAACCCGGGTCTGTGCGGTTGCGGCGTGGCCGACGTCGACAGCGACGGCGACGGTACGGTGGACTGCCTCGACGGCTGCCCGGCTGACCCGCTCAAGGTCAACGCCGGTCAGTGCGGTTGCGGTGTGGTCGACGTCGACAGCGACGGCGACGGCGCGGCGGACTGCGTCGACGGCTGCCCGGCTGACCCGCTCAAGGTCAACGCCGGTCAGTGCGGTTGCGGCAACCCCGACACCGACACCGACGGCGACGGCACTGCGGACTGCAACGACAACTGCCCCAATGACCCGCTCAAGGTCAGCCCGGGCACCTGCGGTTGCGGCGTCGCTGACGTCGACCTCGACGGCGACGGCGTGGTCGACTGCGTCGACAACTGCCCGACGATCGCCAACCCGACGCAAGCGGATTGCGACCTCGACACGATCGGCGATGCCTGCGAGATCTTCAACGGCACGCAGTTCGACACCAATGCCAACTCGATCCCGGATGATTGCGAGCAAGGCGCCGTGTTCACGTACTGCACCGCCGGTACGACGACCAACGGTTGCAACGCTCAGATCGCTGGCATCGGTACGCCGAGCGCGTCCGCCACGGGCGGTTTCGTGATCGTCGGCACCGGCATCGAAGGCCAGAAGCAGAGCCTGCTGTTCTACAGCGTGTCGGGTCCGGCCGCCCAAGTCTGGGCGCCGGGTTCGTCGAGCTACAAGTGCGTCAAGCAACCGGTTCAGCGCCTCAACGCGCAGAACACCGGCGGCACGGCGGGCACCTGCAGCGGTCTGTTCGCGGTCGACTTCAGCAACTACCTCGCGACCCACCCGAGCGCCCTGGGTGCCCCCGCCTTCGCTGGCGAGGTCTTCGGTGCGCAAGTGTGGTTCCGCGATCCGCCGGCGCCCTCGACGAGCAATCTGTCGAACGCCGTGCAGTTCACGATGGCTCCGTGATCGGCTGATCACGCGAACCTAGAACGACTGTCTCGAGGGGGCGTCCTGCGAAGGGCGCCCCCTCGCTCATTGAGGTCGCGCTCTGGTGCAGCGCCAGGCCTCGTGCGCACAATGCGCGGATGCGACGCGCGCGAGCTGCATTGGACCGAAGAGCGGTGCTCGCTGGAATCGGCGCGGCGACACTGGGTGCGTGCGTGAGCAGCACACCACGGCGCGTCGAACGACGTGCGAGGAACATCCTCGTGCTGCTCGCCGACGACATGGGGGGGCGCGACCTCGGATGCTACGGCCAACGCGACGTGAGCACTCCCGTGCTCGACGCGCTGGCCGCGAGCGGTGCACTCTTCGAGCGCGCGTACACCGCGGTCGGCGTCTGCCAACCATCGCGCTCGAGCGTGTACACCGGGCTCTATCCGACGCGCCACGGCGCGCTGGGTTTCGGACCGATCCGCACCGACGTCGCGACTTGGCCCGAGCTCTTGAACGCCCGCGGAGTCGCCACCGCGATGATCGGCAAGCTCGACGTCGATCCGCTCGAGAAGTTCCCGTTCGAGACGTTGGTCAAGGCCAACGAAATGTCGAGCCGGCGCGACGCCGCGGTGTGGGATGGGCATCTGCGCGAGTTCTTGAATCGCGCGGGCCAGCGACCGTTCGCCGCGGTGCTGGCCCTGGTCGATCCGCATCGGCCGTTCGACGAGGACGACGCGCCGCGCGTCACCGACCCGGCTCGCATCGCGGTGCCGCCTTCGCTGTGGGACACGCCGGGAACGCGCCGCGAGCTGGCGCGCTACTACGATTGCATCGCCAGGCTCGATGCCACCGTCGGGCGCTTGCTCGCGACATTGCGCGACTTCGGGCACGGCGACGACACGCTCGTGGTCTTCACCGCCGACAACGGTCCGTCGTTTCCGTTCGCCAAGTCGACCTTGTACGAGGCCGGCGTGCGCATGCCGCTCGTGGTCAGTGGTCCGGGTGTGGTCCGAGGTCCGCGCCGCGAGCTGGTCGGCCTGGTCGACCTGTTGCCGACCGCGCTCGAGCTGTTCGGCGCTCCCGCCGTGCCGTGCGACGGCGGCTCGCTGCTGCCGCTGCTGCACGGCGAGTCGATCACGCCGCGTTCGTCGATCGTCACCATGCAGACCGACAACAACCGCGAGCAGTCGAGGCCGGCGCGCGCGCTCCACGGCGAGCGCTTCAAGTACATCCGCAATTTCGGACCCGACATGGCGACGGTGAGCAACGTCGTCGGCCACACCGAGACGTGGGAGTCAGGCAAGGAGCTCGCGCGCGTTGACGCGGCGACGGCCGGCCGCATGAGAAGCTACCTGTATCGTCCGCAGGAGGAGCTGTACGACCTCGAGCGCGACCCGCTCGAGCTCGTGGAGCTCTCCGGCAACGACGAGTTCGCGAGCGTGCGCGAACGAATGCGCGACGAGCTGCGCGCGTGGATGGGCTCGCACCAGGATCCGTTGCTCGCCGAGTGGAACGCATGAGTCGCGTCGATCGCCCTTCGCGTCGTCAAGTGCTCGCCGTGGCCGCCGCGACGCCCGTGCTGGCTTCGCTCGCCTGCAGCGTGCCCCGCCAAGCCGTTCAACAAACGCCCGCGCCCACACCTCCGCCGCGCGTACCCAAGCACCTGATCGTGCTCGTCTCGGACGATCAGAGTCGCTTCGACGTCGGGTGCTACGGCAATCGCAGCGTGCACACCCCGCACCTCGACGCGCTCGCCGCATCCGGTGCCCGTTTCGAGCGCGGCTACGTCGTCGTCGGCGTGTGCAAGCCGTCGCGCTCGGCGATGTACACCGGTCTCTATCCGCATCGCAACGGCGCCACGGGCTTCAAGCCCATCGACGCGCACGTCGCGACCTGGTGCGAGCTCTTGCCGCCGGAGCGCTGTGCGACCGGCATGATCGGGAAGCTCAACGTCAAGCCGGCGGAGAAGTTCCGCTTCGAGTCGTGGGTGCGGCCGAAGGCCATCGGCGACGCGCGCGAGAGCGATCCCGTCGCCAATGCGCTGCGCGCGATGATCAAGGGCTTCGGCGAGCGCCGCATGGCGATCGTGGTCAACCTCAAGGACCCGCATCGACCCTTTCGCGAGCCGCTGCGCGACCCGAGTGATCCTGCGGCTCCAATTCCGCACGATCCGGCGGCGCTCGAGCTCCCGCCGAGCATGTACGACACGCCCGAGACACGCGCCGAGTTCGCCCAGTACTACGACGTCGTGTGGCGCTTGGACAAGACGGTGGGAGCGTTGCTCGCGGTCCTCGACGAGTGCGGGATCGCCGATGACACGCTGCTCGTGATGACCAGCGACAACGGCCAGTCGTTTCCGTTCGCGAAAACGACGCTGTACGAAGCGGGGATCAACGTGCCCTTCCTCGTGCGCTGGCCCGGCGTCGTCGCGCCCGGCACGGTGAGCAACGCACTGGTCAGCCTGGTCGACCTGCTGCCGACCGCGCTCGACACCTTCGGCGTCGCCCGCACGGGCCTCGACGGTCACTCATTGCTCCCGCTGCTGCGTGGAGACGTGTCCAGCGTGCGCGACGAGTTCGTCGGCGAGCACACCGAGCATTTGGTGGGCAAGCCCACGCCCGCGCGCTCGATCCGCGACGCTCGCTGGAAGTACATCAAGAACTTCCCGACGGACGGCGAGTTCGCGAACAACGTGCTCGACCACAGCACGACGTGGCGCTCGTGGGTCAAGGCCTCGAAGAACGACGCCGCGTTGCGCGCGCGCATGAAACAGCTCGTGATGCGCCCGCCGGAGGAGCTCTACGATCTCGCGCACGACCCCTTCGAGCTGACCAACCTCGCCGGTGTCGAACAGCACGCCGCACAGCTCGAGCGCATGCGCTCGCGGCTGGCGGAGTGGATGCGTTCGAGCGCCGATCCGCTGGGTGCGCAGTGAGCTGCTCGCGCGGAGTCAAACACCGCTCAGGGTCCTCGCCGCGCCTCGGCGATCGGTGACGCGCTCGAGTGCCAGCATGGCGAGCGCGAACACGAGCGCCTTCCACGGTGAGTCGATCCACTTGGAGGCGGCGATCGCGAGCGCGCTGAGCACCACGGCGATCACGCCGAGCATTCCGATCCAGTCACGATTGACGTACAGCTCGTCCGGCGAGGTCGAGAGCGGCGGCGCGGTCACGCAAACGCGCCACGTTGCGCGCAAGACGATCACCGAGGCGAGCCCCGCCGGCAGCACGAGTCGCGCGACGAGTCCCGCGCCTCCCAACAGGCACCCGAGCGCGGCGAGCAGCGCGTAGAACGGCACGAGCATGCGCACGGCGAGCGCCTTGATCGCGCCGCGGTCGAGTGCGTCGCGCTCGAGCGGCGCACAGTCGACGATCCAGCGCGCCTTGTGCGACGTCGACGCCGGAACGTGGGCCGCGATCAGTGGCAAGTACACGCCCGGGATGAACAGCAGCATCGCGAGCCAGTGCATCTGCTCCACGGGGCTGCCCGCGCGCGCGCTGATCCACAGGAAGCCCACCGGCACGGCCAGCAAGGGGTACGTGCGCAGCACGAAGTCGCGCTCCTTGGGCAGCGCGTCGAACAGCCACTCGTAGCTCGCGCGCTCGTCCGGACGCACCCAGATACGCGCGCACAGCCTGCGCAACGGTGCCAAGAGCCTCCCGAGCAGGGGTTCGCCTCGACGGAACGCTGCGGTGGGTGGCGCGGGCAGGAGCGCGAGCAAGACCACCGCGAGCACGCTCACGGCCGGAGCGAGCGCGTTCCACGTCGTGCCGAGCGAGCTCGACGACAACCGAGCCGCGAACCACGCCGGTGGATACGCGAGCAGCGCGCCCGCGGCGCTCGGATCGTTCCAACCGACCATCGCCGGCACCTTGCGCAATCCGACCGACGAGCCGACCAGGATCGCGATGAACAGCGCGGTCTGCGCGAGCACCAGCAGCGGCTGCGCGCGTCCTCGCAGCACGGCTTGCAGCGCCAGCAGCACCGCGGCGATCGCCAGCGCTTGGCCGAGTCCGAGCGCCACGAGCTCGACTCTCATCCACGCATCGAAGCGCGCGTCCGCGAGCAATGCTGCTGGAACCAAGGACCCCAAACTGAGCACGAGCAACGCCAGCGCGAGGTGCATCGTGCGTGCGATATGCAGCTCGACCGCGCGGATCGGCAAAGCGCGAACCCAGTCGCCGGTCTCGTCGGCGACCAGCAGGCTCGCCAACTCGCCGAGCAGCGGAACGGCGATCAACGCCGCGCTGCTCGAGAGCGCCACGAGCGCATAGGCGAAGGGCGGGATCTCTCCGCGGACCAAACCGCACACTGCGGAGGCGATGAAGGCCTGGATCAGGAGCGCCGCAAAGGGCAACTTCGCGTCGCTGCGTTGCGACGCCAGGCGCGCGCGCAACAGGATCAGGATTCGCCGCAGCATCGGCGCTACAGTACGCGGCTCGATGCGCTTTTTCATTGCGGGTCCGGTCGGTCGCCTCGAGGCGCACTTGTGGTTGCCGAACGCCGGCTCGCTGCCGCGCGCCGCCGCCGTGGTGTGCCACCCGCACCCGGTCGCGGGCGGCACCATGGACAACAACGTGGTGTTTCGCACCTCGCGTGGACTGCAGTCCGCGGGGCTCGCCGTGTTGCGTTTCAACTTCCGTAGCGCGGGCAAGAGCGAAGGCCTGCACCACGGCGAGGGTGCCGAGGAAGACGATGTCGTCGCCGCGCTCGAGCACCTCGAACGCGCATTCCCCGGACTGCCGTTGTGGGCCGCCGGCTTCTCGTTCGGCTCGCGCACCGTCGGCTCACTGGCGCGTCGCGAGCCGCGCATCGCGCGCGTGTGCCTGGTCGCGCCGCCCAGTCGCGCCTACGACTGCCGTTTCCTGCGTGAGGTGCGTCAGCCGATGTACATTCAACTCGCCGAGCACGACGAGTTCGGCACACCCAGCGACTTCCGCGAGCGCGTGGGCGATCTCGGTTCCAATGTCGAGCTCGATGTCATCCCCGGCGTCGATCACTTCTTCCGCGGCCGAACGCCCGAGCTGGAAGCGCGCGTGCGCGCTTGGGCCGAACGGTCGCTCGCCTCACCATGAACACCGCGACCCCGCTCGAATTCCCGAAAGACAAGCAGCCCTCGATCCGCGTCGTGATGATGCCGCGTGACACCAACGCATTGGGCACGATCTTCGGAGGCGTGATCCTCTCGCACATCGACTTGGCCGCGGCCACGGAAGCGCATTTGCGCCATCCGGGCAAGCTGGTCACGGTGTCGTTCGACCAAGTCGAGTTCAAGCACCCGGTGTTCGTCGGCGACCTGGTGTCGTTCTTCACCGAAACGCTGCGCGTCGGGCGCACTTCGCTGACCGTCGGCGTCTCGGTCTGGGCCCAACGAGCGCGCGAGCGCGGGTCGTTCATCCACGTCACCGAAGGGCGCGTCACGCTGGTCGCGGTGGACGAGCACCTCAATCCGACGCCGATCGTGTGAGGGCCCGCGTCGCGCCCGCGCGCCGGCAGGCGGTCAGCCGGAGCGTACCAGCGACGCCAACTGAGTGACGTCCAAGGCACGCGCACGAGCAGCGATCGACCCGAGGTGGCTCGACTCGACCCCGCGCGCTTCGTCGACGAGCCCGCGGAAGGTCTCGCGGATCTGCGCGCCCGAGAGCTTGCGCCCGCCCGAGTAGTAGCGCTTGGCCAGGTGGCCGAGCGCGTAGGTCGTGCCGAAAGCGATCGCCGACGAAGTCGCTCGTCCGGCGAGCCCGCGCACGAGACCGCCGGCGAAGCGTCCCGCGAAGCGCTCCACCAACTGGCGCGCGAAGTTGTCGATCAACTGCGACGTGGCGCCCAGTCCGGCAGCCGCCAGCAAGTCGAGCACGTGGCCCTTGTCGAGCGTGAATCCGTAGCGCGCGCCGACCTTGTACACCATGCGCATCTGCAGCGGCACGATGGCCATCGTCGCCAAGCGTTGCGGGATCTGCTCGAGCGCTGCGCACAGGATCGCGTTGTTCAGGATCATCCCGTCGAGCTCGCCGTCCTCGCGCGGCGCGGGCGCTTCGAGCGGTTGAGCCGCGATCGACTCGGCGGAATCCGACACTGCGGACGCCGCCGCCACGTCCAGCCCCAAGGTGCGCGCCAGCTCGGCCAGGAACTGCTTTTCCGAGGCGCTCTGCGTGCCATCCGCGTCGCACACGCAGACCGCCATTTCGTAGGCCAGCTGGCGCGCTTCGGAGCTCTGGAGCTGTTGCGCGACCTGCGCCGTGGTCAAGCGACCGAGCAGCACGTCTTGGTAGTGCAGCGACAGATGCTGATCCGCACCGGCGAGTCCCTCGGCGATTTTCCGGATCTCCTCGCGCTCGCGTTCGACCTTGGCACCGTCCGCGAAAGCCGCCATCAGCGCAGTGGCGACCACGGCCTTTTTCTCGTTGTCGTTCATGGCGGTCAATCTACGCGCCTATGCGACTTCATTCAGCTCGTCTTGAAAGCCGTGCTCGGGCATCCCAAGCCCCACGGATATGGGATCCATGCGCAGCCTGGCCGGCGAGGTCGCCGCCAACGTCGAGAGAGTCGGCCCGAGCGTCGTCCACGTGCGAGCCCTGCGCGGGCGGCGCAATCGCACCGGGCTGTCGAGCGGCTCCGGCGTCATGATCGCACCCGGCGGCTACGCCCTGACCAACAGCCACGTGGTGCACGCCAGTGCGGGAGTCGAAGTCGAGCTCGCCGACGGCCGCGCGGCGCTGGCGGACGTCGTCGGCGACGACCCGGCGACCGATCTGGCGCTGCTCAAGCTCGACGGAGACGCGCCACAGACGGCCGACATCGCCGATTCGAACGCGGTGCGCGTAGGCGACTTCGCGATCGCCATCGGATCGCCCTTCGGTCTCGCGCGGACGGTCACGTTGGGCATCATCAGCGCGCTCGGGCGCACGCTGGGGGGCGCCAAGGGCCGCTGGATCGAGGGGGTCATCCAGACCGATGCTCCGCTGAATCCGGGCAACTCCGGCGGACCGCTGATCGACGCCGACGCCAAGATCATCGGCATCAACACCGCCATCGTCGTCGGCGGGCAGGGTGTCAGCTTCGCCATCCCGTCCAACACGGCGAGCTTCGTGGTGCGCGAGATCCTCGAGTTCGGGCGCGTGCGCCGGGCGTTCCTCGGTGTCGGCGTCGAGGACGTCTTGCTGCCCGCGGCTGTCGCGCGCGACGCAGGCCTGGGTCTGCCCAAGGGAGTGCTGGTGCGCGAGATCTTCGCGGACAGTCCCGCGGAGCAGTCCGAGCTGCGCATCGGGGACATCCTCGTGCGCATTCAGGGCGTCGCCGTCACGACCACCGCCGACGTGCACCGCGCCCTCGACCATCACGCGATCGGGCGTGCCTTGGAGCTCGAGGTGTTGCGCCGAGGTGGTGCGCTCAAGCTGACCGTGCGCGCCGGTGAGTTGATCGTCCGGCACTGAGCGGCCCTGGCCGCGGTCGCAGGGGGCCGAAACTCGGGGTTTCTCAGTCGCCGCCCGAGCGCGCGGGCTCCAAGCCGAGCACCTCTCGCGCCTTGATCGAGGGATCGACGGACTTGGTGACCGCGCGGAACACCTCTTCCAGCGTCCCGTCGAGTCCGGAGCGCTGTCGCAGCTCTTCCATGGTCCCGGCGGCGACCAGGGCGCCCTGGGTCAAGATCACCATGCGGTCGCAGACGCGCTCGACGACGTCGAGCAAGTGTGAGGTGTACAACACCGCGCCGCCGGTTCGGGCCCACCCGCGCAGCACTTCCTTGATGACCGCGGTGGTCGGGGCGTCGAGCCCTTCGAGCGGTTCGTCGAGCACCCACAACTTCGGCTTGGCCAGGATGGCGCAGGCCAGCGCCGTCTTCTGCCGCATCCCGCGCGAGAACTGACCGACAGGATCGTCGATGCGTTCGGCGAGCTCCAGGGCTTCGAGCAGGCGCGCGGACTCGCGGTCGATGCGGTTCTCGTCGAGTCCGTGCAAGCGTCCGACGAGCGCCAAGTGCTGGCGCGGAGAGAGGTTGGAGTACAGCGGCGCGCCATCGGGCACGAACGCCAGCTGCCGACGTGCGGCCAGCGGGTCGTGCTGCACGTCGACACCAGCGATCTCGGCTCTGCCCGTGCTGGGGGCGAGCAGCCCGCAGAGGATCTTGACCGCCGTTGTCTTGCCCGCGCCGTTGGGGCCGAGCAGCCCGAGCACTTCACCCGCGCGAACATCCAGGTCGAGTCCGACGAGTGCCTGGCGACCACCGTCGTAGGTCTTCGACACGCCGCACAGCCTGGCGACCAGCGCCGGTGAGGTGCGAGCAGCGGTACCACTGGCCATTCGCTCACTCCTTTGAGATTCGCCGCGGGGTTCGCCCCGGGGACGCCCACCCAGGGGCGCCGGCTCCGCCAGAGCGCTGGGTCGTCGTCACCACCAATGCCACAGCGCGGCTCGGCCCGATTCGCGGGTGAAGTCGTGCGAAGCCGCGGCGCGCCGTCGTCGATCCGCGGCGCGTTCGGCGGGCTCGATCTCCCATCGAGCGGCCCCGGTTCAGACCGGCTGGGGCTCGCGGGTGACGACTTCGCCTGTGATCCCGGTCTTCTCGGTCAGCTTGGCCAGGATCTCCTCCAGCTTGCTGGTGGAGACGGCCTTCACGCCGCCGCGGCTCTTGCCCTCGATGCTCATCACCTGCACGGCCCGCGGGCGCAGCTCCTCGACCTTCTTGATCCACGCCTGCACCTCGCGGTCGTTCGAGTTGTCGAGGGCGCCCTGCACGAAGGTGGCCTGGCAAATCCAGCGATCGAGCGGTTGGATGCGCTCGACCACCGTCTTGTAGTCGAGCTTGGCGTTCGGACGGAACGCGTCGTAGGTCTTGGCCGTGCCCCAGTCGAAGCGGAATACGGGCCGGTCGTAGATTGCGATCACCGCGCGCAGCTCGGGGCTCAGGAAGGCCTCGCTGGTCGACAGCAGCACCAGTTTCGCCTTGGGGAACCACTTGGTGCGCAGATCCCGCAAGTTCTCGCTGATTTCCAGCAAGCTGGGGTGCATCGTCGGATCGCCGTTGCCGGTGACGGTGACGGCCTCGAGCTTCTCGCCGGCCTTCTGGATCTCGATGATGCGCCGGGCAGCGGAAGTCACGATCACACCCGAGCTGGGCACTGCGTTGCTGCGCGAGATGATCGGCACCGCGGCGGCGGAGCCTGTGCGGCAATGCAGGCACTCCGCTCCGCACTCGGTGCGCGGCGACGGCACGGGGTTGATCCCCAGGCTGTTGCCGAAACGGCGCGACCGAATGGGTCCGAAGACGATTGCGTGGTACGGAGCGATGCTCATGAGGTCCCGCCTCGGGAGAGGCGTGTGCGGGCGATGAGTGCGGGCACCACGACGCGGGGGAGTCGCGACACCGAACGAAGCTGGGTAGGGACGTCGACATGATACGCGAGCCAGAGGGTGTCGCCTAGGAGTGAGGCCGGGGGTCAGATCCTGCGACAGCGAGCGCGACGTCGGAGTGGGGGCGCCAGAGCTGAGTCCCCACAGTGCTCGGCACCCAGGCCGCGTCGCCGGACTCGCCCTCGAGGCGCGCCGGTCGGGCCCGCCACACGCCTTGGTCGCTTCGCCGTCGTACACACGCGATCACCAGCAGCGTCAGCGCCGTACTGGTGCGCAGCGGGTGCTCTGCCGCGACGCGCCACCAGCGCGCGAACGGATGGACTGAACTGGCTACTAATGGCCAGCTTGGGCTCGACATAAGGGCCAAATAAGCCCCTCCGAGCCCGGCCACGAGGAGCAGCGTTCGGGGGCCCACGCGGACGCACTCGGGGCTGCTGGCTGGAGCCGCGTCGAGCTCGCCCGTATTCCAGCCAGCCTCGCCCGCAAACGGCGGAGTCGGATCGGGGAGCCGATACGACAGCGGGCCGCCAGTGGTGTCGTCGCGTCCGGGTGCGGCGGGTGAATCGAGCGTCTCGGGTGAGTCGAGCGCGTCGTGTGTCTCGGGACAACCGCTCTTCGGGCTGCCGCCGCCGCGACTGGTTCCGCGGTCGGAACTACGGTTCTTCGGGTCGTTTCGGGGGCCCTCTCGCGTTTCGACTTGGGGTTCACCGCGCGGCTCCATGCCCGGCGCATGAGCCGCGCGCGTGTCCCCGCCGCGCACCCCGCCGCGCACCCCGCCGCGCAGGCGTGAATGCTCGCGCCCCGGCGCATGCGAGTCGCCCGCTCGAACGAGAGGATCAGTCATCATCGCTCACGACGCTCGGCGGCGCGCCGCGGTCACGCCCAATCCGCTGCAAAGTCGCGCGCGTCTCGAGCCACCGGAAAAGCTCGTCCAACTGAAGCGCTGGGGGTCGAACGAGCGGGCCCAGGTCTGCTACCCTGCGCGCTCATCTTCTGCGCACGGCTTGCACGAACTCCACGACCGATCCGGACGGGAGATCCAGGCCCGGACCGCATCCATGCATTTCGACTACCTCAACGTCCTGGTGTTCGCCTCGGTCGGGCTCGTGTTCGTCTTCGCGAACCTGCTGATCGCGTCGTTCCTGCGCCCCAAGCGCCTGACCGACGAAGGGCTCGAAACCTACGAGTGCGGCGAGGAGACGATCGGCGCCGCCTGGGTGCAGTTCGACATCCGCTACTACACGGTGGCGCTGGTCTACGTGATCTTCGCGGTCGAGATCGCCTTTCTGTTCCCCTGGGCGCTGGTGCTGCGCGAGGCCTTCGCTGATACCGGCGTCGCGCAGGGCACGGGAATCGGGATGTTCGCTCTGATCGAGGGCCTGGTCTTCGTCGCGATCCTGTTCCTCGGCCTGGTGTACGTGTGGGCCAAGGGCGATCTCGACTGGGTCTTGACCTACTCCGGCGCGCGCTACCAACCCAAGTTCGCCAGCACCAAGCTCGATCGCGTGGCGAAGGTCAAAGACATCGAAGCCGAGCTCGAGGCGCAGCACCAGGCTGCGAAGTCCAAGGCTCAAGTCCAGCCCGAACCCAGCGCCTGACCGGCGACGTCCCTGTTTCCCATGCTCAGTCTCGAACACTCCTTCGAAGAGAACGTCCTGACCACCAAGGTCGATTGGCTGATCAACTGGGCGCGTCTGTCGAGCATTTGGCCGATGACGTTCGGTCTCGCTTGCTGCGCGATCGAGATGATGGCCGTCGGCGCGGCGCACCACGACATCGATCGCTTCGGCGCCGGGGCCTTCCGCGCCAGCCCGCGCCAGGCCGATCTGATGATCGTTGCCGGCACGGTCAACTTCAAAATGGCCGAGCGCGTCAAGCGTCTCTACGACCAGATGCCGAGCCCGAAGTACGTGATCGCCATGGGCGCCTGCGCGACCGGCGGCGGCCCCTACTACAAGTACGGCTACACGGTGGTCAAAGGCGTCGACCGCGTCATTCCGGTCGACGTGTACATCGCCGGCTGTCCGCCGCGGCCCGAGGCCTTGCTCGAAGGCTTGATGAAGCTGCAGGAGAAGATCCGCGCGTCATCGGTGATCCGCAAGCCCGCGCGCTTGGCCTGAGCCCCACCACCCTCGCACCGACCCCACAGAGCCCCCGCGACGCATGGACTTTCGAGGCATCTACGACCGCCTGGTGGCGATTCATGCTCCCGGTCTCGTCAAGGCCGACGAACCCCGCAAGGCCGACCCCAAGGACAAGAAGGACAAGGGCCGCGCGGGTGATCCGTTCGTGTTGGTCGAGGCGCAGGAGTTGGCGCGCTTCCTCGAGTCGTGCCGCGACGACGATCGACTGCACTTCGAGCAACTGATCGACCTCACGGCGACCGACCCCGCCAAGGACGCGCCGGACTTTTGGATCGGTGTGCAGCTCTTGAGCCTCAAGTTCCGCCACCGGCTGGCGGTCAAGGCGCTGTTGCCCAAGAGCGCGCCCTCGTTGCCCTCGACGGTTCCCGTGTACCGCGCCTCGCAATGGCACGAGCGCGAGTGCGCCGAGATGTTCGGGATCACCTTCGTCGGACACCCCGACCCGCGTCACGTGCTCCTGCCGGACGACTGGATCGGCTACCCGATGCGCAAGGACTACGAGTTCCCCAAGGAATACCACGGCATCTCCTGCGAGTGAGCCCGCGACCATGGCGAACGAAACGAGAGAATCCGCGCAGGGAAGCTCGCGCATCCAGGCGACCGGCCCGGGTGAAGTGACGGTCGACATCCGCACGCCGGATCTGGAGATCAACTTCGGACCGCAACACCCCGCGACGCACGGCGTGATGCGCATCCTGATGCGCGCCGACGGCGAGCTGGTCACCGGCGCGCAGCCGCACCTGGGTTACCTGCACCGCTGCGCCGAGAAGATCGGTGAGAACGTCGAGTGGCTGCAGTACCTGCCGTACACCGATCGCTACGACTACCTGGCGTCGATGAACAACAACCTCGGCTACTCGCTGGCCGTGGAAGCGCTCTTGGGGATCGAAATCCCGCGGCGCGCGACGCTGATCCGCATCATTTGCGCCGAGCTCAACCGCATCGGCTCGCACTTGGTGGCCTTCGGGACCTACGGCCTCGACATCGGGGCCTTCACGCCGTTCCTGTACACCTTCCGCGAGCGCGAATGGATGATGGCGCTCTTCGAGAAGATCTGCGGCGCGCGACTGACCTACAGCTACATCCGCATCGGCGGCGTGTTCAACGACGCGCCTCCGGGGTGGTTCGAAGAGGTCGCGCGCTTCTGTGACGTGTTCGACGAGAAGTGGAAGGAGTACTGCGATCTCCTGCTGGTCAACCAGATCTACGTCAAGCGCACGGCGAACGTCGGAGTGATCTCGCGCGACATGGCGCTCGACTTCGGGCTGACCGGTCCGATGGTGCGCGGGTCGGGCATCGATTGGGACCTGCGGCGCGACATGCCGTACATGTGCTACGGCGAGATTTGGCGCGACGGTGCCTTCAAGATCCCGGTGGCGCGCGGCGAGATGGGCGCGCTCGGGGATTGTTGGGACCGTTCCTGGGTGCGCGTGATGGAGATGGTCGAGTCGACCAAGATCGTGCGCTGGTGTCTCGACCACATGGTCGACGGGCCGGTGATCGGCGAGATCCCCAAGACGCTCAAGGTGCCGGCCGGCGAGGCCTACGTCGGCATCGAGAATCCGCGCGGCGAGCTGGGCCACTACGTGGTCAGCGACGGCGGCAAGGTCTCGATCCGCACGCGCGTGCGCGGCCCGAGTTTCTGCAACCTGGCCGTGCTCGAGGACGTGCTGCCCGGATCGCTGGTCGGTGACGCGATCGCGATCATCGGCTCGACGGACATCGTCGTCGGGGAGACTGATCGATGAGTGGAACGAGTGCATTCCTCGAGGGCTTGAAGGCCGGGCTCGGAGAGTTCGTGCCGATGTGGGCGCTGTGGCTCGGCTCGGCGCTGATCTCGGTCGCGATCGCGCTCGGGTTGATCTCGCTGATCGCGATGTTCTCGGTGTGGCTCGAGCGCAAGGTCGCCGGCCACATCCAGTGCCGCTACGGCCCGATGTATGTCGGTTGGCACGGTTGGCTGCAGTCGATCGCGGACGGCGTGAAGCTGCTGCTGAAGGAAGACCTGATCCCGCGCGACGCCGATCGCGTGCTGTTCATGCTCGCGCCGGCCTTGGTCCTGGCGGCGATCGTGGGCGCGATGGCGGCCTATCCTCTGGCGCCGGGGATCCTGTTCGCCGACATCGATCTGGGACTGTTCTTCATCATCGCCATGAGCTCGATGACGACCATCGGCGTGGTGATGGCCGGCTGGGCCTCGAACTCGAAGTGGACGATCTACGGCTCGATGCGCGAGGCCGCGCAAGTCGTTGCCTACGAGATCCCCTTGGGCGTTTCGCTGCTCGTGCCGGTGATGGTCGCAGGCACGCTCAACCTGCGCGAAGCGAGCGCGGCGCAGGCCGACTTCTTCGGCATGGGGTGGTTCATGTTCAAGAACCCCTTCATGCTGCCGGCCTTCCTGCTGTTCCTGGTCGCGGCTTTGGCCGAGACCAAGCGCGCGCCTTTCGACTTGCCCGAGGCCGAATCGGAGCTGGTCGCGGGCTTCATGACCGAGTACTCGGGCATCCGCTGGTCGTTCTTCTTCATGGAGGAGTACGCGGCGATGTTCTTGATGAGCGCGATCGGCGCGGTGTTCTTCCTCGGGGGGTTCGAGAGCCCGCTGACGCACCTCGCGGGGCAACTCTTCGGGCGTGATCTGGTGGTGGTCGGCGCCGGCCCGGAGTTCGCCTTCACGGCCATCAACTGGGGTGCGCTCGTGTATCAGCTCGTCGCGGGCGGAACACTGCTCGTGAAGTCGTTCCTCGGCATCTTCCTGATGATGTGGTTGCGTTGGACCTTGCCGCGCATCCGCATCGATCAAGTGATGACGATGGGGTACAAGTACCTGACGCCTCTCGCGCTGGTGTGCGTGCTGGGTGCGGCCCTCTGGGAAGCCGGTTGGCAGGCCCTCGTCCGGAGCTAGTCCGATGCAGCAGACCGAGACCGCCCAGGGCTACGTCAAGAACATCTGGGACACCGTCAAGACCACGCTGGTCGGGATGAAGATCACCTGGCGCTACATGCTCCAGAAGCCGATCACGGTGCAGTACCCCGACGAGCGGATGCCGATCCCCGACCGCTACCGCGGCATCCACTATCTCGAGCAGGAGAAGTGCATCAACTGCTTGGCCTGCGCGCGTGCCTGCCCGATCGATTGCATCGAAATGGAAGCAGTGCGCCACGGCAAGGAGCTCGAGTGGATCAGTTTCACGCTCGACTACCAGAAGTGCATGTTCTGCGAGCTGTGCGTCTATCCCTGCCCGAAGGACTGTATCCACATGGGCACCGAGTACGCCTTCGTCACCTTCGACCGCTCGGAGTTCAAGCACGACCTGCTCTCGTTCAAGGGCATGGCACGTGAGGCGCGCATCCGCATGAAGGAAGCGGAGGCCAAGAAGGCCGCCAAGGACGCGGCCAAGGCGGCTGGCGGCGGCAAGTCGGCGGAGAAAGGCGGCGAAGGCTGATGGATCTGACAGGCCGCATCTTCTACGGGCTGGTCGCGTTGTGCGCGCTCGGTTCGTTCGCATGGGGCACGCTGGCGCACGGCGGCGAGGGCGCGGTGTTCGCGTTGTTCGCGACGCTGGTGCTCGGCGGGTCCTTGATGTGCATCTGGGAGAAGTCGGTGGTGCGCAGCGCGTTCTGCTTGATCGGGACGTTCGGCGGCACCGCGGGCCTGTTCCTGCTGCTCGGCTCGGACTTCCTGGCGATGAGCCAGATCCTGATCTACGTCGGCGGCATCCTGGCGCTGATCCTGTTCGGCGTGATGCTGACGCCGCCCGACTTGAGCGAGCGCAAGCTGCCGCGCGTGCTCGCGGGGCTCGTGGCGGTCGGCGCCGGCGTGGCGTTCGTGGCCGCCAAGGTCGCCGCCACCGTCGATTGGGTGCAAGCGGCTGAAGTCGCGGAGCCGCAGCACGCCACGCGAGAGATCGGCGTGGCGTTCCTCGACTACGACCAATACGTGATCGCGTTCGAGCTGGCGGCGGTGGTGCTGACCGTGGCGCTGGTCGCTGCGGTGTACGTCGCGCGACGCCGCAAGGTCGACCTCGTCGACGAGGGAGGTTCGCGCTGATGGGTTTCGGCCTGATCGAATTGGCGCTCATCGCGGGTGTCGCGCTGATCGTCTTCGGCGGCGGGGCCGTGCTCGTCTTCGCCATCATGAATCAGAAGAAGAAAGGCGGCGCCTGATGCCTTTGGGTGCCTACATCGCCGTGTCTGCGGCGCTCTTCGCGCTGGGGATCGTCGCGATCCTGGTGCGACGCAACGTGCTCTACGTGCTGATGGGGATCGAGATGATCCTCAACGCGGCCAACATCAATTTCGTCGCCTTCGATCGCTTCAATCAGGGCGCCGCGGGCGGTCGCGCGCTCGACGGCCGCATGTTCGCGATCTTCGTGATCATCTTGGCTGCGGCCGAAGCAGCGGTCGCGCTGGCGATCGTGCTCAACGTGTTCCACCTGTTCAACTCGGTCAAGCCCGCTCAGGCCGATCTCCTGCGCGAGTGAGCGCGAAGCGAACGAGCCCCCACGCATGAGTCCCGAGTCCCACTTCCTCGCGTTCGACCCGGCACAGGACTTCAAGCTCCTGTTCCTGGCGCTCGTGATCCCGCTCGTCGGGTACGTGATCCAGATCTTCCTCGGCAAGCGCCTGCCGCGCCAAGGGGACTGGCTGTTGACCGCCGGTCTGTTCCTGACGGCGTCGATCACCGTGCTGATGTTCGCCAAGTCGCTGTGGGCGGCCTACCACGGTCAGGAGTTCCGGCATCACTCCGGCGACGAAGCGGGGCTGTGGTTCCACTGGCTGTACTCGAGCGCTGCGGTCGCCAACGGAACGCCCAACGTCTCGGCGGCGATTTTCTACGACCCGCTCGGCGCCGCGATGTTGATGGTCGTGGGCGTGGTCTCGTTCTGCGTGCACCTGTTCTCGATCGGGTACATGCACGGCACGCCGCGCTACCACATCTTCTTCGCGAACATCTCGCTGTTCACGTTCGCGATGTTGGGGTTGGTGCTCTCGGACAACCTGTTGTTCCTGTTCATCTTCTGGGAGCTGATGGGTCTGATGAGCTACCTGCTCATCGGCCACTTCAGCCACGACCCCTCCAGCGGCTACTTCCACAAATGGGCCACGAAGGCCTGCAAGAAGGCCTTCCTCACCACGCGCGTCGGTGACACGTGCTTGTTGTTCGGGATGCTGATCTTCTTCTGGAAGTTCGAGACCTTCCGCTTCACCGAGCTGTGGCGCCTCTCGCTCGAGGAAATCGCGCGCTACCAGGTCAACAATCCCGGCGAGTATCCGCTGTGGATGACGGTCGGCGGCCTGTTCGTCTTCGGAGGCACGATCGGCAAGTCGGCGCAGTTCCCGCTGCACATTTGGCTGCCGGACGCGATGGCCGGTCCGACACCGGTGAGCGCGATGATCCACGCCGCGACCATGGTCGCCGCCGGTGTGTTCCTGCTCGGACGCTGCTATCCGATGTTCACGCCCGACGTGCTCAGCGTCGTGGCCGCGGTCGGAACGTTGACCGCGCTCTTCGCGGCGACGATCGGCACCACGGCCTACGACCTGAAGGCCGTGCTCGCTTGGTCCACGATCTCGCAGCTGGGCTTCATGGTCGCCGCCATCGGGTTGGGTGGAGTGGTCGCCGGGTTGTTCCACATGGTCACGCACGCCTTCTTCAAGGCGTGCTTGTTCCTCTCCGCAGGCTCGGTGATCCACGGCTGCCACCACGAGCAGGACATGCGGAACATGGGCGGTGTGCGGAAGTACATGCCGATCACGTTCATGTGCATGCTCGCGGCGACGATCGCGATCGCCGGCATCCCGTTCTTCTCGGGTTTCTACTCGAAGGACATGATCATCCTGCGGGCCTGGGAGAACGTGCTCGGCGGCAAGTTCTCCGGCGCGAGCTTCTTCGCCGCGATCGCACTGCCGATCGCCGCGTGCTGCACGGCGTTCTACATGTTCCGCATGATCTTCATGACCTTCTTCGGCGAGTACCGCCCGGGAACGGTCGAGAGCCCCTTCAGCCACCACCACGCGGACCACGGGGACGACGCACACCACGGCGCGGGTCACGCTGAGCACGGCCACGCCCAGCACGGCCATGCCCAGCACGGCCATGCCGAGCACGGAGCGTCACATCAGGCCGCGCACGCTGCGCACGGGAGCGTCGATCACGGACACGGCCACGGGAAGACGCACTCGGCCGCGGGACATCACACCGAACACACCGCGGGTCACACCTCGGATCACGGCTCAGATCACGGGCACGCGACTCATCCGCACGAGTCACCGGCGCCGATCGTGATCGCGCTGTGCGTGCTGGCGACGCTGGGGGTGCTCGGCGGACATTTCTGGCTCGCGGACCCGCTCCACAGCCTGAAGTTCTGGGAGCACGCGCACACCTGGTTCGAGCAGAGCGTGTCGTTCTCCTCGCTCTACGGCCACGAAATCGGCGAGAAGCTCGCCGCCGCGGTCGAAGTCGACGAGCACGCGGCGCACGCGGCTCACAGCGTGGCGCTGAGCGTCTCGCTCGCGGTCGCGCTCAGCGGCATCTTCATCGCCTGGCTGATCTACGGTCGCGGTTGGGAGCGCTCGCAGCGCATCGCTGGCCGCATCACCCACGCGATCCACCCGCTGTACGTGGCCGTCGCGGGCAAGTACTTCGTCGACGAGGTCGCCGGCACCGCGATCGTCGTCGACATGAAGAAGGACGAGCCGCGCTACGAGCCCGACATCAGCGTGATCGGTGGCTCGATGATGCTCGCGAACACGTTGAGCTGGGTCGACCGCAACATCGTC
This sequence comes from Planctomycetota bacterium, assembly GCA_020853575.1. Lineage (GTDB taxonomy): Bacteria > Planctomycetota > UBA1135 > UBA1135 > F1-120-MAGs118. Next base: position 147,396 of record JADYYP010000053.1, read on the forward strand.
GATGCGCTGGTCAACCTGGTCGGCCGCACCGGGCTTTCGCTCGGTCGGGGCTCGGCCAAGTTCGACTCGACGGTCGTCGACGGAGCGGTCAACGGAGTCGGGCTCCTGACCCAGACCTTCGGCTCGCTCGCCCGTCTGTTCCAAAGCGGTCGCGTGCAGCAGTACGCGACCTTCGCTGTCTTCGGCGGGTTGATGCTCGCCGCCTGGCTCATCCTCCTCTAGTCGGATCTCCCTGGACGCCACCCCGATCCCCTCGGCGCCGCTCACCCCACTCTCATGCAGTCACAGATCCTGACCTGGATCACCTTCATCCCGCTGATCGGGATGGCCGTGATCCTGCTGCTGCCCAAGAACGCGCTCAACGCCATCAAGGGCGTGAGCCTGGCCGCGACCTTCGTGCCGATGGTGATGGCGACGAAGCTCTACTTCGTCGACTTCCGTCTGCAGACCGCAGCGGAGATCGAGAGCGCGCGACAGTTCGACATCCTCGGCGCGCAGTTCGTGCAGCGCATCGACTGGATCAAATCGATCGGCGCGCAGTACTACGTGGGCATCGACGGGTTGTCGGTCGCTCTCGTGTGGCTGACCACGGTGCTGCTGTTCGTGGGCGTGATCGCGAGCTTCGGCATGGAGAAGGCCGGCAAGGCCTACTACGCGCTGCTCCTGATGCTGCAGGTTGGGATCGGTGGCGTGTTCGTCAGCCTCGACATCTTCCTGTTCTACGTGTTCTGGGAAGTGATGCTGCTGCCGATGTACTTCTTGATCGGCATCTGGGGCGGGCCGCGACGTGAGTACGCCGCGATCAAGTTCTTCCTCTACACGCTCGCCGGTTCGGTGCTGATGCTGGTGGCGATCGTCGCCTTGCGCCTCGACTCGGGGACCTTCTCGATCCCCAAGCTCACCGAGCTGGCGGTGACGGGCAAGCTCACCGGAGCCAACCTGCCGATGCACGGCCAACTGCTCGGCATGCAGTTCTCGACCTGGGTCTTCTGGTTCCTGTTCGTCGGCTTCGCCATCAAGGTCCCGGTGTGGCCGTTCCACACCTGGCTGCCCGATGCCCACGTCGAAGCGCCGACCCCGATCTCGGTGATCCTCGCGGGCATCCTGCTCAAGCTCGGCGGCTACGGCATGCTGCGCGCGTGCTTCCCGCTCGCTCCGGATGCCTACCACGAATTCGCTTACGTGCTGGCCATCCTGGGCGTGATCTCGATCGTCTACGGGGCGTTCGTCGCGCTCGGGCAGAGCGACTTCAAGAAGATGGTCGCGTACAGCTCGGTCAGCCACATGGGCTACGTGCTGCTCGGCATGGCGGCGTTCACCGTATGGGGCATGGAAGGCGCCGTGCTTCAGATGTTCAATCACGGCACCTCGAGCGCCGCGCTGTTCCTCATCGTGGGCGTGATCTACGACCGCGCCCACCACCGCGACCTCAACGGTTTCGGCGGCCTGAGCCAGCTGATGCCGCGCTACTGGGCGCTGACGACACTGGGCTTCTTCGCGGCTCTCGGCTTGCCCGGACTCGCGGGTTTCGTGTCCGAGGCGATGACGCTGGTCGGCGCGTTCCAGGCCGACGACAACCGCTTCCAGTTGCTGGTGTTGATCTCGACCCTGGGCATCGTGTTCACCGCCGCGTTCCTGCTGTATGCGATGCAGCGCGTGTTCCTGGGCAAGAAGAACCCCAAGTACGAAGGCATCGAGGAGATCAGTTTCCGCGAGGTCTTCTGCCAGGCGCCGTTCCTGCTGCTGTGCATCGTGTTCGGCGTGATGCCGTGGTACCTGCTCGACTGGATGCACCCCAGCGTCCAGAACCTGCTCAACATCCTGAAGGTCCAGGGCTAGGCCCCCAGCCAGAAGCGCTGCCTTGAACAATCCCTACCTCGACGGGTTGAGCTCGATCGCGCCGGAGATCGTCTTGACGGTCACGGCGCTCTCGGCGCTCGTGTTCGACTTGATCAGCAAGGGCCGCGACTCGGTGCGTGTCGGGTACCTGTCGCTGGCCGGATTGGCCGCGACGGCCTGGTTCCTCTTCGGCCAGTGGGGCAGCGAGGCGCACACCGTCTACGGGATGGTGTCGATCGATCAGTTCGGCAACTTCTTCAAGCTGTTCACGGTCGCCGCCTTGGCCGTCGTGTGCCTGTACGTGATGCACGACAAGCGCGAACGCCGCCACGGCGTGGGCGAGTACTACTTCCTGCTGCTGGGCGCCGCGATCGGCATCTTCTTCATGGTCAGCACCAACAACATGCTGTTGCTGGTGCTGGGCTTCGAGCTGCTCTCGCTGTCGTCGTACTCCCTCGCCGGGTTCCACAAAGGCAACGCGCGCTCGGCCGAGGCCTCGATGAAGTACGTGATCTTCGGCGGGCTCTCGACCGGGATCATGGTGTACGGCATGAGCCTGATGTACGGGCTCACAGGCACGCTCGACCTGTCTCAGATGGCGACCAGCCCGAATCTGGTGGCGCAACTGAGCTCCAGCCCGGTGCCGTTCGGTATCGCGACGGTGCTGGTGCTCGCCGGCTTTGCCTACAAGGTCTCGCTCGCGCCCTTCCACTTCTGGACGCCTGACGTCTACGAGGGCGCGCCGACGCCGGTGACGACCTTCCTGGCGGTGGCTTCGAAGGCCGCGGGCTTCGGCGCGTTGCTGCGTTTCCTGGGCGCACTGTTCGTGCAGGCAGGGCCGAGCGCGATCGGGGAATACGGTGGACGCGTCGGCACCATGCTCGCGCTGCTGGCGGCGATCACGATGACGCTGGGCAACTTCGCGGCGCTGAGGCAGACGAGCCTCAAGCGCATGCTGGCCTACTCTTCGATCGCGCACGCGGGCTACGTGATGATCGGCATCGCGTGCATGACGCGCGAGGGTTTCGGTGCCGCGCTGTACTACCTCGCCGCGTATTACTTCATGAATCTGGGTGCCTTCGGATTCGTGGTCTACTTCGAAGGCGTCACTGGTTCGGACAAGGTCGACAGCCTCAAGGGCATGGGCTTCAAGGCGCCGCTGATTTCGGTGGTGATGGTGGCGTTCCTCGTCAGCCTCACGGGCTTGCCGCCGACGGTCGGTTTCTACGGCAAATACCTGTTGTTCGTGCAGGGCGTCGACAACGGCCTGATCTGGCTCGTGGTCGTCGCCGGTCTCAACAGCGCGGTGAGCTTGTTCTACTACCTGCGCATCGCCAAGGCGCTGTTCCTCTCCAAGCCGTCCGAGCGCGAAGCTCTCCCGGCGCCGCTGCTCACGGGCTTCGTCACCGCGCTGGGCGTGGCGACGGTGTTGTTCGGCCTGTACATCACGCCACTCAAAGCCTGGGCAGATCGCAGCCTCGACGTGATCCGTTCGAGCACCGGTTCCTAGGTCGCACCAACTCGCGCGCGCCGAGTGCGCGTTTCCCAGATGGCCCTCCTCGGACTCGAAACAGCCGATCTGCTCACCGCACTGGCCTTCGCCGCCTTCGGCGTCGTGCTGTGGGTGCTGCGTTCGCGCTGTTCGAAGTGAAGTTGAAGCCGGAGCGCCCCGTGCGGGTGCTCAATCGAACGTAACGCGGAACACGTCGCGCCCGAAAAGGCACGTCGGACTGCAGGGCGCGTGGTCGGCTGCCCCGTTGAGGTCGCCGGGCACGAGCTCGCTGCCTTCGCTCATGAACACCGCGGTGCGTCCGTCTCCGGAGAGGTCGCAGTTGCCGCCGCTGCGCGCGTTGGCCGGTATCCCGGCGAGCGACTGACTCAAGCGCAATGTGCGCGTGTCCCCGGCTTCGTCGAAGACTCCGTTGCCCGAGACATCCCGATCGCGCACGTAGAATTGCGACGTGCCGCGCGTCGTCCCGCCGGGGACCAGATTGCGCGCGAAACTGGTGAAGGCCACGAAACGGCCGTCGGGGGAGATCGCCCCGTAGCCCGACTGACCGCGCGCTTCGGCGTCGTCGTTCGCAACGCTCACACGCACGGTGCTCTCGGTCGCGAGGTCGCGCACGAAGATGTCGGAGAGTTTGTTGGTGTCCGAGCCGGGCGCGATCAGGTCGGTGGCGGTGCTCTCGAACACGACGAAGCGCCCGTTGCCCGAGATCGCCGGCTTGCGCGAAACGCCGTTGGCGGTCGCGCGGGAGCCCAGGGCGACGCTGACGCAGCGCAACTCGCCGCTCTCGCGGTCGATCACGAACACGTCCGGCTCCGCGCCGTTGCTGTCGCGCTCCACGAGGTCGGTGGCCTCGCTGACGAAGGCGATGCGCAGGCCGACATCGTCGACCGAAGGCTGGGTCGACGGGCCATTCGACTGTTTGTCACGCGCCGCGGAGAGCCAGGTGAACCGAGCGTTCGAGCGATCGAGCAGGAACACGTTGTCGAACGTCGCTGGTGCCTGGCTCGCCGGACGGCCATCGACCAAGCGCAGGTCCGGCACGACGCTGGCGGTGCTGACGAAGGCGACGAAGCGTGCGTCGGCGTTGAGCGCGGGACCGCTGGAGACTCCATCGAGCGTTGCGGTCAAGCACTCGATCTGGAACGGCTCGAGGCGCGCGAGGAACACGTCCGAGTCGGGCTCCGTGTCCGGAGCGGCGAGGTTGGTGGCGGAGCTCCCGAAGGCGACGAAGGCACCGTCGGCGGACATCTCGGCGAAGGCCGCGCCGTCGTTCGGCGGGACGATCGAACCATCGGCGGCGCGCGCGGCGGAAATCAGCTGAGTGGAGCCGCTGGCCAGGTCCCGCACGTAGATGTGCGCGTCGTGCCGGTCGTTGGCGAAGCCCGGCACCACGTCGAGCGCGTCGCAGTCGAACGCCACGCGCAGGCCGTCGTAGGAAAGCACGGGATGTGAGCTGTTCTTGCAGGCCGGGCGCGCTGTGGTGCAGGTGCGCAGCTCGGCGCCTCCATTGGCGACGCTCACGCGCTCGAGCGGAGCCAATGTGAGCGCGGAGGCGCCGATGGCCGCCTGCGTTGCGGCATGGGCTTGCGCGGTGGTCGAGAGGCTCGGCCCGCACGCCGTTGATGCGGCGCCGACCGTCAGGCACACACCTAGGGTCGCCACGTCGCGCATCGCTCGGCTCCTCTTTGGGTCACGGGAATCCAAGTGCATCGGCATGCCATTTCGCGGCGCACTCCGCGGACAGCGGATGCGAGCGCGCCACGAGCCCGACTCCGCCGGGCCCGCCTTCGTCGCGCTGCGGAGCTCCGGGTCTGGTGCTGCTCGACTCGAATGTCAGGACGCATTCTTGGGCTTGGATGCGTGGATCCACAGCGAACCCGCGGAGCGCACCGCGACCCAGGTCGAGAAGTCGGGATAGCAGTGACTGGGCGTGAATCGCGATGCCTCGCCGGGGCCGCGCGAGTCCACGACGCGCGTCGTGGCGACGTCGACGAAGCCCGAGCGCTCGAAGCGCGCCTTCCACTGGGCCTCGGAGAGCGCGTGCATCGGAACCCCAGTGGCCTTCGCCCAGCACGAGGTCGCCACGCTGTCCGTGTAGAAGTCGATCACGATCTCGCAGCTTCCGCCGGGACGCAGGACGCGCGCGATCTCGCTCAACGCGCGCTCGAGATCGACCGCGTAGTACAGCGCTTCCATCGAGAACACTCGATGGAAGCGCGCATCGGGAAAGTCGAGCTGCTCGAACGAGCCCACGTGGTAGCGCGCTCGGATCGTCAAGCTGTGGATCTTCTCGGCCTCGGCGACCATCGCCGGCGCGACGTCGACGCCGGTCGCCTGCACACCGGCGGCCATCTTGGCCAGGATGCGTGTGGCCCAACCGTTGCCGCAACCCAAGTCGAGGATCTGCTCGCCCGCACGGATGCCCAGCTTGGCAATCACTTGCCGCGCGACGTCGCCGTGCTCGAGCTCCATGGCCGAGGCGCGGCCATCTGCGGACCACTGATCGAAGGTCTTGGCGAGGAGCTCGTGGGTCATGGTGTGAAGTCGGGGGCAGGTGTTGGGCGAAGGAAGATACTGTAGAACTGCGCCCTTCCGCGATGGACCTCCTCCAGCAACCCAAGCGGGCCGAAAAGGGCCTGATCCGCGAGCGTGTGGGTTGGAGGAAGCGCGTCAATGCCTGGCGCAAGCGCTCGCCGCTGAGCCCGTACTGGATCGAGCTCATGTGGCTGTGGAAGGCCGCCGAGTGGCTCGCCCCACAGGCGCACGGGAGGTTGCTCGACGTCGGCTGCGGCGAGCGCCCCTACGAGGACCTGTTCGACGCGCACGTGACCGGCTACGTCGGCCTGGAGTACCCGCCGGTCGCCGACAACTTGCATCCGGAGATCTGGGGCAAGCTCGCGCAATTGCATGGCGTCGTCGACGTGTTCGGCGACGGCCAGCGCATGCCCTTCAAGGACGCGGCGTTCGACACCGTGCTGGCACTCGAGATGCTCGAGCACGTCGCGCATCCCGATGCATGCGTTCGAGAGTTCGCGCGCGTGCTCGCGCCGAGTGGAACGCTGCTCCTGACCGTGCCGCTCTTCGCTCCCTTGCACCAGTGGCCGTTCGACTTCTATCGCTACACGCCGAAGGGCATCGAAGCGCTGCTCGGACGCCACGGCTTCGTGATCCAGCACGTCTTGCCCCGCGGCAATTTCGCGTCGACGACCGGCGCGATGCTCTCGCATTGGATCGCACGCTCGTTCGGCGCGGATCGCGTGCAGCACGACGGCACCGTTTCGCTGTCGCGCTGGCGAGCGCCGTTCGTCTTGCCCTTGGTGGCCGGGACCCAGTTGCTCTTCAAGGCCTGCGAGCGCCTCTCGAAGGACCAGGGCGCGTCGCTGGGCTACGCCGTGGTCGCACGACTCGCGAGCGCGGGCCAGGGCTGAGGCGTCTCGCGCGGGCCACCGTCGAGTGGCCGCGGCGCTCCGGCTCCGCACGCCGGAGTGGAAAGAACTTCCGCGCTTCCAGGCCGAATGAGGCTCGGCACGCACGCTCTGCCGACTGCATTTCGCGGCGTTCGCCGGAGCCAGGCGCGCCATCGAGATCGACTGGGTCCGAGTTGGAGCACCCGCCGATAGGAACTGTCGCTCCGTGCGTGCCCGTAGCGCAGAGCAGCTCGCCATGTCCTCCCTGCCCGACCGCGGCGCGACCAGCGCGCGCGCCGAACCCTCTCCGTCGCCCGTGCAGCAGCACGTCGACGAAGTCTCGCGTTTGCTGGACGACCTCGGGGTCGCCGGTGAGGTGCGCGAGCACTGTCGTGCATGGGCCGAGAGCTCGATGCGGCAACTCGCCATGCCCGAGAGCGATTCCCAAGGCATTGCGCGGCCCGAGCGCGCGCTCGACGAGATGCTCGGAGTCGCCAGCCGCGCGCTCAAGCACGTCCTGTCGACACATCTGACGCCAACCTCGGGCCTCTCGGACCTGCAGCACCTGTTCGAGGCTGTCGAGATCGCTTCCTCGGTCTCGCCCAACGACCACTCGATCGAATCGGTGGTCGAAGTCGTGCGCCGCGCCGCGCTCGACGTGCGCCGAGAGCTGGCGCTCGGTCGCGAAGCGATGTTCGACGCGCAGAACCACGTCGAGGGCGATCACGAGTGGTCGATCGACACCTTGCGCGAGGCCGTCGACTCGCTCCCGCGCACCGAGGGGCCGCTCCCTTCCGCGGATGCGACGGATCGATCCGCGGTGATCGCAGTGGCGCTGCAGATCGTCCTGGCGAGCGACGCGCCGAGCGCCGAACTGCGCGCGAGCACGCTCGAGCTGCTGCGCCGGGCCGCGAGCGATGCGGAGCGCTCCGTGCTCACCAGCGCGCTGCGCGGCTGGAGCGAGAGCGAGCTCCGACGGCATTTCGATGTCACGTTGCAGCGGCTGACGAGCCTGTGCGGCGAGGCCGACGAGCGCGTGTGGATCGACGCCGTGCTGCGCGCCTGCGAGAGCGGCGAGCCCGAGCACGTCGAGCCCTTCTGGCCGCATCTCGCGCAGCGCCTGGTCTGCGGCGCGCCTTGGAAAGAGCCGCACCTGCGGGAGCGCACGATTGCACAGCTCGCTCGGTGCCCACGCCACAGACTACCCGCCGTCGCGCAGCGGCTCGGCGAGTTGCCCGCGATCATTGCGGGTCGCCTGGCGACGAGCTTCGCGGACCAGTACGACGACTCGCTCGCGGCGCTGTACGCGATGCTCGTGCGGATGCGCCACAGCGATGTCTACGCGAGCGCCTTGCTGGCGATGGTCCGCCGACGCACGTTGCAGTGGCCTGGCGCGCTGGCCTTTCGCGTGATCGACGCGCTCGGTCCGTCGGCGCGCGCGCTCCTGGCCAGCCTGTTCGAGCGCGGTACGCTCGACGATCCGTCTCCGGAGACGCGCGTCATGGCGGCACGGTTGCTCGCGCAGCGCATTCTCGACCTGCCGCGCGAGGGGCGCGCGGCGAGCTGGGTCGTTCCGGGTCTCGAGGCTCTCGGCGACATTGCGTGCGACGAGAGCCGCGCCGCGCTCGACCACGTGATCGGTGAGCGCCGGCTGGGCTTGGTCCCCGCGTGGCCCGCCGAGCATCGACGCGCGGCCCAGGCCGCGCGCAATCGACTGGGGAGTGCACGCCGCGCAGAACCGCCGGAGGATCGTCCATGACCGATCTATCTCGAGAGATGATCGAGAGTTTGGAGCAGGTCCTCGCGCAGCGCGGGGCATCGTCCGAGGCGTCGCTGCGCGCGTCTGTCCAAGCGTTCCTGGCCGCGCTCAAACGCCACGTCGCCGCAGTGAATGCGCGCGGTTGGTCGTATGCGGCCACGGGTGCGACATCGAACGAACTCGCGTCGTCGAGCTCGGCGCCAGCGATCGACGAGCGCTTGCGCGCGCTGACGCACCGCCTACACGGCGGCGGCTTCTACTTCGACGCACAAGCGAGCGAAGACGACCTTTTGCGCTGGTCGCAGCTCGAGCTCGAAACGCGGTCGGGGGTCGCGCATTTCGCGGAGGCTTGCGAGCGCGTGCGCCACAAGTCCGCGATGGTGCGGCTCTCGCCTCCCGCGAACGCTCCCGGTTGGTTCGGGGCCTATGACGTCGAGAACGACAAGGAAGGCGCTGGCCCGGCTCGCGCCCCGCGGGTCGCCGGGAGCGGCGGCAACGGCTCGACAGGTCCTGGGCGCGAGGCGACGAAGCAAGGCGTCGGCGACGCATCGGGAGCCGGCAACGCACCCGGCTCCGGCGGCCTCGGAAGTGGCTCCGTTTGCGAGGGTGGCGCTGGCTCGGGTGCGGCAGTCGAGATCGGCGCGACTGTACTGCCTGCCTCGACGTCGACGGTCCTGAAGCGCGCGTTCGACACCGTCGACGTGGCGCATGGGCGAGCCGCTGGAGCGGCCGACATCGACGTCGTCGGGACGCGCTCCAGCGCCGAGGAGCTCGTGCGCAGCTCCGCGAGCTCGGCGCACGACGTGCTCCGCCAAGTCGAGTACGCCACCTACGATGCGTACACCGTGGGGCACTCGGTGCGCGTGGCACTGCTCGCCGTGCTCGTTGGCCGCGAGCTGGGTTTCGACGAGCGCGCGCTGGTCGAGCTCAGCACCGCTGGGCTCCTGCACGATGTCGGAAAGGCGCGCATCGCTCCGGAGATCCTGTTCAAGCCCGCCGCGCTCGACCGCGACGAACGCATCGAGATGTCGCGCCATACGGTGCTCGGCGCCGAGATCCTGATCGAGCAGCACGACGCCGGCCCGTTCAGCGTCGGCGCGGCGTTCGGCCATCATCTGCGCCACGACGGCGGCGGCTATCCCGTGGTTCCACGCTGGTACAAGGCCGGTGCGGCGACCGAGATCGTCCACGTATGCGACGTCTTCGAAGCTCTGACCGCGATCCGACCCTACAAGCCCGCGCTCTCGCCGCGTCGCGCGTTCGAGGTGATGCTCGCCGACGCCAGGGCCTTCCACCCGCTCGCGCTGCGCTCGCTGGTGCGTTGCATGGGCATCTACCCACCGGGGACGCACTTGGAGCTCTCGAGCGGCGAGCGCGCGCTGGTGCTTTCAGCCGGCTCGGACCTGGCGCGACCACGGCTGCTGGTCACGCACGATGCGCTGGGCCGCGAGGTGCCCGAAGGCGACATCGCGCCGTTCGAGCTGGGCGAAGTTCCGACGCTCTCGATCGTGCGCACCTTCCGCGAGCCGGCGCCACACGCCCACGAGCCCGGAACCCAGCACGACTGCTGCCGCTGAAACTCGTCGCGCGTCAAGCGCGCGCCGCAAAGCGCGTGAGCAGCGCGTCGAGCGGCGCCAGCGCGACATCCCAGTCGTAGTGAGCCTCGACGAATGCTCGGCCGCGTCGACCCAGGCGGTGGGCCTCGGCCGGATCCTGCAGCAACGACGCCAGCGCCGCCACTTGCTCGTCGACCGAGTCGGCGAGCAGGAAGTCGCGACCCGGTTGTCCTTCGACTCCCTGCGTCGCGGACGTCGTCCCGACCACCGGCAAGCCCATCGCCAGGGCCTCCAGCACCTTGTTCTGGATGCCGCGAGCGATGCGCAGCGGAGCGACGGAGACCATGGCGCGCCCGAGGTACTCGCGCGGATCGTCGACGAAACCCGTGACGTGCACACCGCGGTGGCGTGCCAGCGCCGTGACCTCGGGCGTCGGCCGCGAGCCCACGATTGACAGGTGCGCCTCGGGGAAGCGCTCGCGCAGGCGGGGCAGGATCTCGTTGACGAACCACACGCAACCGTCGACGTTCGGCAGGTAATCCATCACTCCGACGAACACCATGTGTCCCGCCTCGCGGCGTTCCGGTGTCGGACGGTAGTGGGCGAGGTCGACTCCGTTGCGCATCACGATCGAGGACGCCCCCGGGATCTCGCGCTGGAAGATGCGTTGCTCGAGCGGCGTGCACAGCACGTTCTCGTCGAAACTGCCGGCGACGCGGCGCTCGAACTCGAGCAGCGTGCGCTGCTCGCGAGCATAGATCCAGCGCATCGGGGGCCGCGTGCGCTCGGCGTACTGGCGCCACTTGTCGCTGTCGAGCTCGGCGAAGTGCATCACTCGCCGCAAGCGAGCGTGCGGCTCGAGGAACGCGCCCATGGACGACGAATAGGCGTAGCCGACGTCCATGTTCGGCGCGAGCTCGTCCACGACGGCCTGCAGCTCGCTCGAACCGTAGACTCCCAGCGTCAATGGCTTCGACGTCGCCAGCAGGGGCAGGGCGCGCAGCTTCGCGCGCTTCAGGTCGATGCGCACCGGCCTGGTCGGAGCGCCGAGGCGGGTCAGCTCCTCGGCCGCGCGCAGGTCCTCCTCGTCGTGTGCGAATGCCACGCAACGCACGTCGTGTGTGCGCTTGAGGCGCTCCACGATGCGCCAGGTCGTGATCTTGTCCCCGCGATTGGGCGGATAGGGGACTCGCTGCGAAAGGAACAGGACGCGCACGGGGACCGAGACCTTAGCGAATCGCGCGGCGTAGCTCGACCGTCTGTCGTTCGAGCGCGCCGATCCGGCGAGCGGTGACTACCATCGTCGCATGCACAACGAAGACGAATCCCGCGTGCAGTTGCCACATGTGTCCCTGGCCGAGCGCTTGCGACGCCAGCACGGGCGCGAAATCGACCCGCGCGTCGAGCTCGAGGCCGCGCCGGCACCCCCGGAGAGCGCCGGACAGACCAGCGCGCGCTCGCAGCTCTCGAGCAAGGTGCTGACGCGGCTCGAGGCGCGCGGTGCGGTCGCTTCGCGCTATCGAATGCACGGCGAGATCGCGCGCGGTGGCATGGGAGCGATCCTCGAGGTCTACGACGAGGACCTGCGGCGCAAGTTGGCGATGAAGGTCATGCTGGCCGAAGGCGGGGGATCCTCGGCCTCGATGCGCACTCCGGTCGATCCGGCGAAGCTGGCGCGTTTCCTCGAGGAGGCGCAGGTCACCGGGCAGCTCGATCACCCGGGCATCGTGCCCGTGCACGAGCTTGGGATCGACGCGCACGGGCAGGTGTACTTCACGATGCGCTTGGTGCGCGGACGCGACCTCGCGGCCATTTTTCGCCTCGTTCCGAGCGCCAGCGAAGGCTGGACCATGACGCGCGCCGTCGGGCTGTTGCTGAAAGTGAGCGAGGCGATGGCCTACGCGCACAGCAAGGGCGTCGTGCACCGCGACCTGAAGCCCGCGAACGTGATGGTCGGGCAGTTCGGCGAGGTGTACGTGATGGACTGGGGACTGGCACGCGTGCGCAACCAGCCCGAGCGCAGCGCGGCGAGCGGTGCGACGGCGCCGGCGCCGCGCACCGAGATCGTCCACACCGATCGACGCGAGGACTCGGGCGGACCCGACAGCGCCAACCTCTTCACCATGGACGGCGACATCATGGGAACGCCGTCGTACATGTCGCTCGAGCAAGCGCGCGGCAAGCTCGATCAGATCAACGAGGCCAGCGACGTGTACTCGCTCGGGGCGATGCTCTACCGCCTGCTCGGCGGAGTGGCGCCGTACTGCCTGCCGGGTGAAGCGGCACGTCCGGAGCTCGTGATCGAGCGCTTGTTCGAGGGGCCGCCGAAGTCGATCGAGGAGCTTGCTCCGGATGCGCCCGCGGAGCTCGTGGCGATCTGCGAGAAGGCCATGGCACGCGACGCGAGTGCGCGCTACCCGAGCATGTCGGCGCTGGGCGACGATCTGCGCGCGTATCTCGAAGGGCGCGTGGTCGCCGCCTTCGAAACGGGCGCGTGGGCCGAGGCACGCAAGTGGGTGCGGCGCAACCGTGCGTTGGCGGGCGCGTTGGCCGCGGCCGTGCTCGCGCTCGTCGCGGGGCTCGGGGCGAGCGTGGTCCTCGGAAAGCGCGCGCAGGCCGCGGCGCAGCTCGCCGAGACCCAGCGCGGTTCAGCGGAGATCAGCGCCGCGCAGGCCCGCGAGCAAGCCGCGATCGCAGCGCGCATCAATTCGTTCCTCAACGACGACTTGCTGGCGGCCGTCGCGCCCGAGTTCCAAGGCGTCGACGTCACGGTGCGCGACGTGCTCGACCAGGCGGCGCTACGGCTGGACGCTCAGTTCAAGGACGAGCCGCTGATCGAGTCCGAGCTGCGCGGCACGATCGGCACGAGCTACGGGAAGCTGGGATTCGGCGAAGCGGCGCTCGAGCAGCTCGAACGCGCGCTGGTGTTGGACCGGGCGAATGCGCGGGGCGACTCCGAGCACGCGCTCAAGCTCGAGCTCGAGCGCGCGCACGCACTCGCATCCCTCGGTCGCTTCGAAGACTCGATCGCGAGCTACCGTGAGTTGATCGACAGGGCTCGCGCGAAGTTGGGCCCCGAGCACCACCTGACGATGAACGCGATCAGCGACAAGGGAATCGTGCTGCGCGACGCGGGACGCTCCGACGAGGCGCGCGCGACCTACGAGGAAGCACTCGAGCTCGAGGCCCGAGTGCTGGGTCCGGACCACACCGACACCCTGACCACGCTGTCCAACTTGGCGCTGCTCGACCAAGCCGAGGGCAAGTTGGAAGCGGCGGAGCAGCGCTTCCGCCAAGTGCTCGCGGCCCACCGTGAGACGCTCGGCGAGCGCCATCCGGAGACGCTGATGCAACAGGCCAACCTGTGCGTCGTGCTCACCGAACGCGGGCAATTCGAGGAAGCGAACACGCTCGGTCGTGAGACCTTGGAGTCGTTCCGCGAAGTCTACGGGGCCGGTCATCCGTTGACCGCGCGCCAGCAGAGCAACCTGGGCGTCGGACTGTTCCGCGCTGGGAGCTACCGCGAGGCCGAGCCACTCTTGTCCGAGGCGCTCGGAGTCTTGCGCGAGCGCTACGGCGACTCCAATCCGCAGACGCTGATCACGCGCGGCTGCCTCGCTGGCGTGCGTCTCGAGATCGAACCGAGCGCGGAGAACCTCGAGGAGTGTCGCGAGGTCTTCGAGGCGCAGCGGAGCGCGCTCGGGCTCGAGCACGCGAACACGATCGAATCACTCAATCGCCTGGCGTGTGCCCACTTGGCGCTGCGGCAGCTCGACCGGGCGGAGCCGTTGTTCCGCGAGTTGATCGACGTGTGCCGCGAGGTGCACGCGGGCGATCACCCGGTCACGGCCGTGGCGCTCGAGAACCTGGGCAACGTCATGTACGGCTCGGGGCGCATGGACGAAAGCGTCGAGCTCGTGAGCGAGGTGCTGGAGATGCGCACACGGCTCCTGGGGCCGATGCACCCGGACGTCGCACGCACGACCTACAACCTGGGGATGGTCCTCCAAGCCAAGGGCGACACACAGGGCGCTCTGGAGCACATGGAAGAGGCGCTGGACAAGTTGGGCGACAGCGGCGATCACAGCCAGAGCCTGCGCGGGGCCGTGCTCTGCGAGCTCGGCGACCTGCGCTCGAAGATCGGCGAGCACGAGGCCGCTCTGGCGCGCTACGGCGCCGCGCTCGAGCTCGACCGCTCGGGCGAGCGCGACGAGGTGCTCGCCGGGTACTTGCTGCACCAGATCGCTGTCTCGCACTTCGCGCTCGAGCACTTCGAGCAAGCGCTCGACTCCTACCGCGAAGCGCTGAAGGTGCGCGAGGACGCGTTGGGACCCGAGGACTTCGGAACACGCATCACGCTGTACGGCGTCGGGCGCGCGCTGGTCGCGCTGGGACGTTTCGCCGAGGCCGAGCCGATCGCGCTCGATTTCGAGCAACGCACGTCGCGCAACGTCGCGCCGGACCACGACCACGTGCGCCGCGCGCGGGCCTTGCTGGTCGAGGTCTACACCGGACTGGGGCGCAGCGCGGACGCGGACCAGTGGCGTTGAAGCGCGGCGCCTCTGTGCTGCGTCCTCAGAAGTCCAGCGCTTCGGGCAGCGGCAATCCAGGCGCGCTCGCGGCGTTGCCCAACGGAGTATCCAGACCGCGACGGTGGATGTCGTCGAGCAGGCCCATGTGCGCGAAAGCCACTTGCAGGCACTGCTCGGTCGATGCGCTGACGAAGCGTGCGCGGTCGTCGGTCCACTCGGCGTCCTCCGAGCGTCCCAGATCGCTCTGGATCGGCAACTCGCCCAGGAACAACTTGTTCGCTCCGTGCAGCACGCGCGGGTCGAGCACGAACACGCATCCGCGGTCGCTCTCGCGTCGCATCAAGCGCCCGAAGCCCTGACGGAACTTGGCCAGCGCGCGGGGGAGGTAAATGCGCCGGCGCTGCTCGGACGCTCCGAGTGCCGCGCACTGCGCGTGGTGGTAGCGATCGGGCACGCCGTAGGGCAACTTCACGATCACCAGGTATTCGAGGGTCTCCCCGGGGAAGTCCGCCCCGTACCAAAAGGTGTCGACGCCCAGGAGCGTGGAGTCGACGCGCTCGCGGAACAACGACCCGAGCTCCTCCTTGCGGACTCCGGTCATGTTCTGGAAGTACAGCGGCAGCCCTCGGGCGCGGAAGAACCCCGACAGCTCCTCGCCGGTGCGCCGCACTTCGTCGCTGTTCGTGAACAGCACCAACACGCGACCTCGCGTGCGCTCGGCGAGATGCGCGACGAAGCGCCTAACCTGAGCCTGGAACGAATCGCGCGCGCGCGCCGGATCCGGAAAGTCGTCGGGCACGCACACG
The DNA here is from genome assembly GCA_020853575.1 of Planctomycetota bacterium. Taxonomy (GTDB): domain Bacteria; phylum Planctomycetota; class UBA1135; order UBA1135; genus F1-120-MAGs118. The sequence continues at coordinate 162,805 of JADYYP010000053.1, forward strand.
CATACCCGTGAGTAGTCGAACGGATCCGCGGCGCGGAAGGTCTCGACCACGGACGGCTCGCGCTCTTCGTTCTCGAGTGGCTGCGCGGCGCGGTCGAGGCCGAGATAGGTGCGTGCGACATCGAATCCGCCGCGCAGCCAGGTCGTGGCCGAGATCATCACGGCGCTGGAGAGTTGCGGGTAGTAACTGCGACCGAGCAGCTCGTTGGGCAACAGCACGCGCGCCACGAGCATGTCGTCGCCGCGCGCGTCTTGCTCGACATCGTAGAAGCGCTCGGGCGCGAACGCCGGGCGGCCGTCGCTCGTCGGGATGAAGTTGCGCAGGGCCTCGAGCCACTCCAGCATGTCGCCGCGCGCGAGCTCGAGCGCGCGACGGATGCGTGCCATGCCCTTGGCGCGGATGGTGTCGAGTGTCGAAGTCACCTGAGCGAGCGCGGCGTCGAGCTCGGAAGCGGCCGTGACCAGCTGCGCGTGCGCGGTGACGAGGGCGCGAGCTCCATGCAGTGCCCGTGGATCGAGATGGGGCGTCGCCGCGGGATCGAGCCCCAGGACGAATTCGCGCAGCAACGAGTGTTCGTCGCGGTTGGCGCGCTTGGCGCACTCGGCATCACGCCAGGCTTTGAACTGATCCAGGGCGACTTGCAGGGCATCGAGCGCGCCAAGAGCCGCGAACCACTGCTGGCGCGCGCTCTCGAACGCTTCGTAGGCCGGGTCCCCGTCGAGCACGAAACGCTCGAGTCGATCGAGCGCCGCGCGCGAATGGGGCCTTCCCGGCTGGCGCAGACGCACGAGGAACTCGCGGATCTCGCGCAAAGTCACGCTCCAGCTCCAGGCATTGCCGGCTTGATCGTGGAGGTGCTCGCATTCGTCGAACACGACGTGCTTGAAATACGTCGGCTGCACCAACGAGAAGGCGTGGTTGGTGATGATCAGGTGACTGCGCTCGGCCCGTTGGCGCGCGACATCGGCTGCGCACGTCTCGCGATCGTCTTTCGAGCGGCAGCACCCGATCTGAGCCCGCACCGAGCGCACCAGGGTGTCGAGCTCGCGTTGATGCGTCGCGCGCGAGCTCGCGCTCAACACGCTGCGAGTCGGAAAGCGGTCCAAGTCGCCGTCGTCGTCGAGGAACGCGAACATCATCAAGCTCGTCCAAGCCAGCCAGCTCTGTGCGTCGTCGCCCTCGCTCGGAACGTGCAAGCGCAGCGCGCGCCAGCACAGGTAGTTGGTTCGGCCCTTGACGACCGTGACGCGCGGCACGAGCTCCAATCCGGCGTGGGCCAGCGCGGAGAGCGCTCGCGGGACCTCGTTGTCGACGGCTTGCTCTTGGAGCGCGCGCGTGTAGGTCGAGATCGCCACGCGGACATGGTTGCGCAGCGACCACAAGAGCGCGGGCACGAGGTACGAAAGCGTCTTGCCGGTGCCCGTGGGCGCGTGCACGAGCAGCAGGCGTCCAGTGCCGAACGTGCGCGCGACCTGTCGTGCGACGTCGTGCTGTCCCTTGCGATACGACGGCTCGTGCTCGGCCTGGCGGAAAGCCGCAGGCAAGTGCACCTGGAAGACCTCGTCGATCCAGGCCAAGTCGCTCTCGTCGAGCGCGTGTGCGTCCTCCGAGGTGACGGGCACCGTCGGATACTCGCGCCACGCGGCTCCGATCTCGGCCCAGCGCGGGCGCGCGTCGTCGATGCGCTCGCGCACGAATTCCGCGGCGTCCCGAGGGTCCCACGCGACGCACGAGGTCAGCACGTCGTCACCCAGGCCGGCGAGCGGCGCATCCGCGGCACGCAGCCAGCGCGAGGGTCGATCGACGAGCTCGAGCGCCCGCGCCAGGCGCGCAGCCCATGTGGGATCGCTGATCGACAGTCCCTGATGGCACTCGCTCCATGCGGCAGTCGCGAGCGCTCGCACGTGCTCCGGCAGCTCGCGAAAACGACGCACGATTCCGGCCAGTCTCCCCGGGAGCTCGCGCACGCGGCGGACCTCGTGGGCGTCGTGGCGTGTCGCGCGCGAGGGCAACAGCAGCCGTTCGAACTCGTCCAGGCCGAGCGCGTCGAGCGCATCCTCCGCCCCGCGCAGATGCTGCGCCCACGGCAGGAATCGGTCGTGCGAAGCGACGACGACTTCTGCGTCTCCGAGGAACTCGAGCAGCTCGCTCCATGCCTCGTGGTCGCGCGCGGCCGTTTCTAGCGCCTCGACGTCGACTCCGAACTCGAGCGCTGCGCGCGCCGATGCGCTGCGGTCGCGATCGTGCTCGAATGGCCGGCACAGGCGCTCGAAGAGCGACCAGCTTCCGTCCGTGCCGCTCCTCAGCGCCTCGATCTTAACCAGGCCGTCGATCGACGTGTCGTCGCCCGTGGCCCACAGCGCGACGAACGCCAGCGAGCGCGCCTGCACGCCGCGTTGCCACGGATGACCGTGCTCGCCCGAGTCGACACGCAGTTGACGGACCATGCATCGGCCATTCGAACCAGCGGCGAGGGCGCTCGCAACGAGTCCGCCGCTTCGAGTGTCGCGTGCACCGTGGCTCGAACGACGCCCGCGGCGCTCACGAACGTCGCGCGCGCTTCTTCTTCGTCGGGCCGGCCGCGCGCTTCTGCGCGAGCAGCGACGCAGCCCGTTCGAGGCTGAGCGACTTGGGGTCCTCGCCCTTGGGGATCGTGGCGTTGGTTTCGCCGTCGGTGACGTAGGGTCCGTACTTGCCGGGCTTGATCACCACCGGCTTTTGGTTCGACGGATCGGGACCGAGCACCGCGATCGGCTCCTGCGGCACTGCCGCGCGTCCGCGGAAGCCCTTGGTCTGGCGCTCGACCGCGAATAGCGCGACCGCCTGCTCGAGCGTGACCGTCAGGAGCTGCGCTTCGCTGTCGAGCCGTCGGTACTCGGGCTTCTCCGCGCCGGGCGCGGGCTCCTTCTCGAGGTACGGTCCGAAGCGCCCGTTCTTGGCGGTGATCTTGCGCTCGTCCTTGGGATCGAGGCCCAGACGGCGCGGCAGCGAAAGCAACGCGAGCGCGTCGTCGAGCGTCAGCGACTCGGGCTTCATCGACTTGAACAGCGACGCGCGTTTGACCTCGGACTTCGGGGTCGCCGCGTCCTCGCCTTTCTTGGCCTTGGACTTCTTCTTGGGCTTCTGGGACTCGTCCGGCGGCGGGTCGTCGCCCTGCTGCACGAAGTACCCGAAACGACCGTTCTTGACGTACACCGGGCGACCGTCGGCGGCGAATCCCAGCGGTGCCGCGGCCTTTTGCGCGGTCGCGAGCAACTCGACGGCCTTGGCGAGCGTGAGCTCGTCGGGCGCGAGCGCGGTCGGAATCGTCGCGCGGCTCTCGCGCCACTGCACGTAGGGTCCGAAGCGTCCCACGCGCACGACCACGTTGTCGCCCTCGTTCGAGCCCAGCGTGACCGAGCCGACTTGCCGCGGATCGATGCCTTCCGCCCGCGTCTCGACCACTTTTTTCAACCCGGGCTTCGTGCCCGACCAGAAATCGCGCAGGAACTCGAGGTGATCGAGCTCGCCCGAGGCGATGCGGTCGAGCAGCTTCTCCATGCCGGCGGTGAAGTCGTAGTCGACGATCACCGGCTCGAGCAGCTCGAGCACGTGCACCACCGCAAAGGCCAACCAGGTGGGCACGAGCGTCTTGTCGCGCGCGATGGCGTATTCGCGCGAGGTGATGGTCTCGATGATGCTGGCGTAGGTCGAAGGCCGGCCGATGCCGAGCTCTTCCAAGCGCTTGACCAGCAGCGCTTCGGTGTAGCGCGAGGGCGGCGAGGTCTTGTGCGCGCTGGTCGGTGCGTCGACCACTTGCGCGCGGTCGCCGCGCTCGAGCGGAGGTAGGCTGCGCTCGCGTTCGTCGAGCGCGCTCTCGACATCGTCGCGACCCTCGACGTACGCCCGCCGATAGCCGGCGAAGTCGGTGGTACGGCCCTTCGCGCTGGCCTGGATCGCGCCCAGGCCCGCCGCGGGGAGCGATAGGCTCGCGGTGATCGAGGTGTAGCGCTCGTCGGCCATCTGGCACGCGACCGTGCGCTTCCAGATCAAGTCGTAGACGCGCGCCTCGATCTCCGCGACCTCGCGCGCGACGTCTTCGGGCAGGCGGAAGTGCGCACCAGCCGGGCGAATCGCCTCGTGGGCTTCCTGGGCGTTTTTCGAGGAGTTGCCGTAGAAGCGCGGCTTGGGCGGCAGGAACTCGGCGCCATAGCGCGCACCAACCAGATCGCGGGCGGCCTGGATCGCTTCACGCGACAGCGCCGTCGAATCGGTGCGCATGTACGTGATGTAGCCGTTCTCGTACAGCCGCTGCGCGATGCGCATCGCCTCTTGCGCGCGCAGGCCGAGCTTGCGGCCGGCCTCCTGCTGGAAGGTGGAGGTGGTGAACGGCCCGCGCGGCGAGCTGGTCTTCGACTCGCGCCGGACCTCGTCGACGGAGAAGCTGTTCCCTCCCAGGGCGCTGGCGATCTTCGCCGCGCTGTCCTGGTCCAGCACCACGGCGTCCTTGGCCACCAGCTTGCCGGACTCGTCGAACTCGGCGCCGCGCGCGACCTTCCTGCCACCGACGTGCGTGAGCTGCGCCTCGAACCTTGCTCCGCCCTTCTCGAGCGTCAGGTCGACGTCCCACCAGGTCGCGGAGACGAAGCGCATGCGCTCTTTCTCGCGCTCAACCAGCAGCTTGGTCGCCACGCTTTGCACGCGGCCCGCCGAGAGGCGCGGCGCGATCTTGCGCCACAGGAGTGGCGAGACCTCGTAGCCGTACAGGCGGTCGAGCGTGCGCCGCGCTTCCTGGGCGCGCACCAACTGCATGTCGATTTCCCGCGCGTCTTGTACGGCGCGCAGGATGGCCTCCTTGGTGATCTCGTTGAACACCATGCGCGCCACCGGGACCTTGGGCTTGAGCACGTCGAGCAGGTGCCAAGCGATCGCTTCGCCCTCGCGGTCCTCGTCGGTCGCGAGGTACACGCGATCGGCTTCGTCCAGGAGCTTGCGCAGCTTGGCGATCTGCGCCTTCTTGTCGGCGGGCACGACGTAGAACGCGGCGAAGTCGTTGTCGACGTCGATCCCCAGGCGTGCCCAGGGTTGCTTCTTGATCCGCTCGGGGATCTCGGCTGCGTTCTGAGGAAGGTCTCGGACATGGCCGTAGCTGGCCTCGACGACGTAATCGCGGCCGAGGTAGTCCTTGATCTTCTTCGCCTTGGTCGGCGACTCGACGATGACCAGATGCTTCATGGGCGGGCAAGGGGATTAGCAGCCCACGCGCCCGCGCTGCAAGAGGCGCGCGCCAAAACTAGGGCGCCGTCGAGCTGGAGTGGCGTTCCTTCGCGCGCACCCGCGGGAGCCGAGGCGGCGCGACGCGTCAAGCGGTCTTCGTGCACATTCGAGCACCGAAAAGAGCCCCTCGAGCTCCGGGCTGGCTCGCGGTGGAGCCGCCGATTAAGCTCTCTGGCTCGTTTTCGCGACGACGCGCTCTCCCCGGGGTGTCGCCGCGCTCCAAGAGCTCGAAACCCCGAGCGTGTTCGTCTCGCTCGCGAACGTTCTCCGCATCGATGCAGATCACCGAGATCCGAGTGGACGGCTATGAAAAGGTCGTCCGTTGCAAGGACCAAGCTTCAGGCCTCCACGCGCTGATCGCGGTGCACGACACGACGCTCGGGCCCGCGCTCGGTGGCATGCGCATGCTGCCCTATGCCAACGAAGAGGAGGCGCTGTTCGACGTGCTGCGTCTCTCGCGGGGCATGACCTACAAGTCGGCCGTCGCCGACACCGGACTGGGCGGTGGCAAGTCGGTGATCCTGGGGGACCCCAAGATCAAGTCGCCCGCGCTGTTCGAGACCATGGGCGCGTTCGTGGACTCGCTCGGAGGCAAGTACATCACCGCCGAGGACATGAACATCGGCATCGCCGACCTCGAGATCGTGCGTCGCAAGACACGCTGGGTCACGGGGCTCTCGCTGCAAGCCGGCGGTTCGGGGAACCCCAGTCCGTACACGGCGCGCGGCGCATTCCACGGGATGCGCGCAGTGCTCGAGGAGGCCTTTGGCTCGCCCTCGTTCAAGGGCAAGCGAGTGTTGATCCAGGGCGTCGGCGCCGTTGGCGGCCGCTTGGCCGAATTGCTCAAGGAGGCCGGCGCTCACGTGATCATCTGCGACATCAACGAGACGCGCGTGGCCGAGCTCTGCAAGAAGCACGGTTTCGAGAGCGTGTCCGATGCCACGCACCTCGACGTCCCGTGCGACGTCTACTCTCCGTGCGCGCGGGGCGCGACGCTCAACGACGCGTCGATTCCCAAGCTCAAGTGCAAGGCGATCGCGGGCGTGGCGAACAACCAGCTCCACGAGCCGCGCCACGGCGACGTGCTGCGCGACAAGGGCATCCTGTACGCGCCCGACTACGTGATCAACGCGGGTGGGATCATCAACGTCTCGCTCGAGATGATCGCGGGCGGCTACAACGAGGCCAAGGCTGTCGCCAAGATCGACCGCATCTACGACAACTTGAAACAGGTGTTCGCCATCGCGCGCGAGCAGAAGATCTCGACGCACGTCGCGGCGGATCGCCTGGCCGAACAGCGCATCGCCGCGGGCCGCAAGTCGAAGGTGGCCGCGCGCTGAGCCGCGCCGCGCCTCGCGAGGACTCGGACGGGCCGCACGAACGCGGCCCGTCTGCGTTTGGCGGTAGGCCGTGCCTGGACTCGACGCTGGGGAGTGGTCGAGGCCGCGCTCGGGGACGCTCCTGAGCGACGAGGTCGGACCTCAGCACGGCTGCGAAGGCGGCTCAGCGCGGCGCGGATCAATCGCGCCAAAGCCGTGTCGCCATGCGGCGCGGATCAGTCGCGCCGCAGCCGTACCTCAATGCGGCGCGGATCAATCGCGCCGCAGCCGTATCTCAACGCGGCGCGGATCAATCGCGCCGCAGCCGTACCTCAACGCGGCGCGGATCAATCGCGCCGCAGCCGTACCTCAACGCGGCGCGGATCAGTCGCGCCGCAGGAAGTCGACCAAGTCCTGCTCGAGCTCGGCGAGGCCGTAGTCCATCACGGTCAGGGAGCGGTAGATGATCTTGGCCAGAGGCTCGGGCGTGTTGGGGTTGAGGTCGCGCGGCGGCGGGTATGACAGGAAGTAGCTGAGCGAGAGGCGCTCGACTTCGCCGCCCTGCTCGCGGCCCGCGTACTGCCACGGGACTTCGTCGAACGGCAGCACGCCGGTGAGGATCTCGTAGAGCATCACACCGATGCCCATCACGTCGGCCTTCTGGTCGCGCAGGAGCAGCGGGTTGTAGTGCGGGGTAGTGGTGATCACGTTGCGGTCGTCGCCGCGCATCGCGGGGTCGACCAACACCACGGCGCCCGAGGGCTTGACGATGATGTTCTCGGGCTTGAGGTCACCGTGGTACGCGAGCTCGCCGGCCTTGGCGAGCTTCTGCAGCGCGCGCACGATCGTCAGGAACCAGTTCAGGCGGATGCCTTCGAGCGCTCGAATCTTCTCGCGCAGCGTCTTTCCGCGGACGTAGTCCATCACGAGCACGTTGCGGCCTTCGTGTTGGAACATCTCGCGCACGTTGACCAGGTTCTGGTGGTGCGTGCGGCGCAGGAGCTCGCCCTCGCTGCGCACCATGGCGTCGATTTCCTGTGCGTCCAGGAAGTCGATGCGCGCTCCGTCCTTGCGGAAGAAGATCGCTTCGGCCGGAGTTTCGTCGGGCGAAATGCCCTCGGGACGACGCTCGCTGGTCACGTCCATGAAGCGCGTCACGTAGCGCCCGCCACCGGCGATGTCGCCGAGCTTGAGCGCGACCAACTCACCCTTGGGGTCGGTCGCCAAGTAAACCAGGCCGAATCCGCCGCGAGCGAGGAACTCGCGGACTCGGTAGGTTCCGATGTTTTCACCAGCAGCCAGCTTGATCATGGGGCGGATCAGGGTCGGGGTCGCGGAGGTCTGCGGCCTGTGTGAGCGTGTTTTCGCCCTGGCTCTTGCCCGCGCTGAAGTCATTCCTCGATCTGTGGAGGGGCGGCTCCGGATGCGGGATCGAGGCGCTCTGCACCGCGCTAGGGAGCGCGCACGTCTCGACTGGAGGACTCTGCGAGCGTCGCAGCCTCACTCGTGCTCAAGATCTCGCGGACACCTTCGAGCACGGTCCCTGTCGCGACCCAGCGCGGCTCGCGTGCGTGCGGCTCGAAGCGCCAAGCTCGACCCAATCCGTCGACGCGTCCCAGCTCGTGGCGCAGTCGGTCTTGCACGGAGAAGTAGCTCGAGCGCACTCCGTTGACCGTCGGATCGCTCGCGTACTGCAGCACGATTCCAACGAACTCGCCTCCGTCGAGCACGCGCCAAGTAGCGACCACATCGAGGTGGATCGGGCGAGCGGCGGACAGCCCCGGTGGGGCGACCGAGCGCGAGCTGGTGCATGCAACGCCAAGCAACGCCGCGCAGGCGAACCCAACTCGCTGGAGGAGGCCCATGGCGACGGGCTCCATCGGTCGCCGCACGCTGCAGGCCTTTGGCGAGCTGGAAAGTCCTTCCCGGCCGCGATGCGCGTTGCCGGGCTGGGCCTTCGTGCGTATCCTCGCTCGCCCCGATGATCGCCCCCAGCGACAAACTCGCCCTGGACAACTTCCGTCGTGCCGGCCGTATCGCGGCCGAATGCCGCGAATGGGCGGTCGCCAACATCAAGCCCGGCGTCGAGATCCGCTGGGTGCTCGAGTCGATCGAGCAGCTGATCCGCGAGCGCGGTGCCCAGCCCGGATTCCCGGCGCAGTCGTCGCGCAACGCGATCGCGGCCCACTACTGCAGCGACATCCACGACACGACCCGCTACGAAGTTGGCGATTGCGTCAAAGTCGACATCGGCGTGCACGTCGACGGCTACGTCGCGGACACCGCCGCTTCGGTCGACCTGTCTCACGACGGACGTTGGGAGAAGCTGGTGCGCGCCTCGGCCGATGCGCTCGCGGCGGCGATCGCCACGGTCGCCGACGGCGTCCCGGTGGGCGAGGTCGGAGCCGCGATCGAACGCACGATCCTCGCGGCCGGCTACCAGCCAGTGCGCAATCTCACGGGCCATGGCCTGGGTCGGTGGAAGGTCCACACGCCTCCGCAGATCCCCAACCAGGCGGAGGCCGGCGGCGGCCGACTGAAATCCGGGATGGTGTTCGCGATCGAGCCCTTCGCCTGCACTGGCAAGGGCTACATCACGGAGCGCGGCAAGGCCGAGGTGTTCATGATGGTGCGGCCGCCGATGCGCGCCAAAGGCCTCGACAAGGACGTGCTCAAGGACATCGAGTCTTGGCGCGGGTTGCCGATCGCGCGCCGCTACTTCCGCCATCGCGAGCCCGAGGTCGTCGAGGACACTCTCAGCAAGCTCGCGCGCCAAGGATCATTGATGCGCTATCCGCCGCTGGTCGAAGCGGACGGCGTGATGGTCGCCCAGACCGAGCATTCGATCTACCTGGGCCCCGATGGGGTCGAGATCCTGACTGCGGGGAAGTGAGGCCGCGGCGCGGCGCGCCATGAAGCTCGCGCTCGTCACGACGCCGTGGACGGCGGACTCGACCGTGGGTCAGCGCACGCGCGAGCTGGTGCGACAGCTTTCGGACGCGATCCAATTCGACGTCTTCGTCGAGCCCGGACTCGAGGGGCCCGACTACTTCGGCTGGGCCACGCGCTCGGCGAACACGCTGGTGCCCCGCGAACACGATTCCGTGCTGTATGCGATCGGAGACGAGCCCGCGCACGCGTTCATGCTGCCGCTGGTGCGGCGCTTCGGCGGCTGTGTCGCACTACACGCTTGGGGCCTGCCGCAGTTGGCGCTCGCGGCGTTCCCCGAGCTCGCCCGCGGCGGCTGGCGCGGAGCATGGCGAGCGCTCTCCGAGGGAGGGCCGAGCGACGCCGCGCGCTATTGGTCGAACCGTTCGAAGCTCGGACGCGAGCCGGTGTCGGCGCTGGCCGAACTCGCGCTCAACCGCTCGATCGTGCGCTTCGGCGACGCGTTCTTCGTCGCGGACGAAGCGACCAAGAAGCGCGTGCTCGACGACCGCAACGCGCCGACTCCGATCTGCGTTGCGCCCTTCGACTCAGCGGGCAACGCGGACGACTGGGCCGCGGTGGCGCGTGAGTGGCGCACAGCGTTCGAGCGCTTTCCGGCGCCGCGCACGGCGCGCAAGTCGTTCGTGGCCCTGCGCATCGCCGAGGGACTGCGCCGAGCGGACCGCCGTTGAAGCCAGAGCTTGCGCCGAGCGCTTCGGCATCGAACGGCGACGCGAGCGCCAGCGGGTCGCGCAGCGCTCGCGTCGGTTGGTGGGGGCGCCCGGAAGCAGCGCACCCAAGTCGAAAGCCCGGTGCTTACAGCGTGGTCGTGAAACCGAATAGCACCTCGAGCGTCGTCTCGGTGTCCTCGAGGAACGACCACGTGATGCGCGGCTCAGCGAACACGGCCGTCGTCGGCGAGAGCCAGTAGCGGGCGCCGACGTGCGGTCCGAAGGCGAAGCCGGTCTCGTCGTAGTCACCGCCGCCTTTGACGTCGATCTCGAAGATCGCGATACCGGCGTGGGCTCCGCCGTAGTACCACAGCCGCGGAGACTGGCGGTAGTTGTAGTTGTAGTAGGGCGCGATCTGGCGCGACGTGAACTCGAAGCTGTCGCTGTCCGACACGTAATGCAGCACTTGGCCGCCGACCTCGTGGGTGTCGTCGAGGAAGTAGCCGAAGGCGGCCTGCAGGATCAGATTCATCGTGTCTTCGCCGTCGACCTCCACGCTCGAGATCGAGCCGCCGAAGGCCAAGAGCTGCTTGCCTCCGATGCCGGTGGGAACGCCGGCACCCTGCAGGGCCGCGCTCCGCAGCGGTCCATAGGCTGCCCAATCGACCGGGGCCTCCACGGCTTCCGACGCGACGAGGCGCGGCTCGGTGAGCGCGAGCGACTCGGGCCGGGAGATCAGTTCCGTGGCGTGGATGAACAAACTGAGCATGTCCTCACTCCTTCGAAGTGGGTGGTGGTGGGGTAGGTGTGAAACCGATCCGGTTTCGCGGGCGCAGGCTAGCCACAGGCTGGCGCCCGAACAACTGGAGCCGTCGGCGCTTCTGACCGGGCAACAGCGTCCGCCGCAGCACTGTGCGAGCCGCGCTCGGTCACCCAGGCCCTTGCGCTGATCGCATGCATCGGTCTATGCTTATATAAGCCATGACTTATGAAACGGCCCTCACCGCGCTCGCCGAACCCACGCGGCGCGCGCTGTTCGAGCGGCTTCGACGCCGCGAACACAGCGTCGGAGAGTTGGCTGCGCTCGCGCGCATCAGCCAACCGGCCGTGTCGCAGCACTTGCGCAGCTTGCGCCGCGCGCGACTGGTCACGCACCGTCAAGTCGGGACGCGACGCTACTACCGCGCGGATCGCCAAGGACTCGACGAGCTGCGTTCCTACCTGGAGTCGATGTGGGACGACGTGTTGATCGCCTTCGCCGCCGCGGATCCGGCGCCGCCCAAGCCGAGGAAAACGAAGTGAGCTCGCTACCGCCCATCGAACGTTCGATCACCGTGTCCTGGACTCCGGTCGAGGCCTTTCGCCGATTCGTGCACGACTTCGCCGCATGGTGGCCCAGCGCAACACACTCCATCGGTGGTCCTCGGCTCGCTCGAGTCGTATTCGAACCCCGCGTTGGCGGGCTGATCTTCGAGGAGCACGTCGACGGCCGTCGCTTCCAATGGGGCCAGGTCACGGCCCTCGACGAGCCACGGCGAATCGAGTTCACCTGGCATCCGGCGCGCGACCCTGCGACCGCCCAAGCAGTGGTGTTGACCTTCACGCCGGGGCCTACCGGGACGCTGGTCAAGTTGACCTCTTCGAACTGGGAGCGTTGGGGCGACGGCGCCTCGCGTGCCCGCCGCGGATACGATCTGGGATGGGGGCACATCCTCAACCGTTGGGCGGGTCGCACCACCGCGGGCATGGTCGCCGTCGGGCTGTTGATGCGTGCCGTGAGCGCCGTCATGCGCTGGAGTGGGCGCTCGGCGGTCTCGATCGAGCGCGCCGGTGGTGAGCTCCCGCGCGTGTCTCGACCCTAGCGACTCTCTCGCGATGGCGCGCGGTCGCGCGCGACCCTCGGAGTCGCGCGCGCCGCCTCGTGCTCACGGACAGGTGTTGTTGGCCACCCGCGGCGTTCCGAAGTCGGTATTCGCAGAGCTGAATGGCGCCAGCGCCGAGCACCAGTTCGCACCGTCGTCGTTGAGCACCGGATCGACGAGCGCGCGATCGAGCGAGACCGACTTGCCCGCGTCGTCCGGCCAGAAGATGCCGTCGTCGTAGGCAACGACGTCGATCAGGGTCCCGAGGTTGTCGGTCAAGCGGATCTCGTCAGCGCCATTCCCCAGGCTGAAGTTCGAGTACTTGTAGCCGACCGAGACGCCGCCGTTGTTGGCCGGCGTCGCGTTGATGCCGAGCAGGAAGTACGACTTGGGCGCAACCCACACGCCATTCGCCGAGTGGATCGTGTGGGTGTTGCTGCCCGCGTCGCTGAGCACCCAGCCTTCGAGATTGATCGGCTGGCTGGTGCGGTTGCGGATCTCGATCCACTCACCAGCGGAATCGGAGACGAAGGCCGGGTCCTTCATGAACTCGGTGATCACGATGTCGCCCACGCCGAGCAGCGGCGCACCACTCTGATTCAAGCTCGCCTGAACGATGCTCGGCGCGGACGGGATCACGGATGTACGCACCGCGCGCTCTCCGGTCTCGCCATCCACGAGAGAGCAGCTCACCTCGATCGCCTGCGCGAGTTCGTGATTGCGCTCGACCCAGCGCGCTTGGCCTTCGCCATCCAGCTGCACCAGTCGCTGGACCTTCGAGCCACTTTCTGCGCGCAATTCCAAGAGCGCGAAGCTGTGCGGCAGCCCGCCGCCGATCTCCAGCGCGAAGCCCGCGCGGCCCGGGCTCTTGCCGAGCTCCACGGTCAGATGCGGCTGCTGCTGCAGCAGTTCGAGCTCGATGTCCTGCGCGAATGCCGTCGATGCGCTCGCGAGCAACACACCCGCAGCGAGTGCGAGCACGCTTCGGCCCGGACCCACCACGTTCGGCGTCCAACCTGTGACTCCTTGTCCACGATTCAGCCCTTCTCCAGCTTGCATGGGATCTCTCCTTCTCGTCTTGGTTGCGAGGAACTCCTGCGCGCCACAGGCGCGGCGCGCGCCTCGAGATCGAGGCCCCTTCACGACCGACGAGCGCCTCGCGGAGTTGCGGGTAGCCCGGGAAAAATCGAACTTCAGCTGGCGCGCTCGCGTCCGAGTCGCGCCGCGATCTGCTCCTGGCGGCGCCATTGCCCGAACAGCCGGCCCGCGCCCTCCAACGTCTCGAGCCGTGCACGCGTGGACTGTGCCACGCCGCCGGCGGGGGCGGCGCGGAACGGCGTGCCGGGCAAGGGCATGAACGTGTGCGCGTGCGCCTTGGCTCCGAGCTCGGTCAAGCGTCCGATCAGCGTGAGCGTCGCCTCGACATCGCTGGGCTCCTCGCCTGGCAGACCCAGGAGGAAGTCGACGTTCGGGCGGAAGCCATGCTCGAGCGCGATGCGCACCGCGCGCTCGATCACCTCGACACCGTGACCACGATGGCTGGAGCGCAGCACGCGCTCGCTGCCCGACTGCCCCCCGATCACCAGATTGTCGTTGTCGACGTGGCGTTTGAGCAGAGTGAGTGCCTCGTGGGTCACGTGCTCGGGTCGCACTTCGCTGGGGAAGGTGCCGAAGAACAGACGCCCGTTGCGTCCGATGGCGGAGCGCACACCGCACAGCAGCTCTTCGACCGAGGTCAAATTCGGGGTCTCGTCGCGCGAACCGTAGGACAGCGAGGTCGGGGAGATGAAGCGCACGTCGCGCAGTCCGGCGCGGGCGATCTCTCCGGCCCAGTGCGCGACATTCGCGGGCGAGCGGTGGCGGAAGCGGGCCTTCGCCAAGAACGGTGTCTGGCAGAACTTGCAGGCGTAGATGCAGCCGCGCGTGATCTCGATCGCTCCGAAGCGGCGGCGGCGAGATGCGAACGCCGGGAACGTATCGAGCTCGCCCACGGGCTCGCCGCGGCCCGAACTCACCAGCGCCCCGTCCACGAGTCGTCCCAGGCCGCGGACCGCATCGAGCGATCGACCGTCGCTCAGCGCGAGCGCGAGCGCGCGCACGCTGTGCTCGCCCTCGCCGAGCGCGACACGCTCGAAACCAGCGCGCAACGTCGCCAACGGCTCCGCCGTGGCGTGCACGCCTCCCGCCAGAGCGCTCCAGCCGTTCGGTACCCGGTCGCGCAGGTTGTGCAACTCCTCCGCGCACTCCGCGAAGCTCGGCGAGTAGAAGCTCCAGGCCACCACGGTCGTCAGGCCGAGCTCGACGCTGCTCCGCGTCTCGTGCGCGAGCTCCCGCGACGTGCGTGCGAGCCGTAGCTCGAACACACCGGGCTGCTCGAGATCTTCGAGCGCTCCGGCGAGCACGTTGAACGCGTAGCGCCCCGGGCTGCGGTAGCTGAAGATCAGGCGAGCGCCCATCGCGCGCTCACAACAGCTCGCGCAGTCGCTTGAGCTCGAGCAGGGCTTCGATCGGCGAGAGCTTGTCCGGATCGAGCGCAGCCAGCGCGCTCTCGATCTTGGAATGCGGCGCCGCGAACAGGCTGAGTTGCTGCGCCTGACGCGGCCTGCCGTCGTGCTGCGAGATGCGCGGCACGAGATCCTCGTTGTCCGCTTCCAAGTCGCGCAAGATCGACTTGGCGCGCTCGATCAGGTCCTTCGGAACGCCGGCGAGCCGCGCGACGTGGATGCCGTAGGAGCGGTCGGTTCCGCCCTCGACGATCTTGTGCAGGAACACGATCTCGTCTTGGTACTCGCGGACCGCGACGTTCTTGTTGCACACGCCCGGCAAGCGCGCGGCGAGCTCGGTCAGCTGGTGGTAGTGCGTCGCGAACAAAGTGCGGCACCCGATGCGCTCGTGGACGTGCTCGACGATCGCCCATGCCAAAGCGAGGCCGTCGAAGGTGCTCGTTCCGCGTCCCACCTCGTCGAACACGACCAGCGAGCGCGCCGAGGCGTTGTTGAGGATGTTGGCGACCTCGATCATCTCGACCATGAACGTCGAGGCGTTGCGACTGATGTCGTCCGCGGCTCCGACGCGCGTGAAGATGCGATCCGCGACCCCGATCTTGGCCTTGCGCGCCGGCACGAACGAGCCGATCTGCGCCAGCAACACGATCAGCGCGGTTTGGCGGATGTAGGTCGACTTTCCGGCCATGTTGGGTCCGGTGAGGATCGTCACACGTCGCGCTTCCCTGTCGAGCACGCTGTCGTTGGGAACGAAGGCCTCCGCGCCGGGCATGCGCTCGATCACCGGGTGGCGGCCGTCCTCGATCGAGAGCAGATCGCCGTTGTCGAGCGTGGGCGCGACGTAGCGGTTCTCCGCCGCGCGCTGGGCGAGTGCCGCGAGCACGTCGAGTGTCGCCAGGGCAGCCGCGGTGTCGAGGATACGCCCGAGGTGTCGCCCGACCTCCTCACGCAAGGCGCTGAAGATCTCGTACTCGAGGTCACGCGAGCGCTCTTCGGCCTTGAGCACCTTGCCCTCGAACTCCTTCAGCTCGGGAGTGATGTAGCGCTCCGCGTTCTTGACCGTCTGTTTGCGGATGTAGCTCTCCGGCACGCGTTCGATCTGTCCCCGTGGCACCTCGAGGAAGTAACCGAACACGGAATTGAAGCCGACCTTCAGTCCGCTCATGCCGGTGCGCGCGATTTCATCCGCTTGGAAGCGCGCCATCCACGACTTGCCGTCACCGGCGATCTGCAGCAGCTCGTCGAGCTCGGCCGAGAACCCTGGGCGTACCATCCCGCCCTCGCGGAGGGAAAGCGGCGGAGCGTCGACCAGCGTGGCGTGGATACGGCGCGTCACGTCGTCCAGCGGGTCGAGGCGTTCCAAGAGCCGTCCGAGGATCGAGGAGTAGACGTGCTCGAGCTTGGCCCTCAAACGCGGCACGACGGCGAGCGAGTTGGCCAGTCCGACCAGGTCGCGCGCGTTGGCTCGTCCGGTCGAGACCTTCGCGACCAGGCGCTCGACATCGAGCACCCCGCGCAACAGCTCGCGCACGTCCTCGCGCAGGAAGGGCCCTTCGACGAGCTCGCCGACCCCGCGCTGGCGATCGACGATCGCGTCGACCTTGCGCAGCGGCGCGAGCAGCCACTCGCGCAGCAGCCGGCCGCCCATCGGCGTCAGCGTCGCGTCGAGCGTCTCGAGCAGCGTTCCCTCGCGGCGTCCCTCACGCTGCGTCGCCACCAACTCCAGGCACGCTCGCGTGGCGCGGTCGAGGACCAGGAACTCGCTGGTCTCGACGCGCTCGATGCCGCGCACGTGCTCACATGCCGAACGCTGCGTCTCCTCGAGGTATTCGATCAGTGCGCCCGCTGCCGGAACCGCGAGCGAGCCGTCTTCCAGGCCATAGCCCTCGACCGTCGCGACCTTGAAGTGCCGCGACAAAGCGCGCACCGCCGTGGCACGATCGAAGCGCCAGTCCTCGCGCTCGCTGCGACACACGCCCGCGAGATTGCGCAGCGCGCGGTCGACCTCGGGAAAGCGCTCGCCCAGCGTCGTCGAGCACAGGACTTCCGCCGGGCCGATGCGGCCGAGCTCGCTCTCGAGCTCGCGTTGGGCGACTTCGCTGACTTGGAAGCGGCCGGTCGACACGTCGACCCACGCCAGTCCGGCCTTCGTCCCGGCGACGAACACCGACGCGAGGAAGTTGTTGGCGCGCGCGTCCAGCGCGTCCTCCTCGGTGATCGTGCCCGCGGTCACGACGCGCACGATGGCGCGCTCGACGATGCCCTTGGTGGTCCGCGGATCCTGCATCTGCTCGCAGATCGCGACCTTGTATCCCTTGCGCACCAGGCGCATCAGGTAGGCCTCGTAGGCCTTGATCGGTACGCCGGCCATCGGCAGCGGATCGTCGCCCCTGTCGCGCGAGGTCAGCGTGATCCCGAGCTCTCTCGACGCGACGACCGCGTCCTCGCCGAACAGCTCGTAGAAGTCGCCCATGCGAAAGAACAGGAGCGCGTCGGGCTGCTCGCGCTTGGCGCGGTTGAACTGCGCCATCATGGGCGTGTTCGGCGACGACTTGCCCGCGTTGGCCTCGACGGAACGGCTGTTCTGCATGGATCGGGGGCGTCGGGCGGGGCTGCGGAGGGCTGGGACGGCCGAGAGCGGTCCGCGGAATGTTGCAGTTTATAGAGGACAGCGGTCTCCGCCGAGGGGCACGGGAGCCGCGCTGACTGCGCCACGGAGCGGCTGCCCCGCGCGGCATTCCAGTTGCCTTGCCGCGCCGCCCGCTCCGGGCCGTGTCGGACGTCTGCCTCGTCCGCGCGGCCTGGAGCGGTGCCCTTTTCGGGCGCCGAGCGGAGCCCGCCGCTGCGACGCGCCACGTGCACCAGCGGCAGCCTCTCGTACCGAGCGCGGAGAACGCGCATGATCGTCGGCGGTGGATTCGGGCCGGCGCCGCCGCCCCGCAGTCCGCCCTCGCGCGCGACTCGGAGCGCGCTTGGACCTGGCGGCGCGAACGCAGTGTTCGCAGCGCCGAATGGAAGGACGCGACGCATGCTGCGCACCTCACACTGTTCTTCGTTGCTCGTGTTGATGATGTCGTGCACCAGCGTGTCCGACGGCGGTGCCGTTCGGTCGGTTGCGACGCAGAGCGCAGACGAGCGCGTGGCGGCGGCGCTCGAGCTCCGCAGCGTGCAGAGTTCGCGCAAGGATGGGCGTCTGGTCGTGCGCTTCGACCTGGTCAATCGCACGCCGGACGAGTTGGCGTTCCGCTGGACGGTCGACTGGTTCGACCGCGCCGGCGCCAAGATCGAGTACGGGCCCCAGTCGTGGAGTTCAGACGAGCTCGAGGGCGGCCAAGTGCGGACGCTCGAACTGCAAGCTCCGACTCCCGAGGCCGCCAGTTGGCAACTGCGCAGCGCCGCCGTGGGTGGAGCCCAGGGGTCGTGACGCAGTGTGACTCGACGGGTCTGGGTGCGCTCCGCGCGGCCTCGCTGGGAGCCCTGCTGGTGCTCGCCGCGAGTCCGGGCGGCGCCTGCCGTTTCGCGAGCTCGGACGGCGAAGGTGACCGGGGTGCGCGTCTCGAGCTCGACGTACGCGAGCTACAGTGCGCTGCCGACGAGTTGGTACGCGAGCTGTCGAGCACGCCCAGGCTTGCGCAGATCCCGCGCAGGGGAGGCGACGAACGCTGGTTGGTCGGGATGCGGGTGTTCGGCGGCGCCGCCGCGCACGCGGTGGAGCTCGACGAGGTCCGCCAAATGCTCGCGAAGGCCCTGCTGCGCTCCTCGAGGTTCAGAATCGCGTCCAGCGACGTCGCGCCGACCCGGTCGCTCGCGCCAGACGAACGTCGGGAGCCGTCCGACCTCGATTTCGTGCTGCTCGCCGAAGTGCGTTCGTCGAGCTCGGAACGCGAGCTGGAGCTCGGCCTGAGCGCGGCGCGAGTCGACGGCGGCGACGTGCTGTGGCAATCCTCGCGACCCCTTTCGCGTGTTGCAGTCCGACGTTGAGCCTCGCGGGCATCCCACGGGCTCGCGCGGAGCTCGGCGCGTGCATGCACGCCACGCGGATGAACGGCGAGGCGCGCGGCGCGTTCCAGGATCGCGGCGCGTCTGCAGCACCGAAGCTCCGCTGGCACGCGCCAGAGATTCTCGAGAATCTCGATCGACGCCCGAGCGCTCGCGCGTCCAGCCTGGCCCCCCGCGTACGATCTATGTCACTTGCCCAAGCTTGGCGCCCGCAGCGCGCCATCATCGCCGGTTCTCGACGACACTGACACCGGTCCGACGTCGCCGAGTTGCCCCTTCCGAACGCCCCCCTGGCCCATCGCCTCCGGTAGCTTCCCACGCAGATGCCGTCCGAACTTCGTCGTTGGTCCGTGGTGCTCACGGCGTCGCTCGCGCTGTGTGCCTGCTCCAGCCCCGCGCGCTTCGAGCGCGAATCCGACGCGATCGTCGAGGAAATCCTGGGCGGTCGCGCCGAACGCCTGAACGCCGATCGGCGCGCCGAGATCCGGATGCCGGAGCCGGCGCGCGACGCCACGGAGCCGTCGTCCACGGGGCCCGCGGCGGCCGAACCTCGAGAGTTGCGACGCCTGACCTTGCGGAACGCGCTCGAGTGCGCGGTGCACGGCAATCGACAGTACACCGGCGAACGCGAGGGTCTCTACCAGCAGGCGCTCTCGCTGTACTCGACGCGCCACGGCTTCGGCCCTTTGCTGACCGCGACGCTGAACTCGGTGTTCTCCGGCGGCGAACAGCTGGACTCCAGCTCGACCAGCCTGGGCGTCGGCGTTTCGCAGCGCTTGCCTTGGGGTGGATCGCTCTCCGCCAACGCCAGCGCCGCCGCCACACAGGAACACGCCGTACAGCTCGAGGGCACGACCGCGGGAGCGTCGATCGCCTTGCGGCAGCCGCTGCTGCGCGGATTCGGCCACGAAACCGCGATGGAGTCGCTGGTGCAAGCCGAACGCGGACTGCTCTACAGCATTCGCGAGTTCGAGCTCTTCCGCGAGAACTTCTCGATCGACGTCGCGAGGCGCTTCTACGGGCTCGTGCAACAGCGCCGCGGTCTCGAGAACCAGCGCCGCAATCTCGAGGACGTGATCTTCTTCCGCCGGCAGGCCGAGGCCATGTTCGCGCTGGGCGACACGACCGAGCTGGAAGTCCTGCGCGCCCGGCGCAGCGAGCTCACGTCACAAAATGACCTGATCTCGGCGGAAGAGGACCTGCGCCGCGCACTCGATTCGTTTCGCATCTTCCTGGGACTCCCGGACACGGTTTCGGTCGATGTCGAGGACGAGGCGCCGCGATTCGCCGAGCTTCCCTACGACGCGGATTCCGCGGTGGAGGTCGCGCTCCACAATCGACTCGACGTCTTGACCCGCCGTCAACGCTTGGAGGATTCGGAGCGCAGCCTGCGCATCGCCGCCAACTCCGCCATGCCCGACATCGGTTTGAGCGCTTCCTACGGCGTGGACGGGAGCGCCGACCCCGATGTCGACGGGCGCCGCGTCGACGTTCCCGATTGGTCCATCGGATTCGACGTCGGCTTGCCGATCGACCGGACCTCCGAGCGCGAGTCCCTTCGGCGCGCGCAGATCGCCCACGGCCAAGCGCTGCGCTCCCACGAGGAGTTCTTGCAGAATCTCGCCGTCGACATTCGCAGCGCCTTTCGTGAGCTCGAGCGTCGCACCCAGTCGCTCGACATCCAACGCCAGTTGATTTTCGACCAAGAGCGCAACGTCAAGATCGCTCAGTTGCGCTTCGAGCAAGGTGATTTCTCCAACCGCGATGTCGTCGAGGCCCAACAAGCACTGCTCGAGGCGCGCAACGCGCTGATTCGCGAGCAGGTCGACTACGAAATCGCGCGTCTGGGGTTGATTCGCGATCTTGGTCTTCTGTTCATCGACGAACACGGGATGTGGGACGAATGAAACTGATCTGGACCATCGTCGTCGTCGGATCGCTCGCGACGGCTGGCTGGTACCTCGCGGGAGGCCGGCTCAACTCTGCACGTGCGGCGAGCATCGCGCCCGAGGCCTTGTTCAGCACGCGAAAGGGCGAGCTCGAGATCTCCGTCACCGAGAACGGCTACCTGAAAGCCAAGAACTCGGTCGAGATCCGGCCCGAGTTCCAACGCGAGGCGACCATCACCTGGCTGATCGAGGAAGGCAAGTCCGTCGCGAAAGACGAAGTGCTGGCCGAGTTCGATCGCACCGAGCTCGAAAACCAGATCGACGACATCGAGAAGCAGCTCTTGCAGTCTCAGAACGAGCTGGCATCGGCCAAGGCGGACCTCGAGATCCAGCGCCGCGACAGCGAGGCCGCGGTGCAGTCGGCGGAGTTCAACTTGAAGGTGACCAGGCTCAAGCTCGAGCGGCACGACAAGGGCGACTCACCCAACGAGCTGCGCAAGCTGAATCTCTCGGTGGAGAAGGCCGAATCGGAGTATGCGCGCGCCAAGGAGCGCTACACGCAGGTCCCGGAGCTCGAGAAAGAGGGCTTCATGACCAAGATCCAAGCGGAGCAAGAGCGCATCCGCCTCAAGGAGTCGGAGATCAACCTCGAGAGCGTCAAACGCGAGCTCGAGCTGTACACGATCTACTCCGAGCCCATGGAGCGCGAGCAACTCGAAGTCAACGTGCGCGACCAAGAGCGCCAATTGATGAATGCGACGGAAAAGGGCGAGATCAACGTGCGCGAGCGCGAGACGCGCGTCAGTCGCTCGGAGAGCCAGCTCAAGCAGACCGAGCAACGGCTGGACAAGCTCAAGAAGGAGCTGGACAAGATGACCATCCGGGCACCCAACGCCGGTGTGATCCACTATGGAGATCCACGGCGTCCCTGGGAGCGCGACGAGGTCAAGGTCGGTAATCGCTTCTATCGGGGGAACACACTGTTCACCCTGCCCGACCTGCGTGAGATGCAGGTGCTCGTGCAAGTGCACGAGGCCGACATCGACATGGTCAAGCTCGATCAGCGCGTCGTGGTCACGCTCGAGTCGGCGCGCGACCGTTCCTTCGGAGGCAAGGTCACGCGCATCAATTCGGTCGCCGACTCCAACTGGGCTGACGAGAACAACAAGAAGTTCGGTTGCGAGATCACGATGGATCCGATCGACATCGAGCTGCGCGCCGGGATCTCGGCCAAGGTGGAGATCCAGGTCGAGAAGCTCACGGATGTCCTGTACGTGCCGATCCACGCCGTGGTGACCGAGAGCGGTCAGAGCGTGTGCTTCGTGCCCTCGGGGCAGACATACGAGCGCCGCGTGGTCACGATCGGCAAGAACAACGCCCACTACGTGGTGGTCGGCAGCGGGCTCGCCGAGTCAGAGCAGGTCTTGCTCTACGACCCGCGTGAAGGAGATGCCAGCGAGGCAGGCCGCAAGGAGCCTGACGCACCGGACGGAGCCGGGATGCCCGCGCCCCAAGCGCCCTGAGGTCCAACGTGAGCGATTCGGTTGTCGCGATCGAAGGGGTCGAGAAGCAGTACGGCACGGCGGAAACGCCAGTGTGCGTGCTCAAGGGCGTCGATCTCCAGATTCCGCGCGGCGACTTCGCCGCAGTCGTCGGCGCCTCGGGGTCGGGCAAGACGACGTTGATGAACATCCTCGGTTGTCTCGATCGTCCGACGCGCGGAACCTATCGACTCGAGGGCGAGGACGTTTCGCGCCTGAGCGATGCGGCGCTCAGCCGCGTCCGCAACCGGAGGATCGGCTTCGTGTTCCAGTCCTTCAACCTCATCGCACAGCTCACGGTCGTCGAGAACGTCGAGGTGCCGCTGTTCTACGCGCGAGTTCCGCGGCGGGAGCGCCGGCGTCGCGTCGAGGCGCTGCTCGAGGCGGTCGGGCTCTCGCACCGCTTGCATCACCATCCGACGCAACTCTCCGGTGGCGAGTGCCAGCGTGTCGCCGTTGCGCGGGCGTTGGTCAACGAGCCGGTGCTGCTGTTGGCCGACGAACCGACGGGCAACCTCGATTCGCACAATGGAGCCGAGGTGATGAAGCTGTTCCACCTGCTGCACGGTCAGGGCCGCACGATCGTGCTCGTGACACACAATCCCGAGATCGCCGCCGCCCTGCCGCGCGTGATCGAGATGCGCGACGGGAGCATTCTCCGCGATCACGCGAAGACCACGGTCGCTGCCGCGGGAGGTGCGTGATGCAGATTTCGGCCCTGCCCGAGGTGTTCGTGCTCGGGCTGTCGAACTTGCGGCGCAACATGCTGCGCTCGCTTCTGACCATGCTCGGCATGATCTTCGGCGTCGGCTCGGTGATCGCCATGCTCTCCGTCGGAGCCGGAGCCCGCCACGCGATCCTGGAGCGGATTGGTCAGCTGGGCATCCAGAACATCATCGTCAACTCCGTCAAGCCGCCCCAGGAGAAGAAGTCCCAGGGCATGGAGGAGAACTGGATCGACCGCTACGGGCTGACCTTCGACGACGAGGCGATGCTGCGCGAGGTCTGTCCGACCATCGAGCGCGTGTTCCCGGTCAATTTGGTGCGCAAGCCGGTGTGGTTCGGTTCGAGCCGCGTCGACGCATCAGTCCTGGGCGTCACGCCGGAGCACCTCGAAATGTTCCGGTTGCGAGTCGGCCGCGGCCGCGCATTCACGGAGCTCGACGCGCAGTCGGATGCCAAGGTGTGCGTCGTTCGCAAGAGTCTGGTGCGCGAGCTGGGTGTGCTCCGCGATCCGCTCGGGTTGACACTGCGCATCGGCGGCTACTCATTCGAGGTCATCGGGGTGCTCGAGGACGAGCAGTTCGAGTCGCACACTCGCAAGGCGCTGGCACTCGACGACCGCGCGCACGAGGTGTACGTGCCGTACTCGACCAGCATGCGCACGTTCGGGATAGCGACCTTCGTCCAACGCGCCGGCAGCGAGGAGCGCTCTGTGGTGGAGCTCGACCAGCTGATCGTGATGGCCGCTTCACCCGACTTGGTGTACACCACCGCACGCATCCTCTCCGCTGCTCTGGCACGGGCACATCCGCGCAAGGACTACGAGATCGTGATCCCGCTCGAGCTCCTCGAGCAGAGCGAGAAGACACAAGCGGTGTTCAACGTCGTCATGGTGCTGATCGCGGCCATCTCGTTGGTCGTCGGCGGAATCGGGATCGCCAACATCATGTTGGCCACGATCACCGAACGCACTCGGGAGATCGGTGTGCGCCGAGCCTTGGGCGCGACGCGCTCGGACATCACCGTGCAGTTCCTGACCGAGACCGCGGCGATCGGGTTGATCGGCGGCATCTTCGGTTGTGCGTTCGGGTTCGCAGTGCTCCGCATTCTTGTCGCCTTCACCGGCTGGACCGCGATCGTCGAGCCGCATTACTTCGCCATCTCGCTCGTCATCTCCGCCGGTGTGGCTGTGCTCAGTGGCATCTACCCCGCTCGGCGCGCCGCGCGGCTCGACCCGATCACTTCACTGCGGTACGAATGACCCGGCGGGGCGGCGTCGAACCCGAGCGTGTCCCGAAACCGGGTTCGGTTTCGAGCTCGAATCGGCCAGTGGATGTGTCGCCGACGAACGCCCGCGAGGGCCGGACCGAGACGACGGGAAAAGCCGAAACGACACTCCTGGATACGCGAACGACTGACGGACTGACCTGAGAGAGCTTCTTCTTCCACTCCTGACTCGGACCCGATCCTCTGAAGGACGGGTCCGAGGTCATTTCCGGCCCGCTCATGGCAGGCAGTGGGCAGGCAGTGGGCAGGCGGCCCCAAAAAACCTCGGAGAATATTGGTTCGGTCGAGCACCTGGCGCGGCTGCTTGAGCCGCAGCCAAAAAGCTGCGCTGGGGATCCTAACTCTTCTCGATGCCGCAAGCCCGTCGACCCTCAAGGTCGGCGGGCTTGTGTTTTGGGGACCTGGGCGACGCATCACCAGCTGAGCTCGGCTGGGCTGAGCTGGCCTGGGTTGAGCTCGCCTGGGTTGACCTCGCCCGCCTGGCCTGGCCCGCCACGCGACGCCGCTCGCACCCGTGATCCGGTGGGGTAGCATTCGCCCCCGAGCATGGCCCTCTATCTCGTCACCGGCGGCGCGGGCTTCATCGGGTCGCATATCAGCACAGGCTTGTTCGAGCGCGGCGACCGCGTTCGGGTCTTCGACGACCTCTCCACCGGCAGGCGCGAGAACTTGGCCCACCTCCCGGTCGGGGACCGGGGCAGCGGTCGTCCGGTCGAGCTGTGGATCGGCGAGCTCGCGGACCCAGAAGCCCTGCACGCGGCCTGCGCGGGGGTGGATGGCGTGTTCCACGAGGCAGCCCAGGTTTCCGTGCCCCAGAGCGTGGCCCAACCCCTTCGCTCCTACGAAACCAATGCGCTAGCGACGCTTCGGCTGCTCGAGGCATGCCGCGCACACGGCGTCCGTCGACTGGTGTTTGCGGCCTCCTCAGCGGCCTACGGTGAGACCGAGGTCTTGCCCAAGGTCGAGTCCATGGCACCCGCGCCGCTTTCCCCGTACGCAGCGGGCAAGGTCGCAGCGGAGCATCTGCTCGCGGTCTATGGCCACATCCACGGCATGCGCACCGTGTCGCTGCGTTACTTCAACATCTTCGGTCCGCGCCAGTTGGACGACAGTCCCTACACAGGCGTCATCGCGATCTTCGCCAAGGCGCTCCTCGAAGGACGTCGCGTCCAGATCTTCGGAGACGGCGAGCAAACACGCGACTTCACGTTCGTCGACAACGTGGTGCGCGCCAACCTGCTCGCCATGGATCGGGACGTACCAGCTGGGGCCGTGGTCAACGTTGGCGGCGGTCGTTCGATCTCGATCAACCAGCTCTACCGCGAGATGGCGCGCTTGCTCGGCTGCGACCTCGCACCCATCTATCAGCCGGCGCGGGCAGGCGACGTGCGCGATTCGCTCGCCTCACTGGAGCGTGCGCAAGCGTGGCTTGGCTATGAGCCGGTGGTCGACTGGCGAGCGGGACTCGAGCAAACCGTGGCCTGGTACAAGGCACGACACGCGCGGCGTTCGAAATAGTACGAGCGGACAGGCGGCGTTCCGAGGTTCGCGCTCGGAAGTGCCAGGCCTGCGGCTCCCCGATCGCAGGACGCTGCCTACATCGAGCTCGAGCTTGCTCAGCTGGCGGCGCGTGTGAAGCGGAACAGATCCGGCCAGCTCCACTTGCGCGCCGAGAAGCTCTCGCGCTCGGTCAGCACGAGAACGTAATCGCAATAGGGTTCCGGGCAGGCCATCAGCGCCGCGCGCGACGGGTCTTCGCCGACCTCCGTGACTTGGAGCGGCTGGTAGCAACGCGGGCAGAGGTGCTGGCTCTCGAGCTTCGAATCCATGACAGGTCGGCGGCGGGCTGGAGTCCGGGGCGCAGGGCTCGAACCGATCGCGCGGTGCGCGAACGCGGTGCGACGCCGGTGCAGCGCTCCCGTGGACAACCGCCGCTTCGGCATGCTCGGCGCACTCCCTGAAGCTCTTTTCAAGACCGCGAGAATCCCGCTCCAAAGCTGAGTCGACGCGCTGTCGAGCTCACCAGCGACGCGCGCCGTCGCTTGGCCGGGGCCGACGCTGGAAGGGGGGCTGGCTGGACGGCGCCGGCGCGCTACCCTGTTGCGCTTCACGAACCAACCGCAGATCGGAATCCACCGGTCCGGCACAGCCCCTTTTCCAAGTACGCCATGACGACCACGACCCAGGCTCCGCAGGCCGACTACAAGGCCGAGCTCGAGAAGCTCTTCGGACTGAAGAGCGTCTCCTACAAATACAACCTGTCCAAGGACGAGCTCTTCCACGAAGCGATTGCCAACGATCGCGGGCGTGTGAAGAAGGACGGGCCGAGCAACGCCCAGAAGGCGTTCGCCACCAAGCTCGGCCTGAAGGGTCCGCTGGTGTACTACACCGACCCCGATTGCACGGGTCGGCGTGTCAAGGACACCTATGCAGTGTGTTGGCCGGAGCTCGCCGACGAGATCTGGTGGAAGGACGACGTCCAGCGCTACGACCCGGCCAAGTACGAGGGCCTGCTCCAACGCGTGGTCGCGCACCTCAACGAGAAGAAGGCGAGCCTGTACGTCAAGGACGTCTTCATGGGTGCGGACCCCGAGTTTGCCGTGCCCTACCGCTTCGTCGGCGAGTACGCGACCCACGCGATGTTCGCCCACAACATGTTCCCCAAGGATCTCGCGGCCGTGAAGGACATCGCCGCGCGCCGCTGGACGATGCTCAACGTGCCGTCCTTCGTGTGCGTTCCGGAGCGTGACGGCTGCCGCGCAGAATGCGCGGTGATCATCGACATCAAGAACAAGATCTGCCTCGTCGCCGGCCGCATGGATTACTGCGGCGTCGTGAAGAAGACCATCTTCACCGTCGGCAACTACCTCCTGCCGAAGCAGGGACGGCTGTCGATGCACTGCTCGGCCAACGTCGGCCCGCGCGGCGACGGAGCCGTCCTGTTCGGACTTTCGGGCACGGGCAAGACGACGCTCTCGGCGGATCCCGACCGGCGGCTGATCGGCGACGACGAGACGATCTGGAGCGACAGCGGCTTGTGCAACCTCGAGGACGGCTGCTACGCCAAGCTGATCGACCTCTCCAAGGAGGCCGAGCCCGTGATCGCGGCCGCGCTCTCCAAGCCGGGGACGATCATCGAGAACGTGCCGCCGCTGCCGGGCAAGACGATGGCCGAGTGCGATCCCCAGGAGCTCGACTTGACCGACAAGTCGATCACGGAGAACACGCGCTTCAGCTACCCGCTGACCGCCAACCCCAACGTGATGCCCAAGGCCCAGGGGCCGCACCCGGAGACGATCGTGCTGCTCACAGCCGACGCCTTCGGGGTGTTGCCGCCGGTCGCGATCCTCGACGCCGAGCAGGTCATGTACCACTTCGTGTCGGGCTTCACCGCCAAGTTGGCGGGGACCGAGGTCGGTGTCACCGAGCCCAAGGCGGCGTTCTCGGCCTGCTTCGGCGCGCCGTTCATGGCCCACAAGCCTTCGGTCTACGCCAAGCTGCTCGGCGAGAAGATGCAGAAGCACAAGGCGCGCTGCATCCTGCTCAACACCGGCTGGAGCGGTGGCGCCTTCGGCGTCGGCAAGCGCATCTCGATCAAGCACACCCGCGCGCTGCTCAACGCCGCGCTGTCCGGGGCGCTGGACAAGGTCGAGTGCGAGCTGCACCCGACCTTCAACCTCAAGATGCCCAAGAGCTGCCCGGGCGTGCCGGCGGAGATCCTCAACCCGCGCAACACCTGGACGGACAAGGCGGCCTACGACGCCGCCGCCACCAAGCTGCGCGACATGTTCCGCAAGAACTTCGACGACAAGGGCTTCGGCAAGCTCGGCATCAAGGCCGGGATGTAGCTGCCGTAGCTGCGGAGCAGCGAACTGCGGGGAGCGTGGCCCGTCGGGCGCGCTCCCCGCATTCTTGCGCAGACCACGAGCCGCGGTGGCGCTGCTAGACTCGGCTGCACCATGGCGGACGCCAAGACCCACTACCTCGCCGGCCTGAAGCTCTTCGGGCAGAACAAGTTCGAGGACGCGATCGCGGAGTACCGACTCGCGTTGGTCGAGCAGCCAGATTGGGCCGAGGTGATCCACGCGCTGGCGACGGCGCAGTCCAAGCTCGGTCAGCATGAGCAGGCGATCGCCACGCTCCAGCGCGTGATCGAGCTCACGCCTCAGGATTCCTTTGCCTTCACCAGCCTGTCGATCTTCTTGCAGCGCGCGGGGAAGATCGCGGACGCGGAGACTGCGGCGGCCAAGGCGCGCATGCTGGCGTGGAAGGAAGAGCTCAAGAAGAACCCCAACGCGCCGCCGCCCCAGGCCCTCGGTGGCATGAACGTCGTGCAATAGTTCGCGCTCTCGGCACCGCCGAACCCGGCTCGCGGAGCAAGTGGGCGCGAAAATGCCCCCGGCGTAGCGGAGAAATACGCAGTAGTACGGTTCGACCTGCTCCCTGCGCGCCATACCGGCCTGCGCTCGAGCCGCCGACCATGGCGCGCGAAGCACTGTCGCCATGTCGTGTGACTATTTGAGCCATCTCGATGCCGCATCTTCGCGCTGTTGCGGCGAGGGGGATCCGCTGGAGGTCCTGCGCGCGCGCATGGCCTCGTGCCCGGGTATCGCGACCACCACGGCGCTGGCTCCGTTCGAGGAGCAGATTCGCCGCGCACAGAAGATGGAGACCGTGTCCACGCTGGCGGCGGGAATTTCGCACCACTTCAACAACCTCTTGATGGGCATTTTGGGCGCCAGCCGTTTGGCGGCCCGGCAACTCGACGACGAGCACCCGGCGCTGCCGTACCTGGCGGAGATCGCCGCCGCCGCGGACCGCGGCGCCGAGTTGACGCGCAAGCTGGTCGACTTCGGGCGCCCCAGGCAGCCTCAGTTGCGCCCGATGCGCGTCGTCGATGCCATCGAAGGTGCGCGCGGAGTGCTGCGCGACCTGCTTCCGGAGGATGTGCGTCTGAGCGTCATCCTCGGGGCTCCCGAAGCGCGGGTCATCGCCGACCCCGAGCAGCTGGAGCAGATCCTGGTCAACCTCACTCTCAACGCGCGCGACGCACTGCCGTCGGGGGGCGAGGTGTCGATTGCCGCCTGCGCGCTGGAGCTCGGAGAGGCCTCCCCGCACTTGTTGGCGCGGATGAAGCCCGGCAGCTACGTCGAGATTTCGGTCCGCGACACGGGTTGCGGAATGGACGAGGCCACTCGGGCCCGCATCTTCGAGCCATTCTTCACCACCAAGCCCGAGGGAACCGGCCTGGGCCTGTACATCGTGTACGGGGTCCTGGCGTCGCTCGGCGGGCGTATCGAGGTCGATAGCCAACTTGGCGCGGGCACCACCTTTCGCCTGCTGCTCCCTGCCTACCAACCGCCACCTGCGCCGGCCGTGGCACCCGACCGCAAGCCCCGCATCCTGGTCGTCGAAGACGAGCGCCTGATCCGCATCACCTTGCGCCACACGCTGCAACGCGAGGGGTTCGAAGTGCTGTGCGCCGGCGACGCCGTGGAAGCACGGGCGGTGCTGCGGGATGTGGGCTATCCCGATGTGCTGCTCTCCGACATGATCCTGCCGGGGGCCAGTGGGACGGACCTGGCCCAAGAGGTCGTGCTGGCCAACCCCGCCACGCGCGTGGTGTTCATGTCGGCCTACCCGCGGGACGTGTTGCTCGCCCAGGGTCGGATCGACGCCTCCGCGCGGACGCTCGAGAAGCCCTTCGGCGAAGACACGTTGCTCGCCGTGCTGCGCGATTCGCTGATCGGCGCGAGCAACTGACCGCAGGCGCGCGCTCTAGCTCGCGAGTGTGCGCCACACGCGCAAGCTGCGGAGCGCGTCCGTACGGCGTACCCGCGGTCGACGTGCGATTGCGGCCGTATGGAGCGCGAGCCTCGCGCGCCCATGCTTCACCCTGGAGGTGACTGCCATGACGATCGCCCGGATCTGTCAGCGAGATGTCGACAGTGCCATGGCCTCGGAATCTGTGCGCACCGCCGCCCAGCGCATGTCTTCGCGCAGCGTGGGCACGCTCCTGGTGCTCGACGCCCAACGCCGCCCGATCGGCATCCTGACCGACCGCGACCTGGCGCTGCGGGTCGTCAGCGAGGGACGTGTTCCCGCGACCACCAGTGTCGAGGACGTGATGACTCGCGGTCTGGTCACTCTCAGCGACACGGCCTCGATCGATGACGCATTGGCGCTGATGCGCGCGAAGGCTGTACGCCGGCTGCCGGTCGTCGGAGGGGATGGGCGGGTCGTTGGCTTGGTGTCGATGGACGACATCCTGGCCTTGATGGCCCACGAAATGTGGCAGCTGGGGCGCCTGATCGCGCGCTCGTCGCCGTCCGCTCTGGCGGAGGCGTGAGAGCGGATCGCTCGCCGCGAGAGCCCGGCCGGATCGCGCGCCCTACTCGGCCTCGGGCTCTTCGTCGATGCCGAGCAGCTTGCGGCCCTCCGCGGAGATGCGTTGGGGAGTCCACTGCGGCTCCCAAACCACCTTGACCTCGGTCGTCTTGACTCCCTGGACCGTATTGCAGCGCCGCATCACGACGTCCGGGATGGTCTTGGCTTCCGGGCACGACTGGGAGGTCAGTGTCATCGTTACCGTGCACCTGTCGCCGTCGACGTGGACGTCATAGATCAGCCCCAGATCCACGATGTTGACCGGGATCTCGGGGTCGTAGACCTGGCGGAGTTGGGTGAAGACTGATTCGGTGAGCGTCGTGGTCATGGGCAGCGTGCAGGTAGGCGCACAGAGTCTACCGGCCCCGATGTCGCGAGCCGAAGGATTCTCCCGTGGACGTGAGTCTCAGCGGGTCCGACCCGGGCCTCCGGATTTGGCGTCGACACTTGGGCCAACCCGGCGTCTTGGACCGCACGCCCCCGACGCGCTTCTTGCGGAGCCGGGGGCGCGGTATCGAGAACCAGTCCCTATCGTAGGGCGAGCCCGTCCGTGTCGGTCGTCATCACCGTCCCCTGGTCGCGTTTGGAGTCGCTTCCGATGCAGCCTTCGTTGCTTGCCGCGTGCCTCGCGTTTCCGGCCGTGTCCAGTTCGAGCCCGATGCCGCCGGGCGAGACCGTCGCGCTCGAGTCGCGCCCCGTCCGTTCGTGGCAGGTGGTCATGCCGGCCGAGCGCTCGATTCCGGTCGGCTCCGGGATTGCCTTCGCACACGCGGGCGGCCCGCGCTTCATCGCGCACAGCGAGGGGGAACGCCTGCGCGTCGACGTCGACGGCGACGGCACTTTGGATGCGTTGGTCGAGGGCGAGGAGGGCTTCGTCACGCTCACTCAAACCGCGGCCGACGGCCGCGTCACGCAGTACTCGGCGCGGCTGACGCGCACGGCCGGACAGCCTTGGCACTACACCTTCGGCAGCGTGCGCACGGGCGAGTTCCGCGGGACCAAGCTCCAACTCGTCGACCAGAACCTCAATGGACGGTTCGACGACTTCGGTGAGGACGCACTCGTGGTCGGTCGCGACGTGGCGGCCAGTTTCCTCTCGCGAGTGGTTTCGATCGAGGGCCAGCTCTACGAGCTCGAGGTCGCCAGCGACGGCACGAGCTGCACGCTCTCACCCCATCTCGGCGAGTCCGGCGTGCTCGATCTCGGGGGCGCCTTCCGCAGCCAAGCGAAGCTGCACGCCGCGATCGTCGTCAGCGACGACGGCCGGAACTCCTTCAGCGTTGCTCGAGCCACAGGTGGTCTGCGGGTCCCCGCGGGGGCCTATCGACTGCACAGCGGCCAAATCGTGCTCTCCGATGCGCACGCGACGATCAAGGGCGGCTCTCGCAGTCGCTTCGAGGTCGCCTCCGGCGCGATCGTGCGCCCCGAGTGGGGTGGACCGGTGCGCGCGGAGTTCGCGGTGCAGCGCGACGGCGACCAGCTCGGATTCACGCCCTGGGACATCTGGTACTACGGAGCGTTGGGCGAGGAGTACTCGAACTTCATGCCGCTGGGGACCAGCCCGGAGTTCACCATCCGAGAGCGCCAGAGCGGCGACGTGCTGGTGTACACGCGCTTCCCAGGCAACTGCTGAGGCTTCGGTTTCAAGCCGGTCGCCGTGAGCGTGCCGGCCAACGCGGAGATCTCGGTCGAGATGAAGGCGGACAACTGGGGCTTCGGTCGGGTCCAGGGAACTCCGCGCGACGCCAAGCTCTCCGCGCGGCCCGCAGGCTCGGACAAGCCCACCCAAGGCATCTGATCCTCCTTCGACGTCCTCGATCGCCCTCCTCCCGTCGCGCCGCCGCGTCCGGCGCACTCGATCCGCTCTCCTGCCCACCTTGACGTTGCTCCAGATCTCAACGCCTTGGTCGCGCGCGTGTGCGCTCGCGATCGCCCTGTCGCCTTGGTCCGCGGCGCAAGCCAGCGTCGCTCGCATTCCCGTGCGCATCGTCGATGGCCGACTGGTCGTCGCCTGTCAGATCTCGGCCGGCAAGCGCATCGCCGCGAACTTGTTCGTCGATTACGCCGCGCCGGTCGGCCTGACGCTGCACAACCGCGCGGCCCAGGGCATCGAGGCCGAGGCCGACGATGGTTCGACGCGCCCGATCACGGTGCACTTGCCCGATCTCAACATCGTCGTCGAGCAGCGCGGCATCGGCGACGACAAGGCG
Organism: Planctomycetota bacterium; assembly: GCA_020853575.1. Lineage (GTDB taxonomy): Bacteria > Planctomycetota > UBA1135 > UBA1135 > F1-120-MAGs118. The sequence continues at coordinate 195,381 of JADYYP010000053.1, forward strand.
CTCGAGCGCTTCACCAAGTGGTACAGCAAGGAACTCGGCGAGAGTCCAGTCGTCGGCTCGCTGGGCGCGACCGTGCTCTGCAACTACCACGCGGTGTTCGACCTCGGCGCCGGGTTCCTCGAGCTCTCGGCGCCGCGTGCCGCGTCCGACGAGCGTCCGAGCGCCGGGGAAGGTTCCGTGCTCGTTCCGCTGACGATTTTCAACGACATCGTGTGGGTTCCTGTCGGATTCGGCCGCGGGCGATCCGCGGCGCTGGCCTTGAGCTCGTCGCGCTACGAGACGTGGATCGACGCCCAGCTCGCCGCGGAGCTCGGCGCGCCAGCGGGTGATCTCGCCCCGGTCATGCTCGGTGGTTTCGACATCGCGCGCTACGTTCCGCTGCGACCCGAGGACACGCGACAGACGCATCCCGACGGAGTGTTCGGGCGCACGGGTCTCGATCTGCTCGAGCACTTCCGCGTCGAGGTCGACCGCGTGAACCGCTGGTCGCGTTGGACCGAGACCCGCGCCGCCGACCTCGCCACGGCGGAGACCGAGTTCTACCGCGCGCGACTCGCGGAGGATCCGAACGCGACCGAGCGTTGGCTCGACGCGCATCCAGGGCAACGCCTGGTGCCGGAAGCAGCCGCGCTGCTGCTCGATCAGCGCTTGGCCGAGCACTGCGACGCGGAGTCGATGAAACGCGCGTTGGGTCACGTGCACGGTTCGCGACCGGCCGACCTGAAGGCTACGGGCGCGCTCGAGTTGCTCCAGAAGCTGCGCCAGGCGGCCGAGCCGCAGTACGCGCTCGCGGCAGGCGATCTCGGGCTGTCCAGTGGTCGCGAGGACCGCTATCCGGACGCGGTGCACAAGCTGCACGCGGCCATGGGCTCGATCCAACTCGAGGCCGGCCAGCGCCGCGACGCGTGGAAGCACCTGTTGTCCGCGGCCTTCGGGCTGCCCGACGACGGGCCGCTCAATCTCGACCTGGCGCGCTGCTACGAAGAGGACGGACGCTACTCGCGCGCTTTCTCGCGCTACCTGCAGGCGTTGCTTTCGCCGGACAGCGGCGCCGCGGCGATCGCGGGGCTCGAGCGCGTTCAACCCCAGATCGAGGACGTCGAGGACTTCTCGGTCGAGTCGATCGAAAAGCTGATCGAGGGCAAGGTCGAGGGCTTCGGCGCAGCGACCAAGTACTCGCCCGAGGAAGGCGCCGCCACGACGCGCGTCGTGGCGCTCGAGTACTACACCAACGCTCACTTCGAGCCCGAGATCGGCGTCACGCTGGCGCGCGATGGACTGCGCGATCACTTCGGTCGCGCCTTCACCACGCAGATCACCTATGCAGTGCCCGAGCCCGAGCTCGACCCGCTGGTCAACCCGCTGTCGCTGTACATGAGCCGCACCTACGGCGGCGCTCAGATCGTGCACCTGGCCGACGGCGTCGCGGAGTTGCCCCCCGGCGCGCGCTCGCGCTTCAAGCAGGAGGTCTACGACGCCTGCCGCGCCGCTGTGCTGCAGCGCCTCGAGATCCCGACCGAGCACGAGATCGAGATCGAGGCCCACGCCGATCGCGAGCACGTCCACGGGAGCGTGGTGTTCCGCGGGCCGGAAGACGATCTGATCGCCCAGGTGCTGCTCGTCGAGCGCGGCGTTCTGTTCCCGGGCAAGAGCAAGGTCGTGATCCACCGCAACGTCGCGCGCGCGGCGTTGACGGACGAGCTCGAGGGCCTCGACTATCTGCCGAAGCTGGAGACGATGCAGGTCGACTTCGATCGCTCTTTTGCCGAAATCGTCGAGGAAAACACGCGCTTCTTGGACGAGCGCGAGGCCGCGGGCGAAGGCCACGTATCGCGTGTCGCGGTGCGCATCGATCCGCGCCAAGCGAGTGTGGTCGCGCTCCTGCGCCGCCGCGACACCGGCGAGGTCGTGCAGAGCGCGGTCGTCGACGCCGTGTTGCCGGAGGAGTGGCGGTGAGCACCTGGGAGAGCTCACAACCGCTGCGCGACCTCGAGCACCTCGGCCGGGGCGTCGCGCGCGAGCTGCGAGCTCGGCGTGCGCGATCGCGCGCTTCCGAGCGTTGGGCCTCGTTGGGCTGGTTCATGCTCGGCGTGCCTGCGGTGGCCATCGTCCAGCGCCTCTTCGATCGCGAAACGGACGGTGGCTGGGTGCTGAGCGCGGTGATCGCGGGCGTCGCGCTGGGCGTGCCGCTGGTCGCGACGTTGCTCGCTCGCGTGCTCGCGGGTCGGACAGCGATCGATGCGCGCGATGGGCTGGCGCGGTTGGACCACGAGCTCGGCGCCGAGGGGCGCTTGCAGGCCGCGCACGAATTCCTCGGAGCGGCCGAGCGTTCGACGTTCATGGCTGCGGCCATCGACGACGCGTTGCCGTTCCTCGCCCGTGCGCGCACGCACGAGCTCACGCCTGCGCCGGCGCAGCAAGCAGCGCGCTCCTCGTGGCTCGCACCGCTCCTGGCACTCGCTCTGTGCGCGGTGATCGCGTTCGTGCCATCGTTGAGGCGCGCCTCCGAGGCCGCGGTCGAAACGCCTGTGGCGCTGGCCACAGTTCCCGACGTGCAGCGCTCCAAACGCGAGCGCGACGCGCGCACCGGGGACGAGCTGCGCGTCGAGCCGCCGGCGCTCGAACGCGAGCAGAAACAGCGCGAAGCAGGCTCGAACTCGAAGTCGGACGAGCGGGCTGCCTCGCGCGAGCCCGAGCGCGAAGCGAAGGAAAGCACCGGCAAGACCGGCGGCGGACGTTCGGCCGAGGCGACACCGACGAGCTCGACCAGCGACTCGCGCGGCTTCCAATCGTCGCAATCCCAACCGTCGCAGCCCGCCGAGCAGAGCAAGAGCCCGCCGAAGAAGCCCAAGCCGCCGAAGACGCGCGAGCCCGATGCCAGCGCCAAGAAGAAGCTCGACCAACAGTCGGGCTCGACCGCGGGCAAGGGCGTGGGGTCGGGCTCGAGCAAGAATCCGGGCTCGACCGAGTGGGAGAGCAAGGACCAGGTTTCGAGCGACGAGGAAGAGCCGCTCGACGACGACCAGGACGTCGACGACGAGTCCGACGAATCCGAGGCGCGCGGCGGATTGCAGCCCAGCCTGCGTGATCGGCGACCGGCGGTGAATCGCGACCTGACGATCGGCTTCGGCAATCAAGTCAACCCCGACGCCAACGGTCGCGGTGGTCCCAGCGAGCAGAAGAAGTCGCGCGGCGTCGCCTCGCTGGTGCTGGGCGTGCCGATCCCCGACCACGTCAAGGGCCAGCCCAATCCGGGCAAGACCAAGATCACACAGGAGCGCGTCGAACCGCGCGCGGAGAACGCCGAGCCGCTCTCTGCTGCGCCGCGCACGCCGCGCGCCGATGCGCTCGGACGACTGACGCGCCGCGAGCTCTCGCCCTGGATGCGCGAGCTGGTGCGCGACTATTTCCTTTCGATGGCCAAGCCGAACGAGAACCCGTGATGTCGACCCAAGGATCCGTCGCCGATGCCGGCGCCGCGCGCGAACAAGCCCAACGTTTCCGAGCGACCTACGCCAAGATCCGCGACGAGGTCGGCCGCGCGATGGTCGGCCAAGACGAGATCGTCGAGGGCGTGCTCTCGGCCTTGTTCGCCGGCGGCCACGTGTTGCTCGAGGGCGTGCCGGGCTTGGGCAAGACATTGCTCGTGCGCACCTTGGGCAACGCGGTCGACCTGGCGTTCTCGCGCGTGCAGTTCACGCCCGACATGATGCCCGCGGACATCCAAGGCACGATGATCCTGGTCGAGACCGAGGGTGGCGGTCACAAGCTCGAGTTCCAGGAGGGACCGTTGGTCGCGAACCTCGTGCTCGCCGACGAGATCAACCGCGCGACGCCCAAGACGCAGTCGGCACTGCTCGAAGCGATGCAGGAGAAGCAGATTTCCGTGGGGCGGCGCACGCTTCCGTTGCCCGAGCCTTTCTGCGTGATGGCGACGCAGAACCCCGTCGAGCAAGAAGGCACGTACCCGTTGCCCGAGGCGCAGCTCGACCGCTTCCTGTTCAAGCTCGTCGTCGGCTATCCGCAAGAGCGCGAGTACCACGAGATCCTCAATCGCACGACCAGTGACAGCGACACGCAAGTGCGCAAGGTCTCGAGCGCCGCCGAGGTGCTCGCGCTGCGCCACGTCGTGCGCTCCGTGCCGGTCCCGGAGAATGCGCAGAACTACGCCGTGCGCTTGGTCATGGGCACGCAGCCCAAGTCCGAGTACTCCACGAAGCTGGTCAACGAGATGGTGGCGCTCGGATCGTCGCCGCGCGGTGCGCAGGCGTTGCTGCTGGGCGGCAAGGTCAAGGCGCTGCTCGCGGGTCGCTTCGCGGTCTCGAGCGAGGACATCGCCGCGGTCGCGCCGGCCGTGCTGCGCCACCGCGTGATGGTCAACTTCCGCGCGCACTCCGAGGGCATCGGGGCCGAGCAAGTCGTCAACGACGTGCTTTCCAACGTGCAGGCCGCGCGCTGAATCGTCGATGGCCGTGCAGCGTATTCCGGCAGACGAGCTGTGTGACGCGCGCTTCTTGGCGTCGCTCGAGCACCTGCGTGTCGTCGCCAAGCGCGTCGCTCCGCGCGGTCGTTTCGCCGAGCAACGCTCGCGCGACAAGGGCAGCGGCATCGAGTTCAAGGACTACCGTCCGTACTCGGCGGGCGACGACTTGCGCGGCATCGACTGGAACGTGTACCGGCGCTTGGGGCGCGTGTTCCTGCGCTTGTTCGAGGAGCTCGAGGACCTACCGCTGTACGTCCTGCCGGACATCTCGCGCAGCGCGTACCTCGAAACTCCGCCGCGCGCGCGCGCGGGATTGCGCTGCGCGCTGGCGATGGCCGCGATCAGTCTCGGTCAGCACGATCGCGTCGGCGTGTTTCCGTTCGCCGATGACTTGAGCGTCCTGCTGCGGCCGACCGGCGGCAAGGGACGCGTGCTCGAGCTCGCGCGGCGCTTGGGTGAGATCGAGCCCGGGGGCGAGACGGACTTCGAGCGCTCGCTGGCCACGTTCCGCGGCTTGCGGCTGCGCGAGGGCCTGGTGTGCGTGGTCTCCGACTTCTTCGACCCGCGCGGAATCGAGGCCGTGACCAGCGCGCTCGGCAAGTTGCAGCACCGACTACTGCTCGTGCGACTGGTGCGCCAGAGCGATGCGCGACCGGAGCTCGCGGGCGACGTGCGTTTGGTCGACTGCGAGAGCGGCGACGTCTCCGATGTCTCGATCACCTCGGAGGTGCTCGCGCGTTATCGAGCCGCCTACGCGCAGTTCGTCGAGCACCTCGCGAACTTCGCTCGCTCGCGCGGAGCGGGTCTGCTCGATCTCGACGTCGAGCGCGATGTGATCGCGCAGCTGGAGCGTTTGTTCGCCTCGGGAGCCTACACCGCATGAGCTTGACGTGGCTTTCGGGCGCGGTGTTCGCGGCGGGGCTCGCGGCGCTCGCCGCGTTGCTGTTCGCGATGCAACGACTGCGCGTGCGGCACCGTGACGTCGAGGTGGTGACCACGTTGTTCTGGAAGGCCGCCGTGAAGGACACCCGGGCGCGCGTGTTCGTGCAGCGCTTTCGCCACCCGCTGGCCTACGCGTTGATCCTGGCGAGCGCGTCGCTCGTGTGGTGGGCCGTCGCGGGGCCGCGACTGGCGTCCCGGTCGGAGGTCGAGCACGTGCTCGTCGTCGACGGTTCCGCGGGCATGGGTTGGGGATCGCGCCTGCGCGACGCACTGGCCGCCACAACCGAACGCGCGCGAGCGTTGCCCCGCGAGTCGACGCGTGTCGTGCTCGCCGGCGCGCGGCTCGAGACAATGCTCGATTTCGGCGAGGAACTGCCGCTGTTCGAGCGCCGCGCCGCCGCACTCGAGGTCGCGCCGTGTCCTTCGACCGTCCAGCGCGCGTTGCTGGCGCTGTGCGCCACCGCGGCCCCTTCCGGTGGGCGGCGGATCGAGATCTTCGGTGACGGGCCGATCGACCCGGCGGTTGCGGACTTGTTGCCTCCGGGCACGACGATCGCGCGCGCCGAGCCCGTCGCCGCGTCACGCGCGGGCAATGCCGGAATCGTCTCGCTCGGGATCGAAGAGGCCGCTTCGGGAGCCTGGGATCGAGTCGACGTGCTCGTGCGGGTCGGCGGAGAACTCGCGTCGACCTGCGAGCTGTCGCTGACGCTCGATGGCACACCGCTCGCCAACGTGCAGCGCGACCAGGGATCCGACGGAGTCGAGTGGCTGGCGCGCGATGTCGCGGCGCTCGGCGGGACCTTGGATGCGCGCGTGCTCGGTGCCGATGCGCTCGCCGCGGACGACGGCGCGACGCTGGTGCTGCCCGTGCGACCGCGCATTCGCGTGCAAGTCGGCGCGGGCGTTCCGAGCAGAGTCGACAGCGCGCTGCGCTTCGATCCCGGAGTCGAGCTCGTCGAGGCCGATCCCGACGTGCTCGTGCGCGGAGCCGGCGACGCGCAGCTCGCTGGCGTCCCCACGCTCGAGCTCACCGACGCCACCGAGGGCACGAGCGCTTTCGTCGTGCGCCGAGCGGACGTCGACGATCCCGATGCGCGGTTGCGCGAGGCCTTCGCCGCGCTCGGATTGGGCGAGATCGATTCGACGGCACTCGCCGATCAAGCCGGCCGCGAGATCGAGCTCACGCTGGAGCCCGCCGCGACGCCGAGCATCTCGATGTGGGGCGCGCTCGCTGGCCCCGACTACGATTTCGCTCGTTCACGTGCATTCCCGCTGTTCCTCGCGCGCGCCGTGCGCGTGCTCGCAGGCGTCGAGGAGCTTGCGTTCGAGGCCGCGGCGGGGCGCGCGGCCGATGTGCAGCTCGCTCCGCTCCAAGGGGACGGCGCGCGCCGAGCCCTCGACTCTCTCGGCGCGGAGTTCCGCTGGCCGCGCGCGCAATCGTGGAGCTCGAGCTCGGGAGCTCGCGTCCAAGCCGCACTTCTCGATCCGCAGGCGACCCATGCGCTGGAGTCGAGCACGGTCCCGCCGCGCGAGTCGGCCTCGCCAGGCGCATCGTCGGCCGAGCTCCTGCCCTGGATCGTGCTCGCCGCGCTGGGCTTGCTGGCGCTCGAGTGGTGGCTGGTCCGAACGGAGCGCATGCCGTGAGCGTCACGTTCCTCGCGCCGCATTGGTTGTGGCTGCTCTCGGCCGTTCCGCTCTTGTTGCTGGTTCGGCCGCGCGCGCGCATTCCGGGTCACGCGCTGCTGCGGGCCATCGTGTTCGTGGCATTGGTGACCGCTTTGGCGCGGCCCGTCGTGTGGACCTCGGATGCGTCCGAGCGCGCGGTGTTCGTCGTCGATGCGAGCGCGAGCTCCGCCAGCGACGAGCGCGAGCTGGCGTCCAGGCTCCAGTCGACCGTCCAAGGCTTGCCGCGCGGCGCTCGCGCGTCGTTGGTCCTCGTGGGCGGCGAGCCCGCGCGCTGGAGCACGTTGTTCGATCACGTTTCCCAGGTCGCCGGCCCGCGCTCGTCGCTGTCCGCGGCGCTCGACGCGGCCCTGCTCGAGATTCCCGCCGGAGCGCGCGGCTCGGTCACGCTGCTCACCGACGCTCGTGCGACCGATCGGCGCTTCGGGGATGCGCTGATCGCGTTCGAGGAGCGTGGAATCCCGCTGCACGTCGCTGCCTTGCCGGCGCGGACGCGCGCGGCGCACGTCAGCGAGCTTCGAGTTCCGCGCCTGACTCGCGTTGGGCATTCGAGCTCGCTCGAGATCACGCTGGTCGGTGATGAGGGTTCGACGCGCGTGACGCTGTCTGGCCCCGAGGGGGAGATCGGCGCCAGCGATGCCGTGTTCTTGGACGGGCGGGCGACGCTGCACTTCGATTGGGAGCCGCGCAGCGCGGGCTTCGTCGCGCTCGAAGCGCGCGCCGGCGAGCATTCGCTGCGGCGGCTGATCGCCGTGCAGGAGCCATTGAACGTGCTGTACCTGGGTCAGCGCGTGCAGGGCGGCGCCGCGCGGCTCGCGGACCTGGTCGGGCCCGGACTGCGCCTCGAGGGCTGGGCGCCGTCCGACTCCGGCCAACCGCCGGAGCTGGAGCGCTTCGATCTGGTGATCGTCGACGACATGCCCGCGGAGACACTCGGAGCCGAGCTGCAGCGCGCGCTCGTCGCGGCCATCCGCGATCGCGGCCTGGGCCTGCTCGCCAGCGGTGGTGAGGCGGCCTTCGGGCCCGGCGGATACCACGATTCGCTGCTCGCGGAGGCGCTCCCGGTCGAGGCCGTGCAGAAGGAAGAGAAGCGCGATCCGAGCACCACCTTGGTGCTGATCATCGACACCTCGGGCTCGATGGTCGGCGAGCGCATCCAGCTCGCCAAGGAAGTCGCGCGATTGGCGATGTCGCGTCTCTTGCCGCACGACAAGGTCGGCATCGTCGAGTTCTACGGCGCGAAGCGCTGGGCCGCGCCGATCCAGCCGGCCTCGAACTCGATCGATCTCGCGCGCGCCATCAACCGCATGGACGCCGGCGGTGGAACGGTGATCTTGCCGGCCATCGAAGAGGCCTTCTACGGCCTGCAGAACGTGCAGACGCGCTACAAGCACGTGCTCGTGATCACCGACGGCGGCGTCGAGAGCGGAGCCTTCGAGCCGCTGCTGCGCCGCATGGCGGACGAGGGCATCAACGTCTCCACGGTGCTGACCGGACCGGAAGCGCACAGTGAGTTCCTCGTCAACATCGCCAACTGGGGCAAGGGTCGCTTCTACTCCGTGCCCGACCGTTTCAACTTGCCCGAGGTGCTGCTGAAGCAGCCGACGAGCTCGCGCCTGCCGAGCTACAAGCCCGGACGCTTCGCGCTCGACGCGCGCGGCGGCAGCGGATGGTGGGGCGGAGTGGAGCGCGCGCAGGTGCCCGAGGTCGCGGGCTACGTCGAGACCAGCGCGCGCCCCGGAGCGGAAGTGTTGTTGGAGGTGCGCGGGGAACGCGACCCGTTGCTCGCGACGTGGCGCTACGGTCTGGGTCGAGTGACGACCTTCGCCAGCGAGCCCGTCGGGCCCGGGACCGAGCCCTGGCGTTCGTGGAGCGGCTACGGAGCACTGTTGGCGCGCGTGTTGTCGCGCACGGCGGACGACGGCCGCGCGAAGTTCGCGTTTCGCATCGAGCGCCGCGGCCACGAGCTCGAGTTGCTGGCCTTGCGCCGGCCGGGGATCGACGACCAGCCCGCGGCGCGCACGGTCGATGCCGATGGCGCGACGCTGCGCGAGCTGCGCTTCGAGCACCGTGCCCCGAACGTCTTCGTGGCGCGCTGGATCGCGGGTGCCGAACGCGAGGTGCGCGTCCTCGCGAGCAGCGCCGACGATCCGCGCGAGCCACTGCAACGCTTGGCGGCGAGTGCGCGCGACGACGAAGTCGACGAACTGGCCGTCGATCCCCGACGCGTGTTCGACCTCGCGCGCGCCGCGGCCGTCACCGGAGGCGAGCTCACGCCCCTGGAAGGCCTGGAGCGCTTCCAACCGCGTGCCGGTGGCCCCGAGCGCGCCGATCGCCTGCGCGAGCTCGCTCCCTGGCTGTGCGCCGTGGCGCTCGCTGTCTATCTGTTCGACGTGTTCCACCGCCGCCGCGACCGTCGCCGAATGGCCTGAAGCATGCGTTTCCTTCGACATTTCGCGCTGTTGCTCGCACTGCTCGGCGTTTCGTTGCCCGCACCGGCGCAGCGCAAGCCCGCGACCGAGACCGAGCTCTCCGCGCGCGCCGTCGAAGAGCTCGAGCGGTTGATCCACGAGCCTCAGCCGAGCTTCGAGGACTGGGAAGGCGTGCAGCGAGCCGCACTCGCGGCGCACGGCGAGTCGACGTTGCTGGTCAAAGCGCTGGAGCAACGCATCGAGTCCGCGTCGACGGACGATGCCACGCGCCGCGAGCTGCTGCGCGGTCTGACGCACGTCCTGCATCGCGAGGGCCGTCTCGAGGAGGCGCTGGCCAAGGTCGATGCCGCGCTCGCGCTGGGGAAGAGCGCCGACCTGTTGCTGCGGCGCGCGCAGTTGCTCGACGCGCTCGCCAAGGTCGACGATGCGTTGGCCGCCTACGAGGAGTTGCGGGCGAGCTCGACCGACGGCGCGCTAATCGGACGCATCGAGTTGCGCATGGCACTACTCGAAGCGACCAAGAGCGACACGGCGACGGCTTCGAAAGCCGGCGACGGCCCGCGCGCGGTCGCTGGCTTGGTGGCCTTGCGCCCGGCGAGCGGTTCGGCCGTGATCGCCCGGGCCGGTGCGCTCGGCGCGGCGGACGCGGGCCTCTCCGAAGGCGAGCCCATCGGCGAGGAAGGCCCGGAATCCCCGCTATATCGCTATGCCAAGCAGCCGGGGCGCGAGCGCGAGCTGGTCAATCGCGCCGCGGTCGTGCTCGCCATGCTCGGCCGCCCGAACGAGGCGCTCGCGCTGTTCCAGACCTCCGGCGAGGGTTCGGAGCTGTTCCGCCAGGAGATTCGGCTCGCCGAATGGGCGCTGGCCGCCAAGGCGCCGACGCAAGCGCAGGAGCATGCCTGGAAGGCGCGCGGCGCTGCGACGCTCAAGCGCGACCGGCTGTACGCGCTGGCGGTCTTGGTCGAGGCCCATCGCGCCGACGAGAGCCTGCCCGCGCTGATCGACAAGCTCGCGCGGACGCCCGACTTGGACGCGGACTCGCGCAGCGTGTGGATCGACCTGCTGCGCGAGACCGCGCGCGTCGACGAGGCCTTGCGGCTGTTCCGTGAAGGCGCGGAGCAGGGCTTCACCGCGGAGATGCGCCGTGAATTGCTCGAGATGTGCCGCGAGGCAGGGCGCGACCAGGAGCTGATCGCGACCTACGGCGAGCTGATCGAGGCCGAGCCGCGGGTCATCGAATGGCGCGAAGGTCTCTCGCGTTATTGGCTGGAGCGCGGCCAGCGGACGGACGCGGAAGCGGTGTGGACCTCGCTGTTCGAGCTCGAGCTCGACGTGCCCCACACGCTCGAGGCGGCGCGCGCGGCACGCGACCTCGGACTCGAGAGCATCGCGCGCCGTGCCGCGGAGCGCTGCTTCGGTGACACCACGGGCGGCCTCGAGGCGCGCATGTTCTTGTTCGAGCTCGAGGTGCGCGCTGGACGCGTCGAGAAGGCTCTGGAGGAGCTGGAGGCCTTCGATCGTGCCGCGGACGCCTCGTCTCCGTTGCGCCTCCAGCTCGCCGAGGCCTTCGAGCGCATCGGGCAGAAGCGGCGCGCGGTGGACGTGCTCGAAGCGATCCGCCAGCGCCGCGGGGCGGACGAGGCCGAGGAAGACCTCGAAATGCGCTTGGCTTGGCTGCTCTCCGAAGTCGGCGACGAGCGCACCGCGCTCGAGCGCTGGCGCAACTTGTGGCGGCGTGTTTCCTCGCTATCGCGGCGCCGGCAGGTCGAGGATCGCTTGCTGGCGGTCGCCTCGCGACTGGGCAACATCTCGGACATCGCGGTCGAGCTCGAGGAGAAGCTCGCCGACGGTCGCGCCGATGACCGCGACGCCGCGTTGCTGATCCGCTTGTACATGAAGGTCGGCGACCCCGTGTCCGCCGCCGAGATCGTCGACGAGCACATGAAGCAGAAGGGTGGCGACCCGCTCGCGACGTTGCAGGAGAAGGCGCGCGTCTATTTGGGCGGCAAGGACTACTACCACTTCGAGAAGACCGTCCGAAAGCTGATCGACGTCGACCCGGAGAACAAGGGCGACCACCTGCGACAGCTGGCGATGAGCAATCTCGAGCGCGGCAAGCCGCAGGAAGCGCGCGCGGTGCTCGAGCAACTCGCGCGCGACGAGAGTCCCAGCGACGCCGCCGAGTTCGAGGCCGGGGTGCTCACGCTCGCCGGACTGCACGAAGACGCCGCGCGCACCTACCGGCGCGGACTCGCCGCGCACCCCGAGCGCATCGATTCGAATCTGCTCTTGGCGAACACGATGCGCACGTTGCGCCAGACCGAGCGCGCGATCGGCATGTTCCAGTACCTGGCCGAGAACGCGGACAAGGACGACCTGTTCACGGTCGCGATCGACGGTTTGCTCAACATGCGCGCGCGCGAGCCGCATCTGCGCTGGGCATTGCGCGTCACGCTCGAGCGCTTGGCTGCGCGCCACGACAAGATGTATCTGTACCAGCTGGTTGCGGACCTGTGCGACGAGCTGAAGGACAACGCCGGCCGCATGCGCGCGCTCGAGGGCTCGCTGGCGATCGCTGCCGAGCAACGCGCGCAAGTGCTGCGCGAGCTGATGGACGTCAGCCAGGGCGATGCCACGAACTCGTACACGGTGGTCAACGGAGTGCTCGTACAGAGGCGCACGGGCGGCGACGATCAACGCCGCTTGGCCTACGGCCGGCGCTTGATCGGACTCGACGACGTGGTCCCGCCGCAGGTGTATCTCGAGCTGGGCGAGTCGTTCCTGCGCGGCGGTGAGATCTCGAACGCCTCGAAGACCTTCTCGATGGCGCGCGACGTGCCGGACTATGCCGCATTCCAGCGCCAGGTGGCGCAGTCCTTCGAGAACGAGCAGTTCATCGAGCACGCCCTGGGCATCTACGAGCGCTCGATGGCGAGCCAAGGCGTCGATGTCGGCTTGCTGCTGAAGACCGGCGAGCTGCACGAGCAACTCGGGCGCGACGAGCGCGCCGCGGAGCTGTACCTGCGCGGCATCGACGTGTTGATCTCGCGCCACCCACTCGCGACGGCGAGCGCTGCCAAGAAGAAGGAGCAGGACGAGGACGACTACTGGGGCTGGAATGCGCAGAACGTGGGCGAGTTCGAGCGCTATTTGCCGGCGCTGCGCTCGGGCTTCATCGCCTCGGCGAGCAGCGAGCTCGTCGCACGGACGTTCGCCGACCAGCGCGCGAGCTTGGAGGCCGACCTGCGCGCCGCCATGGCCGAGCCCAAGAGCGCGGACCCCGCGCCCGTGCTCGAGTCCTTCCCGCGCTTGCTGCATCGCGCGGACTTGCTGCGACAACTCGCGCTGCGCTTCGGCCTGTACGACGAGATCGACGCGCTGGATCTGGAGCTCTTGCGCGCGTTCGAAGGCGACACCAGCCTGCTCGAGCGCACCGCGCGCGAACGGGCCAAGCTGGGATTCACGGAGCGCGCCCAGCGGCTGGTCGAGGCCAGCGGGCGGCCGGAAGCCGAGCGCAAGACGGTGCTGGCGGGCTTGGGCATCGCGGGCGGCACGACGGAACGCGCGGGGCTCGCGCTCGCCGACGTCGTCGGGCGTTTGCTCCCGACCTTGGTCGAGGGCGATCGCGACAAGGCCAGCACCTTGCTGCGCAGCGTGCGCCTGGGCGACACCACCAAGGACGACCTGCCACAGCTCCAGCTGCTGGTCTCCGCGGCGCTGTTCCTCGACGACGACGGCGCGATCGTGCAGCTCGGTCGACACACGGTGCGCGCACTCGTGCAGCACGGCCAGGGCTACGAGAGCCGCGAGCAGGTCGAGGCCATCCTCAAGCGCGCCAAGGGCGCCGTCGACGCCGAGTCGTACGGGCTGGTGGTCGACGCCTTGGTCGAGGCGCTCAACGCGAAGAAGGAAGCGTTCCCGGCCTTTTCCTACACGCTGCGCCGCTTTCAGCGCGAGCTCGGACGGCCCTTGTTCACGCTCGAGCAGATCGAGAAGCAGATCGAGGACTGCCTGCCCGACAAGACCTGGCTGGCTTCGAGCTTGATCGAGCTCTGCCCGCCCGAGGCGCGCCTCGACTTGGTGCAACGCATCTGGTCGAAGGTGCCGGCGACGGCCAAGGCCGACATGGCGCTCGACGTGCTGACGGCCTCGGCCGGTGAAGTGTCGAACGCCCTGGCCGAGTTCGTCGTCGGTGGTTTCCAGGAAGGGCTGGAGAAGACCGACGATCCGCAGATGTTGACCTACGGCGTGCGCAACGCCTTCGAGACAGCGCGCGAGAACCTGGGACTGGTCGAGCGCATCGCCGCCATCGCCGCCAAGAAGTTCCCCACCGAAGTGACCTTCGCGGCGACGCTGGCCGCCGCGCGGGCGAAGCTCGGTCGCGATGCCGAGGCGTTGACCGCGATGCGCGCGACGTTGCCGCTGATCGCGGAGGCCGAGGAGGAGTGGGACGCGCGCGAGGCGAGCGAGGCTCTGGTCGCGGGCTTCGTGCCCCGGCATACCGAGGAGCTCTCCAAGGAAATCGAGGCGCTCGAGGCCAAGTCCTCGAACACGGCGCGCTTCGCCGAGCTGCGCACGCAGATCTACGAGAAGCTCGGCGACGAACAGGCGGCGTTCGCGGTGCTCGAGCAAGCCTACGCGAAACGGCCGGATGACCTGGAGGCGATCCGCGCGCTGTACCACGCCGTCAGCGCTGGCGACGACGAGCCACGCCGCTTGGCGTTGCTCGAGAAGATCGTCGCCAAGGAGAAGAGCGCGACCTGGTGGCGCAGCGCGCTGGTCTCGAGCTGGCAGGCGGCACGCAATCCACTGCGCGCGCTCGAGGTCAAGCGCAAGGGCGAGGGTGCGCCGGAGGAGAAGCACGACGAAGGCGCGCGCAAGCTCGGCGAGGCGACGCTCGAAGAGGTCTCCAAGGCGATCGACGCCGGCCAAGCCGAGGACGCGCGCGCGACCTATCGGCGCACCTGGCGGCGTTATGGACAGACTGGCGAGTCGCGCTTCGCTTTCTACGGCTTCAGCGGATCGCGCGAGCTCGTTTGGCCCAGCAAGGAGCGGCGCGCGACGGAGCGCACGCGCGGCGGGCTCGACGACTTGAAGCTCGACCAACCGCTGGAGAAGGAAGAGCGGAAGTCACGCGACGCCTACGAGGTCCTGGCCGAGCAGGGCTTCGGCTTGGGCGAGCTGCGCCGGCAAGTGCGCTCGCTCGGCGAGAGCGAGCTGCAAAGCTCGCGCGGGTTGTTGCGCGGCCTGCAACGCGCGGAAGTGGCCACCAGCGGCGGTGAGCGAGCTCTCGCGACCTGGGTCGACGCCACGCGCCGCGGCGACGCTGGCACCGTCGAGCGCGCGCTGCTCCTGAGCTACTTCGAGGACCACATCGACTCGCTCGGGCCCGACGATCGCGCGCTGGTGGCGCAGCTCACGCCCGCGGTGCATCCGCTCGACGGCGCGCAGTTGCGTGCGCTGGCACGCTTGCAGGCCAAGCTCGGCGACTCCGCGCGCACCTCGCGCATCTATCAATGGTGCGCCACGCTGGCGACCAGCAGCCGCTGGGGCGCGCAGGGCCGCGGGTCGATCTCCGCGCACGAATTGCTCGAGGAAGTCCCCAAGTACCTGCAAGGCCAGGAACTGCTCGATGCCGTGGGCGCGATCCTCTCGCGCTGCGATCCCGGCGGCTACACCTGGGAGCGCGACGGCTACTTCCAGCTCGTCCTCCAGACCTGGCTCGACATCGGTGGCCCCGCGAAGGCGCGCGAGCGTTGCGCGAAGGAACTCGAGACCGTGCTCGACCTGCAGCGCGGACTGATGCGCGAGCCCGCACAGGTCGCGGCCAAGCTGCTCGCGCGCTCCGGCGACTTCGAGCGAGGCGTGCGAGCGCTGGAGATCGCACTGTGTCGGTTCGACGCTTCGCAAGTGGTCGTCGACCCCGAGGACGTCTATTCGCTGCAATGGAAGCTGCAGCCGCAGTCCCTCGGATCGAACGAGGTGCGCGAGCTGTTCCCGGTGCAACTGGGCTCGGGACTCGACGATGCCCGGTGGATCGAGCTCGTCGCGCGTGCTGCACTGCGTTGGCACGCCGAGAAGCGGTTGCAGACGCAAGCGGCGGAGCTGTTGTTCAGCGCGCTGGCGGTGCGCGCGCGCGCGTTGCAGCTGGACGTGGCGAGCGAGCTGGTCGACCGCGTAGCGGAGCTGGGCGCCAACCCCGACTCGGACCAGCATCTGGTGCTCGACCTGCAGCGCCTGGTGGGGCGCGAAGCCCAAGCACGGGCGATCGAGGACGACTTGCTCGCGCGTCAGTGCATCAATCCCCAGCGACTGCCGGAGCTGTGGGACCGCGTTCGCCCCGAAGTCGGCCCCGAACGTACCTACGAGCTGTTCGCGCACGCCGCGGAATTCGCTCCGCACCCCGAGATCGTCGCGCGCTTGATCTCGACCGCGCGCGAATTGGGCCGCGCCGAGGACGTCGCTCGCCTCGAACAGTTGCGCGAGGCCTCGCTGGCGGCGGCCAAGGAGCTGGAAGTCGAGTGGTGATCAGCGCGCGCCGCGGCGCTGCATCCACAGCGGAACGAGTTCGGCGATCAGGTTCCCCGCGAGCAGCGCCGAGCCCCCGACCCACAGCCAGTGGGTCGGATGCTCGTAACCCAGCGCGATGCCGACGAGCGAGGCCCACACGGGCTCGATCGCATACACGATCGCGGCGCGCACCGGATCGAGGTCGCGCTGGAACAGGTTCATCAACGACAACGCCAACACGGTCGCGAGCGACGACGAGAGCAGGAGTGGCAGCCAGAATCCGCGCTCGGCGAGCAGCGCCCAGAGCGTCGCTCCCGGTGCGAGCGAGGTGTTCCAACGCGCGAGCGCGAGAGTCAGCGCCCCACCGATCGCGACCACGACGAACTGGGTGAACGTCACCGGCAGCGGCTTCTCGCGCTTGGTCCAAGCATCGGTCACGAGGATGTGCACGGCGAAAACGAACGCGCAGCCGATGGTGAGCCACTCCGCGCGCCCGAAGCCGGCCGCGTCGCTGCTCGAGCCAGCGCCGAACCAGCGTGTGACCTGCGGCGGGGGCCCGCCGATGAAGCCCGCGCCGAAAGTCGCGAGGAGTGCGCCCAGCATCAGCGCCGCGTGCGGCGGCTTGCGTTCACGCAAGGCGTTGAGCAGCGCCGTGAACAGCACGTAGAGACTGGTGAGGAACGCGCTCACGGCCGGGGAAACGCCCGTGAGACCGAACATCTGGAGCAGGAAGCCTCCGAGCAGCGCCAGTCCGATCCACAGTCCGCCGCGCCAGGCTCCCGGAGTCAGGTCCGCGCGCACCGCCGGCAATGCCAGCATCGCCAACGCCGCCAGTCCGAAGCGCAGGGTCATGAACAGCCCGATGCCGCACGCGACGCCTTCGGGGCCGAGCACAGCGCGCGTCGTGTCGAGCGCCTGCTTCATCCACACGAACGTCCAGCCCCACAGCACGGTGACGCACAGCAGCGCCAGGACGGCGCGCGAGCGGCGCGGAGTTGCGCGGGCGGAAGTCGAGGTCATGGGGGCGGGGAGGGTAGCGGCAAGGTGCACTGATCGAAAGCGCGGGTGCACTCACGCCTCAGACGCGCGGGGTGTGCAAAGCCGCGCGCGGCGTGCAGAATGCGCGCCCGTTCGTTCCCGCCTGCCACCCTACCCCGAACAGGTGAGCGCATGATCCCCACGCTCGTCCGCGGCGCACTGCGCGCCGCGAGCGCGGCACTGTTCGTCGCGAGCTCCAGCCTCGCGGCGCAGAACGCCGCCCCAGAGCCTTCGCTGTACGTCGTCGACGACGTACGTTTGCTCGACCAAGCCGATGCTCCGCACGTGCGACTCGTGCTGCGCGATGGACGCATCGAGCGCGTGCTCGACGCCGGCGCCGAGCTCCCCGCCGGAGCGCGCGTCGTCGACGGCAAGGGCATGCTCGCGCTGCCCGCGCTGATCGACGCTTACACGCTCGGGGGGTGCGAGACGCCGACGCCCGTCGCGCAGCAAGACGCACCGCCCTCCGAGGCCAGCGACGTCTACGTCGACATGCGCCAAGCCAATCGCAAGGGCATCCAGCCCGCGTTCCGAGCGGCGGGTGTGTTCAGCCTGCCGAAGGACAAGTCGAAGCCTTGGCGCGAGAGCGGTTTCGGCGCGCTGCTCTCCGCACCGGCGGGTCAGCTGCTCGCGGGAACGAGCGCTCTGTGCACGACCCGCGACGCGGCCGTGCGCGACGTGATGCTCGACGCCGAGGTCTTCGCGCACGCGGCGTTTCGCGCCAGCGGACCGGGCTATCCGTCGACCCTGATGGGCTACCACGCGCAGTTGCGACAGTTCTTCATGGACGTGCGGCGCCAACTCGAGCTGCGCGCGCGTTACGACGCCGGACGTCCGGGACCGCGGCCTGCATTCGACGCCGAGCTCGAGGCCGGCGCGTTGCTCGCGGCGAAGCAGCGTCGCGTGATGTGCGAGGCCGAGAGCGCGCAGGACATTCGGCGTTGGATCGATTTCGCCGACGAGCTGGGGCTCGAGATCGGCATCGTCGGAGGGCGCGAGGCTTGGAAGGTCGCGGGCGAGCTCGCGGCGCGAGCGATTCCGGTGGTGTTGACGCTGGAATGGGGCGACGAGCCGAAGGACCCGCACGAAAAGGACAAGCAGTCAAAATCCGCGGCTGCGCCCAAGGAGCAGCCGAAGAAGGCCGAAGCCGAGACGCAGGGGGCCAACGCGACCACGGATGCGCCGGCGGCGGAGAGCCGAGCGAGCGCCGAGCAGGCGCCCAAGGCGGACGAGCAGGCCACGGAGGCCAAGGCGGATCCGAAGGCCGAAGCAAAGAAGTGGGAGTACCAGGAACCGCTCGGCGTGCGCGAGTTCAAGCGCAAGCAGTGGGAGGAAGGGCGTGACTGCGCGAAGAAGCTGCACGAGGCGCGCGTGGTGTTCGCCTTCGGATCAGGCAGCGGGAACGGCGCGGACCTGCTGAAGAAGGCGCGCACCACGGTGGAGCACGGACTGCCGGCGGAGGTCGCGCTCGCGGCGCTGACGACGCAGGCTTCCAAGCTGCTCGGTGCGGACGGGCACATCGGCAGCGTGCGCGTTGGCGCGGATGCGACGCTGGCGCTGTGGACGGCGAACCCGCTGACCAAGGACGCCAAGCTCGCGTGGCTGTTCGTCGACGGCTTCGCGCACGAGTTCGAGATCAAGGACGAGCCGCAAGCGACCGGCAAGCCCGACGAGGGCGTGGACGCCAGCGGCACGTGGGACCTCGAGATCAAGAGCGAGCGCGGCACGAGCAAGGGCACGCTCGAGCTCACCATGGAGCCCGATGGCGACGTCACGGGCAAGCTCACCACGACCTCGCAAGGCGGCAACGAGCGCACGCTCGATGTGCGCGGCCACGTCGGCGGCAAGACCATGACCCTGAGTGGGACGTTCACCATGCGCGACGCCGAGGCGACGCAGGCGTTGAAGCTCGAGCTCGACGGGGACGCGCTTTCGGGCAGCTCGTCCACGCGTGCCGCGTTCGGTGAGTTCACCAGCGAAGTCAGCGGGACGCGCCGTCCCCGTCACCAGGCCGAAGAAGTGCGGCACGAAGGAGGTTGTGGCGATGAGCACCCGTGATTGGTTCGGACGTGTCGCGCTGGCCGCGACGATCGTGTGCCGCGCGGCATCGGCCGGCGAGCATCCCTTCGAGACCGACGAGCTGCGCAAGCCTGCGTTCCGCACCGGCGGCAATTGCGTGATCCGCGACGTCGTGATCCACACCGGCGTCGGACCGACCGTGCGCGGCGACGTGCTCGTCAAGGACGGCGACATCGCCGGCGTGGGGCAGGTGTCCGCCCCCGCGGGGACGTTCGAGATCGACGGACGCGGACTGCACCTCTCGCCCGGAGTGATCGACTGTCACTCGCACATGGCGATCTCGCGCGGCGTCAACGAAGGCACGTACTCGATCACGGGAGAGTGCGACATCAGCGATGCCGTCGACGCCGACGACGTCTCGTTGTGGCGCGCGCTCGGAGGCGGCGTGACCAGCGCACGCCTGCTGCACGGCTCCGCCAACACCATCGGCGGACGCCACGAGGTCATCAAGCTGAAGTACGGGCGCTCGTTCGACGAGCTGATCAATCGCAACGCGAAGGAAGGCATCAAGTTCGCGTTGGGCGAGAACGTCAAGCGCTCCAACGGCGGCGGCAACAGCTCGCGTTTCCCGGCGACACGCATGGGAGTCGAAGCCCTGCTCGTGCGCGCCTTCACTCGGGCGCTCGAGTACAAGGCCGAGTGGAACGAGTTCGAGGCCGCCAAGGCGCGCGGCGAGGACCCGGCGCCGCCGCGCAAGGACCTGCGCCTCGACACCCTGGTCGGGATCCTCGAGCAGCGCATCGACGTGCACTCCCACTGCTACCGCGCGGACGAGATCCTGATGTTGCTGCGGGTCGCGGAGCGCTACGGCTTCCGCGTCAAGACGCTGCAGCACGTGCTCGAGGGCTACAAGATCGCGCACGAGATCGTGCAACACGGCGCCGGCCCGTCGACGTTCAGTGACTGGTGGGCGTACAAGGTCGAGGCCTACGACGCGACGCCGTTCAACGCGGCGCTGCTGACCGAGGCGGGTGCGCTGACCACGATCAACAGCGACTCGGACGAGCTCGTGCGGCACCTGTTCAGCGACGCGGGCAAGTCGCAACGCTATGGCGGGCTCGACCCGCTGCGCGCGCTGCAATTGGTGACGCTCAATCCCGCCAAGCAACTGGCGATCGAGCGCTGGACGGGTTCGATCGAGGTCGGGAAGGACGCGGACTTGGCGCTGCACACCGGTGATCCGTTGAGCCCCTATTCGCGGGTCGAGTGGACCATGGTCGACGGCGAGATCGAGTTCACGCGGCGTGACGCCTTCGAGCTCGACACCAAGCCCGCTCCGACGACGCCGATCAGCGAGCCGCGCACGGAAGCCGGCGTTGCATGGCGCCCCGACGGCGGGCCGACGATCGCGATCGTCGGCGGCACGTTGCATCCAGTGACGTCCCCCGAGGTCGAGCGGGGCACGCTCGTGATGCAGGGCGGTCGCATCGTCGCGCTGGGCTCCGGTGTCGCGATCCCCGCGAACGCACGCGTGATCGACGCCACGGGCAAGCACGTTTGGCCTGGCATGATCGCGCTCGACACGTCGCTCGGCCTGTACGAGATCGGATCGGTGCAAGCGACCGTCGACAGCTCCGAGATCGGCGGCAACCAGCCCGACGTGCGCTCGTCGGCCTCGATCTCGGCGGAGTCCGCGCACATTCCGGTGACGCGCTTCAATGGCGTGACGCGCGCTCAGACATCGCCGCAAGGGGGTGGTCCGTTGATGGGGCAGTCGTGCGTGATCCGCTTGAGCGGCGACACGTGGGAGGAGCTCCTGCAAGTCGACCGCGACATGCTGCACGTCGAATTCCCCTCGACCAGCAACCTCTCGAAGGACAAGAAAGAGCTCGAGTCGGTCAAGGAGCTCAAGCGTCTGCTCGCCGAGGCGCGCGAGTACGCGCGCTTGCTCGACGAGGCCGCGAGCAAGGGCTCGGCCAAGCCGGCCTACGATCCGCGGCTCGAAGCGCTGGCGCCGTTCGCCACTGCCCAACGCAAAGTGGCATTGCACGCCAACAACGCTCAGACCTTGCTGTTCGCGCTGGAGTTCATCGCAGACCAGAAGCTCGACGCCGTGCTCGTCGGCGCGAGTGAAGGCTGGAAGGTCGCCAACGAGCTGGCCGAGGCGAAAGTGCCGGTGATCGTCGGCGGGACTTTGCTCTTGCCGTCGAGCGACTACGACCCCTACGACGCGGCCTACGCGAATCCGGCCGTGTTGCATCGCGCGGGCGTGCCCTTCGCGATCGGGCCCGGCAACGACGAGAATCCGCGCAACGTCGGATTCCACGCCTCGATGGCCGCGGCTTTCGGCCTGCCGCGAGAGGAAGCGCTGCGCAGCGTCACGATCTACGCGGCGCGCATGCTCGGGCTCGAGCGCGAGCTCGGCAGCCTGGCGCCGGGCAAGTTGGCCGATGTCGTCGTCACCAATGGCGACCTGCTCGACACGCGCACCCAAGTCGACTACGTGTTCGTCGACGGCGTGCAGCAGAGCATGGAGAATCGCCAAACCGAGCTGTACGAGAAGTACGGCGCGCGCTTGGCGCGCTTGCGCTCGAAGAAGTGACGCGCTCGGCCCGCGACGAACGTGGGCGGCCTCGCGCCGCCCACCTCCAAGACACGCCCGTTTCGCGCGAGCTTCAGTCGACCACGGCGACGATCAACGTGGCCGTCAAGCGGTTGTCGACGTCGTCGTAGTCCCCGAGCGCGCCGAAGGTCGAGAGGCGTCCGGCGGAGGAGAGCGCGACACCCAGCGCGCTCGAGAAGTCGTCGAACTCGGAGTAGAGCTGCACGGCGCCGGTGTCCTTGTCGTGCAGGATGCACAGCACGGCGGTCGTGTTGGGCTCGACCGAGGGCGTCGGCGAGGTGGGCAAGGCCAGCTGCCCCGCGAGCCCCTTGTCGATCACCGCGATCTCGCCCGCGACCGCGATGCCAGAGATGTCGAACGCGAGCGAGCCCGCGTTGGTGGTGACGTCGACGAACAGACCCGCGAAGCGATCGCGGATCAGCATGTACGAGGGTGCGTCGTCGCGATTGGCCAGCGCGCTGGCGACGAAATCGGCTCCGTTGTCGTCGATGGCCGGGAACGTGCCGATGGCCTCGACCGCGGTGCCGTTTACGATGTCCAGCGCTCCGCCGAGCACGCCGACATCGAGCACGAACTGGGTCGGATCGGGCGCGCTGGAGCCGCCCTCGCTCCAGGTGAAGTCGCTCTCCGGCCGCAGCCCGACTCGATTGAGGTCGATCTCGAGCAAGCCGCCCGCGGGCGCCGCATTGGCATAGCCGAAGATGCGCGTCGGCTGCAGCCGGACCACGCCGCTCGCCGTGCTCGCGTCGAGATCCGTGCCGCCCAGCGAGCCGAAGACGCGCACCATCTGACCGACGTTGACGTCGTCGAGGTCGAAGGCCGTCGCGGAGCCGCGCTCGAGCACCTTGGTGTTCGCGAAGCTCGCATCGATGGTGAACAGCGTGTCGTAGAGGAACTGCGTGTGCGCCGCGTTCTGGCTCCGACCGAGCACTTGGAGCAGCGCATCGGCGCCCGCGCCGCCGTTGCGGCCGACGACGAAGCCCTCGACGATGTCCTGTCCGCCGTTGAACGTGCCCGCGCCGGCCTCGACGTACAGCGCTTGGAAATTCCGGTCCAGGACCGTGGTCGCGCCATAGGCCTGCACCCAACTGTGCGCGGGCAGCGCGGCGAGCGCGGCCAGTCCGGCGGAGCCCACGAAAGGCACGCCGTCGACTTGGTACACGGTGTTGAGGTCCGCCTCGTAGAGCACGTCGCCGAGCTCGGCGCCGCCGAGCGTCTGCAGCTCGAGCGCGATGGTGTTGGCGTTGGTGTCGACGCTGGTGAGCTCGCCGAAGGCCACGAATTCCTTGGGATCGGCGCGGTTCACGCGCAGCACGACGATCGGATCGACGACCACGACGTTGTTCAGCGCGTCGACCGAGACCGACTGATCGAGATCGAAATCGAACTCGAGCACACGGTGGCGTCCGCTGAACAGGTTCATGCCCGTGCCCGCGAAGGCGATCGGCAGCGTCAGCGTCCCGCTGAGAGCTGCGCCGCTGGTGTCCTCGATCGCGGCCGGTGTGGTCTCGCCGACCAGCACGCAGACCGCATTGGTGAAGTCGAGCGTGAGCTCCGCTTCTCGGTAGCGACCATCGGCGATCACGAGGTGCCCGATCAACTGACTGACGTCCGTGAGCTGCGCCAAATCGACCTCGACCGGCGTCGCCAGAGTGTCGAACACCGTGCCGTCGAGATCGGTCACCGTGATTTGCTCGACCTCGACGCGGAAGCTCTGGATCTCGTCCGAGGGCGCATCGGTGATCGCGAACGACATCTTGCCGGTCTGGAGATCGCCGGTCGTGCTGCCGCCGCCGCAGGCTGCGAAAGACGCCAGAGCAACGACACCGCACAACCTGAAATGTGTCTTCATGTTCATGGAGAGCTCGTCCGAGCCCCGCTTCGTCGACCAGAATGCCGCCCGAGGCAGCGCCTCGAAACCCACATTCTCGCAAGCGGTTCCGTGGCGTGCGTGGAGCTGCCGCCAGTGCGCGGGAACGGCGCCTGGAGGCTGCCGCCGAGCTCGGAAAACGCTGCGCGTGGCGTGCGAGCTCAGGCCGTGCGCGCGACGGCGTGTGCGCGCTCGCGCGCGTGGGCCACGAGGTGGTTGACGCCGATGCCGTAGAGCCAGTTCCCCAGGAGCTCCAGGCCCGGCGGCTGGGCGCGCTCGATGGCGCGCAGGCGCTCGGGATGCGCCAAGTCGAAGCGCGGCAGCGTGGCGCGCCAGCGCTGCACCACCACGCACTCGGGCTCTCCGCGCAACTCGAGCATCGGGCCGACCTCGCGGCGCACGATCTCGGCCAGATCGCCCTCGCTGGCGTCGATCAGCTCGCTCTTGCGCGCGCCGCCGAGCAACGTGCGCAGCACGACGTGGGATCGCGGACACGCGTCAGGCGCGATCGACGAGCTGAACAACGTGCCGAGGTGATTCATCTTCTCGCGCGATGCGACCAGATATCCGAAGCCGTCGAGCCGGTGCCCGACGCGCTCGCGCGGCCAAACGTGCGTGTACGACACGACGTTGTCCGACTGGATCGAGCCGATGGCGCGCGCCAGCTCGGGCGCAACGGTCGCGAGCAAGCGCGCCGCCGCCTGGCACGAGACCGCCAACACCAGCCGCCGCGCCTCGAGCACGCCGCGCGAGCTGTGCACGCGCCACGTCGTGCCGTCGAACTCGAGCGCGCTGACGCTCGTCGACAGGCGCAGCTTGTCCCCCAAGCGCGTGGCGAGCGCGTCGGTAACCGCTTGGCAGCCGCCCTCGGGCTTCATCACGCTCGGTGCCGGATCGCCGCGCGTCTTGAACAGCGCCTTGAACAGTCCGCCGTGCGTCTCGACCAGCTCGACCAGCCGCGGGAAGCAGGCGCGCATCGAGAGTTGCTCGGGATCGCCGGCGTGGATGCCGCTGACCAGCGGGTCGAGCAGCGCCGCGAGGCCCTCGCGGCCGATGCGGTGGCGCACGAAGTCCGCGACCGAGCCGTCGTTCCCGACCTTGGGGTCCTGGAACGGCTCGGCGAGCAGGCGCAGCTTGCCCGCGAAGCTGATCATGGGCGTGGTGATCATCCTCGGGCCGAGCGGTGCAGGGTGCAGCTTGGCGCGGTACACGAGGAAGCGTTGGGCCGCGTCGCCCGGTGGCTTGTGGGCGGCGAGCTGGAGCTCCGCCAGCATGTCGGTCAGCCCGCCCTTGATCTCGAAGCGCAGCGACTCCGGACCGAGCTCGTAGCGGAACTGGCGCGCGGTGCCCGTGCGCTCCGTGCGCACCAGGCCGCCCGCCTGCCGCTCCGCATCGAGCACCACCAGGTCGGCGCTGGGCCCGCGCGCGTGCGCATAGGCCAGGCCGGAAACCCCCGCACCGACCACGAGCGTGTCGTGAATTGGGCTCATATCGTCTTGCTGAAGCGCGGGCCGTCGGCCTTCTTCTGGCGCAGGTACTCGTCGAACACCATCGCGAGGTGGCGCAGGAACAGGCGGCCCTTGGGGAGTACGGTGACGACGTCGCGCTCGATCGAGCAGAAGCCCTCGTCGGCGAGCGGACGCAACTCTTGGAGCTCGCGCGCGAAATGCTGAGCGAGGTCCCTGCGGCCAAAACGCGCTTCGAGCGCGCGCAGGTCGAGCTTCATGCCGCACATCAGGGCCTGGATCGCCGCGCGCCGCAGGTCGTCCTCGGCGCTGCGCACCAGGCCCTTGATCGCCGAGAAGCGCCCGGCCCCGATGGCGGCCTCGTACTCGCGCGTGTCGTGGTTGTTCTGCACGAACGCACCACCGATGTCGGCGATCGAGCTCATGCCGAAGGCCAGCATTTCCTCGGCGGGATGCGTGGTGTAGCCCATGAAGTTGCGGTGCAGCGTGCCAGCCTCCAGCGCGCGGTGGAGCGCGTCACTGCGCAACGCGAAGTGGTCGAGGCCGATCACCTCGTAGCCGCTCTTCGAGAGCTGCTCGATCGCCACGAAGAACAACCGCGCGCGCTGGGGCGGCGTCGGCAGCGCATAGCGCTCGAGCGCGGTCTGATGCCGCTTGAGCCACGGGACGTGCGCGTAGGCGTACACCGCGAGCCGGTCGGGGCGGATGCGCGCGATGGTGTCGAGCGTCGCGGCGAAGGTCGCTTCGGTTTGCTCGGGCAGGCCGTACATCAGGTCGACGTTGACGCCGCCGATGCCGCGCTTGCGGCAGTAGGCCACCAGGTTCTCGGTCTCCTCGGTCGTCTGATCGCGGTGGATGATCTCCTGCACGTGCGGATCGAGGTCCTGCACGCCCATCGAGATGCGGTTGAAGCCGAGCTCGACCAACGTGTCGATCTGCTCGAAGGTCGTGACGTGCGGGTGCACCTCGATCGAGATCTCGGCCTGCGGCTCGATCTCGAAGCGTGAGCGCAGGATTTCGAACAGCCGGCGCAACTCGGCGGGCGCGAGGTGGGTCGGGGTGCCGCCGCCCCAGTGGATCTGGGCGATCTTGCGGCGCGGCCCGAGCAGCGCACGCGTCATGTCGACCTCGCGCTCGATCGCGGCCAGGTAGCTGTGCACCTTGCCGCTGCGGCGCGTGATCTCGACCGTGCAGCCGCAGTACAGGCACATGCGCGCGCAGAACGGCACGTGCACGTACAGGCACATCGGCTCGTCGGACTTGGCAGCGGCGCGTGTCAGCGCGGCGCGCGCGTCGGCGTCGCCGAACTCGCGCCACTCCGGGACCGTGGGGTAGGAGGTGTAGCGCGGCCCCGCGCCCGACATCTTGAGCAACAGCTCCTCGTCGACGTGGAGCTCGGCGGTGTTCACGACACACGCTCCTTCGCCGCGCGCACGAACGCTCCGACGCACTCGGGATCGGTGTCCTTCATCACACCGTGACCGAGGTTCAGCACGTGACCGGGGCGCCCCGCGACCTCGTCGAGCAGCGCGTGCGTGCGGCGCTGCACTTCCTCGGGCGAGGCGAACAGGCAGGCTGGGTCGAAGTTGCCTTGCAGCGCGACGCGGCCCTTGGAGCGCTCGAAGGCGCGGCCGATCGAGGTGCGGTGATCGAGCGCGACGCCATCGGCTCCCATCTCGAACAAGTCGTCCAGGAAGTGGTCGGACTCGCCCGCGAAGATCACGCGCGGCGCGACGCCGGCCAGGTCGCGCACGACGCGCCGCGTCCAGGGCGCGGCATAGCGCAAGTAGTCGGTGCGCGTCAGTGATCCCGCCCAGGTGTCGAACAGCACGACCGCGTCCGCTCCGCATTCCACCTGGTAGCGCATGTGGCTCGTGACCTGCGCGGCGAGCTTGTCCATCAGCAGCGCGAAGCTCTCGAAGTC
The DNA here is from genome assembly GCA_020853575.1 of Planctomycetota bacterium. GTDB lineage: Bacteria > Planctomycetota > UBA1135 > UBA1135 > F1-120-MAGs118. The sequence goes on from JADYYP010000053.1 coordinate 222,371, forward strand.
GCGGTACATCAACTTGCGCAGATAGCTGAACTGCTTCGACGTCCCGCCTTCGATCGCGTAGCTCGCCAGCGTGAACGGTGCGCCGCAGAAGCCGAGCAGCGCGGTCTCGTCCGGCAGGCCGGCGCGCGTCAGGCGCAGCGCCTCGCCGACGAAGGGCATCGTCGCCTGCGGATCGACCACCGCCAGCGCGTCGATCGCCGAGCGCTGGCGCAGCGGCTCGGGCAGCGACGGACCATGGTCGTCGAACAGCAGCTTCATCCCCATGGCCTCGAGCGGCACGAGGATGTCGCTGAACAGGATCGCCGCGTCCATGCCGTAGCGCCGGATGGGCTGGATGGTGACCTCGGCCGCGAAACGCGGCTCGCGGATCATCTCCATGAAGCCCCCGGCCTCGGCGCGCACCGCGCGGTACTCGGGCAGATAGCGGCCTGCTTGGCGCATCAGCCAAACCGGGGCTCGTTCGGTCTTCTCGCGGCGCAGCGCGCGCAGCAGCAGTCGGTCTTCGCGTTTCATGGTGTGAGTCGGTAGCCGGTGCCGCGCACGGTGTGGATGTAGCGCGGGGATTGAGGATCGGGCTCGAGCAGTCGCCGCAGGCGCACGATGAAGTTGTCGATCGTGCGCTCGGTCGGAAACGCGTCGTAGCCCCACACGCGATCGAGGATCTCCGCGCGGGCGATGACCTCGCCGGGCTTCTCGGCCAAGCAGCGCAGGATCATCGTCTCCTTCTGGGAGAGCTGGATTTCACGACCGTCGACGGTCGCGACGTAGCGCTTGAAGTCGATGCGCGATGCACCGAGCGCGAGCACGTCACCCGCCGGCGAAGGTCCGTTGTACCAATGCGAGCGCTTGAGGATGGCGCGTACGCGCAGCATCAGCTCGCGCAGGTCGAAGGGCTTGCCGAGGAAGTCGTCGCCGCCGATCTCCAGCCCGCGCACGCGGTCGTCGAGCCCGCTGCGCGCGGTCAAGAACAGGATCGGCATGTCGCGGCCCTCCTTGCGCAGCGTGTCGCAGATCGTGAAGCCGTCCATTCCGGGCAGCATCACGTCGAGCAGCACCAAGGCCGGCTTCTCGCCGCGCAGCCGCTCCAAGGCCTGGAGCCCGTTGCCGATGACTTCGACCGCGTAGCCCTCGAGCTCGAGGTTGTCCGCGATCACCTCGGCGAGGTGCTCTTCGTCTTCGACGACGACCAGTTTTTCTCCGCTCACGTCAGCTTCCTTCCGTGTTCGCGGGCAAGGTGATCTCGACGCCGAAACCGCCGCCGTCGAGCTTGTCGAGCGCGCGCGCGTCGCCGCCCTGCGCGCGGGCCAGCTCCGACACGAGGAACAAGCCCAGTCCGACGCCCGGCCGCGTGCGGACGTTCTCGTCACCACCGCGAACGAAGGCCTCGAAGATGCGGCGCGGATCGGCACCGTTCAATCCCGGACCCCAGTCGCGAACCAAGATGCGCGCCTGGGCGCCGCTGCGCGCGAGCTCGATCCGCACCCTGGGCTCCGGACCGGCGTACTTGACGGCGTTCGAGAGCAGGTTGCGGTAGATCGTGCGCAGGGCCGAGGCATCGGCTCGCGCGTGCAGGGCCGCGGGTGCGACCAGCTCGACCTTGGCCGCGGTGGTTTGCGGATCGCGCGTGAGCTCGTCGACGATCTCACGCGTCTGCGCGACGAGATCCAACGGCTTGACCACCACGTCGGGACCGGTGGTTGTCATGCGCGCCGTCTGCAACAGGCTCTCCACCATGTGCTGCAGGCGATTGAGGTCTTGGTGCGCGTGCTTGAGGTAGCGCTCGCGCTTCTCGCCTTCCGCGCGCCCGAGTTGCAGGCTCTCGACGTACAGCTTGGCCGACGCGATCGGGCTCTTCAGCTCGTGCGTGACGGCCGAGAGGAAGTTGCGCTGCTGGCGGTGCATGGCGAGCTCGCGCTGTAGCGAGCGCACCACCAAGGCGATGCTCGCGAGCAGCAGCAAGCCCAGGAATGCGCCCTCGAAGATGAACATGCGCATGCTGTCGTCGGTGGCGCTGCGCAGCGCCTGCTCGACCTCGGGGGCCAGCTCGGTTCCCTGATTCGCCAGTCGGCGCAGCAGGAACTCGCTCTGGTGCGCGAAGAAGAACATCCACCAGCCGAAGACGAGCACGTACACCGCGACGACCGCGATGTACGAGTACAGCTTGCGACGGGTGGGATCCACGCCTGGCCTGCTAGCGCCGCAGCGCCTCCAGCGAGCGCTCGAAGGCGCGCGTCGCGGCCTCGATGTGCTCGGGGCCGTGCGCCAGCGACACGAACGCGACCTCGAAGGCCGACGGCGCCATCCACAGGCCGTTCAACATCGCGTTGCGGTGGATCTGGCCGTAGATCTGCGCGCCACTCGGATCGACCTGATGCCAAGCGCGCGGCGGCGGGCCCTTCTGCAGGCTCAGCCACAGCACGGAACCCACGCGCGCCACCGAGCCCGTGACCTCGTAGCGCTCGAGCGCGCGCTCGAATCCGCGCTGCAGCATCGCGCCGCGCGCGTCGAGCTCGCGGTACACGTTGCGGTCTTCGAGCAAGCGCAGCGTCGCCAGCCCCGCGGCCATCGCCACCGGATTGCCCGAGAGCGTGCCGGCCTGGTACACAGGCCCGAGCGGGGCCACGCGCGTCATCAGCTCGTCCTTGGCGAGGTAGGCGCCGACCGGCATGCCGCCGCCGACGATCTTGCCCAGCGTGACGATGTCGGGGTCGAGCCCGGTGATTTCGGTCATCCCGCCCGCGGCGACGCGCAGTCCGCTGATGACCTCGTCGAAGATCAACAGCGCGCCGTGCTGCCGCGTGAGCTTGCGCAGGTGCGCCAAGAACGAGTGGCGCTGCACCAGCAGGCCGGAGTTGGCCGGCATGGGCTCGATGATCACGCAGGCGATCTCCCGGCCCTTGGCCGCGAACAGCTCGTCGGCCGCCTTCTCGTCGTCGAGCGGCAGCACCTCGGTCAACTCGGCGAGCGCCTTGGGCACGCCCGCGCTCGACGGGATGCCGAGCGTCGCCAGTCCCGAGCCGCCCTTGACCAGCATGCTGTCCGCGTGACCGTGATAGCAGGCCTCGAACTTGACGACGCGGTCGCGTCCGGTCGCCCCGCGAGCCAAGCGCACGGCGCTCATCACCGCTTCGGTGCCGGTCGACACGAAGCGCACCTTGTCGGCCCACGGGAAGCGCGACAGCACGGCCTCCGCGAGCAGCACTTCGCGCTCGCAGGTCGCTCCGAAGGACAGGCCGTCGCGCACCGCGCGCTCGATGGCTTCGACCACTTCGGGATGCGAGTGACCGAGGATCATCGGTCCCCACGAGCCCACCAAGTCGACGTAGGTCTTGCCGTCGACGTCGGTGATCTCCGCGCCCTTGGCGCGCGCGACGATGGGCGGTTCACCGCCGACCGCGAGGAACGCGCGCACCGGGCTGGACACGCCGCCGGGCATCACCTTCTTCGCTCGCTCGAGCAGCGGATGCATCGCTACAGCCAACCCTTCTCGCGCGCTTCGCGACCGTGGTAGGTGATCAGCAGATCCGCGCCGGCACGGTGGATCGAGTTGAGGATCTCGCGCACCACCAGCTTCTCGTCGACCCAACCGCGCGCGGCCGCGGCCTTGACCATCGAGTACTCGCCCGAGACGTTGTAGGCGGCCAGCGGCACGAGCGTGCGCTCCTTGATGGTCTTGATCACGTCGAGGTAGGAAAGCGCCGGCTTGACCATCAGCATGTCCGCGCCTTCGGCCTCGTCGAGCAGGCTCTCGCGCAGCGCTTCGCGCGCGTTGCGGTGGTCCATCTGATAGCTCTTGCGATCGCCGGACTTGGGCGCGCTGTCCGCGGCCTCGCGGAACGGACCGTAGAAGGCCGAGGCGAACTTGGTCGAGTACGAGAGCAGTGCGGTGTCGCTGTAGCCGCTGCGGTCGAGCTCCTCGCGGATGGCCGTCACGCGTCCGTCCATCATGTCGCTGGGCGCGACGATGTCGGCTCCGGCCTTGGCGTGCGCCAGGGCCATCGCCGCCAGGATCGGCAGCGTCTCGTCGTTCAACACCTTGCCGTCCTTGAGAACCCCGCAGTGGCCGTGGTCCATCGAGCCGCACAAGCACACGTCGGTGGCGATGATCAGCTTGTCGCCGAAGCGTTCGCGCAATGCGCGCACCGCGCGCGGGATCAGGCCCTTGGGATCGGTCGAGCTCGAGCCACGCGCGTCCTTGTGCTCGGTCAGCCCGAACAGCAGCACGCTGGTCAGACCCAGGTCGAGGTCCAGCCCGACGCGCTCGACGAGCTTCTTGATGCCCATGCGCGCGATGCCGGGCATGGCGTCGATCGGCTGCACGCCGTTCTCGTCCTCGATCACGAAGTGCGGCTGGATCAGTTGGTTCGTGCGGAAGTGCGTCTCGGCGACGGACTCACGCAAGACGGCCGTGGTACGCAGGCGGCGGGGACGGATCTTCATCGGAGTTGTTCGTGGGGCTGGGACTTGGTCGAGAGATTGCGGAGCTCGCGCACGAGCTCCTCGGTGATCGGGCCATCGACGCAGCGCGGGCGGCGCGCTTCGAGCGCGTGCCGATCGCACGCCGTGGCGGTCGAGTTGCCGAGGGCGAAACGCAGGGTGGCGCGACCCGGATGGGCACGCTCCCATGCGATCGAAGCGTCGACCGCCGACGGGCTCATGTACACGCGCACCGCGACGTCGCGCGCGAGCTGCACGCCGCTGGCGAGCTTGGTGTGGTAGAGCGCGAGCCGCTCGACCGGAATCGAGCGCGCCCGCAGGCCGTCCTCGAGCTCCAACACGGCGTCCTGCGCGCACGGCCAGAACACGCGGCCCTGGGGCGCGACCGCGATCAGCTGTGCGAGCTCGCGACCGCCGCCCTCGCCGATCCAACTGGCTTCGAAACCGCTTTCGGCCAGCGTGCGCGCGCAGGCCTTGCCGACCGCCGCGAACTTGACGCCCGCCGCGACCTTGGCGCCGTGCAGCATGCGCGCCGCTTGGCGGCTCGAGAGCGCCACGACGTCGCCGGCCTTGGCGCGCGCCAGGAACCCCGCGAGGTCGACGCCCGGCAGAGGCTCGAGCTCGATCACGCGCTCCTGCACGACGTCCGCGCCGAGCGCCGCCAAGCGCTCGCCCAGCACGGATCCGTCGCTCGCCGAACCGGTCAGGGCGACACGCATGCCCCCGAGCGGTCCGGTCTTGGTCGCGCGACCGCCCGCCAATTGCGCGAGCGCCGCATCGATCGCTTGCTGCGGCGCGTCCCCGTCCGCCACACACCAGCGCGCGAACGTCGAGCCCTCCGGGTGTCCAGCCCCGAGGAACGCGTAGGCCGTGAAGCGCGGCGCGCCCGGACGTTTGCCGACGGCAGCTGCCAGCGGGAGGCTGCAACCTCCGCCGGCGCTGACGAGCAGCGAGCGTTCGGCCGCGATGGCGCGTTCCGTCTCGGCGTCGTGCAGTTGTGTGTGGCACAGATCGAACACGGCGCGATCGTCCGAGCGGACTTGGATCGCGAGCGCACCTTGGGCCGGCGCGGGAACGAACAGGGCGATGTCGAGGTCGACCGCGACCAGCCCCTCGGTCGAGAGCTGCAGCCGGTCCAGCCCGGCCGCCGCGAGCACCACCGCGTCGTACACGCCTTCGCGCGCCTTGCGCACGCGCGTCGGCACGTTGCCGCGCAGATCGAGCACCTCGAGGTCCGGGCGCAGCGTCTTGAGCTGCTCGAGGCGCCGCGGCGCGCTCGTGCCGACCTTCGCGCCCAGCTTGAGCGGCAGGAAGGCCGCGTGCTCGTCGTAGGCGTCGGGCCGCACCAGCAGACGCTCGTTGTGCGTCGCGCGCGGCGGAACGGCCGCGATCACCAGGCCCGGAGTCATCTCCGTCGGCAGATCCTTGTGGCTGTGCACGGCGACGTCGACCTCGCGGTCGAGCAGCGCGCGCTCGATTTCCGCCGTGAAGAAGGCCTTGCCCTCGACTTTCGACAGCGGGACGTTGTCGATCATGTCCCCCTTGGTCTTGAGCACGATGATCTCGCTCTCCACGCCGCAGGCCTTGAACAGCGAGGCGACGTGGTGAGCTTGCCACAGCGCGAGCTCCGACCCGCGCGTTCCGATTCGTACCTTCACGCTGCACCCTCCGCGTTGTTCGCGGGTCCAAACAGGGATCGATCGTTCGCCAGCCGCTTGATCGCGCTGATCGGCACGTGCGACACGCGGCCGAAGGCCGTGCGCGCCCAGTGCTCGATCGCGCGGCGATCGTCGGGCGGAATGTGCGCCAACTTGCCGGTGAAGAGCTGCGCCAGCTCCTTCTCGAAGACCGTCTCGGTCTCGCTGCGCATGTCGGCGATGGTCTCGTTGATCGCGGCCTGCGCGGCGCGGCGCGTGAAGCTGTCGAGCTTGCGCTCGACGATCGCTTCGGCCTGGGCGGCGGCGGCGGCCCGCAAGGCGCGATTGGTGTCGGCGGAGGCGCGCAGCTTCTCCATGTCGACCACCTCGACCGTGGGCGCGTCGATGGGCTCGATGTCGCGCGGCACCGCCAGGTCGACCGCCAGGAACGCGCGCCCCAGCGGGGTCTGCGCGCCGAAGCGCAGCAAAGCCGCGCGGTCGAACACGTAGCCCGGCATCGAGGTCGCGGTCAGCACCACGTCGAATTGGCCGGGCTGTGCGAGCAATTCCGGTATGGTCGAGGCCTCGGCGCCGCACTTGGCGGCCAGGCGCTCGGCCTTCGACAGCGTGCGGTTGGCCACGCGCGCGATCTTCACGCCGTGCTCGGCCGCGTTCACGACCACGAGCTCGGCCATCTCACCCGCGCCGACCAAGGCGACCTTGGGCGTCTGTCCCTCGAAACGCTTGGCGATCTCCTCCAAGCCCAGGCTGACCACCGACACCGGGATGCGCGAGAGCTCGGTCTCGGTGCGCACTTGCTTGCCGACCTGGAAGGTGTGCTCGAACAGCGTGCCGAGCAAGCGACCGACCAAACCGGCGCGCTCGCACTTGGCGTAGGCATCGCGCGTCTGGGCCAGGATCTGGTCCTCGCCCAGCACCACCGAATCGAGCGAGCACGCGACGCGGAACAGATAACGCACGGCCTCGCGGCCGGTGTGCAGGTGCAGTCGCGCGCGCAGGACGTCGTTCTCGGCCAGGCCGAGCTTGGCCGCGGCCAGCGCCCGGTCTTGCTCGGTCGGCAGGTGCCCGAGCTCGCGCGCGAAGATCACCTCGACGCGGTTGCAGGTGTTGAGCAGCACCAGCTCGCTGGCGGCGAGCTCGTCCGCCAACTGGCGCGCGAAAGCCTCGAAGTACTCGGGGCTCGGTCGCGAGAGCTTCTCCAGCCCGCCGACGTCCGTGTCGTGCAACGACAAGCCTGCGATCCCGATTCGTTCCATGGCGCTCTCGAGGATAGGGCGATCGACCAGGGCACTGTCATGGCCCTGTCACGGGCCGAAAAAACCGTTCGCCGGCCTCCGATCGGCTCTTCGGCGTCCTGCGAACCGTGCACAAATCCCTGGCACCGCGCGCCGTTGGCCGCACAATCCTCCGCCCGTGCCTCCGATTGGCGTGCTCCTGGTCAACGTCGGTTCACCCGACGAACCCACGGCTCCGGCCGTGCGCCGCTATTTGAACGAGTTCCTGGGCGACCCCGCCGTGGTGCGCCTGCCGCGCGCGCTGTGGTTGCCGCTCCTGCGCGGAGTGATCCTGCCGCTGCGCGGACCCAAGAGTGCGGCGCTGTACCGCAAGGTCTGGACGGCTGAAGGCTCGCCGCTGATCGCGCTCTCGCGTGCGCAGGCCAAGGCGCTCGCGGCCGAGCTCGGTCCGCGCTTCGTGGTCGAGTTGGGCATGCGTTACGGCAACCCGGGCTACGCGGCGGCGCTGCACGACTTGGAGCGCGCCGGATGCCGCGACGTCGTGCTGGTCCCGATGTTCCCGCAGTACAGCGGCACCACCAGCGGCACGGTGATCGACGCGGTGCGCGCGCGACTGCCGCGGGGCATGACGCTGCGCATCGTCAGCGCCTTCTTCGACGACCCGGAGTACCTCTCCAGCTTGGCGGCCAGCGTGCGGGCCCACGTCGCCGACGACGCCGTCGATCACTACGTGTTCAGCTTCCACGGCATTCCGCTGCGCTACGTGCGCCAAGGCGATCCGTACCAGGTGCACTGCGAGCGCACCGCCGCGGCGCTCGCCAAGGAGCTCGAGCTCGCTCCCGAGCGCTGGACGCAGGTCTATCAGTCGCGCTTCGGCCGCGAGCCGTGGCTCGAGCCGTACGCCGTCGAGCGCGTGCCGCAGCTCGCGAAACGGCACGCGCGAGTGGCCGTCGTGTGTCCGGCGTTCACCACCGATTGCCTGGAGACGCTCGAGGAAGTGCGCTTGCAGTTGGGCGAGCTGTTCCGCGAGTCCGGCGGCCGCGAGTGGAGCGTCGTTCCGTGTCTGAACGCGGACGCGCGCTGGATCCGTGCGCTCGCAGCCATCGTGCGCCGACGCGCGCACGTGCCGGCCGGCGCCTGACGCTGCGCCGGGCTCGGTCGGCTCGAAAGCGCTCGCCGAGCGCGAGCTGCGCGTCGGTTGACGCGAGCGGCAGTAGGATGGGGGCGCGTCGCGCGCGGAATTCGCGGGCGCGGGAGCCCTGGTCAAGATGCACTCGAAGATGCGTTGGATGCTCGCGCTGGTGGGGTTGGCAGCGCTTCCTGCGTTGCTCGCGCTCGCCGGCCCAGGTTGTGGCGTCGCGCCCGCGCTCAGCACCGTCGGCGGCGGAAGCGCGGGCTTTTTCGGAGCGCCGCGGCTCGCGGGGCTCGGGCTCCCCGAGCTCTCGACCCCCGGGTCGTTCGCCTTTCGGATCACCGGCGGCGTGCCCCACGCACCCGGCGTGTTGATCCTCGCCCGCCGTGAGCAGCCACTGTTCTCCGCGGCCTTCCAGACCACCATCTACAGCGGCTCGAGCGGCGTCAGCCTGCCCTTCGTGCTCGACAGCTCGGGTGCCGTGGTTTTGGCGCCAGGACCGACCTCGCACCCGCTGTCCGAGCTCTGCGGACTCGATCTGATCGCCCAGGCGGTGGTGTTCGACTTCACGGCCCTGGGCGGCGGCGCCTGGACCAACGGCCTGCGCTTCCGCTTCGGCACGACGCCCTGAACGCCGGGTGCCGAGGGTCGCGCTGCGAACTTCGCTCGCCGCATGCGCGTCGAACTCGTCCTTGGGTTGCGCGACTCGCTTGGGCCATGAGAGGCTCCGGTCTACGGAATTCGGCTCGTCCGAGGTTCACCATGATCCTGCGCCCGCTCTCGTTCGTGCTCGCGTGTATCGCCCTGTTCACGTCTGGCTGCGCGACCTGGTACGACGCCCGCTTCGTGCCCGCGCCGTTGGAGATGCGACTCTCCGACAGCGCGACGCCTGAGCTCGAGGGCCGCGCGCTGATCTCGGTGGTCGGCGTGCGGCGCCCGGACGGCCAGGCCGGGACTCCGGCGCAGTTCGAGCTCGCCCTGCGGCTCGAGAATCTCGGCCAGCTGCCTTTCCGGATCGACGCCGCGGCCTTCGAGTTGGTCACGGCCGACCTCGAGTCCTTGAGCGGCGCGCGGCTGCGGCCCGACCCGCTGCCCGAGCTCGCGCCCGGCGGGTCGGCGCAACTCGAGTTGGTGTTCCCGCTTCCCGAGGGGCGCAAGATCGGCGAGTACGACCTTTCAGGCCTGAACTTGCGTTGGGCGCTGCTCTACGGCGAGCGCCGCATGGTGATGGGGGCGAGCTTCCAGCGCGACCTGCCGCTGCGCTACCACTGGGGCTACTACGACCCCTTCTACGATGCCTGCGGTTGGCGCACCCACGTGGGCCTGGGGGTGCACGTCGGCCGCTTCCACGCGTACTGATCGCGGTTCCCCGCTCGTCTTTGCCGCGGCAGGACCCAGCGCCCGCCCAAACCACCTCCCCAAGACCGCTCACCAGGGGCCCGCAGAACCACGGGGCTCGCAGAACCAGGGGCCCGCATAACCATGGGCGCCAGGGACAGGCCGCCCGCGCGCTCGACCTTCCGCGGTGTTTCAGAGGCTGGTCACCACCAAGACGACGCCCAGCGCGATCCACAAGATCAGTCCGACGGCGCGCTCGGTCCGCGCGACGTGCTGCGCGTAACCTCCGACAGCCGGACCGGCGGTGCGAGGGCCGCGCAGTTCGAGGTCTTGAATCCAGGGGCGGGTTTGCATGGTGGCGACGTGGGGGAAGAGCGTCGGGGATGCGGAGTGCGCATTGGGGTGCGCGCTCGGACGAGTTAGGCGCGTGCGCTTACGTTGTTACAGTCGGAGTCAGGGCACTTGGGGTTGCTTTTTTCTTCGACTTTTCGCGGTCTTCTGGGCTTCGATGCAGGCGAGTAGGCCCTCGACTGCGCGCCCGAGCCGCTCTCTTGCATGTCCCGAAGAACGTCGAAATGGACTCAAAACAACTAGAAATCTCGTGTCCGTGCTGTGCGACGCGCCTGACGATCGACGTGCGCACCGAATCTGTTTTGCGCGCGCGGCGCGCGGAGGAAACCGACGCCACGGGCAAACCCAAAGTCGGCGAGAAGGACTGGTCGGAAGCGCTCGGCCGCGTTCAGAAGCGCACGGCGGACGCCCCGAGCAAGCTCGATGAAGCGCTGCAGAAGGAGCGCGACAAGCGCTCGCGGCTCGACGATCTGTTCAGCCAGGCCAACGAGAAACTGAAACGCAACGAGGACTGACCCAGCGTGGCTTCAGCTTTCGGAGTGCTCCTCGGCGTTCTCGCACGACCGCACCTGGGCCTGGCGCTGTGTTCCGCGGCGCTGGCGCTGACGAGCTGGGCGTGGCGCGCGGAACCGCGCGGTCAGGAGGCGCCCTTGCCCGTAGTGTCCGTGCAGTCGGCGAACGCGATGTTCGCGGCCGAGATCCGCAAGGCACCCGGGCAGGAACAGGTGCCCGATGCGCTCGCCCGCTGGCGCTTGTCGGTCTACGAGCATCCGCGGCCGGCGCGCGCCGAGGTGCTGTGGAGCTGCGCCTTTCCGCACCGCGCCGGAGCGCGTGCTTATCTCTTGGCCGACGACGGGCGCTCGCTGGTCGCGGTCGAGAGCGAGTACAGCGAGGCGCGCGCGCTCGTGCGGCGCTGGCGCGGCGACGAGGAGCTGGTGGAGCTGTCCGCGACCGAGCTCGACATCGACCGCAGTCGCTTCCCCAAAGACACTCCGAAGGCGTGGCTCGCGGCGACGCCCGCGGCGCTCGCGCTGGAGTGGAGCGAGCTGCCGCGCGGGCCCGGGCTCGCGCTGCACGTGACCACGTCCTACGGCGAGAGCCGCTACTTCGACCTGGAGAGCGGCGCGGTGACGCGCGCGCCGGCCTCGTCGACGGAGCCGCTGGTCGAGCCACCTGCGTCGCGCGTCGAGAAGCCCGGGCTGCGCCTGGCGCTCGCGCGCAAGTTCCAGGCTCCGGCGCTGGCGTACTGGGGCGAGGTGCTCGAGGTCGAGGTTTCCGGCGACCACCCGACACCCAATTGGATGTTCGTGGGATTCGAGCTGGCCCTGCGCGAAGGGGGGCAGCTCGTGCTCTCGCCGATCTCGGCGCCACCTCCGCGCAACAGCGTCCAAGCCCAAGTGATCCAGCGCTTCGATGCCAAGGCGCGCATCCAGGGCCTGATGCCGGGCCGCTACACCCTGCGCGTCGAGGGCTGCCCCGACGACCTGCAACAGCCGCTGGCCCTCGAAGTGCGCCCGGCGCGCGCCTTCCTCGAGCTCTCGCGCCGGGGTGGATTCGCCGGGCTCGACCAGAGCTTCCGCGTCTATCCCAGCGGAGTCGCCGTGGTGGGTTCGGTTCGGCCGGCGCGGCCCACCGAGTTCCGCGTGCTGCGGCGCTCGACGATGCAGCGGCTCGTGGACGCCGCGGCGCAGTTGAAGAGCGATCTGCGCGCCCGACCGGGCTCGATCGTGGCCGACGGGTTCGAGTTCCGGCTGGCGATCTGGGACGGAGTTCGCGCACGTCAGCTCGAATTCCAGGACCAGGGCTCGGTAGGCGCGCTGCACGAGATCGTCGAGCTCTTGACCTCCGGCGCGCTCTGAGCGCGCGCGACGCTCTCGCACAGCACGGGTTCCGCCGCCGCGCCGGACCGCGCTAGCATGCGCGGCGAATCACGATGAACACGACACTCGACTTCCAGATCGACGGGGACGACTTCCAGTACATCCAGATCGCGCTCAAGCCGCGCGATGCGGTGCGCGCCGAGCCCGGTGCCTTCGTGTGGATGGAGCCGGGCATCGAGATGGAGACCTCGACCGGCGGCGGCCTGCTCTCGGGCCTCAAGCGCATGATCGGCGGCGAGAGCTTCTTCGTGACCACGTTCACCAACCAGCGCTCGGTGCCCTCGACCGTGGCCTTCGCGGCGCCCTATCCGGGCAAGATCCTGCCGATGGACTTGAGCCGCGGGGCGATCCTGTGCCAGCGCGACGCGTACTTGTGCTCGACGCTCGATGCACAGATCTCGCTGGCCTTCACGCGGCGCTTCGGCGCCGGCCTGTTCGGTGGCGAGGGTTTCGTCCTGCAGCGCATCGAAGGCAGCGGAGTGGCCTTCGTCCACGCCAGCGGCTCGGTGGTCGAGAAGCTGCTCGCTCCCGGCGAAGAGCTGCGTGTCGACACCGGCTGCATCGTCGCGATGGAGCAGGGCGTCGACTACGACATCCAAATGGTGCGCGGCGTGAAGAGCCTGTTGTTCGGCGGCGAGGGACTGTTCTTCGCGTTGCTGCGCGGTCCGGGGCGGGTGTGGTTGCAGACACTGCCGTTCTCGCGCCTGGCCGGCCGCATGATGGCGGCCTCCGGCGGCGGTCGCGAGCAGGGCAGCATCCTCGGCGGGCTCGGACTCGGCGAGTAGTCGCGGCTCTCAGGCCCCGCTCTGGAAGCTCGCGCGCACGTCGGCGCGGTTGAGCACGATCAGGGCCCAAATGCCGATCGGCATGCCGATCAAGCAGCAGCACCCGCCACAGGGCAAGAGCGCAGCAATCGCGCCAGCCATGCAGATCCCATGGTCGCGCAGCTTGGGCATGCGCAGCCCCGCGTAGGTGATCAACCCGGCGAGCGCCAGCGCGAAGAAGTTGGAGAGCAGGTTGACCAGCAAGCCGGCGGCGCCGCCGGCCGCGCTGACGAACGAGGGGACGACCACGCCCTCCTTCTCCAGACGCTCGAACATCCAGGCGTTGATGCTCGCCCCGAAGAACGAGCCGACGACACCGAGCAGCGCATTGGCGATGCCGATGATGCCGTAGACCAGGAGCGCGATCGCGGGCGCGCGCACGGCCTCGGCGATCTGATCCTGCGGCGCGGGTTGGTCGGTCATGTTCGAATCTCTCCGGTCGATCGTCGCCGCGGCCAGTGCGCGCGCGGGAACTAGGACGCTGCGTTGCCTCGGTCGGAGCGAGCCACGCACGCTGCGCGGTTCGCTCGACTTGCCAGGCGACATGCTACGCAGCGCGCGCGGCGCGGCGCTCGCCGTGGGGCCACGATTCCCGCTCGCGCAGCGCAATCGGGCTCGTCCCGCGATTCGAGAACGAACGCGCGCCGGTGTCGTCGAGGGACGGACCGGCGCGCGTGCAGGGTTGGAACGGCAGGTCCGCGGCGCTGGCGTCCGGGGACCGACCGGGATCAGTTCTGGGGGAGCTTGTCCTTCGGGGTCTGCGAGCCTTGCCGCGGCTCGAATTTCTTTTCGCCGCCGCCGGCATAGCCCAAGCCCTCGAGGCTCTTGATGTCGTCCTTCGAGGCCGTGGCCACGAACTGCGCGAAGACCTGACTGTGGATCGAGTCCAAGGCCACGCTATCGGGCCAGGCCTTGACCGTGTCGTTGAGCACCTCGAGCGCCTCCTTGAGCGCGCCTCCCTTGGCCAGCGACTGCGCGATGTTGCTGACCTTGGTCTCGCCCAACGCCTTGCCGTGCTCGTTGATCAGCGCGCCCGCCTCGCTCTTCGCGCGCGCCTTGTCGGTGTGCGCGAGGGCCTCGACGCGCCCGTTCGCGGCGCGCAGCCACGCGTCCTCGATCGGCTTCGAGGCCGCCATGCGTTCCTCGAAGAGCTTGATCGCCGTCGGGTAATCCTTGGCCTTCAGCGCCTCGTAGGGGTCATCGGTCCCGCCGCAGCTCGAAAGCGCGACCCCGATCCAAACCAGGCCCACGGCCGCCATACGCTTGCTCGAAAGGAAAGTCGTCCTCATGCGGCGAATCCTACACCGCGCAGCGCCCTCGAGCGCCAGGACGGCGTCTTGGAGCGCTCCCTCGAAGCCACCGGGCCCACCACCCGTCGCGCGCGCCTCAGCGGTACAACGCCGGCGCCATCTTGTTGATCAGGAAGCCGCGCGCCGTGCCCTCCAGCGGCGGCGGTGAGACCAAATGCTCGCTGTGCTGGTGTTCGAGCGCCGGCGAGGGCCCGTTCGCGGTCCAGGACAGCTTGAACGGTGGAAGGCTCAATGCCCGCGCGAACTGCTGCTCGAGCTGCTGCGCCAGGGCGCCGAATTGCGCTGCGTCGCGCTCGGCCTCGGGCGCGGCGACCTTCACCATGCGCTCGAGGTGCGGATCGACGCGCACGCGCGAGCTGCGTGTGCGATCGACGTGCACGGTGAAGGGCGAGCTCTGCGTGGTGTTGTCGAAGACGCGGTGGACCACGAGGTACCCGTAGATGTCCTCGGGCCGGATTTCCGCCACGGCATGCTCGGGGAAGCCCTTGGCCTTCGAGATCTTGAGCTGGGCGGCCTCGGTGAACATGCGCGCGCCGCGGTTGCTCGAGAGGTACACCGTCGTGCGCGTGACGATCCGGATACGGCGCTTGTGGTCCGCGGTCTCGACCACGCCCAAGTGCTCCAAGTTGCGGCGCACCTCTTCGGGGCTCCAGCTCCAGGGGTCGTCGCTCGGGAAGCGGTAGACGCGCGCTTCGTTGATCAGCGGGAAGCAGCAGGCGGCCTCGAAGCTGTGGGCCACGCTGATCGCGGTGAAGTAGTCGTTGTCGCGGTTCTTGTGCTTGCGATACCACAGGTTCGCGGCGATCTCCCGGCGGTGGAAGGGGTGCCAGGGCTGGGTCAGGTTCATGCTCTGGGCGAGGCTGGGGATGTCGACCATGCGTCGAGTCGCCTGCTCGAGGAGTTGCTCGGGCGCGCGCGCCTCGCCGCGCCAGTAGATCGCGGGACGGTCCGTCGAGCGCGAGAACAGCGCGTCGGCCGCCGTGCGCGGCTCGCCCATGAACTCCTCCATGAAGGGCAGGTTGACCTGCGCCTCGGGCAGCGGGCCGATGAAGCGCCGCATGCCGACGAAGCCCGCGCGCAAGAGTTGCTCGAGCGCTTCTCCGCGGTCGGCGTCGCTCGCCTCGCGCAAGCGATAGAAGTCGCGCAACCGAGCGCGGCCGAGCTCGAACTGGCCCACGGCGGGAATCGGGAAGCTGGTGCGCTCGACGAGCTTGCGCAACGCCGCGAGTAGGCACTCGTGGTCCGCCGCGGCGTTGCTTGGTGCGGCCTCGCCCCAGAAATAGTTCAACCAGTAGTGGAAGGTGAATTGGTCGAGGTCGGTGCGCTCGATCGGAACGCCCAGGCGCTGCCAGGGGTCTTCACCGCCCGAACGGAACAGCTTGAGATCGTGCTTGCCCAGCTCGAGCCCCAGCCGCTCGCGCTGCTCGGCGGTCAACTCGGCGGGCCACTGCGCGCGAGGCGTGTGGCGCCAATCGAAGGCCATGAACTGCGCTTCACTCAACTTGGCCATGGCAGGCTCCTCTCCGGCGCCGCGCGGGGGCGGAAGGGCGCGTGTGACCCTAGTCGCCACCCGACGACCGTCGAGGCTACGGGTTGGGGTCACCGCGGGCGCGCCTCGAACGGCGTAGGGCGGCCGGAACGTGGGCCGACTCCGACACCCGAGATATCGCCGTAAGCAGTGCTCTCCAAGACTGTTACGGCCGCGGGAGGCGCGCCGGCCCGGTCGCCGCGGCGGGCTCGACACTCCAATCACACTCCGATTGGAGTATCGTTTTTCGCCCCAAACCGGAGCCGTCGGGCTCCGGTGTTCGTTCAGCCCGAGCCCCGAAACGTCGAAACGCTGCCGTGCGAGAGAGCAAGGTCACCGTCAAGATCCCGCGCCCGCTGTACCGCAAGGTCCAGCAGGTGGTCGACGGCTCGGGCTTCAACTCGCCGACCGATTTCATCGTCTTCGTGCTGCGCGACGTGCTCGGGGAGCACGGTCAGCAGGCCTCCAAGGAGCAGTACTCCGAGGCCGAGCTCGAGGACGTCAAGCGCAAGCTCAAGAACCTCGGATACCTCTGATTCCGACCCTCTCCACAGCCTCCTCATGACCACTTCGACCACGAGCCCGATCTCGCCCGTTCACGGCGGCCTCCAGAAGCCCGTCAACCGCATCGAACCGCGCGAGCGCGTCAACTTCCCGGCCTGGCGCAAGCTGCCGGCGATCGACGTCAACGACAACGACCGCACCTCGCTGTACCGCATCGCCGACGGCACGCTCTCGCCCTTGACCGGCCCGATGTCCGCGGCCGACTACCGCAGCGCGCTCGACTCGCTGTACATCGAGCGCGACGGTTCCAAGTGGGCCTGGTCGATCCCGATCGTCCTGCCGGTGACCGACGAGGAAGCCGCCAAGTGCGTCGCTGGACAGGAAATCGCGCTGGCCTACCAAGGCGAGGTCTTCGGCAAGCTGCGCGTCAAGGATGTCTACGACTGGAACAAGCAGGAGTTCGTCGAGAAGGTCTACGGCACCAAGCGCACCGATCACCCCGGCGCGCGCTTGTGGCTCGGCGACGCGCGCACCAAGTGCGTCGGAGGCGAGATCACCCTGGCTTCCTTCGTCGACTCGCGTCCGTTCGCCAAGCGCGTGATGTCGCCGCTGCAGACGCGCGGCGTGATCGAGCGCAAGGGCTACGAGCAGACGGTGGCCTTCCAAACCCGCAATCCGTTGCATCGCGCGCACGAGTACGCGCTGGTGTTCGGCGCGGAGAAGATCCTGCGCGAGAGCGGCAAGAAGACCGGCGTGATCCTCAATCCGCTGGTCGGCCAGCTCAAGGGCGACGACGTGCCCGCCGACGTGCGCATGCAGACCTACGAGGCGCTCGTCGAGGGCCGCTTCCTGGGCATCGGCGACATGGACGAAGGCCTGTGGAAATCGAAGGGCCAGAACCTCAACGACCAGCTCGAGCTGATCGGGCTCGACATCCGCATGTACTACGGCGGACCGCGCGAAGCCGTGATGCACGCGATCTACCGTCAGAACTTGGGCTTCACGCACTTCATCATCGGCCGCAAGCACGCCGACGCGCCCTACGACGACAAGACCGCGATCTGGGGCGATTTCGACGCGCAGACGATCTTCCAGAAGCTCGAGGGCAAGCTGGCGATCCGCACCGTCAACGTCGGGTTCGCCGCGTACTTCCAGGAGATCGGTCGCGTCGGCCTGGTCGAAGACAACCAAGGCAAGACGCAGGTCACGATCTCGGGCACCAAGATGCGTGAGATCCTCGGCGCCGGCGAGATGCCTGACGAGCGCGTGATGCGCCCGTCGACGGCCAAGGTGCTCGCCGCCTACTACCAGGCCCAGGACAAGGTCGCGAAGGGCTGAGCGCCATGGGACTCTTCGACTTCCTCAAGGCCAAGCCCGCGACGCCGCCGCCCAGCGCGCCGCGGCCGCCGCTCGTGCGACCGATGGGCGCGGGTCTCCCGCCGCACCCGACGCCGCAGGCCGAGAACAACTTCATCGTCATCACGCTCGACAGCTGCCGCTACGACTCGTTCATGGCGGCAGCGCCGAAGATCATCCCCAAGCTGTCGGGCGGCAAGGTCGAGAAGCGCTACAGCTATGCCTCGTGGACGGCTCCGTCGCACTACAACTTGCTGACGGGTCTGCTGCCGCACACGACGCCTCCGCACGTCTATGCCTCCGAGTACTACAAGGAGGATTTCTTCAACTACAACACACGCTTGGGAGCCAAGGGCGTCGACTTCGCCAAGATGGTCCCGGCGCTGTGGTTCCCGGGGCTGTTGCGCAACACGCTCGGCTACAAGACGCACGCGCGCGTGTCGCTACCGGTATTGAACCCGAAGACCGGGATCAACCGCGATTTCGACTCGTTCCAGCTGATGGACAAGCACAACGACATGGCGTCGATGCTGCCGACCATGCAATTCGGGACCGAGCGTCCGAGCTTCTACATGCTCAACGTCGGCGAGACGCACTACCCCTACGCCAAGCCCGACGAGGACAGCTCGATGTGGCCGCGCATCTCGGGCGTCAACGGGGTCTTCAAGAAGATGGGCGAGTCCGTCGACGCCCAGGGCAACCTGATCAAGGACGACACGGCGTTCTTCGACGACGAGAAGATGGAGCAGCTCCGTCAGCGTCAGATCGACACCGTGCGCTATCTCGATTCCGTGTTCGAGAAGCTCTACGACCTCTGCCCCAAGAACACGCACATCGTCGTCACGGCCGACCACGGCGAGTTGTTCGGCGAAATGGGCTATTTCGGACACGGCCCGATCATGCACGACAAGTGCTTCGAGGTTCCTTTCCTCGAGGGCAAGATTCGCTAGCTCGAAGCTCTCGCGCACGCCGCGCGAGGCTCACGCGAAAACGCACATCACCCACACCACGAACTCACCCTTCTCTTTTCAACGAACGATTTCCTTTCAGCGATGACCAACGTCAAAGACCAAGGCTGCATTCTCTGGTTCACCGGGCTTTCGGGCGCCGGCAAGTCGACCCTCGCCGAGTACTTGACGCCGATCCTCCGGGAGTGCGGCAAGAAGGTCGAGATCCTCGACGGCGACGAAGTGCGCGAGAACCTCTCGAAGGGTCTGGGCTTCTCCAAGGAAGACCGCGACACCAACATCCGGCGCATCGGCTTCGTCGCCGATCTGCTGGCGCGCAACGGCGTGATCGCGATCACGGCCGCGATCTCGCCCTACCGCGAGATCCGCGACGAGAACCGCAAGCGCTCGAAGGCGCCGTTCGTCGAGATCTACGTCGAGGCGCCGCTGGCGGTCGTCGAGGAGCGCGACACCAAGGGGCTCTACAAGAAGGCGCGCGCCGGCATCATCAAGCAGTTCACCGGCATCAGCGATCCCTACGAGGAGCCGCTGCACCCCGAGGTCACCGTGCACACCGGCACGGAGTCGATCGAGGAGTCCGCCAAGAAGATCCTGGCGTACCTCGAGTCCAAGCACATCGTGCCCGCGGGCTCGGCCGCGAAGGCGCACTGAGCCGCCAGTCCGCGCTCGGACCAACGGAGCTCGCGGGGCCCGCGCCTCGCGAGCTCTGCGCATTGGTGGGCCGATCTCGCGCGAGTCGGGCGACCGAGCGCTGCACGAATCCGCGCCGATCGCTTAGCCTCAGTGGCACCCAGGAGGTCTCCCCATGCATCGTCGTGCCGCTGTCGTCGTCGCCTGTCTGCTCGCGAGCATCGCCCGCGCGCAAGCGCCCTGCCACGCCGAGAACGATGGCCCCAACTTCGCCGACGGAGTCAGCGTCAGCGGCGCCTACATCGGCATCCAGTTCGTCGCGCCCGCCCATTTCAGCGCGACCGAGCTCGAGGTCTTCACGGGCGAGACCAACACGACGATGGGGCTGCAGCTGCGCGCGCACGACGCCAACGCCAATCGCCCGGCGGCGATCCTCTCCGGTGGAACGATGGTCGTGGGCCAGGCCAACGGCTGGTATCGAGCGCAACTCGCGGCCGCCGTGCCCTTGCTCGCGGGTCAGACCTACTGGTTCGTGTGGAACACCGGCAGCGGCGGGCAGTCCTCGCTCGACACGCTCAACAGCGGCCTGGGGCAGCCCTACACGCCCTCGTTCGACGGTGGGCAAACCTGGGGCAGCCTGTTCCAGTTTTCCGATCGCCACTGGAAGTTCCGCATCTTCGGGCTGTGCGCGGGCACGCCGGTCAACTTCTGCACGAGCGGCACGACCTCGGCCGGATGCACGGCGACGATCAGCGCCAGCGCGCAACCCAGCGTGAGCTTCGCCCAACCGTGCAGCCTGACGGTCAGCGGTGTCGAGGGCCAGAAGACGGGGATCATCTTCTACGGGCTGACGCAGCTCCCGCAGCCCTGGTGTGTGCTCGGCGGCGGATCGAGCTTCCTGTGCGTGAAGCCGCCGACGATGCGCAGCGCGCCGCAGAGCTCCGGCGGAACCGCCGGCGCCTGCAATGGACAGCTCACGCTCGACTGGAATCTCTTCCAGTCGGCCAATCCGGCGGCGCTGGGGGCTCCCTGGGTGGCCGGAGACAAGGCCTACGTCCAAGGCTGGTTCCGCGATCCGCCGGCCTGCAAGACGACCAGCCTTTCCGATGCCGTCGAGCTCACCTACGTGCCGTAAGGCGCGCGGCCGCTGAGGCAGGAATCCGCATTCGAGCGCGGGCTCGGCCCTCGAAGGCACACCCCGGGTCGGTGTGAGACGCCCGCGGCGTGTCACTGCGGGGACCGAATCCGACTCGGAATCGAGAAGCGCTCAGGGCGCTCGCGGGAGCGGACGACGGACAGGGTGCCGGTTGTTTCCCAACCGGCCCCCCCCATGAAACTCGCAACGCGTCGTCTACTCCTGGCGTGCTCGATCCTCGCCTGCGGTGGACTTTCGGCACACGCGCTCGGCACGGGCGAGGGTGCCTTCGCGCGCGAGTTCCGCATGCGCCGTTGGGACGCCGGCTCCGGGCTCCCGGGCCTGTCCGCGCGCTCGCTCGCGCAGACCGCCGACGGCTACGTGTGGGTTGGGACCTTCGACGGCCTGGCGCGCGTGGACGGTCAGCGTGCGACCCCGGTGCGCGAGCTGGGCGGGGCGGTCGGTCGCGACCGCAGCATCGTTGCCCTGCACGTCGATCGCCGCGGCTGGCTGTGGGCCGGAACGATGGGCGCCGTCCTGTGCTACGACGGCGCCGCCTGGCGACGTCTGGGGCTCGAGTCCAACTGGCCCGGCTCGACCGTGTTCTGGATCGCGGAGCTCCCCGACGGTCGCGTGCTGTTCTCGAGCGATCACGGCGTGTTCGCCTGCGATGGCCAGCTCTTCGAACCGTTCGCGCTGCCGCCGGAGTTCGACTCCGAGGTGCGTCACCCGCGGATCGCGGTCGACAGCGAAGGTCACCTGTGGGCCATGGGCGCATCCCAGCTTGCACGGTTCGACGGCACGCAGTGGACGAGCGTGGCGACGCGCGATGGGCTCGACCACTGGCGCGGTCTCACACCCGCGGCCGACGGCGGTGTGTGGGCTCTCGACGACTCCCAACTGTGGCGCGTGCGCGGCACCGAGCTCGAGTGCGTCGCGAGCGTCCCCGAGAGTTGCCGCGACAACGAAGCCGTGTTGCTCGAGGATCGCGAAGGCGGGCTGTGGGTCGGGCTGTATGCCGACGGCTTGCTGCACCTGAGCGCCACGGGCGAGCTGCGTATCGTGCGCGAATCCCAAGGCCTGCCGAGCTCGCAGGTGGCTGCGCTACTCGCCGACCGCGAGGGCGGCGTTTGGGTCGGCACCGGCGGCGCCGGAGCCGTCCGGCTCGAGCGCCGACAGTTCCACCACGTGCACGGTGCGTCGCACATGGCGACCGAGAACACCATCACCGCGCTGGCAACCGCGGCTGACGGGCGCACGTGGCTCGGCACGCTCTCCGGAGACGTGATCGAGGTCGAGAACGACATCGAGACCGCGCTCGCCGAGCCCTTGGTGCCCTCCGATCCGAGCGCCATCTCCGCGCTGCGCAGCGCGCCCGATGGAGCGCTGTGGATCGGGACGGACCGCGCCGGTTTGTGGCGTGCGCGCGACGGCGAGCTCGAGTGCGTGGTGCGCGAATCCGAGCTGCGCGGCGCGATCCGCGAGCTGAGGTGCGCGACGGACCTGCGCGTGTGGTTGGTCTCGGGCGACGCCCTGGGCCTGTTCGAGCGGGACAGTGTGCGCTGGATCGACTTGCAGGGTGCCGCGGTCAGCGCGCTCGAGAGCGCCTCCGATGGTGCCGCGTGGGTCGCCACTTCGCGCGGCATGTTCGAAGCCCGCGACGCCGAGGCGAGCCCACGCCTGGTCCTCGATCTCCCCGGGCTGCACGCGCTGCACACCGACGCCCAGGGCACGCTCTACGGCCTCACCAACGAATGCGAGCTGCTGATCTACCGCGGCGCGACGGCGCGCTTGCTCGGCGCTCGCGACGGCTTCGAGCTCCCGCGTGCCACGGCGCTCTTCAGCGACACCCATCGCGACTTGTGGCTGGCCGATTCGACGCGGCTGGTGCGGATTCCCCGCGACAGCTTGGAGCTCGAGGGACTCGGTGCGCCGCGCGGAGCGCACGGAGTCGAGTTTGGCGAGCCCGACGGGCTCGTGATCGCGGTCCCGCGTCCGAGCGGCGTGTGCACGGCGAAGGGCGAGTTGTGGCTCACCACCGACCGCGGCGCGGCGCGCTTCGATCCCTCCGAGTTGGAATTCGAGCGCGCGGCGCCCCAGGTGATCTTCGAGTCGGCCGTCGTCGACAACCGCTCGTTCGAGCTCGTCGGCGACACGTTGGAGCTCCCCGCGGGTGTGCGCTGCGTCAGTCTGCAACTCGCGGCGCCACAGCACTCGCGTGCGGACGCCGTGCACTTCCAGCTCAAGCTCGACGATGCCCCAGAGTGGCACGCCTTGGGCGCGAGTCGCGCCCTGGAGCTGACCGAGCTCGGCGCGGGCGACTATCTCGTGCACGTGCGTGCGGCCAACGGCGATGGCCCGTTTGGTCCGACGCGCACTCTGCGCGCCACGGTCGAGCCGCTCCTCTGGCAGCGCACCGACGTGCGCGCCGCCGCCTGGCTCGTGGGGCTCACGGGTGTCTTCTCGATCGCCTCGCTGCTGCACCGCCGGCGCCTGCGGACGATCGCGGGCCGCAATGCGGAGCGGCTGCGTATCGCCAAGGAGCGCGCGCGCACGGCGGATACCCTGCGTCTGGTGACCGACGCCGTGCCGGCGCAGCTGTTCTACGTGAGCATCGAGTTGCGCTTGTTGTGGTGCAACCGCGCGTTCCGTGAAGCGCACGCCGCGGGACGCGAAGTGCGAGCCGGTGATCCTTGGGGAGTGCTGCTCGACGAGGCCACTTGCACGCGTTGGACGCCCTTGATGGAGCGTGCCCTGCGCGGCGAGAGCGTGCAGGCGTCGAGCTTCTCGTACTTCTGCGATGCGGGCGAGCGCAGCCTCGAGGTCAGCTTCGTGCCACAGCTCGACGGCGCGGGTTCCGTCGTCGGCGTGTTCGGACTGTGCGTCGACATCAGCGAGCGCGTGGTGCTCGAGCGACGCTTGCGCCAGGCCCAGAAGCTCGAGGCCATGGGCACGTTCGCGGGTGGCATCGCGCACGACTTCAACAACATCCTCGCTGCGATCCTGGGCAGCACCGAGCTCGCGCTCAGTCATCTCGACGACCGTGAGCGCGCCCACCGTCAGCTCGCCGCCGTTGTCGCCTCGTGCGAACGCGCGCGCGACTTGGTCCAGCGCATCTTGACGTTCTCCAAGCGTGGGTCGACTCCGACGACGGCGCTGGATCTCGGATCGGAGGTCGAGCACTCGCTCGAGAGCATGCGACCCAGCCTGCCCGGCAACGTGGAGCTCGTCACGCGTCTGGAGCACGGAGCCAACGTGCTCGCCGATCGCGTTCAAGTGCACCAGATCGTCACCAACTTGTGCGGCAACGCGGCCCAGGCGCTCGAAGGGCGTCGAGGCACTGTCGAGGTCACGCTTTCGAGCGCGGGCGATCCGGCGCGCGCGGTCCTGACCGTGCGCGACGACGGCTGCGGCATGACCCAGGCGGTCAAAGAGCGCGTCTTCGAGCCGTTTTTCTCGACCAAGCCCGCGGGGCGCGGCACCGGGCTGGGACTGCCGGTGGTCCACGGAGTCGTGCGCGAGCTCGGAGGCACGATCGACCTCGAGTCGGAACTCGGAGTGGGCACGACCTTCCGCGTGGAATTGCCGTTGGCGGCGACCGCTGTCGCGCGGGCCGTCGTTCCCACGCCGCAACCGGCGCTGCGCGCGCAGGGTGAGCGCGTCCTGATCGTCGAGGACGAGCCCGCCGTGCGCACGGTGTTCGGGATGCTGCTGGAACGCGGTGGGTATCGCGTCGAGAGCTTCGAGAGTGTCGAGGCCGCGCTCGCGGCATTCCGCGCTCGTCCCGGAGAGTTCGACCTGGTCTTCACCGATCTCGCGCTCGGCGACGGCGACGGGCAAGGGCTCGCCGCACAGGTGCACCGCGTGAGCCCGCGAACGCCCGTGGTGTTGGTCACCGGCAATGCTGGCGAGCTCGACGAGGCGCGCGCGCGGCGTGAGGGTTTCGCCGCACTGGTGCACAAGCCCTTCGAATCACGAGCCGTGCTGGCGCTCGCGCGCCGTCTGATTCAGGAGCGCCAAGGCGCGGAATCGAGCCGCAGCTTGGTCTCGACGGGCAGCGGCTCGTCGACACCCAGCTCCTGAGCGCCGCGGCGCCAACGCAAACGCACGCGCCCCTCGAGCGGAGTGGCGAACGCGCGGTGGATCGTCGCCGCGTCGATGGCCCGCACGCCATTGACCTCGAGCAGCTCGTCGCCCGCGCGCAAGCCCAGGCGTGCTCCCAGCGACTGCGGGTCGAGATCGACGATGCGCGCACCCTCGAGATTGGCGCGCAGCTCTGCCTTCGCCGGAGCGCTGGTGCGCTCGACCTTGCAGCCCAGCTCGCTCCAAGCGCGCACGAAGTCGACCGGCTCGGTGCTCGTGACGAGTGAACGCGTGCGGGTCGCTGCCGCTGGACCCAGGCGTTTCTCGACGAGCGCGAGGAAGTCATCGAGCGTCGGTGTGCGGCCACCGCGCTCCCAGCGCGCGTCGTTGTTGAACTCCCTCAGCCACGCGGCCAGGTCCGTGCGCGGCTCTCTCGCGCGCAGCGCCAGATCCATCCACGCCGCCAGCGCCAGGCCGCCGCTGTAGATCTGGTCATAGGCCTCGCGCGACGTGAAAAATGGCTCGCCGCCGGCGCCGACCAACGACGCTCGCGTGGACCGCGCCGCCTCTTCGTAGGTGAGCACGCGCCGCGCGAGGCTCTCCGCGAATTCCTCCCAACCGCCGGCGCCGGTTTGCGCGACGACCAAGTGCGCGAAGTAGTCGGTGAAGCCCTCGTTGAGGAAGCGCAACTCGTCCGGTGCGTCGTAGCGCGAGCTCGCCCAGGTGTGGAAGAACTCGTGGGCGCACAGGTGTGCGATGTTGGGCGCGGCGGCGCTCGCGGGAAGCCCGTGCATCACGCTCAAGACCAAGGCGCCTTGCTTGGCCGAGCCGGCGAAACCGCGCGTGTTCGAAGGCGTGAACAGGAACAGGAAGTGCTCGAACGGCCGCACGCCGAAGAGCTCGAGCTCCGCGCGCGCGATGTCCTCGATCAGCGGCGCGGCCAAGGGCTCGAACTCGAGCTCGCTGGGCGCGAACAGCGTCTCGACGCGCGCGCCACCGACCTCGACCGTGCGCGACTTCCACGCGCCGAACGCGACGATCGAATCCTCGAGCGCGTGCCGATTCGCGGGCTCGAACTCACCCGGCGCGGTGGCGTGCCAGGGCGCGAACACCGGCCAGGCGTCGGGCAGCGAGAAGCGCACGCGCAGCTGTTTGGGGTCGTCGAGCAGCGCGAACACCGCGCCCGTCGTCAGCATCCCATGGTCGGCCTCGATGTAGGGGTGCTCGTAGGCGTCGCGCTCGGCGACTTCGGGCACGTCGCGGTGCGTCAGCGCGATGCCGTACGAGAGCTCGACCTCGCGCGCATCGCCCTTGATCAACCTCCACTCGTACGGGTCCGTGCGGTCGATCTCGATCTCGCGCCCTCCAGCGCGCGCCTGCGGCACGCGCGAAAAACGCGGCCCGGGCAAGGCCACGAAGGCGTATTGGCGCGGCATGCGGACCACGAGCTCGCCGGGCGGGAGTTGGCGCAGCTGCGCGACGACGTCGACGCGCCGCTCCGACGGAGGCGCGACGGTCACCGCGTACTCAGCCTGCTGGGGAAGTGCAACGAGCGCTAGGAGCATGGGCATGGCGCTGCGCTACGACGTGTCCTTGGGGATGTTGGTCGGACTGTGCGGGTGCGCGAATGTGCGGCGAGGCCGCGCGACACGTCGTCGCACGGCCTCGTCTCGGAGTCTGAGCGCCGACTGCGCCGCCCGTCACGGACAGAACGTCACGGCGATCGCATCGCTGGTGTTGAACGTCAGCGGTCCGCCGATCGGGTCGCGGAACACGAGCTGGAAGTTCCACGTCGAGCCCGGCGTGATCAGGCTCGAGGGCTGGGACGGGTCACCGAAGTCCAGCTGATACAGAGCCGTCCCGCCGAGGTCCGAGAACACCACCGGCAAGCGCCGGAAGGTTCCCGCGACGCACAGATTGCCGTCGCCGAAGGGCGTGAAGGCCTGCTTGGAGCCCATGCAGAAGCGACCCGCGTGCTGCGGCGGAACGCCGTGCGCCATCAGGCCGAAGCCGTTGAGGAACAGTGATGTGGAGCCCAGCGACATCACCTGCGCGCCGCTCGAGTAGGTGTTGGGCGTCGCCGAGCAGTAGCTGACCGATTCGCACACGGTCGTGCCGCTCGCGCTCCAATCGAGGTCGACCAGCGAGTCGAACACGAGCTCGCCGATCGTCAGGTCGAGCAACAGGTGCGCGGTGTTCCCCGGGGGCAGGATCGTCGGCACGTCCAACACGTAGTCGTCGATCGTCTGTCCCGGCGCCGGATCGGGGATGGTCTGCGTGTTCTTCTGATCGACCGTCAACGTGAACACCGGGAGCGCTCCACGGACGTCGAGTGAACCGACCATGGGCAGCGGGAAGGGCACCGGGCCGACCGCGCTCTGGTTGCCGAGCACGTCGATGTCGAAGGACAGCGAGGTCGGAACCAGCGCCGTGAAGTCGAACACGCCGGGCACCGCGCTGGCGACCAGCGCACCGGGCACTGGGCCGCCGCTCTGCGCGAGGACGATGTCGTCGACGGTGATTTGGCCGAGCGGCAGCGGCAAGGTGAAGCCGCCGACGAACAGCGAGTTGGGCTGTTGCGTGCGGAAGGTCTGATAGAGCAACTCGAGCGTGATGTCGCCGACGCCCGGGTCCTTGCCCAGCGCGGACACCGCCAGGTTCGAGATCAACGCGAGCCCGTTCTGCAGGTCGACCGAGGCCGTGAAGCCTCCGCTGGGAGCTCCGACGAAGTCGGTGTCGCCGACCAACGCCGCGTCCATGTCGAACGCCGTGTTGGGGCAGGCTCCGAACAAGTTGGTGCAGGTGAGCGTGCCCGTGGGGTTGTTGACGGCGTCGTGGTTGCCGATCGCCGAGCCGGGCAGTTCCAGGCGCAGGCTGGAGGCGATCGAGGTCGTGCTCAGGTTCGGATCGAGCGCGAATTGGTAGTTCTGGGCGGGGCACAGCGAAGCCAGCGTCGCCACTGTCAGCGACCAGGCCAGGGGGCGGAGTGTGGGGGAGTGCATGCGGGGAGCGGGTGCGCGCGCGGCGCCTGGAATCTGGGGGCTGTGGGATAGGAGGTTGCAATCCTCGCCGAGCGCGCGCGCCGCGGCAAGTGCGGGAGGACGCGGGCTCCCGGGGGCGCTCGCGAGCGGCGCTCAGCGCGGCGGGTGCTCGAGATGGAAAGCGGTCGCCTCTTGCCAAGCCTCGGCCAGGGCGACCAGGCGCGCTTCTGCAAACAGCTGACCACTGAAGGCCACGCCGCGCAGCGCGCCGCGCGGCGCGTCGGCCGAGCGTGCGGCGCCGAAGCCCGCGGGAACGCACACGCTGGGGTGCCCGGTCAGATTGAGCGCGATCAACAGCTCGCTCTGGGTCGTCGGGTGCACGAGCGCGTCGAGCGAGGCGAAGAAGTCCGTGTAGACCAGCGCCACGTCGCGGCGCACGCGGTTGGCGCGCAGGTACTCGACGGCAGGGATCGTCCGACCCTGGCGGAACACGTTCGGCCAGGCCTGCTCGACTTGGCGCACGAGCAAGTCGTCCTGCCCCGAGCGCGTCAATTCGTCGAAGGCCGTCGCGGCTTCCGCGGTCAGGATCGTCATCAAGTCGGCGCTCGGAAGCTCCGGCAGCGCGACGTCGAGCAGCTCGACGTCGAGCAACTTCAGCGCGTCGAGCACTTCCTTCTCGAACTGCGGATCGCCGAACGAGCCCGGCACGTAACCCACCTTCAGCTGGCGCACGTCCTGTGGACCGGGATCGACATAGCGCGCGGCGAAGCACTCCTCGTCGAGCTTGTCGGCACCCGCCACCGCCGCCAACACGATCGATGCGTCGGCCATCGAACGCGCCATCGGACCGAGCTTGTCCATCGACCACGCGAGCGCCATCGCGCCATGGCGACTGGTCAAGCCGTAGGTCGGCCGAATCGACGACACGCCACAGCGCAGCGAGGGACTGAGGATCGAGCCACACGTCTCCGAGCCGATCGCGAACACGACACCGCCGGCCGCCGTTGCCGCGGCGGGGCCCGCCGACGAGCCGCTCGAGCCTTGGCTGGGGTCCCAGGGGTTCTTGGTCGTCCCTCCGAACCACACGTCGCCCCAGGCAAGCTCGCCCAACGACAGCTTCGCGATCAGGATCGCGCCAGCCTGGTCGAGGCGCTGCACCACCGTCGCGTCGAGATCGAGCCACTGATCCTTGAACACGGCCGAGCCCCAGGTCGTCGGCGCGCCCTTGACCGCGAGCAGGTCTTTCGCGCCCCACGGCAGTCCGTGCAGCATTCCGCGCCAACGTCCCTGAGCGAGCTCGGCATCCATGCGCCGTGCCTGGGCCAGCGCTCGGTCTCGCAGCAAGGTGACCACGCACTTCAAGTCCGCGTCGATGCGCGTCAGGCGCGCGAGGTAGGTCTCGGTCAGCTCCACGCACGACACACGCTTGGATTTGATCAGGCCGGCGAGCGTCGGAATGTCGGCGAAACACAGCTCCTCCAGGTTGGCGGGGCGTGCGACGTCGGGGAGCACGCGCGCGACGCTGACGCGCGGCGCGAGTGGCACGCGCGACGCGCAGGCCTCGACGAAGCGCGAGAACCCGAGCACCGGAGCCGTCGAATTGGGGAGCTCCCAGTCGCGCAGCCGCTGGTAGCCCGCGAGTTGCTCGGCGACGCCGCGCCGCATCAGCTCGAGCTCGCCCGGCGTGAACTCGAGGCCTGCGACGTGTCCCGCGGCGCGCAGCTCCTCGATTCCGAGCGCGGGCTCGCGCGCGGCCTCCTGCGGCGGCTCGGCTTGCGCGAGCAGCGCGCACACCGCGAATGTCGTGGTCAGCATGCGAAGTCCTGTCCTGCGTGGCCTCCCGAGCGCCGCGCCACGCGAGAAAGCGCGCGCCGAGCGCCCCGGGTGAAGGCGCCACTATCGGCCGCAGCCACGCTCCGCGCCATGCTCGATTTCGCGCCGTGGAGCGCGCCGGGCCGGCGCTACACTCCCGCCCCCTGAACTCGATGAAGAAGGTCCTGCTGATCGAATTCTCGCAGAGCGGTCAGCTCTCGGAGGTGTTGCGCAGCTTCTCCCGCGCGCTGCTCGACGCGCCCGACGTGCGCGTGCACATCGAGACTCTGCGACCGCGCCAGCCGTATCCATTCCCCTGGCCGATCCTGCGCTTCTTCGACACCTTCCCCGAGGCCGTGCATCTCGACCCGCCGCAGCTCGAGCCGCTGAGCCTCGACGCGCGCGAGCGCTTCGATCTGGTGATCGTGGGCTACACCGTGTGGTTCCTGTCGCCTTCGCTGCCGATCACCGCGTTCCTCAAGGGACCGCAGGCGGCCGAGCTCCTGCGCGACACGCCGGTGGTCACCGTCGTCGCCTGTCGCGACATGTGGTTGATGGCACAGGAGCGCATGAAGGAGCTGCTCGCCGCCGTCGGGGCGCGCTTGGTCGGACATGCCGCGTTCACCGACGAGGCCGGAACCGCGGGCAGCTTCCTGGCCACGCCGGTGTGGGTCATGTCGGGCAAGAAGGGTCCGCATCTCGGCGGACTGATCCCGCGCGCTGGCGTGCACCCCGAGAAGATCCGCGGAGCCGTGCGCTTCGGCGCGCGCATCCTCGAGCGCCTGCGCGCTGGCGCGGCGCTCGACGAGAGCCTGCTGCGCGGGCTCGGCGCGGTGCACGTCAACGAGCGCTTGATCTCCAGTGAGACCTTCATCCGCCGCGGCTTGCGCCTGTGGGGCAGCCTGTTGCGCGCGCTCGGTCCGCAGGGCGCGTGGGTGCGCAAGCCGGTGCTGCTCGTTTACATTCTGTGGCTCGTCGTGATGATCCTGACCGTGGTTCCGCTCGGGGTGCTCGTCAAAGCCCTGCTCACCCCGCTGACCAGGAAACGTGTCGCGGCGCAGAAGGCCTACTTCGGAGCCCCGTCCGGCTCCGCGTGAGACAGCTCGACGACCTCGAACTTCGTGAACGCCTACATCACCAAACTGTCCGCCTTCCTGCCCAACGACCCCGTGTCGAACGACGACATGGAGCGCGTGCTCGGGCTCGTCGGAGGCAAGCCCTCGCGCGCACGCAGCATCGTGTTGCGTTCCAACGGCATTCGCTCGCGGCACTACGCGATCGATCGCGTGAGCGGCGCGGCGACGCATACCAACGCGCAACTCGCGGCGGCCGCGGTGCGCGGGCTCGCCGGCGGCGGCTTCGAGCTCGAGCACATCGACTGTCTGGCCTGTGGCACGACCATGGCCGACCAGTTGATCCCCAGCCACGCCTGCATGGTGCACGGCGAGCTCGCGATCCCGCCCTGCGAGCTGGTCTCGACCGCGGGCGTGTGCCTGACGAGCCTGTCGGCGCTCAAATACGCGGCGCTGGGTGTCGCCGCCGGCGAGTTCCGCCACGCGGTGGCCTGCGGGTCCGAGATCTCCTCGGCCGTGATGCGCGCCAAGAACTTCAAGGAAGAGATCGAGGCCAAGGTCGCGGCGCTCGAGGAACGGCCCGAGATCGCCTTCGACAAGGACTTCCTGCGCTGGATGTTGTCCGACGGCGCGGGCGCGGTGTTGGTCGAGCCGAACCCGGCGGCGCGCGGGCTTTCGTTGCGCATCGATTGGATCGACCAACGCTCCTATGCCGGCGAGATCTCGGCCTGCATGTACGCCGGTGCGGAGAAGCAAGCCGACGGATCGCTCAAGGGCTGGCTGGCCTTCGATCAGCGCGAGTGGCTCGAACACACCATTTTCGCCGTCAAGCAGGACATCAAGCAGCTCAACGAGAACGTGATGCGCTACACCGTGGAACGCGGCATCCGCGACACGCTCGAGCGCCATCCGATGGAGCCCGGCGACATCGCCTGGTTCTTGCCGCACTACTCGTCGAACTTCTTCCGCGAGCGCGTCCACCAGAGCCTGATCGACGGCGGCTTCGAGCTGCCCTTCGAACGCTGGTTCACCAACTTGCCCCACAAGGGCAACACCGGCTCGGCCTCGATGTTCATCATCCTCGAGGAGCTGGTGCGCTCGGGCCGCGCGCTCCCTGGTCAGCGCATCCTGTGCTACGTGCCCGAGAGCGGGCGTTTCTCGACGGGTTTCATGCACCTGACGGTGTGCGCCGCGGGCCAGCGCTGAGAGCGCGGCGAGGAGCGCGGGGCGATGAACAAGGACGAGGTGCCGCAGGAACCCGCGAAGGCCTACATGGGCATGAAGAAGGCCCTGTACGCGCTGGACGAGAATGGGCGCATGGCGGTGGTGCGCTCGGCCGGTTGGGAGGCCGAGGAGATCGTGCTCGACCAAGCGATCGAGGAGTTCAAGGCGCTCGCGGCGCAAGCGCACGCGCGCGCCCGGGCCGGCGCGAGCGCGCCACTCGAGTACCACATGTACCGCCAGCGCATGGACGTGGTGTTGCTCGCGCAGAGCACCGGCTTCTTCCGTTGGAGTGTGCGGCGGCACCTGCGGCCCGCGGTCTTCGCGCGGCTGTCGGCGGAGAAGAAGGCGCGCTACGCGGACGCGCTGGGGCTGCGCGTCGAAGAGCTCGAACGGCTCCCGGAAGTGCCCTGAATGGACGTCGTCCTGCCCTTCGAGCACAAGCAGACCGCGCACTGCGAGAGCGGCGTGATCTCGGGCTTGCTCACCCACAAGGAGCTCGCCATCAGCGAGCCCATGGCCTTCGGCATCTCGGGTGCGCTGACCTTCGCCTACTTGCCGCTGATCAAGTTCGGCGGGATGCCGCTGATCGCCTATCGCATGCCGCCCAAGGGCGTGATCCGTCCGTTGTGCAAGCGGCTCGGCGTGGAGATGGTCTTCGAGACCTTCCGCGATCCTGACCAGGGCATGCGCACGCTCGATCGGCACCTCGACGAAGGTCGCGTGGTGGGACTGCAGAGCTCGGTGTACTGGCTCGAGTACTTCCCGCCGGACATGCGCTTCCACTTCAACGCGCACAACCTGATCGTGTTCGGCCGGCGCGGCGGACGTTACCTGATCAGTGACCCGGTGCTCGAGCGCGCCGTGGAGTGCGAGGCCGAGGGCCTGAAGAAGTCGCGCTTCACGCGCGGCGTGCTGGCGCCCAAGGGCCTGCTCTACTACCCCCGCAAGATCCCCAGCGCGATCGACTATCGCGGCGCGATCCGCGACTCGATCAAGAAGAACACCGGCATGATGCTGTACACGCCGCTGCCCTTCATCGGCGTGCGCGGCGTGCGCATGGTCGCGCGCAAGCTGCGCAAGTTGAAGCGCGACGAGCTCAAGTACAACCGCTTGCTTATCGGCCACATGGTGCGCATGCAGGAGGAGATCGGCACCGGCGGTGCCGGCTTCCGTTTTCTCTACGCCTCGTTCCTCGAGCAAGCAGCTGACTTGTTGGGCCACGCGCCGCTGGCGGAGATCGGGCGCCAGCTCACCGCGGCGGGTGACGAATGGCGCGAGTTCGCGCTGCTGGCCGCGAAGATGTGCAAGGGACGCGCGGAGATGGACTACGGCGCGCTCGGCGACCGCTTGGAGTGCGTGGCCGACCTGGAAGAGCGCTTTTACCGCCGGCTGCGCGCCGAGCTGCCCGCGCTGCGCGCGACTTGATCGGGAGGAACTCGCCCGCTCCCCGCACGGCACGGGCGAGCGCGCGGTTGAGCGCTCGGGCCGCTCAAACCGTGTCCTACGACGGCCGAGCGCGGTCCCGCGCGCCGTCGAGCTCCGCGCCGATGCGCAGCAGCGTTCGACCGCCCGGCCCGATCAGATGCAAGGCCCCGCGCGGGGCGCTCGAAACGAACCGGCCGACGCGCACGCCATCGCGACTCGCCGACTCGATCGCGCTGTGGTCGAAGCGCGCGCCGGAGAGCCCGCCGAGTCGCTCGCGAGCTTGCGCGACGTCGACGCGCGCGCCGAAGGCCACGGTGTCATCCGCGGCGAGCGTGCGCGACAGCAGCTCCCGGGCGCCGCTCCAGTCGTCGGCGCGCAGGATGTCGAGACGCCGCGCGGCGCGCGCCGCAGTGTGCGGTTCGAGCAGCACCCAGGTCGACGATTCGCCGCAGGGAGCGTCGCTCGCCAGGCCCATTTGCGCGCGGTGCTCCTCGAGCGGAACCACGCACTCGTCGACGGCTCCGACCAGTGCTTGGGGTACCGCGCCACTCTCGAGATCGGCGCAGGCCAGTGCGAGCGCCGAGAGAAAGGCCCCACCGCGGCGCGAGACGAACGCGCTGTGGCCGGTGAGCTCGAGGTTGCGCGCGACGTAGTAGCCCACGGCGCTGCCGAGCGTGTTGACGAAGTGGAAGGGCTTGGGGAGCAGGTGCTGGCGCACCATCTGCTCTTGCACGAGCACGTTGCTGCCGAGCGGACCGACCGCGGAGCTGACGTACAGCCCGCAGTCGCGCCGCAACTCGCCCGCGCGGGCGCACTGCGTCGCTCCGATCACGGCCAGCAGGATGAAGCGGTCGATGCGCCGGTAGCGCTCGCGGCAGAACTCGAGCTGCAGTGCCTCGAGACTCGGAAGGCCACGCTCGTCGACCAACCGCTCGTAGTGACTCGAACCGCTCAGGAGCGCCATGGTCCGCTCCGCGTGAGCACCAGCGACGTGTTGTTGCCGCCGAAGCCGAAGTAGTTGAGCAGGTAGTCGCCCTCCGGCGCCGGCACGTTGCACTCCGTCGGCCGCAGCCCGAGCTCGGGGTCCGGCTCGCCAAACAGCGCTGTTTTGGGCACGAATCCGCGCAACAGCGCGGCGCCGAACAGCGCCAGCTCGAGTGCTCCGCACGCCCCCAGGGTGTGGCCGACGTAGGACTTCAGTCCGCACACCGGGGGCGGCGCGCCGAACAGCCGCAGGATGCCGGCGGCCTCGCCCACGTCGTTCATCGGGCTCGAAGTGCCGTGCGCCTTGATCGCGCGGATCTCGCGCGGCTCCACGCCGGCATCGGCCAGCGCCGCGCGTTGCACGAGCTCGATCGACGAGCCGTCGGGATTGGCCGTGGTCACGCTGAAGTGGTCGAGGACCGTGGCGCCGCCCCGGAGCTCGAGCGCGAACGGACCGGGCTCCAGCGAGAGCAGCACACCGCCCACGCCTTCGCCCAGCACGATGCCGCTGCGCCGACGGTCGAACGGGCGCAGAGCTTCGCTGACCAGCTGCAGGCCGGCGAAGCCGGCGGGCGTCGTGCGGTTGCAGATTTCGATGCCCAACACGAGCACGTTGCGCGCCTGTCCCAGACGCAGCATGCGCAGCGCCTGCACGAGTGCCACGGCGCTCGCGGTGCAGGCGGTGTTGAACAGCATCGCATCGTCGACCAAGCCCAGCTCCGCGCACAGCTCGCTCGCCAGCGGGTCGAACCCGAGTTGCCGGCGACTGCCGGGCCCGAACGACGCCAGGTCGCGCTCACCCGCGGCGAAGCTCGAAGTGCCGATGAACAGGGCTGTCCGCTCCAGCTCCGCGCGCGACAGCCCGGCCGAGCGCAGCGCCTCGCGCGCCACGCGCAGCGGCATCTCCAGGTAGCGCCGCGGATCGCCGAGCTCGGCGCCGTCGCCGACGCGGTAGAAGGGCATCTCGACCGCCGGCTCGAGCGCGTCGATCGTCAGCCGCGTCGTGCGTACTTCGCCGCGTTCGAGCGCGTCGACGGCGCTCGGGAGCTCGCGTCCCAACGCGCACTCCAGCGCCAGTCCGCGCACGTGGATCTTGCTCGCCTCGCGGCGCATCTCGGGTTCCGCGCCTTCAGGAGAGGATGAAGTCCGCCAAGCTGTTGACCGAGGCCAGCGCCTTGCGCCCCTCGTTGCCCGGCTGGATGCGCTTGCCGTAGCGCTGGTGCACCGCCATCGAGATCTGCAGAGCGTCGAGCGAATCGAAGTCGAGCCCGTTCCGGCCCCCGATCAAGACCGCGTCGTCGGCGATCTGCTCGGGCTTCAGGTCCTTCTCGCACTCTTGGATCAAGAGCAGCTTGAGCTCGCGCTTGAGTTGTTCGCGGTCCATGCAGGCACCTATTTAGCGCGTCGCCGGCCCATGAACAGCGCGGCGCCGAGAAGACACGCGATCCCGAACGCACCCAGCCACACGGCTTCTCCGCCAACTTCGTCCACTCCGCCCCGGCGCAGGAAGATGTCCAGGAAACCCTCGAGCCCCCAGGCCATCGGCGACCAGCTCCCGATGGCCTGCATGGCCTGCGGCATCACGAAGCGCGGCACCATGATTCCGCCCAGAACGGCCAGCAGCAGATTGCTGACACCCGTGAAGATCGTGGCCTGCTCGCTCGTCGTCACCACGTTGGCGATCAGCAGCGCGTAGGACACGGAGGCGAAGCTGACGGCCAGGGCCATCACCACCAGGGCCGCGGGCGACTGGCCCAGCGTCAGCGCGTCGCCGCCGCACAGCGGCACGAGATACACGCCGACGCACAGCATCGAGCCCACTTGCAGCAGGTTGATCGCGAAGTAGGGGACCAGCTTGCCGAGCAGCATGCGCGAGCGCGTCACGCCCATCGCGCGCAGCCGCGCGAACGTGCCTTGCTGGCGCTCCTGCACCCAGGTGGTCGAGAGCGGGATGGCGATGAAGAACATCGCGAACAAGAGCCACGCCGGGACGTTCTGCTGCACCGCGGAAGGACGCTCCGGAGCGGAAGCATCGGCCGCGCGGCGCTCCACGAGCGCGTCCACGTCCTCGCGCTCGATGCTCAAGCTCCCGGCGTCGTTCGCACCCTCGGGCAGCGAGCGCTCGATGCGCGCGATGCGCGCGGCGGTGAACACGTCGGTGACCGCTCCGCGCACGGCAGCCTCGAACAGGAGCTCGACCGCCGGCTCCACCGCCGGACCCGAGGTGACGCGCACCGCGACCGGCGCGTCGTCGAGCAGTGCCGCGCCGAACCCGCTGGGGATCACCACCAGGAAATGCACGGCGTCGCGGCCGACGCGTTCGAGCAGCTCGACCTCGCTCGCGGCCGAGGCCTCGAAGCGAAAGTGCTCGTCCTCTCGGATCTTCTGCTCGACCTCGAGCGCCGCCTGGTGGGTGTCGTCGTTGCGCAGGTGGTAGGTGATCGCGACGCCCTTGTGCGCCGCGAACTGGTCGCGCAGGGCCAGCGACATCACCAGGATGAACAACACCGGCATCGCGAACAGCAGCAGCAGGGCGTGCCAGTCGTGGAGCAGGACGAGCCACTCCTTCAGGATCAGGTGCACTAGCGATCGCATGGCTTCCGCGCGAGCGCCGAACGGTACCCGTGGCGCTGCGACGCGGCCAGCTCGAACTCGCCGGTCGTGCGGCTCGCGGGACGGGTCCCGAACGCGTGCGGAACGCTCAATCGTCGCGCAGGGAGCGCTGCGTCATGTGCAAGAACAGCTCTTCCAGGTTGCCGTGGCCGTATTTCACGCGCCCCAGCCCGACGCCGAGCTCGCGGCACAGCTCGAGCACGCTGCGCAACTCGGTCTCGCTGCACGGTGAGAGCTTCAATCCGTCCGCGCGCAGCTCGGCGCCGTCGAGCGTGGCCAAGCGCGCGCGCTGTTCCGCCGCCAAGCTCGCGCTGAACGTGCACACGAGTTCGCGGCCGTGCTCGCCGCCCAGGAGCCGCGCCAGGCTGCCCTGGATCAGCAGACGGCCGTGGTCCATGACGCCGATCTCGTCGCACAGCGCCTCGACCTCCTCCATGTAGTGCGAGGTGTAGATCACGGTCGTGCCTTGCGCGTTGACGCGGCGCACGGTGTCGAGGATGAAGGCGCGCGACTGCGGATCGATGCCCACCGTGGGCTCGTCGAGGAACAGGAGCCGCGGGCGATTGAGCATGCCGATCGCGAAGTTCAAGCGGCGCTTCATGCCACCGGAGAAGTGCTCCGCGCGGCGCTTGCGCGCGTCACCGAGCCCGCTGATCGTGAGCACTTCGTCGATGCGGCTCGGGACTTCGTGCGCCGGGATCGCTTGCACCGCGGCGAAGAAGCGCAGGTTCTCCAGCACCGACAGCCGCGGGTAGAACGCGTATTCCTGGGGCACGAGCGAGCTCGTGCTCTGGATCGCGCGTGTGTTGTGCGCGAGCTCGAGCCCGTCGATCGTCACCGCCCCGCGTTGCGCCGGCAGGATGCCCGCCAAGATCGACACCAACGTCGTCTTGCCCGAACCGTTGGGGCCGAGCAACCCGAACAGCGAGCCGCTGCGAACGCGCAGGCTGAGCTCGGACAGCGCGTCGACGGGCGCACCCGGATAGCGAAACGTCAGTCGCTCGATCTCGATCACGTGTGCAGGGACCGCGTCGCGCGGCGGGCGGAGTGTAGCAGTTGAAAAGAGCGCAGCGCTGCCCGCGGAATGCGCTCGCCGCTCGCCGCTCGCCGCTCGCTGCCGCGTGCCGAGCGGGCGTCGAGCGTGTCGGACCAACGATCCGCGGGCCCCAAACCCGGCCGCGTGCCGTGCCGGACGGTGGAAGCTCCGCCAAGCGCTCAAAGGCCCTTACGACAATCTCGATCCGCGGGTAGCTTCGATCCAGCGCCGTGGAATCCGCGGCGCGCTCCACAGGCTCTCCCAGCGACGGCAGCGCGGGGAGTGCTCGCCCTGGTCGCTGCCGGGAGGCTCTTCCCGTGTTTCGCAATCTCGTCGCTCTCGCGCTCCATCTCGCGGTCCTTGGCATAGCATCGACTCCTGGAACGGCACGCTCCTCCATGGAGAATCAAGAGCAGGTGATCGCGCGCGTGTGGGTTCATCCGACCGACGGCGTCGATCCGAATCCGCCGAGCACTCCGCCGGAGTCGCAGTACATCGACGACCCGTCGCTCGAATTCAAATCGCTGCAGGCCGCCATTGACGCGCTCGAGCGGCATCTCGCGACCAACTACAACGCGACCTCGAATCCGGCCGAGCAAGGCGTCGTGTATGCAATGCCCGGCCTGTACGGCCCGCACGGCGCTTCCACCAGCAGCAACGACTCGCTGCCGATCCTGATGCGCGACCGCGTGCACGTGATCGGAGTCGGTGCGCGGCGCTGCGTGATTCGAGGTGCGAGCACCCTCGCATTGCCAGCGCCGAACGCCCCGGCGCTCTACTGGCCGGTGAACTTCGCCGCTCCGCACGCGTCTCAGTCCGCCGAAGTCTTGGTCGACTTCCAGCGTTCGACCCCGGACGCGCCCGTGCCGCCGACGCTCAACATCCCTGCTCCATGGCTACAGACCGGCCCGTTCTCGGAGTCGAACAACATCGCCGAAGTGCTGGACGGGTTCAGTTTTCAAGGGGGAGACGTGCAGGTTCTCCTGATGTCGCACGCACTTCAGCCCGCACTGTGGTCTTCGAGTCGCATCAGCAACTGCGTCTTCGACATGCGCCACGGTTGGGCCGTTTCCGGATCAGCGGCGCCGCCGCAGGCGCAACTCGCCGGTCCGTATTTCGGCATCATGATGCAGCGCCGCTCGATCGCTCAAACGAGTGGCGTGGTGGGCTACCTCGACGGGTCGACGCTGATCGCCCACAACTCGTTCATCTTCGCCGAGTGGGGTGACAGCGCCACCAACCAGGGCTGGGCTTGGGAGTCGCGCCTGGAGGCGGTCGGGATCATCGACGTGACGAACCCGGTGTTCTCGACGGGTCAGTACGACCCCTACACGCTGCCGCGCGGCGTGGGGAATCCCTGCATCGTCGGCAACCTGTTCCGCACTCGGCCCGAGTTCCTGTCCAATCCGCCGCCGTCCCCGCTTCCTCCGAAGCCATTCGCGATGCTGGGCATCAGTCTCGACGACACGTTGGTGTGGAATGGGCAGAGCTTCGTCCAGACGAATGCGTTCGATCCGGCGCGCGTCGGGAGCACGAACGGCAACGGCTCGAGCGGCAGCGGGTTCAATGCACGTCCGACGGCGAGCATGCGCGTGGAGACGGGCGCCGCCAACTCGTTCAACGATCTGTGGAACTGCTCCACGTACACGCAGACGCAGCAGCCGCCCAACTGCTCCGCGACGGCCGCACCGACGCCCGCCGTCGCCATCTGGGATGGATCGTCCGGCTTCGATCCGGCGTTCGTGGGCGAGTATCTGGCGACGGTGCAGTCCGGAGCGTACCCCTACTTGGTGGGCTATCGCGATTGGCGTCTGTTGCCCAGCTCGCCGCTCGAGAATCTGGGCGTGACTCCGCCACTCGGAGGTCCACGCGCTTACCAGACGCAATTCAGCGCGCAAACCGGCGGCTGGATGTTCCAGTTGGCCGCGAACACCGACGTGGACATGCTGCAGTGGGACGGCGAGCACTGGGGCAATCCGCGCGTGGTCGACGGTGCGCCGGACATCGGCTTCGACGAACGGCACCTGCTGATCTGCGCGGGCTCGTGGTCGAACGACTCGAACAGCCACAACGCGGCGGGCT
>JADYYP010000054.1 GCA_020853575.1 Planctomycetota bacterium
CGCTGCATGCGGTCAAGCAGTGGGAGTTCGTTCCCGCGCAATCGGAGGGAAAGCCTGTCGCGGTGTGGGTGGGGTGTCCGGTCAAGTTCAGCCTGCGTTGATGTGCGGAAGTTGCCGGCAACGTGCGCTCGACGCGGAGCACTCAGCGGAGGGGCAGTGTGAAGTTCGCAGTGGTCATGACGGCTCTGGCTGTTTCCTGCGCGGCACCCAGCCACGCAGGAGCTCCGGCCACCTGGTTCAAGGCGAAGACGCCACACTGCATCGTGTACTCACGGAGCGACTCGGTGCTGGTCGCCAACCTTGCTTCGGAGATCGAGGAGGTGTTTCAGGTTGCCCAAAGCGCCGGGCTGGTGTCCGCGAACGGTGCCATCGCGCCGTTGACCGTGCTGGGCTATCGCAGCGGGGCCGAACTCTCCCAGGATTTGCCCGCAGCAGCAGGCCGCCTGCAGCTTACCGAAGCCGTGTTTGGACGGCATCTGTACGGCGGCTCGATCGGTATGCAGGAACGTGGAAGCGAGGGCTTGTGGCTCGCCAGAGTGGCGACCCTTCAATCCATCACGGCCAGTCACGCGCGCAAAGCGCCAATCGCGCTTCGCGCGGGCCTCGCGAGCTACTTTGCTGCCTACGCACGATCCCGTGAGGGATTCGTTGTGGGGCTGCCGATCCCGAAATTCCGTGAGCGGCTGATCTCATGGCCACTGATGAGTATGGATGAGCTGTTCGGCTTGACCGCAGCCGAGGTTGGGGCGCTCAGCCCTTCGCGCCAGCTTCACTTCGAAGCCGAATCGTGGGCGCTAGTCCACTACCTCCTGGCGCGCGACTCGACCGGAAGTTCGATGACGAGTTTTCTCGACTCCCTGGAGCGTGGCAACTCGGCGCGGGAGGCGCTCGAGTCGAGCTTCCCAGGAACTCAGTGGGACCAGCTGAAGCAGGTTCTCGACCGGTACGTCGCCGGGCAGTCGTTTTCCGGACACGTCCTCGCCGGGGCGCTGAACCTGAAGCCGTCGGATCTGGAAGTGTCGGTCGTCAGCAGGGTGGAAGTGGATTGCGAGCGTGCCCTGCTGCGCACAGCGATCGGTGCCGCCACCAACGAGACGGGCGCCATTCTCGCGAGGTGTCGGGAGTCCGGCGAGCAGTCGCACATGGCAACAGCTGTCAGCGGATACTTCGCATGGACAAATAGTGACAGCTTGACCGCGCGAGGTTTGTGGGGCTCGGTGCCAGATTCAGGCGCTTGTGACTCGCGTGCCCGATTCATCGCCGGAGCGGGCACGCTGCTTCTCGAGGTCAACGATGAGGCGCTGCGTCTTGAGCAAGTGGAGCGCGCCTTGAGCTTGCTGGAAGCCAGTCTGGCATGCGACGCGACGCATGCACTGATACGGGGCTGGTGCGGTGTAGCGCGTCTGTGCGCAAACAAGCTCGGACCAGAAACAGTCGAACTCCTGCGAAGTGGCTGCGAGGCGGATCCGGAAGACAAGATGTTTGGCTCGTACCTGAGCCTTGCGCTCGCTCAGATTGGTGAATCCCAGGCCGCAAGGGAGTTCGTCCAGTCCAGCAAGGCTTTGAGCCTTGACCAGGACTCGAAGCAGGTCGTCTTAGCTGATATCGAGCAAGTCGCGTTGAGGGAAAGGGCGGGCGCCGCCGCTGCAGTGGGGGACTACGGGACCACGCGCGAGCTGCTCTCGAAAGCTGCGGTAAGTGAGCAAGATCCAAGCGCCCGAGCCGAGCTCGAACGCCTTGTGGCCGCAGCAGACTCGGGTATCGTTCGTGATTCGGTCATGGCGCAACTCGAGGCTGGCGATCAGGCCCTGCGGGAGGGGAATGGCGAGGCGGCCAGGGTCCACTTCGAACGCGGCCTTGCGCTCGCTCTCGACGAGGAGGCGCGAACGATTTGCCGAATGGCGATTGCGTCCGCCGACACACTCATTCAAATGCAGCAGGCAGAAGCTGAATTTGAACTTGGTCGTGCCGCGATGGAGGCGAACAGCCCTGCCGCTGCAAAGTCACGCTTCAAGAGGGCGCTCGAACTAACGGTTCGCCCGGAGGCGCGTCCAATGGTGCAGCGCGCACTGTCGTTCGCTTCGGCGGCGGTTGAGTATGATCGGGGGCTGGCGGCCCTTCGCCGCTCCGCGTGGCAGGAGGCGATTCGAGCCTTCGAGGCCGCGAGTCGCCTGTCTCCCGAGGCGGACTTGCGAGAGCGCGCGACCACGCGGGCGCGCGAAACCAAGGAGATCATGAGCCGCTCCGCGCAGCCTGCGAAGTGATCGAGCTGTCACCCCGAAACCGCTCCCGGTCTCTTACCGCGCAGCCGTCCCCGCCGGCTTCTTCGCCGGCGCCTTCTTGACAGCGCTCGCCGGCTTGGCCGGCAGCGCATCAGGCTCGCGCATCACCACCAGGTCGCTCGCGGCGTGCTCCAGGCGAATCAGCTGCCCCTTGGAGCCCGACCACACGGTGAAGTCGCCCGACGGATCGCTCAGCTTGAGCTTGCGCGTGGGCGTGCGGCGCGATCCCCACAGCAGCGTGTCGGCGCCCATGTCGGTCACCATGGCCTCCACCGTCACGGTGGTCTCACCCAGCGCCACGATGTTGATGGGGCGGGTCTTGAACGGCTTGCCGCGCAGGTTGCGGCTGATCACGTCGAACAGCGTGAACATGCCCGGGTCCATGATGAACAACCGCCCCGGCGGCTGAACCAGCCGGTCGGCGGTGCCGGCGCCGTCCAGGTCGCCGTACACGGTCATGGCCGTGTCGCCGGGCACCACGCCCTTCACCTGCACGTGCTTGTCGAACTCCAGGTTGGACGTGTACGAGCGCAGCCCGAAGTCGAGCGCGTCGGCGGTCAGCGACATGCGCTTGATGAAGTCGCCCAGCGTGCCGTCGGAGCCGCGCACGCGCCGCTTCACGCTGGCGCTCACGGTCACGGCGTCGCCGGTGACCACGTACTGGA
>JADYYP010000055.1 GCA_020853575.1 Planctomycetota bacterium
CCAAGCTGCGCAAGGACGCCTACCGGCGCTTCTATTTCAACCCGCGACGCCTGTGGCGCATCTTCGCCCTGATCCCCAACAAGACCAACATGCTGCCGTTCCTGACGCTGCTCTTCGCGCGCCGGGCCTACGCGCGGTAACCTGCATCTCGAACGGCGATTCGCTCGAGGATCCCCTTAACCGTTACATCGAGCTGTGACCCGTCGCCATAGTCAGCTGGCGTCACGAAATTGGCTCGATCTTCGGCGATCAGCTTGAACATTCGGCTCTGGTGAGACCTATCTTCCCACTTCTGTGGGTCGAACACCGCAATCGCCGAACCGCCCTGATGTCGGACCATCTTCATCGCGGGGATATCCGTATCTCCATCTCCGAGATACACCATCCGAGAGAAGGGCAGCGGCCGTTCGTCCATCGGCACCCACTTATT
Source organism: Planctomycetota bacterium (assembly GCA_020853575.1). GTDB lineage: Bacteria > Planctomycetota > UBA1135 > UBA1135 > F1-120-MAGs118. Next base: position 431 of record JADYYP010000055.1, read on the forward strand.
CAGCGCTTCATTGTTCCAGTGGTTCCGCACTCCCTTGTTGATCCGAAACAGGTACTGCGTCTTGGTGGTGTAGTTGACTGCCACTGCCGGCCAAGCAGCCGATCCGGCCTGATCGTAGCCGAACTTCGAAGCGAACGTCCGCACAACGTGCGCCGCAACTGGAGTCGCTGACACCATCTCCTCAAGGCCCGAGCTGATGACGTAATGCTCGATCTCGAGGCCACGCTCAAGCCCATGCAAGTTGATACGCGGGAACCACTCAGGAAGGCCACGAAACAAACGGATCTTGGCTCCGTGGTCTCTCAACACCTCTGCCGTCACCGAACAGCTCTTGCTACGAGCGGTCTGCACGAGAAGTCGCATATACGTGAGGATTTCGTCGGCATCGTCATGCTCCCTCTCACGCTTGACTTGCGCCCAAAAATCGCTCGGCGTCACACCAAGGTGCTCGGGGAGTAGCGTGTGGTCTTGCATGTTGCCCGGAGCAAGCGTCCCGTCGAAATCGTAGGCGATCGCTACCTTGATGTACTTCCTTGTCATTCCGCACTTCTCCACAAACACGACTCGATTCAAGAATCAACGGTCGTCCGGACAACCGGGCTCGTTCCCTGACTGGTTCTTGAGCCTAGTACTCCAAGTTTGCCAGTCAGGGACCAGTGACGCAACCCGCCGGTCAAACGCCGCGCCGTGCCCGCGAACTCGCAAGTGCACCAACTCATGCGCGATCACGAAGTCGATCAACGTCGTCGGTAGGTGGATCAGTTCCGTGTTCAACAAGATCCGACCGCTCGAGCTGCAGCTCCCCCAGCGCGTGCGCATTCGGCGCAACGCGATTGAGTTCGGTGTGAGCCCGCGTCCGGCGGGCCGCTCGAGGAACGCGGCGACTCGCGCAGGGATGACTTGCTTGGCGCGAACTTGAAACCAACGCTCGAGCGCGCGCTTGACCGCCGACTTGTCGGCGGGGTCACGCACGGTGACCTCGAGTCGGCCGTTGAACAGACGTACGTGCGCCTTCGATCCGGCGCAGACACGCAGGCGGTATTGCCGTCCGAGATAGTGGAACGTCTCGCCAGAGCGGAATTCGCGGGGCGTAGTCGGCGATGCCGTCCGCTCGATGCTGCGGCGCTGGCGAGCGATCCAACGCGCGCGTGCCTGCAAGCGCGCCTCGATGCGCTCCAACGGCATATCCTTCGGGGCACGAACCTCGACTTGGCCGCCTTCGACCACCGCGAACTCAAGCGTTCGCCGACTCGATCGCAGCAGGCGATACACCGGCGACTGCGCGCGTGGCGGGAGCCCGGAGCTGAGATGGTCCGACGTCGACACACTCACGGCACACGCACCCGGGCCACGCCCAGACAGCCTTCGATCAGGTTGTCGACGCGCTCGAAGGGCAGAGAGAGCCCCAGCGGCTGCCCCCAGGCGAAGGTCGCATCCTCGATCGCCTGCCTCATGCGGTTCTGCTGATCCTGGGACTGAACCCAGTTGACGATCCGCAGCTTCGAGACCTCGACATCGATGGCCAGCGCCAACTCCGCCAACGCATGGTCGCTCGCCCCGAGCGCGCGCAACTCGGCCACCGCGATGCCGAAGTAGGCCTTGGCGACATCGCGGCCATCGAGCACGCCAGGAACGGCGTCGCCGGCCCGGTCTCGCACCCGCTCAGCGATGCTCCGCACGGCCGAGAGGAACGCCGCGTCGTCGATGCGCTGCTGGTGGAAGTCTTCGATCGCCTTGCTGAGCAGCTCGGAGAAGCGCTTGTAGAGGGCCGGGTCCTCGGCCTGGTGATCGGTGATCGCGCGCCGGACACGGTTGGCAATTGTCAGCGCCTTGCTCCGATCGCTGTCAAGCTTGTCTACCTCCCGCTGGAAGGCCTCCCTGTCGAAGATGCTGACCGGCTGCACGACGATCTCGATGTCGCCGCTCTTGACGTGTGTGTCGAGCAGCTTCTGGATGCGCGTCTGGTACTGCTTGAAGTCGACCGACTCCGCATAGCGGCGCTGAGCCGCCACACGCAGGTCGACGAAGTACTTCAGGTCGGTCTTGTAGCGCGCAACCTGCTTGCCATCGGTCCGCTCGAGGTAGTCCGCGCACGACAGCGCGACCTGCAACGTGCGCGCGAACGCTGTCAGACGCGAATAGAACTCGTCCCGCGCCTCCTCCGCCGCCAACGCCGCCAGCACTTCCTCGCGATCGTGCTTGCGCTTGACGGACTTGAAGACGGCCCACACGTCGCTGTGGCGCTGCGGCAATTCCGCGATTTCCGCTTCGATCGCAACAACACCCGAGCCCAGCTCGCGCTCGTCGAACTCGCCATCGAACGACCCAAACATGTCCAGCGCGTCGCCGAGCTTTCGGAGCACCCCGTAGTAGTCGACGACGTACCCGAAGTCCTTGCCCTCGTAGAGCCGGTTCACGCGCGCGATCGCCTGGAGCAGCGTGTGTTCCTTGAGCGAGCGTGCGATGTACAGCACGGTGTTGCGCGGCGCATCGAAACCGGTGAGCAGCTTGTCGACCACGATCAGGATCTCGGGCTCGCCGTCGCCTTTGAACTGCTCAATGACGCGCTTCTGGTACTGCTCCTCCGTACCGAAGCGCTTCATCATCGCGGCCCAGAACTCTCCGACGTCCGGCCGTTCGGCAGCGTCGCTGACCTTGTCGACCTCCTCGTGGCCCTCGCGTTGGTCGGGCGCGGAGATCAGCACTGCGGTCGACACCTTGCCGAACTGATCGAAGTGCTTCTTGTAGAGCAACGCGTCGGCCTTGCTCGGTGCGGTCAGCTGCGCCTTGAACCCCGTGCCCTGCCAGTTTTTGGCGAAGTGCTCCGAGATGTCCCACGCCACCGCCATGATCTTCTGCTCGGTGCGATTGAGCTGGTTGGCGGTCGAGAACTTCTTCTTGAGATCGACGGCCTGCTCGGGGCTGAGTCCCTTCACCGTGCGTTCGAACCAACTGTCGATCACGCCGGCATCGACGCTCTGGAGCACGTGCCGGCCTTCGTAGAGGAGCGGCACGACTGCCTTGTCCTTGACCGCCTCGTCGATCGTGTACTGATCGATGAAGCCGCCGAAGCGCTGGAGCACGTCACGGTCGGCCTTGCGCACCGGCGTTCCGGTGAAACCGATCAGGCACGCGCCCGGCAGCACACGCTTCATGCTCGCGTGGAGCGTTCCGAAGTTTGTGCGATGGCTCTCGTCGACGAGCACGAACACGTCGGGCGAGTCCACCTTGGCGCCGCGCATCTCGACCGCCGACTGAAACTTGTGGATCAGCGTCGTGACGATGCGAGTCCTGGGGTCCGCGAGGAGCTCCAGGAGGTTCTGTCCGGTCGTCGCCTGTCGTAGATCCGCGCCGCAGTGCTTGAACGCGCCGTAGATCTGGTCGTCCAGATCCACGCGATCGGTGACGAGCACGATCTTCGGCGCCGCGATCGTCGGGTCGCGAAAAATCGCCTCGGCCAGCATCACCATGGTCAAGCTCTTGCCGCTGCCCTGGGTGTGCCAGACGATTCCGCCGAGGCGACGTCCTTTCTCGTCGCGTTGCGCGATGCGCGCCATCGCCTTCTCGACGCAGCGGTACTGCTGGTAGCGCGCGACCTTGCGCTCGCCGGCGTCGAACACAGTGAACTTCGACGCGAGGTCGAGCAGCCGCTTCGGCCGGGCAAGCGCCCACAGCAGTCGGTCCTGCTCGGTCGCACCGCGCCCACCCTCGTCCTCGAGGTGCTCGAGGTACTCGCGATCGCGCGCGCCGTGCAGTCGCCAGCCGAAGAGCTGGTCCCGTGTCGCCGTCGGCAGCGGCGTGTTCACAGCTTCGAGTAGTTCGGGGCCCTCCGCCTCCTTCCACACCGCCCAGAAGCGCGCCGCCGTTCCCACGGTCGCGTACGAGGCTTGGTCAACCGCCAGCGCGAAGAGCAGTTGCGCGTAGAGGTACAGGCGCGGGATCTCGTCGTCGCGCTGGTACCCGATCTGCTGGCTCACCGCCTGCGCGAGCGGGTCCTTGATCCCCGGCCGCTTGCACTCGATCACCGCGAACGGGATCCCGTTGACGTACAGCACGAGGTCCGGCCGCCGCGTCGCGTCGGACGCCGTCCGGCTGACCGAGAGTTCCTCGGTGACGTGGAACGCGTTGTTCTCCGGGCGTTCCCAGTCGATGTAGCGCAAGTTGTGGCTCTTGCGGTCACCGGCGATGACTTGATCCTGGGCGACGCCGAAGCGCAGCAGCTCCCACACCGCCTCGTTGGTGCGCATCAGTCCGTCGCCTTGATCGACGTCGCGCAGACGACGCACCGCTTCGGCAATGGCCGCCTCGGTGAAAGGGTGCTCCTCGCCGCGCACACGGACACGGTTCAGGTCGCGCAGCTTTCGCGCGAGCACGTCCACCAGAAGGACCTGCGACTCGCGGCCGCCGCGCAGCACCAGCGCCTGCTGCGGGGAGAGGTACTCGTACCCCAGCGCGCTAAGCAGCAGCAACGCCGGGATCTGGGACAGATCGTCCTCGTGGTAGGCGGGCGTCCGATCGGGCGCGTGCTCGCTCACGACTCGTCGCTCCCCGCCCCACCCTTCTTGCGCCGGGTCCCGCCGGGCAGCTTGCGCTCCTCGGACCGCAGGCGCCGCTCGACCTTCTTCACGTCCTCGGCCGCCGGCAGCGACTCGGGTCTGATCCCGCGCCGCTCCAACGCGCGCCGCACTTCCGTGTTGCTCTCGACGTGCTCGGCGGCGATCTCGGACTCGCTGCGCAGGTCGCGCTCGGTCGTGTTGTGGATCGTGATCTCGTTGGCGAAGTCCTTGGCCTTGATCGTCACCGTCGGAAGGAAGTCGGCCAGCGGGCGCGAGTCGGGCACGCCGAGCCGCTCCTTCATCTGGCGCGTCGTCACGCCGCCGAACAGCGCCTGGTCGCCGGATCGCGCGGCGAAGCGCTCCAGGTACTCGGCCGCGTCGATCAACCGCTCGACGCTGTCCTTGAAGTACCCGAGCCCACGGTTGCAATTGGTGCACAACAGTCCGCGCACGAGGCCCGTTGAGTGATCGTGGTCGACGTGGAGCCGTGCGCCACGAGTGCTGGATCCAGGCTCACGGCAGATGGCACACACGTCTCCTTGCTTCTGCGCCCAGCTCTCGAAGTCAGCCGCGTCAAGACCGTACTGCCGTCGGAGACGGCCAAGCCTTGCTTTTCCACTCTCGATGAACCTGCGCTGAGCCGCCTTCACGCGCTCTGGATAGCGCAAGTTCCAAGTAACTGCCGGCTTGGATCGGCATCGATTGCATCGCGCGGCAAGTTTGGTGTGGCTGCTGCGCTTGACTGCGAACTCGGTCAGGGGCAGCAAGCGCTCACACTTCGAGCACCGCCGCGATTGAGCGAGAGGCTCCACGATCCCCTCCTTCTTCATGCGTGCACCTCGTCTCCCTTGGGTTCCTCAGCGGCCGGAACTTCCAGCTCCCCGGTCAGGAGCTTCTGCATCAGCCCACGCTTGAGCTTGCGAACGGCGGCGAGTTGGCGGTCGAGGAGGTTGAGTTCGGTGTCAAGTAATCCGAGCGTGTTGCCAACGAAGCGTTCCTCATCCGGGCTGGTCGGAATGTCGACCTCCAACGACTCGATCACGGATGCGCGCAAGTTGTTGATCGCAGAGCCCGCGAGCGCTCTAGCGATCCATGCCCGGTACTTCGATCCGGCAAATACTTGCCGGATGAATTCATGATCAACACCCGGCGACGGGCGAAAGATCGTGCAGAACGCGCCCACGGTGGTCGGACGATCAAGCTGCGAACGGATCTGAGAAGCCTTGCCCACCAGCGTACGGCTTCCGTTGGACATGCAGATCGCGACATCGCCCGGCGCAAGCAATTGCCGCGGCGAGCAGCGCCGAGGATCGATGAAGTACACGTCGTCTAGTCGCAGCTCGCCTGCCTGGAGATTCCCAGCACGGAGGAGCGCAACGGCGTCGCCGTCGGCTGCCGAACGCATGTCGGTCTCGGCGTCGTAGCTCACACCACGAACGAACTCGCCTAGCTCGCCAAGCTTGGCGGAACGCCACGCGGTCCGATGGCTTCGTGCACGCAGCTTGCCCGTGAGCAGTTGCTGCAGCAGCGCCTGTTTCAGCCGGCGCTTGGAGTCGATGGCGCGCTGGCAAGTCGACTCCAAGGAACTGAGCCGGAGCGACACCGTCGCGACCGCTCGCTGAGCACTCACGTCAGGAAGGCTGAGCTGGATGTCCAACAGCTCGCTCATGTTGAGCGTGCGGTTCCGTCCCGCCCCGCCGGGCGAAGCAAGTCGCAACCAGTGTCGGCCACGACTCGTGAGAAGCACGAGACGCAGGTACTCCAGGTCCACGCGCTCGGCGCGAGCGCGGAGCATCGGGAACCGGTGGGACGCGATCCGGCCGCGATCGCACTCTCGCGTGATGGCAACCGCCCCCTCCCATGCGAACACGATGTTGAAGACGAGACAGCCGGGAACGACCTCGTAGACGGACTTGCTTCCGAGCACTGCGCCGCTCACTGCGTCCTTGTGGAACACGCCGAGCCCGTGACTCCGCACACCGATTTCGAGGTATTCGGCCGCCGGATCCACGTGCACTGGCGTTCGCACTCGATCGACAAGGTCGCCGACACGCCACGTTCGCGGGCGCCGCGTGGCTTCACGTCGGGTCACAGCCCCAACTCCCGCATCGCCGCGGCCAGCTCCGCGCGCGTCTTGACTAGTTCCTGCTCGATGTCCTCGATCTCCTTCTGGACGGCCGCGACGTCGATCGGCTCCTCTTCCTCGAACGTGTCGACGTACAGCGGGATGTTGAGGCTGAAGTCATTTGCCTCGATCTCGGCGAGCGAAACGAGCTTGGCGTACTTGGGCACGTCCTTGCGCGCGCGCCAAGTGTCGACGATGGTCTTGATGTCCTTGTCGCGCAGCTTGTTCTGGTTCTTGCCCTCGGCGAAGTCGCGGCTCGCGTCGATCACGAACACGCCTTTGTCCTGCTTGTCGCGGCGGAAGACCACGATCGCGGCCGGAATGCCGGTGCCGAAGAACAAGTTGGACGGCAGGCCCACGACGCCGTCGATCAGATTCTCCTCGAGCAGTTGGCGGCGGATCTTGCCCTCGGATTGGCCGCGGAAGAGCACGCCGTGCGGCACGACGACCGCAGCGCGGCCATCCTGCGGCAGCAACGTCTCGACCATGTGCGAGAGGAACGCGTAGTCGCCCTTGCTCTTCGGCGGCAGCCCGCGCGAAAAGCGCCCGAAGCGATCCTTGGCGGCTTCCTCAGCCCCCCACTTGTCGAGCGAGAACGGCGGGTTCGCCACGATCACGTTGAAGCGCATCAAGCGATCGTCGGTGAGGATGCGCGGGTTGCGAATCGTGTCGCCCCGTTCGATGCGCGCACCGTCGATGCCGTGCAAGAACAGGTTCATGCGCGCGAGCGCCCAGGTGCTGCCGTTGAGCTCCTGGCCGAAGAGCGCGAAGTCGTCGGTGCCGACCTCCTTCGCGGCGCGCACCAGGAGCGAGGCCGAGCCACAGCACGGATCGCAAATGCGATCGCCGGGCTTGGGCGCGACCAGCTTCGCGAGCACCTGGGCCACTTCGCCGGGCGTGTAGAACTCGCCGCCCTTCTTACCGCTGTCTGCCGCGAACTCCCCGATCAAGTATTCGTAGGCGTCGCCGATCACGTCGCGCACGCCCAGGCGCGAGGGCCGCAGGTCGAGCTTGGGGTTCGAGAAGTCGTCGACGAGGTGCCGCAGCCGCGCGTTGCGCTCCTTGGTCTGACCCAAGTTCGCCTCGCTGTTGAAGTCGATGTTGCGGAACACGCCGTCGAGCTTCTGCTTGTTCGCCTCCTCGATGCCCTCGAGCACCACGTTGATGACCTCGCCGAGGTTGTCGGCGTTGCGCTTCTCGACTAGGTAGTGGAAGTCGCAGCGTTCGGGCAGCACGAAGCGCTCACGGGCCATGGCGCGCTCGACGCGCGTCGCGTCGCCCTTGTACTTGGCCTCGAACTCGACGCGCTTGTCGTCGCGAAGGTCGCTCAGGTACTTCACGAACAACATCACGAGGATGTAGTCCTTGTAGCCGCTGGGGTCGATCGTGCCGCGGAACGTGTCGCACGCACGCCAGACGATGTCGTTGATGCCCTGCTGCGTGGTCTGAGGTTGGGAAGTGTCGGTCATGGCTGTTGGCTGTGTGGAAAGTCTGCGGCGAGCGACGCGTCGAGGACGCGGTCGTGGAGTTCACTGAGGCGCGCGAGAAGCGCGACTTGCTTGCGTTGAAGCGCAGCGGCCCTGGCGATCAAGCGTTGGCGCTCTAGAGGCGGCAGCGGTATCTCGAATCCAGCGAGATCCGCCGGAGCGAGGTACTGCACGGTCGAGCCCTTGATGAGCGAGCGCAGCCGGCCCGCCGCGTGCGCTCGATCGAGCGCCCAGGCAAGGTAGTGCGAATCGACCCGCTCCGAGTCGGGCCGCAGGATCGCGAACTGTGCGCTCGCGATCACATCCGGCGGCGGCGAGTCGACAGCCGTCGCGCGGATCTGCGTCGTGCGCGTCGTGAGTAGCACGTCGCCGGGCCGCACGGCGAAGCGCTCCGGATCCCGGATCTGCTCGCACGGACGCACGTCGGACCAATCGATCGCGCCGTCGGCGCCAAGATCGCGGGCACGGACAACTCGCAAGGGACTCCCCGGGTGGTCCACGGCACCCTGGCGCTCGACGTAGCCGGCCTGGACCGTCGCCATGTCGCTGAGGCGCACCCGGGGTGTGGTAGCCCGATGGGACGGCTGCTTGGGAATTTGAGAGCGGGGGCGAGTCATTTACGTGTGCGCATCTGCGCTACACACAAGTATGGTCGCAATGCGGCGCCGCACAACAGAATTCTGTGCGCATCTTAGCTACTGCGTCGAAACGAGGTGGCGCAAGAGGCAGGCCCCCCCACCCCCGAGCATCAACTCACTCGCAAAGCGGCGCAACGCTCAACCCGCGACAGGTCGTTCTCATCGGCGTCGCCCTCCAAGCGCGGGGGTCGGCCAGGCCCGCCGATATGGGCCGAGTTCGATCCCGGCACGCCGGGAGAAAGTGAAAGCCATGACCGACAGCACCAAGGCAAACGCGAACAACCACTCGAACCAGCTCAACTCCAACAACCACGCATACTGGTCGAGTCGCGGCACGTCGCGGCCGAGCAGCGGCGGGACGAAGTCGGGATCGAGCCAGGGATCCAGCCAGGGATCGAAGGGCGGTGGCGGCGCCAAGGGCGGCAAGCGCTGAACCGACACGCGCGGCCGACGCGGGTTCGTCCCTCGTCGGCCGCGCATCCAGTACGGAGCAACGATCATGGCCGAACACCTCGAGTTCCCCAGCAGCGGACGCTTCCTGGGCTTCTTCGTCGACCTGCTGCGGCTGCGCCAACAGCCCGGAAGCACGCTTTCGAGCGGAACGGGTCGACGCCAGGACGACGAGTACCTCCGCGGAGGTCCGGTCACGTCTGATCGCGCCGCAAGTCAACAGCGACGCGCGCGGGTGCGGTCGCAGATCGCCGAGAGGCTGGTCGAGAGCCGCCTCGTCCCAGACTGGCCGACCTCGACGGGCCGGCGCGGCGCTCGTGAGCTTCTCGTCGAGGCCATCGACGACATCGCCCACCTGATCGACGAGGTGTACGGATCGATGACGGCGAACCGCGGCATCAAAGTCCCTTCGCGCCTCGCCGCTCGGCCGTTACTGCGACTGTTGGCGATCGATTTGGGAGTGAGACTGGGCGGGCTCTGCTACCTGAGCGGTTGGAGAGTCCCTGTTTCGCAATGCACTCGACTCATCGCTCACGGAGGCGGCGGCGCAGCGCTGCGCGAGATGCTTCTGGGGGTACGGAATCTCGACCGAGCCAAGTTCACGAAGGCGGTCTGTGACCGCGTGCACGAAGCGGACGACCAGAACCTGGGGCGTTCGACTGTCGGACGGTGGTTCGATGGCTCGGAGCGCCCGAGCCCTCGGCACCTGGAGGCAGTCGCTCAGGTACTGGCCGCTTCACTCAACCGAGACGAGGACGAGTTGCTCCGGGAACTAGACCGCAACTGGATCGTGGCGGAATTGGGCCGACAGCTGAGACGCGCTCTGCCAGCGAGGGACACCGAGTTGCTCGTCTCGGCGCTGCTTCACTACGCCGAGATATCACGCGTCCTGGCCGAGTCCGTTCTGCCGGATGAACAGGCGCGCGTTCGATTCGCCGAGGAACTGGTTCGCCTTGGCACGCGTGGCTCGGATCCCAGCTTCGTCTGCAGCGCGCTGCGTCGGACTGAACCGGACCCGATTGCCAACGCGATGATGCCTGCTGCGTTCCAAGACTGGCGCCCGTTCCTCGCCCTCATGCTGAGCCGCTACGAGCGCTTCGATCTCGAGGGTGCCGACACGAAGAGGCACCCAGAGTTGGATCCGGTGCTCCAGCTCGAAGCGTGCTTCCTCGGCCTGCCGGAGAACGCAGCCGCCGAGATTCCGCGACTCGAGAAGCGGGGCGCTGCGCTCTACGCAGTCGAGCACGCGCTCGCGCACGGCGCGAACGTGCTTGCCAAGCGCGCGGGAGAGAACGCGTTGTCGAGGTGGCCGGACGATCCGCTCGTCTTGTGCGAGGTCGGCATCTGCTTCGCGGAGATCGGCTTGCGCGAGAGGGGCCGCGAGTGTCTCTCGAAGTCTCACGAGATGGTGCTCGGCTACGGAGTCGCCGGGCTCGCTCTCGGGAGACTTTTGCTCGACGACGGCGACGCCGAAGGAGCCGTGCGTGTGCTCGAGGACATGAACGAGCGCTTGGGATCGGACGCCCGCGCCGACGCGTTCGAGCTGATCGGCGTCGCTCATCTGCGGAGGGGTGATCCCGAGCGTGCGGAGGCTGCGCTCGAACGGGCGATCGAGGTCCTCCCCGAGAGTCCATTGGCTTGGGAGCTTCGCAGCCGGATCGCCGAAAGCCGCGGACGCGAACGCGATGCCACCACTTACAGGTCGATCGCAGAGCGCCTGGGACTTCGGGAGCGCCCCTCGTGACTCGGTAGGCCGGCTTGCATCGGACCTCGGCGTCGGTCCGATCGACGCACGAGCCAACGGCTTCCGCGGCGACATCCTCGACGAGGAGTTGGTGGTGTTGCTCAAGCAAGCCGGCATGTATCGCTGCATGGTCGCGGTCGAGTCGGCGAGCCCGCGCATCCAGAAGGTGATGAAGAAGCA
>JADYYP010000056.1 GCA_020853575.1 Planctomycetota bacterium
GCGCAAGCCCAAGCCGCTCGACCCCGCGCAGAAGCTCACCGTCAAGCTCGAGGATGCCTACGGCGCGACCACCGAAGACGGTCTCAAGCTCGCCGCCGTGCTCGCCAAAGAGGCCGAGGCGCGCGCGGCGGAACAGCAGGTCGCGCCGGTGCGGCCGAGCTGACGCGCGCCCGCGGCACCGCTCGACCTGCGCGGCGCGCTTTCGCTTCACCTTTGCCGTTCACGTGCTGACGTGCCCGGCTTGTGGCAAACCGGGCCGCCTCACCGCCGGATCCCTCATCGCGACGAAACCAAGTCGTGCTCTTGCAATTCGCCACTGCGCCGCGAATCAGGGCTTCCTCACAGGCCGAGTCGTCGTGCGCGAGATCCCCCCGCATCTCGGACACGTGACCGCGCCACCACGCGCTGCACCGACGCACTCACGCGGGCCGTGCGAATCCGCCTGAGCCGATCGCTTTCCGCGGTGTCGAGCGAGTTAGTCGCTTGCGGTCTGCGCTCGCGGTCAGCCACGGTCGTGTCGGAGGCGCCGAAGCGGCGACTAGAAGCGTGCCTCGCACGAGTCGCCAACCTGCTCTCTGATGCCATCGCAGGGCTCAGGTGGCTTCCTGAGGGATGGGGCCCGGCGGCGGTCTTCCAACTCGCGGACCTCGGCTACAGCGTCCGACGGAGGTCGTTCGCTTGGAACTCCGCTGATCCGGAAGGCGTCGCTGGATGCGGTTGACGTTCCGAGCGGTGAACTTGGCAGCGCTCGTGCCGATCGGCGGCAAGAAACGGTCATGCGGTCGACCATCCTTGCCGAGCTTGCCGCGAACCCCACACCTTCAAAGATCGAGGATCGAGGCTCAAGGCGCCGAGCTCGGGGCGGCGGGGAGCACGACACGGAAGCCCAGGTAGTTCCACCGGCTGACGGGGCGGAACCAGCACCGGAACGCGGAACGGCACCCGTCGGCGTCGACCCTGAAGCCGCCGCCGCGGATCACGCGGTCGGAGCCCGTCGGCGGACCCAGCGGGTCGACCAGCTCGCCTGGCTCGTACTCGCCGTACCAGTCTGAGCACCACTCCCACGCGTTGCCGTGAACGTCGAAGAGCCCCCAAGCGTTGGCGCTCAACTCTCCGACTCGGTGCACCACGTCCTCTATGTTGCCGGCGAACCACCCCACGCTCTCGAGACAGCTCTCATCGTCGCCTGACCAGTATCGCGACGTCGTGCCCGCGCGGCAGGCGTACTCCCACTGCGCCTCCGTCGGTAGTTTTCCGACGAGCCCAACGGACAGTTGTGTTGCGTCCTCCCAATCGACGTTGACCAACGGTGACGGGCCGTCTGCCGCAAGCTCATCACCCACCAATCGACATCGCTGCGCGTTCGTGAACTCGTGCGCAGCGACGTAGAAGGGGCTGAGCCTGACCAAATGAGGTTGCTCACTTCTATCGGCGCGCTCATCGAAGTTCGGTTTCGCCGGGTCAGCGCTTTGCGCACCCATCACGAACTCGCCGCCGGGAATCAAGACGACCACGACGCCCGAGTTTTCATCCACTCGCCACGGAGCCTGGTCGTCGTCGCGCACAGGTTCCGCGCCGGTGCCGAGTAAGAGGAACTCCCACACGCGCTCGAGCGGTCGCTCGCTCGCACGTCGACGGAGCGGCATCAGGTCGTAGCGCGGCTGGAGCTGGACTCCTTCGTAGGGCGCCGAGCCCAGCGACGGCAGCACCTCGTCGCGCCACCTGCGCTCTTGCTCTTCGCGCCCGTACGCCGCGACGGCGACCTCGACACGCATCGCGTGCAACTGCGCGGTGACCATCGCCGTGCCGACGAACTCCACGAGCTCACTGAGATTCGCGACCAGCTTCTCCGCGTTCTCGAAGCGCCAGCGCTCGGACGGTACCAGCGCCTCCTGCTGAAGCGCTTGGCGGCGGCGCACGAAGTCGTCGAACTCGGCGAGCACGCTGTCCGCCTTTGCCTGCCATGCGTCGATTCGCTCCGCAGGTTGCTGCGACATCGCGACCTGCCACATGAGCTCGTCGCGCATGGACTCGAAGCGTTGCTCCCACTCCGGCAAGCGCTCCAGCTCCGCGACGATCCGCGCGTCGACCTCGTTCGCTTCGCTGCGCAGCCTCGCCTGGCGACCCCACCAACCGAGGCCGACGCACGACGCCGCGACCAGCGCCGCGACCGAGCCCCGGATCACGCGCCGCCACTTCACGCACTCGGCGAGGAACTCCTTGGCGAGCGGGTCCTCGCTGCCGCACTTGCGGTACTCCGCGAGCTTTGGGCCGGTCACCAGGTCGAGCACGCGCCGACCGGTTTCGCTCCATCCGCGCGCTTCGCCTTCGAGTCGGTCGCGCCACAGCATGTCCTGCGCGCGCTGGGCGACGGCGTCGTCGAGCGTCTTCCACGAGCGCGAGAGCTGCTCGACCGCGACCTCGACGAGTGGGTCGACCTGCTTCGCCCCGGTCGACGCATCGTCGCGCACGACGACCAAACGCGGCGCGGGCAGCCACTCGCCGTTCCAGTCGCGCGGCGCTTGGCCCGAGAGGGCTTCGAGCACGTTCTCGCCGACCGCTCCTCCGCCCGCGTAGCGCACGGCCTCGGCGCGCGTGATCGGTTTGCGGCGATCGAAGCCGCCACGGTCGCGGCGCACCATCGCGACGAGCAGCGTGAGCGCGCCGTCCGCCCAAGTTCTGTCACCGACCGTGCGCGTGCGCAGCCGAGCCAGCAACTCGTCCGCTCGCAGCGCGAGCACTCCGGTGACTCCGTGCAGATCCTTGTAGTCCTGTTCGGTGAGCTCGCGATCGCCGCGCGTGTTCTGCTTCTGCCACAGCTCGCTCAAGAGAAGCCCGAGCGACGCCAGCGCTCCCGGTTGCCGGTCGGCCTCGTCGCGAATCACGCGCGGCAGGTCCGCAGGCGTCCAGCTCAAACCCGCGCGGCGCGCCGCCTCCTGGATCGACCACAACAAGGGCTCGGAGCGCATCGGCGTCAAGTTGACGCGGTGAGCGCGACCGAGCAGGTCGTCGAGGCTCGGCAGCTTGGTGAAGTGCTCGAGGTAGTCACGCCGCACGGTCGTGACGAGATGCACGCGACGCGACGGCGCCACGAGCGCCTCTGCCAGTCGATCGACGAAGCACACTCGGTCTCGCTGCGCCGCTTCGGATCCTTCGTCGAAGAAGGTGAACAGCTCCTCGAACTGATCGATCGCGATCACGAGCTGCTGGCCGTCCGGCAGACGCTTCTCGCCGTCGAGCATGGTCGCGAGGCAATCGGGATAGCGACGCAGGCGCTCCTCGATGCCGTCGATCGAGAGCGACATGTCGAGCAACGCGCCGAAGAGTCTCTCCGCCAGCGCACGCAGCGGCCGCCGACCGGGCTTCAGCAGCGCCACGCGCCAGCCGTCGCTGTGACCGTCGACCTCGCCGCGCTTCATCGCCGGCAGGACGCCCGCGCGCAGCAGGGACGACTTGCCGGCGCCGCTCGCGCCCTCGATCTGGACCCAGCGCACTCCGTTTGCCGGTCGGCTGCGGAAGTAGGCGAGGGCGTCGAGCGTCTCGGCCTCGCGGCCACAGAAGAAGTGCTCGTCCTTCTCTTCGAAAGGCAGGAGGCCGGGGAATGGGCCACGGCTCTGGAGTCGCGTGGCGGGTGTCGCGTTGGCGAGGGCTCGCTCTGCCGCCTTGGAGAACACTGCGAAGGTCGGCGCTTGATCGTTGCGGTCGATCTCGACCAACGCGCCCGCGGACATCGGTTGTGTTTCCTCATCGCCATCCGCCATCCCCGAATCGGTCGACGCGATCAACGCGGCCAGTTCCGGCTCAATGGGCTGTGCGAGATGGTGGAGGACACTTTCGAGCACATCGAACCGACCGTTGGTAGCGATCTCGATCGCTTTCACGCCGTGGGCCGCGAGCTGGCGTTTGCGCGCCGAGCTGATGTCCACGCCGAGGAACCAGTGCGCCAGCGGCGCGCCCTCGCCCGCGTACGTGCGGCACTCGCGCAAGATCGAGCTGAGGTCGGGGTCACTGAGCGAGTGCCCGAGGAACAAGAGCCGGCGCTGCATCGCCAAGCCGGCCAGCGCGGCCGAGTACCCCAGCGTGCCGAACTGGAGCCCGGCGAAGTCCTCGGCGGAGAGCACGCACGTCTGCGGGCGGCGTCCGTCGCCGTGAAGCATCAGCACGAACGGTGCCGCGTCGAATCGCAGGTTGCCGAGCACGCCCGGATCGCGTGGCGTCACGACGTTGGGCGCGCGCCGGTGATGAGCGACCCACGCGTCGCCGAGGAACGGGTCGTAGTTCGTCGTGAGGAAGTGATCGATGGGCAGCGCGACGAGTGCGTCGTAGACGCTGGGACGTTCGAACCTCGGTTGGGCGAAGCGCGACTCGATGAAGCTGGAGACCTCTCCACGCCCGAGATGATGGACGAGCTCCGAGGCGACCAACGGGAAGTCGCCGGACTCGAGACCGCGCGCCAACTCCACCTGCTCCGTCGGCGGTGCCTTCGCGATCAGCTCTTCCAGCAACCCGCGCCAAGTCGGGAGCCGGTCGGCTGCTGCGCACGGCCGGAGCGGCACCGACAACCCCGCTCCAACCACGGGCATCACCGCGCCGCGTCGCGCCAGCGCTTGGCGCAGCGGCTCGAGTTCGCGCAGGAGGTCTCCGGGGAGCGTGGGCGAGGCTGCGAGCGTCACGGGTGCAAACGATAGCGCTCGCCACGTCGTCGTGCAGTGTTCACGGATCGACGCGCGGTTGCAGTCCCAGACTCGAAAGGTGGTTGGAAGTCGCTGCCCGCCTCTGCCGCGTCACCACCGGATCCTGCCCGCGTCGCGACAAACCTCGCAGGCCCATCGCATCGCTCACCGCCCCCAGCGTCGCGGGCAAGCTCCTCGCCCAACTTGGACGCTTGACCGAGCCTAGTCACTCGGCGCTCGCCTGCTTGTGCGGACAGTTTGAGTCCAACCAAAGCGCCCGCCTCTCGCGCTGTCAAGCGCGTGCGTCGCCGGCTGTCTGCGCGGGCGAACAAGCCGAGTCGCAACGAAGGCGCCCGAACTGCGGCCCGAGCGCGCGTCGCCCGGCTCGCCAACGTGATCACCGTGGCGGGCTCGGGGCTCCGGGGACTTCTTGACACATTCGCCTTGCGCGGCGAACCTCCGTCTCGCGGTCTTGCACGACTACCTGCGAGTTCGGTCGTCCGATTGAATTTGCTATCTGCCGAGTATGGCTCGCGACACCAGATCGAAGCGCTTGATGAAGAAGGCCGAGGCCGCGCTCGTGGCGGCGATCGAAATCTACAACAAGCCCACCTTCGTTTACCGCGAGGAGAGCTTCGCAATCCTCTGCGTGAACGCCTGGGAGCTGCTGCTGAAGGCGAAGGTCGTCGATGACAACAGCCAGGACGATCGGTGCCTTCTCGAATACGAGCCGAAGCGGAAGAAGGACGGGACTCCGTCGACGACGAAGAAGTCCGTCAAGAAGAACCGAGCCGGGAATCCGATGACCATCAGCATCGGCAAGGCGATGACAAAGCTCGGAGCTGCTCTGCCGGCTGACGTGCGGAGCAACCTGCACGCGCTGGTTGAGATCCGTGACAACTCCGTCCACTTCGTCAACCCGAGCTTCGAGCTGCGGAAGCGCGTCCTAGAAATCGGAACGGCGGCTGTGAAGAACTTCCTCGCACTCACGCGCTTGTGGTTCAGAAGGGACTTGTCGAAGCTAAACCTCTACCTGATGCCAATTGGGTTCTTGCCAACCTCGAGCTCCGCCGCGACCGTCGCTACGGACCCGGACGAGCGTCAGCTCCTCGACTTCCTGAACATTCTGGTCGCTGGCCAGGGCACGGACCCTTCCTTCAACGTCGCGCTCGAAGTCGAGATCCAGCTGAAGCGGTCGGCATCTGCGAGCGCGGCCAAGGTCCAGATCACCAACGACCCGAGCGCCCAGAAGGTGTTCCTGTCGGAGGAGGACACGAGGAGAGCGTTTCCATGGACATACCGCGAGTTGTGCGACTACCTCACGAAACGCTATTCGGACTTCAAGACGAACCGCACGTTCCATTCAGTGCGCAGTCCACTGATGGGAGACCATCGGTTCGTGCTTCGCCGCAAGCTCGACCCGAAGAACCCGCGGAGCGCGTTCCAGGACTTCTACAAGCCGGACATCGTTGCCGAGTTCGACAAGCACTACACCCAGAAGTCGACCGCGCGCCCTGCAGCAGCCGCATCGTCTTGAGGTCGAGATGACGACGATCTTCTACTCCTGGCAGTCCGACCTCCCGAATCCGACGAACCGCGGTTTCATCAAGGATGCGCTCCTGAAGGCGATCAAGGAGCTGAACAAGAGCCCTGCCTTCGTCGACGCGCCGCGCGAACTGGACGTCGACACTTCGGGCGTGCCAGGATCCCCGGACATCGCGGACACGATCCTCGACAAGATCGGCAGGGCCGAGGTCTGCGTTTTCGACGTCTCGATCATTGGCCTCGCTATCGGACGTCCGTGCCCGAATCCGAACGTCCTCATCGAGCTGGGCTACGCGGTGCAGGCCTTCTCGTGGAATCGGGTCATCATGGTCATCAACGAGGCGTACGGTCGGCGCGAGGACCTGCCCTTCGACATCCGGGGGCGACGCATCGTCGAATACGACGCAGCGGAGGGCTCGGAGGGTTCGGCCGAGGAGAAGAAGAAGCTTGTCGGCAAGCTCAAGGGTGGCTTGGACGCGTGCTACCACTACCTGAACAAGCACCGCTTCAGCGAGCCGGAGAAGCAGTTCTTCGCGGACGTCTACGACAACGCTCGCGGGTTCCTGGACT
Source organism: Planctomycetota bacterium (assembly GCA_020853575.1). GTDB lineage: Bacteria > Planctomycetota > UBA1135 > UBA1135 > F1-120-MAGs118. Next base: position 6,789 of record JADYYP010000056.1, read on the forward strand.
CGGGGGCGGAACACGCGGACCGATGCCTGAAGCCGTGGAGCGATGAGCTGCGCCTGGAGTGGGCGGAGCGCGCGGAGAGGTTCAGGCGTGCGGCTTCCTCAGACGCCGCAGCGAGGCACGCAGATCTCGCTTCAGCCGCGACGTTGCTCGCGGCCAGCATCGACGGCCTCGTCAACTTCCGCCACGCTCTCGGCAATGGCCACGAGTTCTCGGCGAAGCTTCGCGACGTCATGGCGAGCGCGGCCCCGCTGCTGCCAGCGTGCGCGGAACCCATGAGGCCGGACTTCGAGGAAGGTCCAGACTACGGGAGGCGGAAGCGCGAACTGTCGCGCTGCGCCCTGGCGGAAGTTGATCGCCTGCGCAACGGCCTTGAGGCGCGGGACCCCCCTTCGATTCAAGCCGCTCGAAAGGCTATGTCCGAGATCGGCGGCGAACTGCTCCGGCTCTCGGCCGAGTTGGAGATCATCGCCAGTCCGGACGCCGCGGTTCTACGACAGGCCGCGCACGCACTGCATGTGGCCCACATCCGGAAGAGCCAGGAGATCGGGTTTCGCGAGGACACCAAGCTGCTCGAGCGGCTCACGCCGTTGGTGCAAGCGATCGCACGGTTCGCTCAGCCTTCGTGAGTGATCCATTGCGCGCGCCACGCCCGAGTACAAGCAGCCGCTCTCCGCTCCTCGATTTGGCGACGACCCCGAGCGTTTGACGAGCTGTTCGCGCTCTCCGAGTCGCTCGGTCGCGTCGAGAACCTCAATCTGTCCGGAGGCGAGCCGTTCCTGAGGCCGGAGTTCTCGGACATCGTGCGCCAGTTCATCCGGCGCAACGGCACGC
>JADYYP010000057.1 GCA_020853575.1 Planctomycetota bacterium
AAGCTGTTCCATGCTTCGTTGCCGGCGCGCCTGAAAGACGAAACGACGCCTTGGCGTCGTTTCGTAGGAACCCCCCGAGCTCGCGCGGACGCGCGAGCGCTGGCTGAAGGTGGTACCGCGCTCAGCGGCTCACGGCGTGACCGTCAGCTCGAGCGCGTCCGACAGGTTGGTGGTTTTCACTGCGCTGGGGTCGCGGTACCACGCCTGCGCATACACCTTCTGACCGGCCGAGAACGGGGCTCCGAGCGCGCCGGGGTTCGCGCCGTGGAACGTATTCCAGTTCTGCGTCATCGCTCCGTTGCATTGGCCCGGAGTGCCGCCGGTGTTCTGGGAGTTCATGCGCTGCGTCGGCGCCTTGACGCACAGGAAGCTCGTGCTGCCCACGCCCCATTGCTGCGGCGTGAAACCAGAGTTGTTGATGCCGTAGAAGATCAAGCTGGTCTTCTGTCCATCGACGCCGGAGACGTCGATCGAGCAGGCATTGGCGAACGTCGCGCTCGGCTGCGCGGTGGCGCTGATCGTCGGATTGCAACCGTTCGTCGACGTGCCCGACGTGCAGTACGTCACGGGGCCGGCCGGCGCGCAGTTGTAGCGCAGCGTGCCGTTCAGCACGCGCGGCGAGAAGGGCGCGCCATCCCAGGGCACGTTCTGCGCGGCACCGCAGCTCAGTGTCATGTCGGCATTGGTGAAGATCTGATTCGCACCGTTGCCGTTGGTGTAGGTGTGGCCCGCGTTGCCACTGGTGAAGATCACCGTCACCCCGTGGTTCCCCGGTGCGAGGTGGAAGTCCGGGAACTCGGCCAAGGTCGGCTGGCCGAGGCCGGCGAGCACTCCGCCGCCCGACGCCTGCAGCGTCCAGACCGCGGAGTTGCCGGTGTTGCCGACGTAGGTCGTCGGGCAGGTGTAGATGTCGACGGTGAAGTTCTGGCCCACGCTGTCATCGCTGTGCAGGTCGATCTGAGACAGATCGATGCCCGCGGGATTGACCACGTTGAGGTCGAAGAAAATCTGTCCGCCGTTCGAGCCGCCATTGCCGCCGAGGTAGGGCAGCGCGTCGAGCTCGGTTCCGTTGCACGGAGTCGGGGGCGGCGGCGGAGGCGGCGGGGGAGTGCCGAAGCACACTTCCCACGAGGTCAGCGTGCCGATGTCGCCGCCGGCCCAGTCGTAGATGTAGAGCTTCCACGCTCCGGTCTGCGGGACGACCGCGGACAAGTCGACGTTGTTGATGGCGTTGGTTCCGCTCGGCCAGGTCCCGAAGGCTTGCGAGTAGGAGCCGGGGTTGATCAAGGTCGTCGTGCACGCGGGGAAGGCGGTCGTGCCCAGACCCGTGCAGGCGTAGTCGCCCGACAGGTCGCAACCGCCGCCCGATTGATTCCACAGCATGTACTTCACGCCGGCCGGGTCCTCGAGCACGAACGAGAGGTCCGCGCCGTAGGTGTGCGCCATGCCGAGGAACTTGACTTCGGTGACCGCGGTTGCGCCCGCGGGGATCGAAGTGACGTTGAACGTCGCGCTGAACTCGAACGGAGGCAGCGTCGTCGGGTAGACGCCGCCGCCACCGGTGCCGGATGTCGGGAACGCGCCGCCGGGACCACCGGTTGCGCAGCCGAGCGTGGTTTGGGCGTGCGCGCTCGAGGCGAGCAACACGGCCGCGAGCGACGCGGCCGCTGTGAAGACGATCGATCTCATGGAATGGCTCCTGATGGTTTGGGGGAGGATGTGCTGTGGCATTCTCCGTGGCGCGAGGCCTCACACCTGCCGCAGCTCGGTGAATCGTAGCTGGCTTTCGCGACCCGTCAGGGGGGCTGGACTTCTTTTCCGCCGGCCATGAGATCGCACTCGGCCCCGAGCAGCGCGCCGCGGCGCCGATTGGCGTCGGCAGCGGAAGAAAGCGTCGGGATCCGCCACGAAACGCTGCTCGCGCGCCGAGCGCGCAGGAGCAGCGGACGATCCCGGGACATCTTCCGCGCGCCGCGCTTCGTCGCCGGCGAGCTCGGCCCGGGGCGCGCCCGTCGTCGCCCTGGTTCCGGGCGATCGAGCTCCAGCGCGCGCCGGCGGACGAAGTCGAGCTCGACGTGGATCGAGGTCGAGGAACGCGAGCCCAACGCGGCTCCGAGCGCGGTTCGCGAAAGCTCGAGAAGCACGTCGACAATGGGCGACGACCGCCGTCATGCTCCCCCAATGGACCTGCGCTTGCTCGCATTCGCGTTGCCGTTGGCGTCGATGTCGCTCGATGTGCTCGGGCTTCGTCCGGGAGAGAGCGAACGCACGGTCAGCGCGCGTCCGCCGTACTCGTCCAACCTCGCGTTCGGCCGCGTGATCGACGCCGTCAGCGGCGCGCCCATCGCGGGCGCTTCCCTCGAGGCCTGGACGGAGGATTGGGACAGCGCGGGCGCGGTCGTCGATCGCTCGAGCAGTGCTGCGGACGGCAGCTTCGCGCTGCGCCGCGAGGTCGAGTCCGTGCACGCGGAGAAGGTTCGGGTGCGTGCGTCGGGTTATCGCTCGAACGTGGTCTCGTTCTCCGACCTTTCCGAGGAGCTGGCGCTCGTTCCGGGCATTGCACCTCTCGTGCTGCGAGTCGTCGACGTGCAGCGCCGGCCGATCGCAGGGGCGACGTTGCGCACGCATCAGACGTGCTCGCACGCTCCCTCGGCGTGCACGGCGACGAGTTCTTCCGACGGAGTGCTCCGCGTTCCCGATCTCCCGCCGCTCGACGACTTGGGCGAGCTCCAATTGCACGCACCGGGCTTCGAGTCGCTCTACGACCTCGACATCGAGGAGCACTCACCGGCGACGGCATCCGCGATGTCTACCTGGCGCGCCGCGCACCCGCGCGCTTCGAGGTACGGGGGATCGACGGTGCGCCGCTCGCCGGAGCGCGTGTGCGCAGCGGATCCTCACCCGAGTGGCACGCGCGCATCGCCGATGCCGCCGGACAGGTCGAGTTCGAGTCGCTGTTCGACTCCTCGCTGTACCTGACGTTCCGCGATCGCGACCGTGACCGCGTGTTGTACTCCGGTCCCGCGCCGCTGGAGCTCGTCCCCACGGTGCGCGTCGACGCCGACGACCCGCCGGCCTTCGAGTCGAGCTCGTTCCTGAAGCTCGAGCACGCGGGCGACGAGCGGCCCGACGTGGTGGCGCTCCACGAGCTCGGGTGGAACGCGTCGTCCTTCGGCGAGCACGAGTTCCCGCCGGGCAAAGTGCGCGTGATCGCCGGTGGCGCGTTCAGTGGCTTCGAGCGTTTCGAGCGCCAAGTCGAGCTCGCGGCGGACGTCGACGTCGTCCTGCGCATCGAATGCCGGCGCGAGCCGCTGTTGCGCTTCGGCGCAAGCGCCGCGCAGGTTCAACAGATCGTGGTCGAAGCGGGCGGTGAATCCACGCGCGTGTGGGGCGAGTCCGATACGGAGATCGCCGTGCCGGCGGGGCGTCCGTTCTCGCTCGTCGTCTTGTCGGCGCGCGGCGTTCAGGCGCTGCAGCAGCCTGGAATCACGCGGGACACCGAGCTCGACCTGGCGACGCTGCCGTGGATCGAGAGACGCGTCGATCTGCGCGCGGAGGAGAACGCCACGGCGACGCTCGCCTTCGTGCTCGATCCGAACGTGGGCTCCGCGACACGCATCGTGCTGCGCGGACCGTGGGGACGATGGGACGGCGACGACGCGCGCTTCGCGAATGGGGTGGCTCGTGTGCCGCCGAAAGTCCCGTTCGAGGCCTGGATCGCAGCCGAGGGGCACGCACGCCGCTGCGTGATCGGCGTCACACCTGCCGCCGGCGAGAAGGCCGAGATCGACGCTCGGCTCGAGCCCCTGGCACAGCTCGCGTTGGCCGGCCCGATCGCCTGGGTGCGCGACGGCCAAGAATGGCTCGACCACGACGCTGCGACAGCGGGCGCGCGCTCGTTGCACTGGGAGGCACGCGCGGGCCCGCACACGCTCGAGGTGGCTTTGAGCGACGGTCGGCGCGTCGAGATCGAGCTCGCCTTGCGCCCCGGGGAGCGCCGCGAGCTCGAGCTCCGTTGATGCGCGCGCTTCAGTGAGCCAGGTGTTCCGGCGTGCTCTTCAGCGGCGGCCGGAAGAACGCGAACAGGAACAGCGCCGCGGCCAGCGCGACGCCCGAGGGGACCAGGAACAGACCGTGGTAGTCGACGACTTTCGCCGAGTCGGTCATCGCGGTGCCCAGCTCGGTCCACACGAAGTTCGCGACGAAGGGCCCCAGGCCGAGGATCAGGAAGTTGAACAGGCCCTGTGCGCTCGAACGCGCGTCCTTGGGGAAGAACTCGTCGACGAAAATGTAGACCGTGGCGAAGAAGAACGCGTAGCACACGCCGTGCAACACGTTGATCAGCACCACGATCGTCGGAGAGGGCGCGAACGCGAACACGGCGAAGCGCGCTGCGTGCCCCAGGACGCCGAGCGTCATGGTCTTGCGCCAACCCAGACTCTTCAGCACGAATCCCAGGAAGGCCATCGTGCCGATCTCGGCCACCTGTCCGATCGACATCACCGGCATCACCCAGTTGCCCGGGATGCCGACCTCGGGGCTGGTGAGGAAGCGGCCGGTCCAAATGAAGTAGCACTGGTGCACGGCGGCGTCGAAGAACGTGACGGCGAACAGCACCGCGACATACGGCACGCGCAGCAGCTTCATCGCCTCGAGCCAGGCGAAGGTCTCGCCGTTCTTGTCCGCGGGCTTGGGCGGAGTGTGCGGCAAGGACAGGCTCAACAGTGCCAGAGCCAGTGACGCGGCGCCCGCGGCCATGAAGGTGTAGCGCGTCGCTTCTTGGAACGCGGCGCCGCTCTTGCTCGTGCCCAACGCTCGCCCGAGCCACTCGATGAAGCCGAGCTCGCTCAGCGCCGGCACCTGGCTCCAATCGACCAACAGGAACACGAACGGCCAACTCGCGGCGATCCATCCGATCGTGCCCCACAGGCGCACCTGACCGAACTCCTTCTGCGCGTCCTTCATCGCGGCGAAAGCGATGCCGTTGGTGATCGAGATCGTCGGCACGTAGAACAGCGAGTGCACCAACATCAGGCCGAAGAACGGCCAGAAACTCGTGGTCCAAGCCAAGGCTAGGATCGACAGCCCGCCGACCAAGTGGCTGAACGCACAGAACTTCTCGGCGGCGAAGTTGCGGTCGGCGAACTGCGTGCTGAAGAACATCGCCGTGAACGAGGCCAGCGCGAAGGCATTGAGGATCCAGGCCTGCTCGCCGTCGTCGAAGCCCAAGCTCGGCAGGTATCCGAAGATCAGCGGCAACCAAGCGCCCCAGATGAAGAACTCGAGGAACATCATCGCGGACAGGCGGCCGCGGTAGCTCGTGGCGGTGGGCGCGGGGGCATTCATGGCGGAGCGGACTCTCCTGGGCGAGCGCGGCGCGCTCTGGAGCGGGCGTGGGATCGAGCTCCCCACGTTAGCGCGTGCGGCGTGGGCCCGCGAAGTCCTCGCATCCACGCGCTGCGGGGCGCGCTCGATTTTTCGAGGTGAAAGCTGTGCGCCCGGCGTCGGTCACCGCGCCGCGAGCTGGTCGAGCTCGCTCAGGCGGAAGTGCACGCTGACGATGTAGGGCGCCTCGCCCTCGGCCCAATGACCATAGGAGGTCGCCACGAACGTGCCATCGGCGAGCACCTCGAGTCCGGGATATCCGCAGTCCCAGCGGTCGCGATTGTCCATCAAGCGCACGCGGTACTGGCCGTCGCCCGAGCGCGCGAGGTCCTCGTAGCGCCCGACCCAGGCCACCCAGTCACCTTGGGTCGCGCTCTCTCGCGCCATGTCGCGGAAGCTCACGACCAAGCGTCCGTCGGGCGCGTAGGCGGCGACGTGGCGATCTCCTGTGAGCGCGCTCGACACTTCGCGCGGGGCGCTCCACGTCGCGGCTTCGTCGCGCGAGAACATGACGTGCGAGTTCTTCGCTCGACGGTTCTCGCGCAGCAGCATGGCGAGCTCGTTCCCCTCCGGCGAGCGCACCACGCCGGGTTCGCACAGGTGGATCTCCGAGCCGCTCCACACGCTCGCCGGCTCGCTCCAGGTCAGGCCGCCATCGTTCGAGCGCGTCTGGTAGAGCGTGAAGCTCCCGCTGCTCTTCCCGCTCGCTCGAAAGAAGCGCCCGTCGTCGTGGAAGAACGCGCTCGAGCTCCCGTCCTTCATGCGCACCACCGAACCCATGGCGACGATGCCGCCCCAGTCGCCCAGCGGCGCGAGCTCGCTCCAGGTGCGGCCCTGGTCCTCGGAGTGCGCCATGCGGCAGGGATGGAGGCCGGAGAACAGGACCAAGCGTTCCTTGCCCTGCGTGTCGGCGATGCGGTGGATCGTCGGCGTTTCGAGGCTCGATTCGAAGCTCTTCGGCAGCGCTTGGCGCTCGCTCCAGGTGCGTCCGCCGTCCAGGCTGCGCTTGAGTTGGATCGCGCCCTTGCCGTGCCCCTCGGGGTACACGCACAGGATCGTCCGACCGTCGGCGAGCAGGACCGTCGTCGGATGTCCGAGATACTGGCCGGCCTGGCGATCGACCGTCACTTGCCGCGCGGTGTCGTGCGCCAGGTCGAGAGCGCGCGGCCCGGGCGGCGTGGAGGGGACACTCTGCGCGAGCGCGAGGAGCAGGATCGACATGTCCCTCTCGTACTCGCGGCGGAGGTTCGGCGCCACATTCGGCTGCGCGTTCGGGCCTCGACGTCCGCTCCGGCGCCCTTGCCTCGCGACTCGACCCGCCGCGCGGGAGCATGGTATGCGTGCGCGCCTTGGGCTCGCTCCGCGTTCGGCGCGACCGAGGGCCGTGGCCGCACGTCGTCGCGAGAAAGTGCCGATTTCGTGCACCGATTGAGCCCCCGGCGTCACCAGTGGTGGCAACCCTTCGATGGAGCGACTTCAATGATCCGACCGTTCTCGAGTGGACTCTTGCTGGCCATCGCGTCCGTCCCTTCCGCGTTCGCCAATGAGATCTGGTATGTCGACGGCTCCGCGTCGCCGGGAGGAAACGGCTCCGTGGGTGCGCCCTTTCAGACCATCTCTGTCGCGGTTGCCAACCCAGCACTCCAGGAGCTCGACCGCATCGAGGTCGCGCCGGGCGTCTACGACGAGCGCTTCACGCTGTGGAAGGACGTGGGGATCGTTTCGGCCGCCGGACCGCTGCGCACGGTGATCCGTGTGCCGGATGCGTCGCCCGACGGATTGGTCGTGGTCGGCAACGCGCGCGCGAAGCTCTCGGGCTTCACGGTCACCGGCGCGGGAAGCTTCCCGAGCTACTTGATCGGAATGCAGGGCGGCACGCTCGAGCGCTGCATCCTGCTCGGTCCCGGCGGCCCATTCGGTGGCTTCGCGACGGGCGTGTCCGGCACGGATGCGACCACGGTTCGCAACTGCACCATCACCGGGTTTGCCACGGGAGTGACCCATCCGCACACCTGGCCGTCGCCGACGGTCGTCAACACGATCGCCGCGGGCAACACGTGGGATTTGGAGGCTACGGTCGTGTCGTTCAGTTGCTACGGCTCGGGCTTCGGCATTCCCCCCAACCAAGGCAACATCGTCGGCGCTCCGAGCTGGTTCGATGGTCCCGGCCGTGACTTGCACCTGCTCCCAGGCTCACCTTGCATCGACGCAGGCGAACCGGGGCATCCTTTCGATCCCGATGGTTCGCGGGCCGACATCGGCGCGCTGCCGTTCGACGCCGCGTGGGCTCCAACCGTGACCTACTGCACATCGAAGGTGAACAGTCTGGGCTGTGTGCCCTCGATCGGTTCGAGCGGAACCGCGAGCGCGAGCTCGACGCAGCCGTTCCAGGTGTTCGCTCAACAGGAGCTCAACCACAAGAGCGGCCTGCTCTTCTGGGGTTTCGCGCCGAAAAACCAGCCCTACCAGGGCGGTTGGCTGTGCGTGCACGCGCCGCTGCGCCGCTCGGCTCTGATGGACTCCGGCGGGAGCAGTGTGGGCAACGACTGCACGGGCGCATTCACCTTCGACTTCAACGCGGAGCTGCGCGCGGGCAACGATCCGCAGCTCACCCCCGGGCGCGTCGTCTACTTCCAATTCTGGTCGCGCGACGGCCAAGCGAGCTTCAACTCCCATCGCACCGATGCGCTGGCCGTGACGCTCTTGCCATGAGCGCCTCGAAGAGCGCACGGGGAGCTCTCTCGCGCTCCGCCCGCGTGCGCGTCCGCCCGTTCGCTCGGCGAGGTGCCCCATGACGCGGCACGCCAATGCCTGGAGCGAGCCCGTTCACGCGACGGGACCTTCGTTCCGCGCCAACGCTCGAGCGCGTGAGGACTCGACCGCGAGCACTCGACCGAGACCGATCGGCCGAGCGCGCTGGCGCGCTGCGCCGTAGCCGCTATCGTCCGGCGTCCGCGGTCAGCAGAGCGACAGCGCTGTCGCCCGTGACCGTCCCGCGGTCCGACCTCGAGCTCCCGCGACTCCACCGATGCACGCCCGCGATGCCAACGCCACGTTCACCACGATCCACACCGACGGTGCCTGCCTCGGCAACCCCGGACCGGGTGGCTACGGCGTGGTCATCGCTCACCGCGGTGCGCGGCGCGAGCTGAGCGCGGGCTTCCGGCGCACGACCAACAATCGCATGGAGCTCCTGGCGGCGATCGTCGGCTTGGAGTGCTTCGACGCGCGCACCGCGATCGTGCTGTACAGCGACTCGCGCTATCTCGTCGACGCCGTCGAGAAGGGCTGGGCGCGCAAGTGGCGAGCGAACCGCTGGATGCGCAATCCGCGCGAGGCGGCGGTCAACCCCGACCTGTGGGAGCGCATGCTGGCGCTGGTGGAGCGTCACGACGTGAGCCTGCGCTGGGTGCGCGGCCACGCGGGGAATCGCGAGAACGAGCGCTGCGACGTGCTGGCCACGGGCGCCGCGCGCGGAGCGCAACTCGAGATCGACGTCGGCTACGAGCAGGTTGGCGTCGCGCGCGCGGCGCAGCGCGAGCTCTTCCGAGACTGAACGGCTCGGCGAGCGGCCTCGACCGTGGTCGGCGGAGCGCGCCGCGCATAGGCTGTGCGCGCAGGAAATCCGCGATGCAGCGCCATGGTTCCGTGATCCGTATCGCCCCGGGCAAGCTCGACGAGTACGTGCGCTTGCACGAACGCGTGTGGCCCGCCGTGCTCGCGCGCATCTCCGACTGCAACATTCGCAACTACTCGATCTTCCTGCGCGAGCTCGACGACGGGCAGCACTACCTCTTCAGCTATTTCGAGTATGTCGGCAGCGACTTCGCCGCGGACATGGCGCGCCTGGCTGCCGACCCGCAGACGCGCAGGTGGTGGACCTTGACCGAGCCCTGCCAACAGCCTTTGCGCTCGCGTGCGACCGGCGAGTGGTGGGCGAGCATGAAAGAAGTGTTTCACCATGATTCGTAGCAGCGTCCTCGCCGTGCTCGCGCTCGTCTCGTGCGCCCTGGCCCAAGAGCGCATCGGTCCCCAGGAACGCCCGCCGTCCGCCGGACCGAAGGCGATCGACCTCGACGCGCCGGTGGCGCGCTGGGACGACGGAGCACCGCTCGCCAACGGCGTGCTCGGCGCGCTGGTGTGGGGCGACGCCAACGTGCTGCGCATTTCGCTCGATCGCGCCGACCTGTGGGACGAGCGCCTGCCCGAGACGCTGCGCAAGCCGGAATGGACCTACGCGACGATGAAGCGCTTGGTCGCCGAGGGTCGCGAGCGAGAGCTGCACGAGCTGTTCGACGTGCCCTACGACACGGTCGCCTATCCGACGAAGCTCCCGGGAGGCCGCGTCGAGCTGACCTTCGGCGCGAAACAGCTCGCCAAGCGCATTCGACTCGACCCCACGCGCGGTGAAGTGACCGCCGGATACGGCGGCAGTCGCGTGCGGGTCGTGGTGCTCGCGCATCTCGACCTGGTGCTCGTGCGCGTCGATGCCGATTCGCCCAGTCTCGAGCTCGTTCCGCCGGCGGGCGTGGCACAGCTCGGTTACGAGCCGGCGCGCGTCGGCAGCGAAGGCAGCTCGCGCTGGTTCGTGCAAAAGGCCGCGGACGGACTGTCCTACGCGGTCGTGGCCACCAGCTATCCCGACTCCAAGGGCGTCACCTTCGCGATCACCGTCGGCGCCGCGCGCGGCGGCGCCGATCCGCTGCCCGCGGCGCGCACGTTGACCTTGATCGATCCGACGCTGGGCTACGACGGCATCGCCAAGAACTTCCACTACGGCTTCTGGTCCGAGCACTGGAAGGCCTCGTGGGTCAAGCTGCCCGATGCAAGCATCCAGGCGCAGTACGACCTCGCGCGCTATGTGTACGGCGCGGGCTCGCGCGTCGATCGCCTGAACGACGGCGGAGCTCCGCTTCCGTTGCAAGGCCTGTGGACCGCGGACGAAGGCGGGTTGCCGCCGTGGAAGGGCGACTACCACAACGACCTCAACACGCAGACGACCTACATCGCCTACGGCCCGATGGGATACGCCGACGCGGGCCTGTGTTTCCTGCGCTATCTCGAGGGCCTGACGCCGAGCTTCGCGCGCTTCGCGAAGAGCTTCTACGGTGTCGACGGGCTGGTCGCGCCGGGAGTGATGACGCTCGCCGGGCAAGCCACGGGTGGGTGGGGACAGTATTCGCTCTCGCCGACCAACACGGCCTGGCTGGCGCACCTGTTCGAGCAACACTGGCGTCTCACCGGCGAGCGCGCGTTCCTCGAGAGCAGCGCGTATCCCTGGTGCTCCAATGCCGGCGAGGCGTTGCTCGCCTTGCTCGCGCCGAACGATGCCGGCAAGTTGCGTCTGCCGCTGTCGACCAGCCCCGAGATCTTCGACAACTCGATGCGCGCCTGGCTGGCGCCGAATTCCAACTACGATCAAGCGCTGTTGGTCTCGCTGTTCGGCTCGCTGCGCGACATGGCGAGCGCGCTCGGTCGCAGCGCCGAGGCCGAACGTTGGTCCGCGGTGCTCGGGCGACTCGAGCCGCTCGACGTCGACCCCGCGACGGGCGCGTTGACCTTCGCGCGCGGCACACCCTACGCGGAATCCCACCGCCACTTCTCGCACGCCATGGCGATCCACCCGCTCGGACTGATCGACGTCGAGGGGCCCGAGGCAGAGCGCAAGTTGGTCGAGGCCACCCTGGAGCAGATCGAGGCGCGCGGCACGGATTGGTGGACGGGCTACAGCTTCGCTTGGTTCGCGTGCATGCAGGCGCGCGCGGCGCACGGGGACAAGGCGCTCGGATTCCTCGAGAAGTACCTGGCGTTCACCGGACGCAACGGTTTCCACCTCAACGGCGATCAGTCGGGCAAGGGGCTCTCGAAGTTCACCTACCGGCCGTTCACGCTCGAGGGCAACATGCTCGCCGCGCAGGCCGTGCACGAGATGCTGCTGCAGTCGTGGGGTGGGATCGTGCGCGTGTTCCCGGCGACGAGCTCGCAGTGGGCCGACGTGCAGTTCAGCTCGCTGCGCGCCCAAGGCGGTTGGCGCGTCAGTGCGCGGCGCGAAGGCGGCGTGACGCGCTGGGTGGCGATCCAGTCCGACGCGGGCGGCCGGCTCGTGCTGCGCGATCCGTTCGCTGGCGCCGACCCGACCGCGAGCAAGCCCGTCGCGCGCGAGGGCCGGGACTTCGTCGTCACGCTGGCGCCCGGCGAGAAGCTCGAGCTCTGGCATCCCGACGAGCGCAAGTGACCGGCGCGACCGTTCACCAACCGATCCCGCGCCAGAGCGCCATCGAGCCCCGCGGGCTCGATCAGGAGAACTCGAAGGCGCGCAGGGACAGTGAGCCGTAGGCGGCGCTGTGGTGGATCGTGCGACCGCGCGCCTTGTCGCCGGCGGCGCCGAGCGCCACCAGCAGCGGCAGATAATGGTCCTCGGTCGGATGACTGCGCGCCGCGTTGGGCGCGAGCGAGCGGTAGTCGATCAGGGACGGCGCGTCGCCGGCACGCACTCGCGCATCGAGCCAGGTGTCGAAGTCGGCGGCCCACTGCGGCAAGCGCTCGCCCGCGCCGAGCTCACCCAGGTTGTGCGTCGCGCCGCCGCTGCCGATCACCAGCACGCCGCTCGCGCGCAAGCGGGCCAGGGCGAGCCCCAACTGGTAGTGATGCTGGGCGCTTTCGTTGGGTTGCAACGAGAGTTGGGTCACGGGCACGCGCTCATCGGCATAGGCCAGCTTGAGCGGCACCCATGCACCGTGGTCGAGGCCGCGCTCCTCGCGTTTCACGGCCAGTCCACTGCTCGCGAGCGTGTCGGCGACTTCGGTGGCGAGCTCCAGCGCGCCCGGAGCCGCGTAGCGCATGCGATAGAGCTCCTCCTCGAAGCCGTAGAAGTCGTGGATCGTCTTGGGCTGTGGTGAAGTGTCGACCGTCGGCTGGCGTGTCAGCCAATGCGCCGAGATGCACAGAATCGCGCGCGGAGTCGCGAAGCGTGAGCCGAGGCCTGAGAGGAACTCGCGCACCGGCAGCGCGCTCATGATCAGGTTGGGGGCGCCGTGCGACACGAACAGCGTCGGGAACGGCTCGCTCGACTTGGATTCCAACGAAGTCTCGCTCTCGTGTTGTATGGAACATGCGGCCGCGCCGGCGAGCGTTGCGCCGACGACGAACTCACGCCGCGTCCAGGTCTGCCGTGCCCTCACGTGCTCATCCTAGCGTGACTCGCCCACGGGCTCCGCGTTCCACGCCGGCAGGTCGGAAAGCGAACGTCGGGCGCGCTCGGATGTCGGAACCCCCCAGGCCTGGAAGTACGGCCCCAGGTTGCGGCCGGCGGCGCGGCTCAAGCGCACCAGCCACTGGTCGCGCGCCTCGTCGTCGTTGCGCGGCAACTCGTCCTGGTTGAGCGCGCGGTACTCGCGGAACACCTGCTTGAACGGCTCCCAGCCGAAGGCCTCGCGCAACTTCAGGTACATCGAGAGCGCCAGGAACGGATCGGCCTTCCACTCCTCGAACTTCGCGCCGCGCGCCGCGTAGGCCTCGAACGACGGCGGCGCGTTCACGGCGTCGTGCCCGCGCCGTCCCGGCGGCAATGTGCAGCAGCGCTCGATCGCGTACACGGCGATCACGTTGTTGGTGACCTCGCCCGTGCCTTCGAAGGTCCATTCGGGCCGCTGCAGGTTGTGTCCGAGCTCGTGCACGAAGCCCCAGATTTCCTCGCCGCTCTCGAGCCTCTCGAGCGACATCAGGAGCTCCGGCACGTCGAGGAACATCATCACCGGGTAGCCCGAGTGCATGTAGCCCGCGCTGATCTGTCGGTCGCACACGAAGCGCTCGGGCCGCGGACGCTCGGTCGGCACGCCGACGAGCTCGGCCTGCGCGTCGAGCACGCGATCCCAGAACCTCATCAGGCTCTCGGGATCGTCGAGCGTGCGCACGGCGCTCGACGGGACGCTGATCACCAGCTTCGACGAGCCGATCTCGGCCCAGGGTGCCGGACGTGCGCGGATCGAGCTACGCCACTCGTCGAGCGCAGTCTGCCCGAGCACGAACAGCGGCGCGGCGATCGCTCCGCGGACTTGGACGCGTTGTTCGTCGAGCAGGCAGCCCTCGGGCACGACGATGTAAACCGGACCGCCGAAAGCGTTGGCCGCGTAGGTCGTGCGCTCGACGATCTCGACCTCGTTCGTGATCCGCGGCGCGCGTTGCCATTCGTCGAGGTGCCAGAGCTCGTCCGAGTGGCACCCGATGCGCACGGAGAAGCCGCGCGCGAGCATTTCGCTCGGCACTTGCACCTCGATGCGCGCTCCCGGCCGCGCATAGGCGCCGGTCGAGTGCCAACCGGGCACGCGAGCATCGACGCGCACCTGCGTGACGCTCGGCCGGGCGTCGCTGTCTCCGGGGAAGCTCGCGGCGGCGGCGTGCGCTTTCACTTTCGCGGGATCGGCGCGCCGCAATTGCTCGAGCTGGACCGCGAGCAGCGCGCGTTTCAGCGCGTCGCTCGCCCGCAGTGGCCTCTCCGGCGTCGGAACCAACTCGGGCTCGCGTGCCTGCACCACACGCTCGAGCTTGTCGCGGAACTCGAAGTCGCCCTCGGGCATCCAGCGCAGCGCGAGCTGCAGGCTGCTGGTGGCCTGCGCAAGCTCGCGCGCATCGGCCTTCAGCTTGCCCTGATCGACCGCCGTCAGCAGATCGAGCGCGCGCGTCCCATTGAGCAGATCCGACGGGCGCGCCGCGGCGAAACGCTCGCCGCTCGCGGTGGCGCCCAGGTAACCGTCGGCGTAGGCCAGACCCGCCTGAGCGAGCAACCTCTGGCCGGGCTGAGCGAGGATCTGGCCCCCCTTGGTGACTTGCATCCATCCCCAGGGCGTGTCGCCGCACAGCAGTCCGCCGCCATTCGAGACGTAAGCGGTGAGCCACTCGACTTCTTCCGCGCGCAGCGAGAGCGGCGAGCAACCGATCAGCGCCAGCTTGTCGACGCCTCCGGGCTTCGCTCCGCGCGGGAGGTCGACGATCTCGAAGCCGGCCTCGCGGAACAGGCCGTCGAACGCGCCTTGCACGGTCCCGACGCGCAGCGCCTTGGCCTTCGACTTCGCCGCCCACTGCAGCAGATTGCGCAGCAGCAGCCCGGTCTCGCCCGGGAGCGCTTGCGCGGCGCCGCCGTAGCCGTTGTGGCCGAAGACCACGAGCCGGCCCGAACCCAGGCGAGAGCACGCGATCGCCGCGGCCTGAACGGAACCATCGAGAGCGCCCGCGACCACGGGAAAGGCCTTCTCTCCGAAGATCGCCACCGGCCCGGGGATTCCGACGCGCGCGACCGTCGTGGTTCCTTCGAGCAGCTTGTCGACCTCGTCCACGCGCGCGCCCGGCGGCTCGAGCACCGCGACCAGCGCACACGCGACGACTCTCGTCCAGCTCAACCAGGTCATCGCGCCATCGTAGTGCTGGCGCACGGGGCACGTCAGTGGCTCGCGCGCCGGCAGCCAGCGCTGCGCCGCGGAATGTTGCAACTCGGTCGGTCCGCGACCGTCAAACAGCGCGGCGCTCCCGGAACGGTCCGAGTCTCGCCCCGACTCTCACAGAGCTACGTCCACACCATGCAATTCGTCCGCACCTCGATCTGCTTCGTCGCCAGCGCCGTCTTCGCCGTCGCCCAGAGCCCAGAGCTCCCGCATTCCACGGCGTCCTCGAGCTCCGACGTCGCCCGGCTGTGCGCTCGATTCCAAGCGGAAGCCACGCGCACCTACGGCGCGTTGGGGACGTTGGCCAAGCTCGATGCCGAAATGCGCGCTGCACCGCGCCGCGGCGGCTTCTTGCCCTTCGGTCCCTACGAGTCGTTCCTCGAGTTCGCCGACGTCTCGGTCGCGTACCAGGGTCTGTACCAGGACTACGTCGAGCAACTGACGCTCGAGTTGGCCCAGGCGAAGCTGCCGATGTTCCCGCGCGCGGAAGTGGCTCGCACTCGCGTCTACGAGTCGCTCGGCGAGAGCTACTTGCTGACGGAGAGCTCGTGCGCGACTCCGCTGGTCGGCGGAGCACCGTCGTCCGACGTCTTCACGCAGGCCGGCTCGACGGGCACGAGCCAACAACTGCAGCTCTTTCCCTATTCGATCCCGGGCTTCGATCTCACGGGCAGCCCGGACTTCGTGCAAGTCGCGCTCGCGCCCTACATCGGCAGCACGGCCAATGGCTTCTTCTACAGCGCGTCCTTCAACGGACTCGTCGAACACGCCGGTCAGGCGGTCTCGGTCGTCGACAACGGCGTTCTGCTGCTGGTGTACATGCCCGACACCGTGACGGATGCGAGCTCGCTCTTCCCGGCGTCGCTGCTCGCCTATGCCCGCAGTCTCGACGCCGCGCTCGGTCTCGACTGGGGCGTGTTGATGCAGATCCTGCGACCGACCTTTGCGCCGCCGAGTTGGAGCGGTTCGAGCGCCGGCGGCGGCGCGCTCTCGCCCACGGTGGCCCAAGGGGGCGGCTGCGCGACGGTCGAGGATTGCCTGTTGGCGGCGGAGAACGCCTACAACGCCGCGCTGGCGAGCGCATACAACGACTACTCGCAGCACGTAGACGCGGCTTGGGCGGACTACACCGCCGACGCCGAGGCCAATCGGCAGAGCACCGAGGGCTTCTTCGACGCCTTCAGCCGCGCGGGCTGGAACGGGCCCCTGGGTGGCTCGAGCTACCAGACCTGGTGCATGTACGTCGCGGAGTTCGAGGCGGCGAACGAAGCCGAGCTCTTCCAGGACCTCGAGAACGCCAAGAACAACTTGAAGAACGCGGTCTGCGCGGCCGGGAAGGACTTCGTCGATGCGGTCAAGGACTGCATTCGCGATTGCCCCGAGTGGGCCGGTCTGGGCGCGGCGATGGATGCCTGGCTCGCCAATCAAGGCTGCTGAGAGCACGCTGATTCGGATTCGATCGATCGGGCGGGTCCGCGCGCGCCGCGGATCCGCTCGGTGCTCGTGATGCCGAGCTCCCGCGCGCCGTCGAGCGGCGTGGCGCGCCCGCGGCCCTCGCACGCGGTGTGGGCGTCGCTAGGCTGAGCCCCAGGAGCTGCTCATGGTCACTCTTCGCCTGGCGTCGTTGGGTTCACTGGCATGGATCGGGTCCTGTGCGGCGCCCCGCGCCGCGGACTGGCGCGACACGCTCGACGAGCGGCTCGCGAACCTCGGGCACCGCAATGTGATCGCCATCGTCGACGCGGCCTATCCCGAGCAGGCCAAGGCGTCCGTGCGCACGGTCGCGACGCACGCCGAGCAGCTGAGCGTCCTGCGCGAGGTGCTCGAGCGCGTGCAGCGCGAGCCCCACGTCCGCGCGCGCGTGGCCCTCGATCGCGAGCTCGAATACGTGCCCGAAGGCGACGCACCCGGCATCGAGCAGCACCGCGCCGCATTGCGCGCTGCGCTGCTGGGCGTGCCGGTGGAGTTCCTCCCGCACGAGGAGCTGATCGCGCGCATCGACAAGACCGCTCAGGGCTTCACGGTGCTGGTGCTCAAGACCGATCTTGCGTTGCCTTACACCTCGGTGTTCGTCACGCTCGAGTGCGGCTACTGGAGCGACGACGCGGAGACACGCTTGCGCGAGACGATGGCGCACGAGGCCCGCCAGGGGATCCTGCGATGAACGACCGCATGCACGCGCACGCGGAACCAACACGCCGAGAGGTCGTCACCCTCGCCTCGCTGGGGGCGGCGTTCCTGCTGGGGAGCAAGTGGCGGCCAGCGGAGGCGCGCGCACAAGAGGCGTTTCCCGTGCCCGCCGACAAGGGGCTCGACGCGAGTTGGGTGAGCTCGCTCTACGAGCGCGGCGAACCCACGCTCTACAGCTCGCGGCGCGACGAGCTGAAGTTCATCGGCATGCCGATCGGCGGAGCGTTCTGCGGCCAGGTGTACCTCGGCGGCGACGGACAGCTGTGGCTGTGGGACATCCTCAATCGCCGGCCGAGCGCTGAATGGAGCGATTGCAACGGCGGGCACTACGCGAAACCCGCGACCCAGAGCTCACAACTCGAGCAAGGCTTCGCCGTGCGCTGGAAATCCGGCGACGTGGCTCGGCTCGCCAAGCTGCGCGCAGGCGAAGGCTGGGAGATCGAGTTCCGCGGCCAATACCCGATCGCCAACGTGCGCTACACGCGCGCCGACGTGCCCCTCGAGATCGAGCTCGAGGCCTTCTCGCCCTTCGTGCCGCTCGCGCTCGAGGATTCCAGTCTGCCGGCGACCGTGATGAGCTTCACGTTGCGCAACACCGGCGCGGCGCCGCTGGCTCTGCAGTTCTCGGGCTGGATGCAGCACGCGGTCGCGGCGTCGGCGCAGGACTCGGGGCGCGTCGAGTACGTCGTCGACGTGACCCGCGGGACGAACCTCACCGTACTCGAGCACGGAGCGCGAGACAAGACAGCCAGCGACGCGCCGCCGCGCGAGCCGATCGTCTTCGAGGACTTCGAGCGCGCCGACTACTCGGGCTGGCAAGTCGAGGGCACGGCCTTCGGCGCGGAGCCGATCGAGGTCGCGAAGATCCCGAGCTACCAGGGCGACGTGAACGCGCACGGCGCGCGCACGCTCAACTCGCACAACACGCGCGCTGGCGAGGACATTCCCGGCGGCGATCGACACACGGGCAAGCTCACCAGCCGCGAGTTCGTCATCGAGCGGCGCTTCATCAGCTTCCGCATCGGCGGCGGAGCTCACGCGGGTCGCACGTGCATCAACTTGATCGTCGATGGCGCGCCCGTGCGCACCGCGACCGGCCGCAACGACAACCGCATGCGCGTCGAGGACTGGAACGTGCGCGACCTCGGGGGGCGCACGGCGCGCCTCGAGATCGTCGACGCCGAGAGCGGCGGCTGGGGCAACGTCGGCGTCGACGAGATCGTGTTCTGCGACGAGCCGCGGGGCACGGACATGAGCGTCGAGCAGCTGCGCGACGGCGGGTCGACGGCGATTGCGTTGTTCGATAGCTCGGCGAGGTTCAACATCGCAGGCAGCACCGTGGAGCTTCAGAAGCTGCTGCTCGAGGGCATCGAGGAACGGAGCTCCACCTGGTGGGACTACGGGGCCAACTGGCCGGGGAGCGGCGATGGTGCGTGGGCGAGTTCGATGCCCAGCGGCGTCGTGAGCAGTGCGCGCAGCACGCCTGGCGATCTCGGTGTGCTCGGCCGCGACGTGTCGCTCGCTCCCGGTGAGTCGCGCACGCTGACCTTCGTCCTCGCCTGGCACTTGCCGCACGTCGATCACGACGCGCTCGCGTTCCTGCCCAACGCGCGCGATTTGCGCCGCCACTACGCGTCGCGCTTCCGCCACGCGACCGCGGTCGTGAATCACGTCGCCTCGAACTTCGAGCGCTTGGCCGGCGCGACACGTCTATGGCGCGACACGTGGTATCGCGATTCGACGCTGCCGCACTGGTTCCTCGAGCGCACCTTCATCCCGCTCTCCACGCTCGCCACCGCGACCTGCTTGCGTTTCCAAGACGGTCGCTTCTGGGCCTGGGAAGGAGCGTACTCGTGCCCTGGCACTTGCACGCATGTCTGGAACTACGCGCAAGGCCTGGCGCGCATCTTCCCGGAACTCGAGCGCGACCAGCGCGAGCGTGTGGACTTCGGGCTCGCGTTCCACGACGACAGCGGCGCCATCGACTATCGCGGCGAGGCCGCACGCGAGGTCGCGGTCGACGGCCAAGCGGGGACGATCCTGCGCGCCTACCGCGAACACACCATGGCGCCGGACGCGGAGTTCTCGGTGCGCACTTGGCCGCGCATCAAGAAGGCGCTCGAGCACCTGATGCTGCGTGACGAGCGGCTCGACGGCATCCTCGACGGGCCGCAGTACAACACCTTGGACACGGCGTGGCACGGCGAGATCAGTTGGCTCAGCGGTGTGTACGTCGCCGCGTTGCGCGCGGGCGAGGCGCTGGCGACGGAGCGCGGTGAGCTCGACTTCGCTGCGCAGTGCGCTGCGATCGCCGAGCGCGGCTCGAAGCGCCTGGCGGACACGCTGTTCAACGGCGAGTACTTCATCCACCGGGTCGATCCCGAGCACCGAGAGTCGAATGCCACCGGCGTCGGCTGCCACATCGATCAACTGCTCGGCGAATCCTGGGCGCGCCAAGTCGCTTTGCCGCGCATCGTGCCCGCGCACTACGCGAAGCAGGCACTGCGTGCATTGTGGAAGTTCAATTTCGCGCCCGACGTGGGCCGCTATCGCGAGTACGCGGAGCGCACGCTCCCCGGCGGCCGCTGGTACGCGCTGCCGGGCGAGGCCGGGCTGCTGATGTGCACCTGGCCACGCGGCGGGATGCAGCGCGCGAAGGGCGCCGGCGCGGACGCTTGGGCCGCGGGCTACTTCAACGAGTGCATGACCGGATTCGAGCATCAGGCCGCGTCGCACATGGTGTGGGAGGGGCTCGCGCAAGAGGGACTGGGCGTCACGCGCGCGATCCACGAGCGCTACCACGCGTCGCGGCGCAACCCGTTCAACGAGATCGAATGCGGCGATCACTATGCACGCGCGCTCGCGAGCTACGGCACCTACCTCGCGCTGAGCGGCTTCGAATGCCACGGACCGCAGCAGCGCATCGGTTTCGCGCCGAAGCTCCCGGGCGAGCTGTTCCGCTGCGCGTTCACCGCACCCGAAGGCTGGGGCACGTTCGAGCAACAGCGCAGCGCGAGCTGGATGCGCGCTCAGCTGACGGTCCGGCACGGAGCCTTGCGCCTGAGGCAGTTGGTGCTCGAGACGACGCGCGCGACGCCGTTCCAGACCGTGCGGGCGCAAGTGGGTGAGCTCGAGCTCGTGCCGAACCTGCGCCAGGCGGGCGCGCGTGTCGAGCTCGACTTCGGCTCTGGCTTGGTCGTCGACGAAGGGTTGTCCCTGATCGTCGACTTGAGCTGAAATCTCGCGCGGCGCGCAGGGCCGCCGTGCCGCTTCTGCGACGGCGGCGCCGTGCTCGCGCGCGCGCTCATGGGATGCGGGGCGGGCGTCCGATGTGCGGATGGACCGAGTTCCGCCCCCCGTGACCGACCTCCTGCAAGTGCTCCGCCGTCTCGCGGCGTCGTCGATGGTCTGCGCCTGCGCGGCAGCCGCGGTGCAGACTCAGTCCGACGAGACCCAAGCGCCGGAGCTGCTCGACCTGACCGAGCTCGACCTCGAGGATCTGATGTCGATCGAGATCCACGACGTGTACGGTGCTTCCAAGCGCAGCCAAAGCACGCTCGACGCACCGTCCTCGGTGTCGATCGTGACGGCCGAGGAGATCCGCTCCCGCGGGTACCGCACCCTCGACGAGGTGCTGCGTTCCCTGTGTGGCGTGTACTCGACGTTCGATCGCTCATATCGCCACTCGGGCTTCCGCGGATTCTTCGTGCCAGGCGACTACAACTCGCGCGTGTTGTTGACGGTCGACGGTCACCGCGTGAACGACAACATCTATGGCTCGGCGAGCATCGGCGTCGAGTCCCCGATCGACATCGACACCGTCGAGCGCGTCGAGTTCATCCGCGGCCCCGGCTCTGCGCTCTACGGCAGCAATGCCGTGTTCGGCGTGATCAACGTCGTCACCCGCGACGGAAGCGCGGACGGCGGCCTCACGGCGCTCGCTGGCGCGGGATCACGTCGGAGCTACGAGGCGCGCGTCGCGCACGATGGAGTGTCGAGCGACGGCTGGGCACACCATGTGGCGTTGCGTGGCTTCGACAGCGCGGGCGCACGGTTGATGTACGACGAGTACGCGAGCTCGCCGACCGGCGGCGTGACGCGGGACACCGATCGCGAATCGATGTTCGGGGTCTTCGCGGACTTCGCGCGCGACGGAGTCCAGCTCCAAGCCGCGTTCGCGCGCCGCGAGAAGGGCGTTCCGACGGCGCAGTACTTCACGAACTTCGACGATCCCGACAACGTGATCATCGATGCGCAGGGCTACGTCGACCTGAGCTACAGCGCCACCCTCGGAGAGGTCCACGAGCTCTTGGCGCGCGTTTACTACGACGACTATGCCTACGACGGCGTGTACGTCTACGACGACACCGCGCAGTCCGGTGTTCCGGATCTCGAGTACCACGACGATGTCCACGGTCGGCGCGTGGGCTTCGAAGCGCACGACGCGTTCCTCTGGAGCGACTGCAACCGCCTGACGCTCGGAGTCGAGACGCGCTGGAACATCGATCAGGATCAGCGCTATTCGGACGAGTTCACGACGCTCTCGACGTCCGAGAAGTCGAGCCTCGATTGGGGCGCATTCGCGCAGAACGAGTTCGCGCTGGGCGCGGCCACCACGCTCACCCTGGGGCTGCGCCTCGACGGCAGTGAGGGCTTCGATGCAGCGTGGAGTCCGCGCGCCGCGGCCGTGCATCGACTGGACGACGCGACGGCGCTCAAGCTGCTCGCGGGCGGCGCCTACCGCGCGCCCAACTCCTACGAGCTCGACTACAGCGATGGCTCGACGACCAAGGCCAACCCCGACCTCGATCCCGAGCGCATCACGACCTTCGAGCTCGTCGCGGAGCGCTACTTCACCGACCGAGCGCGAGCGTCGATCGCGCTGTACCGCAACGAGGTCGACGACTTGATCTCGCAACGGATCGACCCCAACGACGGCCTCTACGTGTTCGAGAACGTCGACAACGTACGCGCGCAGGGAGTCGAGCTGCAGGGAGAGCTCGTCGTTGCGGACGGAACTCGCATCGCGCTCTCGCACGCCATTCAAGACGTGGAGAACACCGACACCGGGGAACGGCCGATCAACTCGCCCAGGCGCGTGACGCAAGCACGGCTCGAGACAGCGCTGTTCGACGACGCCTTCACCGCGGCGATCGAGGTGATCGCGCTCGGACCGCGCACGACGGTCGCAGGTGACGAGTCCGATGCCTACGCGGTGACCAACGCGTATCTACGTTCGCGGGGAGTGCTCGATGGCATCGACATCGAGCTGGGGCTCTACAACGTGTTCGACGAGCAGTACACCGACCCGGCGAGCGAGGACTACCTGCAGGATCAGATCGAGCAGGACGGACTCACCTTCATGCTGCGCTTGCGGGCCACGCTCTGAGCGGAGCGATCCAAGCGCCCGTGTCGGAGTCGCGGAGCCCCTGGAACGTCCATCGGATTGCCGCGGCGAGCTCGACTGGGGGGACCAGAGTGCACAGCTCGCCGGTTGGCGCGACACCGAGCGCCGAGCTCCGCAGCGCGAGTGATTTGGCGTGGCGCGGAGAGTCTCCGAGCCGCACGGTCTAGCGTGTCGACTGGAGTTGCTCGAGCATGGCCTTCGCGCGCTGGTCCTGCGGATCGAGCTCGAGCGCTCTGCGCAGAGCCTGCAGTGCACCTGGCTTGTCGCCGGCGAACGCCAAGCACGTTCCCAGACCGGTCCAGGAAAGTGCGTGCTGCGGTTGCAGCTCGGTCGATTTGCGGAAGCAGGGGAGCGCGTCCGCTGGCGCGTGTTGCGCGAGGTAGGTTCCGCCGAGCGTGAACCAAGCGCGGCCGTCGTCGGGTGCCGCACGTGTCGCGCTGCGCAGGGCCTCGATCGCCGCGGCCGGCTCGTTGGTCTCGTTGAGCAACGCTCCCAGCCGCAGCCAGGCCGCTGCGAGTCCCGCGTCGAGCTCGGTCGCGCGCCGCAGAGCCTCGATCGCCGGCAACTTCTGATTCAGGCGCGCACGGGCTTCTCCGAGCGTGAACCAGCTCGATGCATTGGACGCGTCGTGGCTCACGGCGCGCTCGAGTCGCGCGACGGCCTCGGCGGGGCGCTTGGCCTCGAGGTAGCCACCGGCGAGCTTGGTCAATGCCGCGGCGGCGCGCTGGTGGAGCGGCTCGCCGGGCGTCGGGGCCCCGAGCGCCGCCAGCCCGAGCTCGAGATAGAACGACGCTTCGTCCAGGCGCTGGCCGTCGAACAGCTCGCCCGCGATGTCGACCATGCCGGGCAAGCCGGCGGCATGTGCGCGGCGCCCGGGCAACGCCTGCGCGGCGCGCGCGAAGGCCTCGTCGTCGAGCGCGAGCGTCGCGACGTCGGTCGCGAGTTGCGCGGCGGAAACCGGGCCCCTGTAGACGTACGCCAGACGGCGCTGCGCATCGATCAGGAAGCTGGTGGGCACGCGCATCTCGTCCTGGCGGTCGACGATCCAGCGCTGGAGCACGTTGAAGGTATGCAGCCACGCGTCGCTCGCCGTACCCCAGGAATAGCTCGGCTCGAGGCGCTGCATCAACGTGCGGGCCGCACCGGGAACGCCGCCGGCTTCCGGCGCTTCGACCGAGAGCGCGAGGATCGCGAGCCCAGACTTGCGCCAAGTTTCGCTCTCCGTGTTCCAAGCGTTGAGCTCCGCGATGCAGTTCGAGCAGGTGCTCGTCCAGAAGTTGACCAGCAGTGGCCGGCCGCCGAGCGAATGCGTGCGACCGGCGGTGTCGGTGATCGACATCTCGGGCAGCGGCCGGCGTTTGACCAGCGCGATGCGCGCGGCCGACGTCGGCGCGACGGCCTTGGGCTCCGACACGGCGAGCCCGCGCGCGGCCGCTGTCGAGCGCGGCGTCACCGGCTTCAGGGCCTGCTCTCCTTGGACGAGCGTGTAGCGCGTGCCCGTCGCGACATCGCGGAAGCGCTGCTCCGAGCCGTCGGGCCAACGCACGACGAGCTCGTCGACGCGCTCGGCCTGTCCGACGCCGAACGTGAGCCACGCGGTCTTCTGTGCGAGGTAGCCATTGCCCGCCTGACGCAGCTGAACTTGCCGCTGCTCGCCGACGCGCACGTCGACGCGCGAGCCGACGGCATCGCGATTGACCTTGGTGCCGCGCAGCAGCAACGCGATCGAACGCGAGCTGTTGCCCGCGTCGTTGCGCAGATAGCGCACCTTCGGCGCGGTGCGGTTGGCGACCCAGAAGTCGAGATCGCCGTCGTCGTCCCAGTCGACCGGCGCAACCGCGCGCGCGTCGTCGGGGAATGCCGCTCCGCTGGCGAACGAGATGTCCGCGAAGCTGCGGTCACCAGCATTGAGGTACAGCGTGTTGGGCTCGCGCCCGCTCCACGACTTGCCCTCGCGGATCAAGCGATTGGTGGCCGCCCAGGCCTGCGAGTATTCGAGCGTCGTCGAACCGGTGAGCGGAGATTGCGACGGCACGCGTCGCCAGAAGAAGCTTCACAAGTCCTCGTTGTCTTCGTTGGTGATGAACCCGTTGGGGATGAACAGGTCGGGCCGGCCGTCGCCATCGAGCTCGACGAATTGAGAGCCCCAGGCCCAGCGCCCCATGCCAACGTGCGACTCGAGCGTCACGTCCTCGAAGCTGCCGTCTCCGCGGTTGCGGAACAGCGAATTGCCGCGCGCGTGGCGCTGGAATTGACCGCGCACGGCGGCGTCGAGCGCTGGCTGGAAGGCGCGCTGGTAGGCGATGCGCTGCCCGGCCGACGAGAACATGTTGCTGACGTAGATGTCGAGCTTCGCGTCACCGTCGTAGTCACCGAAACTCACGCCCATCCCGGCGGAGATGTCCTCGACGCCGGCTTCGCCCGCGACGTCGCGGAAGCGGCCGTTCTCGTTGCGGTAGAGATTGTTGCGGCCGAAGTCGTTGGCGACGTACAGGTCGAGATCACCGTCGTCGTCGTAGTCCGCCCACTCCGCGGCGAAGCTGAAGCGGCGGTTGTTGTGGTCGAGCCCGAGCTTGGCGGTGACGTCCTCGAACTCGAGCTCGCCCTTGTTGCGGAACAGCGCGTTGCTCGGACCGTTGTTGGCGTCGTGGTAGGGCGTCGGCAGCCCGTTGGGCAGGTTCGCGGTCGCGTAGCGGCACACGTAGAGATCGAGTCGGGTGTCGCCGTCGACATCGGCGGCGGCCAGCGAATATCCGCCGGGGAATGGCAACTCGCGCGCGAGCTCGAAGTCCGGCTTGCCGCTCGCGCGGCGCATCACGAGCACTCCGCTGGCGGTCGAGAGCACGAGCTCGTTGGTGCCGTCGTTGTCGAGGTCGAGGATCAGCGCGGCCATGGTCTCGTCGAGCCAGTCGACACCCCACTCCGCGCTTTGGTCGCGTGCCGTTCCGTCGGGCTGGTGCAAGAACAGCTTGTTCGGCAATCCGCCGCCCTGGCACAGGTACAGGTCCTCGAGCCCGTCGCCGTCGACGTCACCGATCGCCAGTCCGTTGTGCGCGTACTGGTTCATGCCGGCGGCCAGGTCGATGCGCCGGCACCAATCGTCCGTGCCGCGCAGCAGGTGCTGTTTCCAGGCCGCGTTCGCGCCGAGCACGGCCTCGCTGCAGTCGCTCAGGATCGCGCCCGAGGTGATCGACTCCTCGTAGCGCGTGCAGCACACCGAGAGCATGCGCGGCGGCTTGCCGGACTCGCTCCAGTCCCATTCGATCGTCCAGTCGCTGGTCTGCTGCGTGACGCCGGGACCCGAGTCGCCCCACATCATGATCAGGGCGTTGCAGGCCAGTCGCCCAGCGCCGTGATCGTCGACGCTGACGATCTTGCTCTTCAAGTGCACGTCCGCTCCGGCCTCGTAGGCTCCGCCGAGCTCGCGCAGCGCGCGTGCGAAGCCCTCGGCGCCCACCAGGCTCCGTGAGCCCGGAGTTCCGCGC
The DNA here is from genome assembly GCA_020853575.1 of Planctomycetota bacterium. GTDB lineage: Bacteria > Planctomycetota > UBA1135 > UBA1135 > F1-120-MAGs118. The sequence continues at coordinate 25,905 of JADYYP010000057.1, forward strand.
AGTACGCGCAACACGCCGCTGGCGAACACCTGCGTCAACTCCTCCGGACGCAGTGGGCCACAGCTGAAGTCCGACGCGAGCAGCGGTGCGAGCGCAGCGGTGTCGACGTGAGCAGGGTCGTGGAGCAACTTGCCCAGCGCTGAAATCTGGGCGCCCGCGGCGGAGTTGAAGGCCTCGGTGTCCCAGCCTTCGAGCTTGGGATCGAGGTTCTTCATCTCGCCCTCGAGCTTGTCGGGGAGCGCACTGGCTCGCTCCGCCGGCAGCGGAGTGAGCCGGCCGTCCTGGACTGGGGGCGCACAGCACACGAGCACGAAGAGCGGCGCGATCATGGGGGATGCCGACCTCGGGGTAGGGGAAAGGACGCATCCTACGCCGGATCGCGAAGTCCGGAAGCCGCCGCTCGCGTGGATCCGCAGCATCGCGAGCGGCGACGGTTCGGGATCCGGCCACGCGCGGGCGCAGGCACGGCGCGCTCCTCGCACGGCGCGCCGCGCGTTCCCGTTGCTCGCTCAGGGCGCCGCCAGGGCGGACTCGAGCGTCGCTCGCAGCCCCTTGTCGTCGGGCGCGACGCGGCTGTCGAAGAAGCGCAGCGGCACGCCGTCCTTGCCGACGACGTATTTGGCGAAGTTCCAGCCCGGCAGCTTGCCGGTGGCCTTGCCCAGCGCCGCGTACACCGGCGATTGAGCCGCCTCGCCCTTGGTGACGACCTTGGCGAACAGCGGGAAGGTCACCGCGTAGCGCGCGGTGCAAAACTCACGGATCTCAGCGGCGGTTCCGGGCTCCTGCGCGCCGAAGTCGTTGCTCGGGAAGCCCAGCACCTCGACGCCGCGCGGAGCGAGCTCGTTGTACAGCGCTTGCAGCCCGGCGTACTGCGGTGTCAAGCCGCACTGACTCGCGGTGTTGACCACCAAGAGCACCTTGCCGCGGTAGCGCGCGAGATCGATCGACTGGCCATCGAGGCTCTGGACGGTGAGGGCGTGCAACGAGGCCATCGCGGGCTCCGGGGTGGAAGGGGTTGGGGGTGCAGCGAGCGTCGCTCGCTGAGCATCGCTGCTCGACTCGGCGTTCGGTTGCGCTCCGCTGCAGGCGAAGAGGAGCGAGGCGAGGGATGCAAGTGCGACGTTTTGGAGTGACATGCGTGCCATGGTACGCCGCGCGCGCCGCGTTCGTGCCCCGCTCGCGGATCTGCGATACTGCGCGCCCATGACCGACCTGTACGCGGAGCTCGTTCGGTTGCAGCACGAGGGCCAAGCGTGCGCGCTGTGCACGATCACCAAGACCAGCGGCTCGACGCCGGGCAAGGTGACGATGAAGATGCTGGTGCGCCGAGACGGCAGTTTCGTCGGAACCGTCGGAGGCGGTTGCCTCGAGGCCGAGGTGCTCGAAGCCGCCCTGGCGGCGATGCGCGACGAGCGCCCGCGCACGCTGAATTTCGCGCTCAACGAGCGCGACTACCCCGACAGCGGGCTGTTGTGCGGTGGCCAGCTCGAGATCTTCGTCGAGCCGATCGTCGTGCCGAGGCTGGTGCTGTTCGGCGGCGGGCACGTCAGCTCGGCCATCGCGCGCATCGCGCACATGGCCGGCTTCCACGTCAGCGTGGCCGACGATCGCGCGGGCTTCGCCACCCGCGAGCGCCACCCCGACGCCGACGAGTGCCTGTGCGCGGAGTTCGCCGAGCTCGCGCGGCGCGTCACGCCGTGCGACGACGCGTACCTGATCGCCGTGACGCGCGGACACGACAAGGATGGCGAGGTGCTCGAGGCCCTGTGGCGCGCGGGCGCCCGGCCCAAGTACCTGGGCATGATCGGCAGCCGCGCCAAGCGGGTGCAGTTGTTCGAGCAGCTAGCGACCCGCGGAGTGCCGCGCGAGTTCCTGGAGCGCGTGCGCACTCCGATGGGGCTCGCGATCGGCGCGCGCACCCACGAGGAAATCGCCGTTTCGGTGGTGGCCGAGATGATCCAGTGGCGCCGCCTGGGGCCGAGCTCGGGCGCCACCCCGGGCTCGGCCGCAGCTCCATCCGACCCGAACTGCCGCCCGCGTTGACAGCTTCTTCGAAGCGCCCGTATCCTGCTCGCCCCGCGCGCGGCCGCCCCCGGTAACCCCCCCGACGCCCAGGGGTACTCCCGGCCCGCCTCTCCCTCCGGAAGTCGACTTTCATGCGCATGTCCCTCCGCCGTCCCGCGGCCCTCGCCGCGGCCGTTGCGTTCCTGTCCACGGCCAGCTTCGCCGACCGCATTTACCTCGCGGACGGCAAGAGCCTGGACGACGTCACGATCGTCAACGAGACCCTGGCCGGCGTGGCCTACCGGGCCGCTGGCAAGTCCAACGAGCAGACCGTCCAGGCCGACCAAGTGCTCAAGGTCGAGTACGACAAGAACGTGCCGAACCTGCTGCGCGGTGCCTTGGAGGAGCTCAAGGGCGAGAGCCCGTCGCGCTTCCAAGACGCGGCCAGCGGCCTGTTCGACTACGCCGACGGTGTGCTCAACAGCGGCAAGAAGGAAAAGGCCGCCTGGGCGCCGGCCTACGCGCTGCATCGCGCGATCGAGCTCAACCAAGCGCTCAACAGCAAGGCCTCGACCGAGGAAGTGGTCAAGCTCGCCGACCTGTTGCTCTCCAAGTGCGGCGACTCGCGCTACGTGCCCTACGCCTACGTCGCCAAAGCCAACGCGCAGCGCGATCTGGGGCTCGCCAAGGAAGCCGGAGAGACGGTCGCGACGCTCAAGGAGATGGTGCGCACGCGCGCCATGTCCGACGCCTTCCGCTTGCAGGCCGAGCTGGTCGAGGTCGAGCTCAGCGCCGCCAAGAGCAACCAGAAGCGCGATCGTTTCATCGAGATCGGTGGTCAGGCCGGCACCGGCCACCCGATCGTGCGCAACCGCGCGCGCGTGCTCGAAGCGCAGACCTATCTGGAGAGCGAGTCCAAGGACTACGCCAAGGCTCGCAAGATCTACGAGGCCGTGATCAAGGACCCCAAGGCGGACGACGCGACGCTGGCGAGCGCTTACTTGGGCATGGGCGATTGCCTGTTCCAGGAAGGTGCCGACAAGCTGCGCGCCAACGGTGACGCGTCGGTCGTGCTCAAGGACGCGGTGCTCAACTACCTGCGCGTGGTGATCGTCTACGAGGACCAGGTGCGCTACGTGCCGAAGGCGCTGTACCAAGCCGCAAAGGTGTTCGAGTTCATGGGCGAGGCCAACAAGCCCAATGCGCGCCGCATGCTCTCGGAGCTCGTGCGCAACTACCCCGACTCCGAGTGGGCCAGCCAGGCGCGGAATTCGCGCAAGTAGCTCGCTTCGGCGAGGGCAGCACGCCGCGGGCGGTCGAGAGCCACAGCGCTCGGCCGCCCGCGCTGCGTCGTGCGCGCCGCTCGAAACGTCCCGAGTGGCGATCCGGTGAGCGTCGCAAGCGCGTGTGTCCGCAGCGGCGGCGTTTTCGGCGATCGGAGCTCCGCCGCGCGCCGCCTCCGCAGGCCCCAGGGTTCTCCACAGGAGTCGGGAGCAACGCTCTCGCGGTCATCGTGCCGCGCACCGGCGAAGTGCGCGCAACGGAGGCCAGGGGGAAATGCAAGACACACAGCGTGCGGACGCGTGGAGCGGATTGACCGAGCTCGAGCCGATGATCCGAGGTTGGCTCGTGCGGCGCTGTCGCAACAGCGCCGAGCTGGACGACGCAGTGCAGGACACGATGCTGCGCGCGGCGCGCTTCCGCATGCGCGGACACGACCCGCGGCGGCTCGAAGCCTGGGTGCTGCGGATCGCCGCGAACACGCTGCACGACTCGCTGCGGCGCGCCGGGCGCGAGCGTGTGCACTGCGAGGACGGCGTGCTGCTCGACGAGCTCGCCTCACCTGACAGTGTGTGCGAGTGTGTCGGCGACCTCGACATGGAGCGCTGGACCTTGGGGCCCTACGCGGTGACCCGGGGTGCGGCGCTGGGGGCGCTCGATGGCGCGCTGGCAGCGCTGCGCGGCGACGAGCAACGACTGTTGAGCGCGCACTACGGTGTGCTCGAGGAGTGCGCCGGTTCCGCCTCGCGCAGCTTCCCAGCCAGTGGCGCGGGCGAGCGAGGCGCGCGCGGCGCCGTGGCGGGAGCAGGTCCAGCGCCGCGACCGAGGATTCCACCGGCGAGCAAGATGCGTCTGTTCCGGGCCCGGCGGCGGCTGTCGCGCGAGCTCGAGCGGCGCCTGTCGAGTGAGCTCGAGCGGCGCTTCGTGGATGGGGGCGTCGGCGGGCCGGCGCTGAGCGCAGCGGGAGCGGGAGGCTGATGACGCTGCCTGGAATCGTGCTCGCTTGCGCGTGGGTGGCGTGCGCCGAGGCCGGCTCGGACCGCAACGCGGTCGACTGGTCCGCGCGCGTCGCGGACGTGCCCGTGCTCGCGAGCGCGCAGGAGCAGATGCGCCACGCAGCGGCGCAGAGCGCACGCCTGCGGCGCTGGCCCGCGGCCACGCTCGCCGCCGAACGTGTGCGTGTCGCCGCCAGCTGGATCGCCGTCCGCGTGCGCTTTCCGCTCGAGCGCGCCTGCGTCGCCGAGGCCTCGTTTCGCGCCGCGGAGCTGCTGCGCTGGAGCGGACAGATCGAGGCCGCGGTCGCCGAGCTCGAGCTCGTGCGCGCGCTGGGCGTCGACAGCAGCTACCGCTGGCGTTCGTGTCTCGAGCTGGCCCACATCGAGCGCCGGCGACGTCGCTTCGAGCGTGCCCTCGACCTGTATCTGTCCGTCGCGGGCGAGTCCGCGTGTGGCTCGCGGTTGCGCGACGACGCGGCCATCTGGGCCGGCAAGACCTACGCGCTGCTCGGCCGCTTCGACGACGCGCGCCGTTGGCTGCGGCGTGTCGCCGAGTCCGCGTTCGACGCGCTCGACCGCATTCGCGCCTACGACGAGTGGATCGCGACGTACGTGATCGTCGATGACATCGAAGCCGCCGCCGGAGTGCTCGCCGCGTGCCGCGGAGCGCTCGAAGCCGCGGCGCTCAAGCCCACGAGTTCGGGCGAGCGTGTGCGCATCGCGCTGCGTCGGATGCGGTGCATCGCGCTGCTCGAGCAGGCCGTCGCGAGGCGTCGGGCGGGCGCGGTGCTGCACTCACGAGGCGACGACGACGAATGAGCGGGACGCAAGAACCCTCTTCCCAAGGCGGCGGTGCGTTGGGTATGACTGAGCGCGTCGCGCCGAGCAATCGACGCGACCTGTGGTTCACGACATCAAAAGGCGGTTCGGTGCTCTCGCGAGCTACGGGCCGCCTTGTCGTTTCAGCCGAGCGCTTCGCCCGTGCTGAGCGGGTTGACATCGATCGGCCGGTTGGTATCGATCGGCAGGTCTGCCTCGAGCGCCATACACGCCGAGGACGCGCGCGACAGATTGCTGGCGACAGTTTGCTGGCGACAGTTTGCTGGCGACAGTTTGCTGGCGACAGTTTGCTGGCGACAGTTTGCTGGCGCGGACGCGCCGATGCCGCAGCTCAGCTTCCGATGCCGTAGTAGGTGAAGCCCAGCTGCTCGAGCGTCTTGCGGCGGTAGATGTTGCGGCCGTCGATCACGACCGGGGACTTCAGGCGGCGCTTCACCTCGTCGAAGTCCGGCCGACGGAACTCGTTCCACTCGGTGACGAGGATCAGTGCGTCGGCGCCGTCGAGCGCTTCCATCGGCGTCTCGGAGTAGTCGATGCGGTCACCCAGGTGGTGCTTCTTGGCCTCGCCGATCGCTTCTGGATCGCACGCACAGACCGTCGCGCCCGCCGCCAACAGGTTGTCGATGATCACCACCGCCGGCGCCTCGCGCATGTCGTCGGTGTTGGGCTTGAAGGCCAGGCCCCAGATGGCGAAGCGCTTGCCCTTGAGGTTCTTCCCGAAGTGCTGCAACGCGACGTCGCTCAGGACGTGCTTCTGCGCTTCGTTGACCGCTTCGACGGCCTGCAGGATCTTGAAGTCGTAGCCGTGCTCCTCGGCGGTCTTGACGATTGCCTTGACGTCCTTGGGGAAGCACGAACCGCCGTAGCCGCAGCCCGCGAACAGGAAGCGCGAGCCGATGCGGTCGTCGGTGCCGATGCCCTTGCGGATCATGTCGACGTCCGCTCCGACGCGCGTGCAGATGTTGGCGATCTCGTTCATGAACGAGATGCGCGTGGCGAGCATCGCGTTGGCGGCGTACTTGGTCAGCTCGGCCGACTCCGGGTCCATGAACAGGATCGGCTTGCCCGTGCGCACGAAGGGCGAGTAGAGCTCCTCCATCACGTCCTGCGCGCGCTGCGAGCGAGCGCCGATCACCACGCGGTCGGGCTTCATGAAGTCGTCGATCGCGGCGCCCTCCTTGAGGAACTCCGGGTTGGAGACGACGTCGAACTCGTACTTGGTGTGCGAGCGCATCGCGTCGGCGACCTTCTTGGAGGTACCCACCGGCACGGTCGACTTGTCGACCACCACCGTGTAGCCGGTCATGTGCTGCGCGATCGAGCGCGCTGCCGAGAGCACGTACTTGAGGTCGGCGCTGCCGTCCTCACCGGGCGGCGTCCCGACGGCGATGAACACCACCTGGGCCTTGGGGATGGCCTCGTCGTACTTGGTGGTGAACGACAGCCGTCCGTCGTGGACGTTGCGCTTGAGCAACTCCTCGAGACCGGGCTCGTAGATCGGGACTTCACCCGCGCGCAGGCGCTTGATCTTGTTCTCGTCGATGTCGAGGCACACCACGCTGTTGCCGCTCTCGGCGAAGCAGGTGCCCGCAACGAGTCCGACGTATCCGGTTCCGATGACTGCGATGCGCATGGAGAGGAGGTGGGCGGGGCCCGTGGATCAGGGAGGTCGACGCGCGAGCAGAGTCCCATCGGGAGGGGGCCCCTGAGGCTCGCGCCGCGCTTCTCTTCGGTCAGAGCGCGGCGGGGGGTGGAGCTTCGGGGCGAAGGAAGGTACGGCCCTGGCTCCAGGTCGGCAACCGCTCTACCTTGGTACCCCTCGCGGGCGATTAGCTCAGGGGCCAGAGCGCCTCCCTTACAAGGAGGATGTCGGGGGTTCGATTCCCTCATCGCCCACCCCTCCAACCCGCGCCACGGTCCGGGATCGGCGGCCGCGACGCCTCGCGGCGGGGTCCGCGGTCGCGGCATGGAGTGAAGCCGCGCGGGCGAAGCAGCGGCGCGGCGTCTCGTAGTGGCGCCGAAACCTCGCTGGGGAGGCCAAGGTCAAGCGCGCGACGGCGGGGGCTCCGGGTCCGTATCGCTGACCCGTTCTGCGGTCTGTGGGTCGAGCAAGAACACTCGATGGCCGTCGCCGATGCGCGCGACCGCCAACAACCCGCGGCGCTGCCCCGGACCCCTGAAGCGCCGCTCGAGCACCTCGGCTGGCTCGGGGTGACCGCGCTTGAGCACCTGGACCGGTCCGATGTCGTGACGCCGCAGCGCTTCGCGCACGCGCTTCGGATCGGCGCTGGAGGTCTCCAGCACACGCCAGCCGCGCACCCACGGCGAGCTCGGGCGCTCCTCGGACAGCAGGTAGGCCAGCTGCGGATCGAGTCCGCGGGCGGAAATCCCGAAAGCGAGACGACCCAGGAGTCCGGAGCGCACGACAGCTGGATCGGGGTCCAGCAGCCAACAGTTTCCTGAAACTCTTTCCGATAGGTCGGACACCACCGGGAACGGATGTCCGGTGATCCGGTGAGTTTTTCCGTGCCCGTCGAGGGTCACGGCCTCGCGCTCACCGGGTCGCCCGACGGCCGATGCCCACTCCCCCGTCCACAAGTTCGTTTCGCACAGCTCGCGCTCGACGCTGACCCACTGAAAGCCGTGGGGCAGGCTCGATTCGAGCGCACCGACCTCCCCGATGTCGAACGCCGGAGACAGTTTCACGCAGGCCCCGCGGAAGCGCGCGCACAGGCGCAGCACGCTGGCCAACGGCGGTGACCAGCGCTGCGGCTCGAGCACCCGACGTCCGGCGGCTCGACGGTCGGGATCGATCACCAAGAAGGCTGCGCTCACTGGCGCCAACATCGCGTCCGCAAGGATGACGCAACTGCGGTTGGAGTACGGTGCGAGGTTCGCGCGCGCGCAGCGCGCCACCAACGGATCGAGCTCGCCCGCGATCACCCGCAGTCCGGCCTCGGCCAAGGCCAACGCGTCCGCCCCCAACCCGCAGGTGGCGTCGTACACGCTCGCACCTGGCGAGAGCTCGGCGATGCGCTGCGCTCGCAAGCGCGCGACGACTTCGCGCGTCGCCTGCTCGAGCCCTTCGCGCGTCAGGAACCTCAGTCGTCCGCTCGGAAAGCGCTCCGTCGCTCGCGAGCGCAACTCATGCAGCTCGGCCGCTCGACGCGCGGTGTCGGGCGCGAGTTCGCGCCGCAGCGCACTGACGACGCTCAACGCATCGAGTCCCGTGGGCAGTCTCTCGAGCGCGTGCTCGATGCTGCGGGCCTCGTCTTCGGAGGTGAACGGTGTATAGCGATCGCCGGACATCTTCGACACAATCGGCCCGTCGCGGGCGCGTTCCCTTCATGGGAGCGCACGCGCGGACGGGCCGCAAGGACGCGGAATCCCGCCCCGATCGGGGGCCGCGTTCGATCGATCCGACGCCCGTCCCCGCGCAGGGGAAGGGCCCAACTCGGGGAGGAATCGAGTGACCCACGTCCTTTTGATCGACGACGAATCGGCGACGCGTTTGGTGATGGCCAACCGGCTCAAGGAGGCCGGCCACGAAGTCACGATCGCCGAGAACGGCGCGCAGGGCGTGGCGAGCTCGCGCGAGCGACGCTTCGACGCGATTCTGGTCGATGCCGGACTGTCGGCGGGCATCAACGGACAGGAGGTCTGCCGTCGGCTGCGCCAGATCCCGACCAACACCGGTGTGCCGCTGCTGCTCCTGAGCAAGGCCTCGTCGCGCGAGGATCTGCCGCGCGGGTACGAGGCCGGCGCCGACATGTGCTTGGTCAAGTCCGACCTGCCGGTGCTCGACCACGTGTTGCGCGTGTTCCTGCGCCTCAAGTCCGAGCAGGACGAGTTGCGCTCGCAGGCGCGCTCACTCGCCGAGGCCTTCAAGCGCGCCCAGGAAGAGCGCGCGCGTCCGAGTGACGGCGAGCCCAACGGCGCGGGCTCCAGCGAGCCCGCCACCGTGTGGCGCGAGCTGGCGCCGGGCAAGCCCGACGGAGTGGTGATCGTCGATGACGAAGGCATCGTGCGCTACGCCGACCGCGGCGCTCAGGACCTGTTCGGCGGACCGATCGACGGCAAGAACCTGGGTCGCCTGTCTCCGGCCTCTGGGCTGGAGGCCTTCGTGCGCGACACCAACCTGCAGAAGAAGGAAGGGCAGCGTTTCGACCTGCCGCCGCGCAACGGGCGCCAGGGGCGCTCGGTGATCGCCTCGGTCGTGACCATGGTGGCCAAGCCCGGCGACGTCGATCCGGGGCTGCGCGTGGTGCTGTTCCTCGACGCCGGTCGGCGCAAGGTCGCGACCGAGATGATCCGGCTGCAGGAGTACACGCTCCCGCGGCGCGAAGTCGGTGTGCTGATCGAAGCCGCGCGCGTGGCCTACGGGACCGCGAACTTGATCGGTTCCGGCGCGGCGATGACGCGCATTCGCGCGGCCGTCACGGAGTTCGCCAAGAGCTCGATGCCGGTGCTGCTGATCGGCGAGACCGGCAGCGGACGCGCGCACATCGCTCGCGCGCTGCACTTCTCGTCCGACTCCGCGGGCAACCCGTTCCTGCCGGTGGCCTGCGCCGGACTGTCCGCGGAACATCTCGAGCTCGAGCTCTTCGGCGCCGTCAAGGGAGCCAACCCAGAGGTCACCTTCGACCGTCCGGGCGCGTTGCACATGGGGCGCGGAACGCTGTACCTGTCGGACGTCGACCAGCTCTCGCCGCGGCTCCAGAGCAAGCTCCTGCGCGCGATCCGCGAAGGCGTTGCTTGCCGCACGGGCTCCGATCGCGCCGAGACCACCGAGATGCGCGTGGTCGCGTCGACCCAGGTCGATCTGCAGCGCGCGGTCGAGGCCGGAACGTTCGACGGCGAGCTCCTGCGCGAGCTGCTGCAGGCCTTCATCGTCGTGCCTCCGCTGCGCGAGCGCGCGGACGACATCGAGCCCTTGACGATGCACTTCCTGCGCATGTTCGGCAGCGGTCGGCCCGAGCTCGAGCTGGCTCCGCAGGCTTTGGCGCGCATTCAAGGACACGTCTGGCCGGGCAACGTGCTGGAGCTGAAGTCGGCCATCGACCGCGCCTGCAAGCGCGCTCCCGGCGCCGTGATCCAACTCGAGCACCTTCCGCCGAGCTTGCGCGACGGCGGCTACGAGATGACGCCCGTGGCGTCGCCCAAGAAGCTCGTTTTCGGCGGTTCGGGCAGCGCGTTCCCGTCGACCAACGGCAGCACCATCAGCGTGGCGAGTGCTTTCGCGCATCGCCCCGGCGAGGTCGGTCCCGACGATCCGATCAGCCTCGATCACTACGAGAAGAAGTGCCTCGAGCGCGCCTTGGAAGCGACCGGCGGCGACAAGCTCAAGGCCGCCAAGCTGCTCAAGGTCGGCAAGAGCACGCTGTATCGCAAGCTCAAGCGCTACGAGATCAGTTGACCAGCCTCAGCGGCTGACGATCACGCTGACCGGTTCGGAAATGTCGGAGAACAGCGAGTCACCGACGGCTCCGGGATTGCGCAACTGCGCGCGGACCTCGACCGCGTCGAGCTCGTCGGGCAGATGGGCGCGGATCAGCGTGATGTGGCGTTCACCGGTCGGGTAGAGCAACAGGTGCGTGCGCGCGGACACTTCCGGCGCGCGCACGAACTCTCCGGTCGGTCGCAGGAACCACAGGCTGCCTTGTCGGTCGCGGACCTCCACGCGCAGCTCGGCGAGTTGCTCGTGCGAGCGGTGGGTCACGTCGACGTGGATCTGGCGTCCGTCGAGCTCCACGTTCAGGCGCGGCGCGAGCTGCAGATCGCGCCGGCGCATCAAGTAGAAGTGCCCGTGCGGGAACACGCCGACACGCGCGTAGGGATTGGTCACCGGCACGGCGATCAACTCGTAGTCGACGAGCTGCGAGCGGATGCCCAGCGAGCGCTGCGGCCGGTGCGGCTCGTTGTCGAGCGACTTGGCCCATTCAGCGGCGATGTCCTGCGCCGAGGGCGGCGTCTCGCCGAAGCGGATGGTCGGCACGATGTACTCGGGCCGCTCCGCGAGCGCCTTGGCGACGTCGGCGCGCGGCAAACCCTCCCAGGGACGCGTGCGCGTCTCTCCCGGCGACGGCGTCGTGCGGCCGAGCGGGTCCACGACGCGCAGGCGCGAGAGGTAGCCGATCGCGCCCGGCCAAGGCGAGAGCACGCTGAAGCCTGGGTCGATGTTGCTGCGCAGGAACAGACCGATCTCGCGCAGTCGCTCGGTGGCCAGGATCTCCTCGGAGAGGCCCATGCGACCGTTCTTCTCCTCGTACCCGAAGCGCGCCAGGGTGCGCGGTTCCATCCAGGCACGGTGTCCCGCCTCGAGCCGCAAAGGGCCCAGATCCCCGGGAAATTTGCTGGCCGCCGCCGACAGGCCCAGTCCCAGCAGGAACAAGGCCCAGGTCACTTGCGGCCACACGCGCCGCTTGGAGTCGAGCGCGAGCTGCATGGCCTCTTGCACCGCGACCAACATCACGGCCGTGATCGGCGTCATGGCCTCGAAGAACGGCAGCGCTCCGCCGCCGCCCTGCGCGACGACCGCCGCCCAAGCCAGCGTGAGGATGCAAGCGCGGATGCCCAGGCCGCTGAGCACGCCCCGCAGCAGGTAGTACAGCGGGAACACGAACAGCGTCGCGTTGCCCGAGGCAATCAGGTAGTCGAGCAGGTACTCGAGGCCCTCGCGCCGAACGCGCGGGCCGAAATTGACGAGTTGCGCCATCCACGGGGAGAACATCTCGCCGGTCGACGCGAAGCGCACGAGCGCGACGCACATCGCCGCGGCGAGCGGAGTGGCGAAGGCCAGCCACATGCTCCTCCGCGGAGCGCTCCCGCCGCTGGCGATGCGGCGCACGATTTCGATCGCCAGCAAGGCCAGCGAGAACACCAAGCCCTGAGGGCGCGCCAGGGTCGCGATCACCAGGCCCAAGGCCATCGACTTGGGACGCTCGCGCTCGTAGCTCAGGAACGCGTAGGCCACGCCCAGTCCGAGCAAGGCCGTCTCGGTTCCCGAGAGCGCGGCCGAGGCCACGCCGCCGCACACGACGAACAACAGCGGCGCGATCACGCCCGAGAGTCGCTTGGGGCTGAAGCTCGAGAGCACCAGCACGCTGGCGAAGGCCGAGAGCATGCCCACCGCTTGGCAGAACTGATTGACCGGCAGGTACAGCCGCTCGGGAATGGCCGCGACGGCGATCCACAAGAGCGACGGATAGCTGTCGAGGCCGCTGACGCCCTGCTCCCAAGCGAACACGCCGGTGTGCACGAAATTGCGCGCGACGCGGAACGCGACGTAGGCCGTGTCGAACGGCGGCGCGATCTCGTTGCTGCCGGTCTTGTGGATCGCGAGCGCGTGTCCGAGCAGGATCGCGAGCGCGACGATGAGTGCAGTCGTTCGGTTCACGGGCCGTCGCGATTATCCCATTGGACGCGTCGCCGATCACCAGCCGCTCGGCGTCAGGTCCAAGATCTCCGCGCGCGCCAGCGCGTCCTCGACCAGCGCCGGGACATCCAGACGCGCCTCGAGCGTCTCGCACACTTCCAATTTGCCGCGGATCACCGGGCGGCGCGGCATGAACAGCGTGCAGCAGTCGGGCTCCTGGACCGCGGACAGCGCATACGTGCCCAGCGCGATGGCGCGCGCGATCGTCTCGTGCTTGTCGAAGCTCACCAGCGGCCGCAACACGGGTAGGCTGGCCGCCGCTCCGATGCAGGCCAAGTTCTCGAGCGTCTGGCTCGCGACCTGGCCCACGCACTCGCCGGTGACCAGCGCCTTGGCGTGCTCGCGCGCGGCCACGCGCGAGGCGATGCGCTGCATCATGCGGCGGTACAGCACGGTGCGGTACTCGTCTTGGCCGATGGCCTTGATCGCGAGCTGCGCCTGCGCGAACGGCACGACGTACAGCCGCGACGCGCGCTGCCAGGGCGCGAGCACGCGCACCAGGTCGATCACCTTCTTCTTGGCGTTGTCGCCGATGTACGGATGCGAGTGGAACGTGACGTAGAGCACCTCACAGCCGCGCTTCATCGCCATCCAGGCCGCGACGGGTGAGTCGATGCCGCCGGAGATCAGGCATACCACGCGTCCCAGCGTGCCCACCGGCAGGCCACCCGGGCCGGGATAGCGCTGCGCGAACAGCCACGTGCGTTCCGCGCGCACCTCGATGCCCAGCACGAGTTCCGGATGGTTGAGCTCGACCACGATCGGGTCGTCGTCGCGCAGGATGTGCATGGCGACGCGCCGATCGAGCGCGTTCGATGGCAGCGGGAACTTCTTGTCGACGCGGTTGGTCTCGATCCGAACCGGCACCTTGCGACCGACGGGGAGCTCCGCGAAGGCCTCTTCGAGCACCGGCCGAGCCGCGCGTTCGATGGCCTCGGGCGTGCTCGGCGCGCCCCAAGCGGGCGATACCGAGGCGATGCCGAAGACTCGCTGCAGGCGCCGCGCCGCGGCTTCGACGCGACCCTCGGGGAACACGAAGATGCGGCCGTGGGCGCGCTCGACGCGCGCGGCCACGACGCCTTCGAGCGCAGCGCGAATGTTGCGCACCAAGGCCTGTTCGAACTCGCCGCGGTTGTCACCCTTGAGCGCCAGCTCGCCATAGCGCACCAGCACGGCTTCGGGCCCCGACGAGATTCCCTGTTGGCTCATGCTCGCTTCAGCTCACTTGTCCTGAGAGCTCGTGTGCCACGTCGAGCAGCGCGCGCGCGGCCGCGTCGACGTCCTCGGTGCTGGTTTCGGCGCCGAACGAGACGCGCAGCACACGCCTGATCTCGTCCTCGCCGAGCCCGATCGCGCTCAGCCCCGGGCTGAGCGACTTCGAGAGCGTCTGGCAAGCGCTCCCCGTGCTCACGTAGACGCCGCGTTGCTCGAGGTGGTGCAGCACCACTTCCGCGGGAGCGCCGAGCGCCGAGAATGCCAGGATGTGCGGCAAGACGGCTTCGCCGGGTGCGATCACGCGCAGGCCCGGAAGCGCGCGCAAGTGCTCGAGCATGCGCGCACGGAGCCGCGCGACGTGCGTCAGATTCCGCGCGCGCGCGGCCTCGGCGCGTTCGACCGCAGCACCGAAGCCCACGATCGCCGGCACGTTCTCGGTGCCTGGACGTAGCCCGTGCTCTTGGCCGCCTCCGAAAGCGATCGCCTGGACCGCGAGCTCGCGCGCGAAGACACACGCCCCAGCGCCCTTGGGCCCTCCGAGCTTGTGCGCGCTGACGATCAGCGCATCCCAGCCCAGCTCGCTCGCCGCGCAGTCGAGCTTGCCCAAGGCCTGCACCGCGTCGACGACCAAACGCGCCTCCTTCGCGCGCGCCCGCATCAGCTTGGACATCCGTGCGAGCGGCGCGATCGTGCCGAACTCGTTGTTCACCGCCATGTGCGCGACGAGCGCGGTTTCCGGGCGCAATTGGCGGGCGAAGGCGTCCAGGTCGACGCCACCTTCGGCGGCCAGCGCGATGCGCTCGACTTCGAACCCTTCGCGCGCGAGTTGGGCGGTACAGGCGCGCACGCAGGCGTGCTCCGTCGCTCCGACGAGCACGTGGCGAGGCCGCGACGCGCGCGCGAGCCCGAGCACGGCCAGGTTCGCGGCCTCGGTGCCGCCGCTGGTGAACACCACTTGCGCGGCGGGGACGAGCAACGCCCGCGCGAGCTGTGCGCGTGCACGGTCGAGGGCCTGTGCGGCGCGCACTCCGAGCGGGTGGCGCGCGGACGGGTTGCCGAACTCGGCCGCGAGGTAGGGCGCCATGGCGCTGGCCACTTCGGGCGCGAGCGGCGTGGTCGCCGCGTGGTCGAGGTAGACGAAAGCGCTCACGGAAGCCCGCCAGCGTCCGCGCTGCGGCGTTCGCGTGCAAGCGCCAATGCGTTTCAGCGCAGCGGTCGCTTGCGCGTCTCGAGGCCGCTGAGCTCGACCCGCGTCGGGGAGCCCGCTTCGACCTCGACCGGAACGTCGATCAACGCGCCCTCGCCGGCGCGGGCCGAGATGCGATAGCTGCCCGGCGGGACGTCGTTCCACACGAAGCGCCCCGCGGCGTCGGTCATCTGCGGAAGCCCTACGTGGGCGCTGTCGTCGTTGGCGGCGAGCAACACCAGCGCGCCTTCGAGCGCGGTCCCGTCGCTGTCGCTGACGGTGCCCTGCACGCGGCCGGCCCGCAGCAAGACGCGCAGATCGCTGGCTTCGCCGGCGTGCTCGATCCAGGCGAAGTCCTCGGCCGCCAGCTCGGGCCAATCCGAGCCCGCCGCCCATGCTGGCCGCACGTGCACGTCGTAGGTCGCCAGCGCCAGGTCCTCGAACAGGAACGCGCCGCCGCGGTCGGTGCGTGCACGGCGTTCGACTGCGGGCCCGAGCTCGTTCTCGCGCGTGCGCGGGCTGAGCACGACCTCGTAGCCCTGCTGGTCCAGTTCCGCGCGCCCCAGCGGGTGCATCACGCGACCGCCGAGGTCCGCAGTCGGCACATCGGGGATGCGCGCCGGCTCCGGCGAGGGTGCGGGCAACCTGAACTCGACGCGGCCCGGACGTGTACGCTCCAAGCGCGGTGCATGGCCCCAGTGCAGCAGCGCGACCGCGAGCTCCTCGTCGACCAGGCCCTCGAAGTGGAATTCGCCACGCTCGTCGGTGACGGACCAGTACGGCACGTCGCTGCTGCGGAAGTACAGCGACACTCCGGCCACGGGGGCTCCGTCGATGTCGAGGACGCGGCCGCTCAAGCTGGCCGTACCCAGCGCGGGCGCGAGCTCGACGAACTGCGGCGGTCGGGTGGGCGTGAAGGTGGGGATGGCGCGTGCCGTGCGACCGAAGCGCGCGGCGACGAACGCGTACACGAACAGCGCCGCCACGACGATCGGGAACAGGACGGTGAAGCGCTTCACGCGGCGACAGGCATACTCGGGTGGCGCGCCACTTTCCACGCGCCGCGCGCCGATTCCGCGGCGGCGCTGGCTCGCGCCGCTCACTCGTCGCGCTTGGGATATTGCTTGAGCATCCAGGCGCGCCAAACGCGGTCGAGCTCGGCCGGAGTCTGCTTCCAGACGGTCGAGTAGGCGCGCCACTCCTGGTCGCGGATGGCCTTGGTGCGCTCGGGTCCGGTGACCGGCGTGACCGGGTGCGTCAGCGCCATCAGGAACGCACGCATGTCGCCCTTGCGCTGGTCGAGCAACCAGTCGACGCGCGACCAGCACAGCATGTGGTCGCGCGGCTTGATGTCCTCGTAGGTGGCCCAATCGGTCATCTGTTCCCAACTGACGGCCGCGTCGTTCTTGACCAGGCCGACGATGCGCTCCGGCCAGCGCCAATTCTCGTCGTTCTCCGGATCGCTCGCGCCGCCCGCGTTCCATTGGTTCCAGCGGGCGTCGATGCGCCGCGAGTACCAATGTGCGAGCCCGTAGCGCAACCACTCCGGCACGGGCTGGTTGGAGTCGCGGAACGCGTCGAGGAAGTTCTGCACGACCGCGCCAGCCGTCTGCGTGTACAGCGCGATGTCCAGATCGCGGCCGTTGTCCTCGAGCGCCTCGAAGTTGGTCCCGAAGAAGTAGCAGTCGGGGAAGTGGGCACGGTAGGAGTATTCGTTCTCCTGGCCGACATAGGTGCGCAGGTAGCGGCCCAGCGCGCTGCGCGTGTTCGAGAGCAGGACGATGAACTTCTCTTTCTGGCCGAGATACGGACCCACGCCCATGGGCATGCCCTCGGCGGCCTTGGCCTCGAGGCTGATGAAGTCGTCCTCGCGCAGGCCGAAGCGGCGCCAGAAGTCCTCGTACAGTTTCTCGAGCCGCTGCGCGTAGAGGTGCGCGCGCAACCACGGATCGATCTTCGAGGAGAGCTTGGCCTTCGGGAGCTTCTTCTTGAGCTCGTCGAACTCCGCCTCGAGCGCGGCCTTTTCGCGGACATCGGTGGTGGGCTTGTAGGTCTCGAGCGTCGAGATGATGCGGAAGTGCGCGGTCTCGATCTGGATCACCGAGACCGTGCCCAGCGTCTGCAGCATCTCGGCCGGGGTGTGCTTCTCGCCGTAGCGGTCGGGCGAGAGCGTGACGTAGCCCGCCTTGTCGAGCGCCGCCCGTTCGCCCTTGGTGTAGGGGTCGAGCTTCTCGAACTCTTCGATCTCGGTCTTCTGCGCGCGCGCCGGCGCGAGCGCGACGCTCGACCACAAAAGGAGCAGGGTGGCCAACGTCGTCCATCGGCCACCCTGCATCACGAATTCGTGCACGACCAATCCTCGCGGGACGCGCGTGGCGTTAGCTGCCCTTCGGCGCGACGGCGGACGCTTGGTCCTTCGCCGTCTCCGCCTTCTTGAGCTTGAGCTCCGCCGTCGCCTGGTCGATCGCGCGGAACAACGTGTCGCGTTGCTTCTGCGCGGCCGCCAACTCGTCCTTGACCTTCTTCAGCTTGCGCGAATCGGGTCCCTCGGTCTCGAGGATCTTGTCGACTTCCTGCTCGAGCGCATCGAGCCGATCGTCGACGCGGTCGAACTCGTCGATGGTCTTCTCCATCTTGCGCACGAGCGACTCGGCCTGCGCCGCGTACGAGGCCTTGAGCACGGTCATCATCGTGTCCCACAGCTCGACGCGAGAACGCTCGGACTCGAGCGCCAAGTGCAACGCGCCGTCGGCGGTCCCGATGAACATGTGCTCGGGGTCCTTGGAGTCGAACAAGTTGTGGAACGGGTGCTCGGGCTGGAGCACGTCGACCGGCAACTTGACGCAGTGGAACCAGCGCGAGAGCAGGAACGTGCGCTCGTTGTCGACGTTGCCGCGGCTGAGCAGCGCGTCGTCGGTGCCGTTGCAGGTCTTGCACTCGCGCAGCACCAGCAGCGGTCGCGGGTCCTTGCCGGCGATGAAGGCCAGGGCCTGCTCGCGCGGCAACGCCTTTTGCTGCTTGGCGGCCACCGTCTGGCCAGCCCTGTCCTCCTTGGGTGCCGTGTACACCGGATACTCCCAGGTCAGCTTGAGCAACGACTTCGCGGAAGGCCCGCGGATCGTCTTCGGCAAGCTGGCCGATGCGCCGCCACTATTGGGCGTCGCCGGAGCGGAGGGTGCGGCCGGAGGAGGTGCGACAGGTGCAGGTCGGGACGAACTCGCCCCGCGGCCACCCGTTCATCACCCAGGGAGCGCGGAGGCGGGGATCCCCACCGCCGCGACGAACACCGTTGCGAGCGTCGCTCGCAGCAAGCTGTCGGTTCGCATCGAAAGTCTCCTAGAAGCGTTGGAGGCCCGAGCGAGGCTCGGACCCAGACTGCGCGAGGCAGGCCCCGAAACGAAACGCTGCCGCGCCCGCCGTCGCTCCATGGTAGTCACGGGCGGCGCGGCGTTGACCGAGGATCTCGGCGGAATGTGCCGCGTTCTGGAGTCGGCCGGCGAGCCCCGCCCCGATGGAACAGGCCCGCGGCCGGCTTGCACTGCTGCCGTGGCTCGGCTCCCGCGCGCCTCGGCCGGACAGCGCCCGGACTCCGCGGATTGTGGGGGCGCGGCACCCTACCTATACTGCTCGCCCTTCGGTGCTGAACGGGCCCGCCTCGCCGCCATTGCATGCTTGTCCGCCTTCGTAAGAACCTGACCGAGCCCGAGCTCGCCGCCGTGCACGGCCTGGCGCGGCAGCTGGGCTTGCGGCCACGCTTCCTCGACGGCACGAGCGACCTGTTGCAGCTCGACGGGCGCAGCGGCCCCGACCACCGCTCGCGCTTCGAGGACCTCTCGGCCGTCGAGGCCA
Organism: Planctomycetota bacterium; assembly: GCA_020853575.1. Classification (GTDB taxonomy): domain Bacteria; phylum Planctomycetota; class UBA1135; order UBA1135; genus F1-120-MAGs118. The sequence goes on from JADYYP010000057.1 coordinate 44,710, forward strand.
TCCTCGACCCCGGCGAGGCCCGCGAGCGCTTCCAGCGCGCCGCCGGGCAACCCGACACGGTGATCGCGGTCGGTGAAGGGCGCTTCGGTGGCGGGAACGTGACCCTGATCGCCGGACCCTGTGCCGTCGAGTCGCCCGAGCGCCTGCTCGAGATCGCCCGCGGCGTCCGCGAGCGCGGCGCGACCGTCCTGCGCGGCGGCGCGTACAAGCCGCGCACCTCGCCCTACTCGTTCCAGGGTACGCGCGAGAAGGGGCTGGAGATGCTCGCCCGCGCGCGCCTCGAGACCGGGCTCGCGGTGGTCACCGAGGTGCTCGACCCGCGCGACGTCGGCGCGGTCAGCGAGATCGCCGACATGATCCAGATCGGCTCGCGCAACATGGCCAACTCGGCCCTGTTGCAAGAGGTCGGGCGCTCGACCAAGCCGGTCCTGCTCAAGCGCGGTTTCGCCGCGACGCTGCGCGAGTTCTTGCTGGCCGCCGAGTACGTGCTCGCGGGCGGCAACTCCCAGGTCGTGCTGTGCGAGCGCGGCATCCGCGGTTTCGATCCCTCGACGCGCAACGTGCTCGACGTGGGCGCGGTCGCGGCGCTCAAGCGCATGACGCACCTGCCGGTGATCGTCGATCCATCCCATGCCTCGGGCCGCGCCGATTTGGTGCGCGCGCTCTCCCGCGCGGGCCTCGCCGCTGGAGCGGACGGCGTGATGTGCGACGTGCACACCGCCCCCAGCGAGGCGCACTGCGACGGCCATCAGGCCATTTCCCTCGATGAATTCGCGCGTATCGCCGCCGATGCGCGCGTCCTCGCCGCGCTCGACCAGCGCTCGGTGATGCACTGCACGGAGGTCGTTCGTTGAAGCGCAAGCCGTTCCTCGCGGGCAACTGGAAGATGAACCTCGAGCGCAAGTCGGCGCTCGATCTCGCGCGCGCCCTGCGCGACGCGGTCGGCAACTCGAGCGAGCGCGACGTCGCCGTCTTCCCGCCTTTCGTGTACCTGGACGAGGTCGTGCGCGCGCTGGCCGGGACCTCGATCAAGGTCGGCGCCCAGAACCTGTGCGACGAGAAGAACGGCGCCTTCACCGGCGAGATCTCGGCCGAGATGTTGGTCGACGTCGGTGCCACGACCGTGCTCGTCGGCCACAGCGAACGCCGCCACCTGTACGGCGAGTCGGACGAGCTGTGCAATCGCAAGCTGCAGCGCGCGCTCGCGGCGGGCCTGAACGTGATCCTGTGCGTCGGGGAGAAGCTCGACGAGCGCGACGCCGGCCGCACGGAACACGTCATCGGGCGTCAGACCACGCTCGGGCTCAAGGGCGTCAGCGCCGAGCAGATGTCCAAGCTCACCATCGCCTACGAACCCGTGTGGGCCATCGGGACCGGTCGCAACGCGACCGCCGAACAAGCCGGCAGCGCGCACACCTACCTGCGCGGCGTGCTCGCGGGCCTGTACGACGAGCGCGTCGCGCAAGCGCTGCGCATCCAATACGGCGGCAGCGTCAAGCCCGACAACATCGCGACTCTGATGGCCGCGCCCGATGTCGACGGCGCGCTCGTCGGCGGCGCCGCGCTCAAGGCCGAGTCCTTCCTGGGAATCGTCCGCTTCAAGTGACACACTCGCGCGGCCCGCGTGCCGCGTTTCAACTCCGCCGCGCGCTGCTCGCGCGTTCCCACCATGCTCACCGTCCTCTGCTACATCCTGTTCGTCCTCGCAGCGATCGTCTTGATCGTCGTCGTGCTCCTCCAAGAGGGCCGCGGCGGCGGCTTCGGCGAGGCGCTCGGCGTGCACGGCCGCGAGACCTTCGGCGTCGGCTCGAAGGGCATCAACACCTTCACCGCCTGGACCGCCGCGGTGTTCTTGGGCGCGGCGCTGTTGATCACGTACATGAATCGCCAGCACTCCGGTGACTCGCTGCTGAGCACCGAAGGCACGACCATCGAGTCGCTCCCCGGCGCGAGTAGCGCGCCCGCGGGCAACACTCCCGACCAGGGCGCGACGCCGCCGTCGGGCAATTAGCGATGAACCAGGAACAAGTCCTCGACCTGTTCCGGCGCACCAACGCGATGCTGGAAGGCCACTTCCAGCTCTCGTCGGGCCGTCACAGCGATCGCTATTTCCAGTGTGCCCTGCTGCTGGCCGATCCGCGCAAGGCCGAGCAGCTGGCGCGCGCGGTCGCGCTCAAGCTCGACGTCAGCGCCGACCTGGTGGTGGGCCCGGCGATGGGGGCCGTGGTCTGGGCGCACGAGGTGGCGCGCGCGCTCGGGCTGAGCTCGTACTTCACCGAACGGGTCAACGAGAAGTTCGCGCTGCGGCGCGGCTTCAGCTTGGAGGCTGGACAGCGCGTGCTGGTCGTCGAGGACGTGCTCACCACCGGCGGGAGTTGCCGCGAGGTCTTCGAAGTGATCCGCAGCTACGGCGCGACGCCCGTGGGCGTGGCGTCGATCGTGAATCGCTCGGGCGTCGCCAATCCGTTCGAGCAGGACGGCTTGCCGTTCACGGCTCTGGCCGAAGTCGACGTGCAGTCGTGGACACCCGAGCAGTGCCCGCTGTGCGCCTCCAAGGCCCACGGTCCAGCGCTGAAGCCCGGCAGCCGGCCGGGCGCGGTCAAGAGCGTCTGAACGCGAGGTCGCGATGCTCTCGATGACCGGCTTCGGGTCCGCCCAGCGCCGCGACGCGGAACTCGCGCTGCGCGCCGAGGTGCGCTCGGTCAACCACAAGTTCCTGCAGCTCAAGGTGCGACTGCCGCTCGAGCTCGGATTCCTCGAGCCCGAGGTGGAGGAGCTGGTGCGCGAGCGCCTCGAGCGCGGCTCCGTGTCGCTCAACGTGACCTCGCACGGCGCCGCCGCGCTCAGTGGCATCGAGCTCAACCTCAAGGTCGCGCGCCGCTACAAGGCCTTGCTCTCCAAGCTCGCCAGCGAGCTCGGAATCGAACGCCAGATCGAGCTCGACGACTTCGCGCAGTTGCCCGGAGTGTTCTCGGCCGAGCCCGACGCCAAAGCGCTGCAGCGCGGGCGCAAGACGCTGCTCGCGGTGGTGTCCGACGCGCTCGACGCGCTCGAAGAGATGCGCGCTCGAGAAGGGCGCGCGCTGGCCAAGGACCTTTCGCGTCACGGCGGCGAGATCGCGCGTCTGGTGGCGCGTGTCGGAGAGCGCATGCCGCAGGTGGTCGCCCAACACCAGGCCAACTTGAAGCGTCGCGTCGCGGAGCTGATCGGCGAGAAGTCCGTGATCGCGCCTCAGGATCTGGCGCGCGAGGTCGCGCTGCTGGCGGACAAGCTGGACGTCAGTGAGGAGCTCTCGCGGCTCTCGAGCCATCTCTCGCAGCTGTCCGTGCTGACGGCCAAGTCCGGATCGGTCGGACGGCAGCTCGAGTTCCTCGTGCAGGAGTTCCTGCGCGAGGCCAACACCATCGGCTCGAAGTGCAACGACGCCGCGGTGGCGCACATCGTGGTCGAGCTCAAGACCTCGATCGAGCGATTGCGCGAGCAAGTGCAGAACGTGGAGTGAGCCGCAGGTGAGCGCGCGCAAGGGGCAAATGGTCGTCATGTCCGGGCCGTCCGGCGCGGGCAAGAGCACGCTGTGCAAGCTGTTGCTCGACGATCCGCGCGTCAAGTTCTCGGTCTCCGCGACGACGCGCGCGCCGCGCGCCGGAGAGATCGACGGGCGCGACTACCACTTCATCACGCCCGAGCAGTTCAAGCAGCTGATCCGCGAGGGTGCCTTCATCGAGCACGCCGAGGTCCACGGCAACCTGTACGGCACGCTGCGCAAGCCGATGGAAGCGGCGCTGGAGCGCGGCGAGGTCTACCTGCTCGAGATCGACGTGCAGGGCGCCAATCAGCTCAAGGCCTTGGGTGAGCCAGGCCTCTACATCTTCGTCGCGCCGCCGGACTTCGAGACGTTGCGCAAGCGCTTGGTGGGGCGCGCGACCGACAAGGCCGAAGTGATCGAACGGCGCCTGAAGAAGGCCGAGGACGAGTACCGCGAGCGCATCAAGTACGACCACGTCGTGATCAACGACGACTTGGAGAGCTCGCTGCGACGCATCCGTTCCCTGGTCGGGCTCGAGTGAGCTCGGGGCGCGCGCTTCAACGCGCGGAGCACGCGTCCAGCGTGCGACGGCACAGCGCGAGCAAGTGCCTGCGGTCGACGGGCTTGGTCGCATAGTCGTCACAGCCGGCCCCGAGGCAGGCATCGCGGTCGCTGCTCATGGCGTGTGCGGTCAGGGCGATGATCGGCAGGCGACAGCCGAGCTCGCGCAGGCGGCGCACCGCGGCGTAGCCGTCCATCACGGGCATCTGCATGTCCATCAAGACCAGATCGAACGGCGTCGGCGTGCGCAGGCCATCCGCGTCGGCGAGTTGCTCGAGCGCCGCGCGCCCATCGCCGGCGAGCGTGACACTCGCACCGGCCTTGGTGAGCAAGTAGGTGATCAGGCGTTGGTTGACGACGGCGTCCTCGGCCAATAGGACGCGCACTCCATCGAGGCGCGCCGGCTGCGAGTCCTCGGTGCCGCGCGCGGGCAACGGCGGTGGCGTGTCCTCGATGGTCCGCGACTCGAGTTGCGCGAGGTCGATCGGCCCGGTCGGCAGGCTCAGCGTGAACGTGCTCCCGACTCCGGGCGTCGAGGCCACGCTGATCTCGCCGCCGAGCATGCCCGCGAGCCGCTGGCTGATGCGCAGGCCGAGCCCTGTGCCTCCGAAGCGGCGCGTGACGCTCGAGTCCGCTTGCTCGAAGGCCCCGAACACGTGCGAGAGTTGTTCGCGGCTCATGCCAATGCCGCTGTCGGAGACCGCGAACGAGATCCGCTGCGGCTGCGGGTCGAATGCGACTCGCAGTCGCACGCTGCCGCGCTCGGTGAACTTGACCGCGTTCCCGCACAGGTTCATCAGGATCTGGCGCAACCGCACCGGGTCGCAGGGGAAGCGCTGCGGGAGGGCGGACTCGTACCGCGCGTCGAGCTCGATGCCCTTGGAGTGCGCGCGAACTGCCAGCAGCGACACGACCTCGTCGACGATCTTGCGCGGCTCGGTCGCGATGTGCTCGATGGTCATCTTGCCCGCTTCGATCTTCGAGATGTCGAGGATGTCGTTGAGGATCGAGAGCAGGTGTTGGCCGTTGTGCGAGATGACGTCGAGCGCTTCACGGCGGCGCGCGGGGTCGTTCAGCAGCTCGCCGTCGTCGCGCAGCAAGTCGGCGAAGCCCAGGATCGCCGTCATCGGCGTGCGGATCTCGTGGCTCATGTTGGCCAGGAACTCGCTCTTGGCTCGACTGGCGGCCTCGGCGCGTTCGCGCGCGAATTCGAGCAGCGCTACCGCGCGGTCGGAGACCAGCGCGTTGGCGACGAGCTCGCCGATCTGCGTCAACGCGGCGAGCCGCTGATCACGGTCGACGGCGTCGGAGCGCGCACCCACGCACAGCACGCCGAGGGCTTGCGGGCCTTCGCTCAAGGACGGGGCGAGCAACGGCACGAGGAACAGACCGTTGGCCGGCGGCGGTTCCGCGGCGCAGTCGCGCCCAACGCCGGCAGGTCCGGTGGTGTCGAATTCAGCTCGCGCGGAGCGCAGCACTCGCTGGCAGGCGTCGTCGTCGACGCCGAGCCACGCATCGGAGCCTGCGCCGCCGGAGAAGTGCGGACCGCGGCCGCACACCAAATGCAGCTCGTCTCCACGCAACTCGAGGATCGCCGCCTCACCGACCACGGCCGCCGTGGGCGCCTCCAGCAGTACATCGAGGACGTCCTCCAGTCGCGCCCGCAGTGGTCGGCGCTCTTGCAGGAGCGCCGCGACGCGTGCTTTCGACTCGGAGAGCTCGTGCGCGGCCGCGCTCTGCTCGTCGGCCCAGACTTGCTGGGTTACTTCGCGCTGCACGGCGACGAACGCGACCGTGCGGCGATCCGCGTCGCGGATGGGCGTGATCGAAGCGTCGACCCAGTAGAGCGCCGGATCCTCCCTCCAGTGCAGCGAGCACCCCGCTCCCTGGGTCCGCGCGTTGGGCGCTCCGGCGCGCCGGTTCAGGATTCGCCCGCGCCACGCCGTGCCGGACGAGAGCGCGCCCCACAGCTCGCGGTAGATCGCTTGCGGCATGCGGCCGCTGCGCAGGATGCGCATCGACTGGCCGCGCGCGGCTTCGGCGCTCCATCCGTTCTGGCGCGTGAAGGCCGAATTGACTTCCAGGATCGTGCCATTGGGGTCGGTGATCACGATCGCATCGTTGGCGGCTTCGACCGCTTGCTCGAACTGTCGCAGGTTGGACTCGGCGTTGCGCTGATCGCTGACGTCCATGCAGCCGCCGACGTAGCCCAAGAAGCTGCCGTCGGCATCGTGACGCGGCACGCCCCGGTCGAGCAGCCAACGGTACTCGCCGTCGTGGCGTCGCAGGCGGTAGGTCATCTGGAACTCGCGCCGGGCGTCGAATGCGCGCTCGTAGGTTTCGATGCAATGCGCGATGTCGTCGGGGTGCACGTTGTCGGCCCAGCCGTAGCCCAGCTCTCGCTCGAGCGCGCGACCGGTGAACGCCAGCCAGCCGCGGTTGAAATAGGTGCAGCGCCGGTCGGTGTCGGACATCCACAGCAAGACCGGGGCGGCGTCCGAGAGCTCGCGAAAACGCGCTTCGCTCACGCGCAGCGTCCGTTCCATCTCGACCTGCACGTCGACGTCTCGACACGCCCACACGACGTGCTCGACCGTGCCGTTCGCGCCGCGCACTGGATCTGTCGAGGCCTCGAGCCACAGCCAGCCTTCGGAGCTCCGTGCGCGGAAGCGCAAGGTGTTCGGCGCGCCGGCGCGGTGCTCCTCGATCGCGCGCTCGACGCGCGCCAGGTCGTCGGGGTGCGCGTAGTCACGCCACGAGCTGGATGCACGTGCCTCGGCCGTCGCGCGCAGTCGCCGCTGGAACGACGGGCTGCGGTAGAGGAACCGACCCTCGGGGTCGAGCAGCGCGACCAGGTCGCTGGTGTGCTCCGCGAGCAAGCGCTTGACGCGCTGGCTCTCGGCGAGCTCGCTGCGCGCGCGCAGTCGACTGCGTTGGACGAAGCTCACGCCGCAGCCGAGGGCGACGCTCGCCAGGCAGCACAAGACCAGGATCCAAACCAGCGCGCGATCGAGTTCGGCCAAGCGCGCGCTGTAGAGATCCGCGCCGATCTCGACGCCGATCACGCATTCCAGGCGTCCCTGGGGGTCGCGCAGCGGAACGAAGCCCGCGACGAACGAGCCCCAGGCATCGTGGTAAGGCTCCGGCGTGCACAACGCACGCTGCTCGGCGAACACGCGGCGCAGCGTTTCCGGAGCCTCGTCGTAGGTAGCGCCGAGCACTGCTTGATCGACGATCCCGTCGCCGTCCGCGTCGACGGGCAAGGCCGCGTCCACTCCGAACACGATCCGGCCGTCGATCTCGCGCGTGGTGTAGATGTAGCGGATCCCCGGGACCGCGGAGACCATTGCGCGAAACGGCGCCACCACGCGCTGGTACTCGGTTCCGTTGAGCTGTTCGGCGTCGACCAGACCGGCGTGGGCCGCGATGTCCAAGCGATCAGCCGCGAGCGCCGCGAGCTCGTGCAACTCGTTCTCCATCATGTCGCGCGCGACGGCGTGCGAGGAGCGGTGCAGCGCGAGCGAGCTCGCCAGACCGCCGACGAGGAACAGCGCGGCGACCGCGAGACCCGCGAGCCAGGGACGCTCGAGGACCGCGAACCATCGGAAGCACCGTCCGCTCGCCGGGGTGACGGGGAGTTGAGGCATGGAACGAAGTTCCTTCGTCCGCGCGCTCCCGCGGTCTTGACGGCAAGCGCGTTCCAAGCCGGAAAACGTCGGAAAATCCTGCGGTCCGCGCGCTCTCGATCACCGAATGGCGCTGCGCACGTCGCGCGCGTGCTCCCCGCGCCGTCCGGCTGGCAGCGCGGTCTCGGCGGCGCGTGGTGCTTGCACCGCGGGCCTCCGTTGTTTCTATAGTGCGGCTTCCATGGCACGCATCGTCCTCGGCGCCGGCGCTTCGGTCGCGGTGTACAAGGCCTGCGATCTCGCGAGCAAGCTCGCGCAAGCGGGTCATCAAGTGCGCGCCGTGCTCACGCCGCGCGCGGCCAAGTTGGTCAGCCCGCAGCTCTTCGAGGCCGTCACCGGCGAGCCCGCGGGCGTGGACGAGTTCGCGCCCCAGCGCCGCGGAGCGATGGATCACATCGAGCTCGCGACTTGGGCCGAGCTGCTCTTGATCGCGCCGTGCAGCGCGGGGTTGCTCAGCCGGCTCGCGCTCGGCTTGGCCGACGACTTGGTGACGACCGTCGCCATGGCCTTGCCCGCCGGCCGGCCGAAGCTGGTGTGCCCCGCGATGAACCCGCACATGCTCGACAATCCAGCGCTGCGCCGGCACCTGGCGACGCTCGCGGGCGATGGTTGGCGGGTGCTCGAGCCGGGCTCTGGCCACATGGCCTGCGGTGTCGAGGGCAAGGGCCGCTTGCCGGAACCGGCGGAGATCGTGCGCGCCGTCGCGGAGCTCGTCCGAAGTTGAAGCGCGCGCCGGCCCAGCGCCGATTGCACTTCGTCGTCACCGCCGGGCCGACGCGCGAGTACGTCGACCCGGTGCGCTACCTCTCCAACGTCTCCAGCGGACGCATGGGATTCGAGATCGCCGCAGCGGCCGCGGCGCGCGGACATCGCGCGACCTTGGTCGCGGGGCCGGTCAAGCTCGACACTCCGCGTGGCGTCGAGCGCATCGACGTCGAGAGCGCGCGAGAGATGCTCGCGGCGGTGCGCCGAGCGTTCGTCGCCGCCGACGCGCTGGTGATGGCGGCCGCCGTGGCGGACTGGCGACCCAAGCGGCGCCTGGCTGGCAAGTGGCGCAAGAAGGACGCGGGCGGCGAAAGCGCCGTGCTCGAGTTGGTCAAGAACCCCGACGTGCTCGCGACCGTCGCGCGCCGCAAGGGATCGCGCACGGTGGTCGCCTTCGCGCTCGAGACCGGCGATGGGCTGCGGCGCGCGCGGCGCAAGCTGCTCAAGAAGAACGCGGACTTCATCGTGCTCAACGACGAAACGGCGCTCAACGCCGAGCGCTCGAGCGTCACGATCCTCGACCGCCAGGGCCAGGCCCAGCGCCACGTCGGCCGGCTCAAGCGCGAGCTCGCCCGCCGGCTGGTGGAGCTCGTCGAGCGCGGCGCGCTCGACGTTTCCACCCTCGGGCGCTAGCCGCCCTTCGCGATCCGCCCCTGCGCGGGGCTTGCGGGGCTGCGAGCCCCAGCTAGCATCGCCTCGAGTGCGTTCGATCCGATTCCCCCAGTCGGTGATCGCCGCGCTGCTCGCACTCGCTTCCTTGGGTGCGATGTCGGCGCAATCGCCGAGTCGCGACGCCGCTGCACCGGCGGGGGAGCTCGTCGCCCGGGCGCAACAGGCACTCGCGCAGGCGCGATTCGCGGAGGCCGAGCGCGCCTTGCGGCAGGCCACCGCGCTCGAGCCGCAGAACGTCGCGCTGTGGGTGCGGCTCGGGCAAGCGTGCTACGCGCAGAAGAGCTGGGATGCGGCGCTCGAGGCCTTCGAACGCGCGCTGACGCTCGCGCCCGACGACCTGCAGATCCTGACCAACATCGGCGTGTGCGCTCACGGCCGCGGCGCTCTAGAGCGCGCCCGGACGGCGCTCGAGCGTGTCACCGCACTGGACGCGGCACAATCCCGTGCCCAAGTGTTCCTCGCGCGCATCGCCCTGTCCCAGGGCCGCAAGGCCGACGCCGAGCAGTGCTTCGTACGCGCGCTCGCCGCCCCCAAGCCCGAACCGATCGCGCCCTATTACCAAGGGTTGTTCCTGTACCAGGAGCAGCGCTTCGAGGAGGCGCGCACGTCCTTCGAGCGCGCCTTGGTCGCGCTGCCGGACTTTCCGGCGGCGCACATGAACCTCGGTTTGGTCCTCGATCGCATCGGCGATGCGCAGGGTTCCACGCGGCACCTGCAGCGCTTCGAGGAGCTCAACCGCGTGCGCGTGGAGGACCACAAGCGCAAGCTGAAGCTCGCGAGCTTGTTCGACGCGGCCAATCGCGACGTCGAGTCCGGCCATGCGGAGGCCGCGCTCGCGTCCGCGCTCGCCGCGCGCGACCTCGCACCCGAGCTTCCGGCGGTCCACGCACTGCTCGGCCGTGTGTACACGCTCCTCGAGCGCCCCGACGATGCCTCGCGAGCCAATGCGCGCGCGAGAGAGCTCTCCCAGCGGCAGGGATCGCGCTGAGGCGCCTCCGACATGGCGATGCGAGCGCGAATCGAGACCCGAGCGGCCGTGCGCTGCGCATGGGTCGCGCTGTTCGCGAGCTGCGGCGACGAGCAGGCCGCGGAGCCCCACGCGCCGTCGTTTCCGACGCTGCACGAGGTCACGGCGAGCGCGGGGATCGACTTCGCGCACGAGCGCGGCGCGACCCCGACACGTTTCCTGGTCGAGGCCATGGGCGGCGGCGTCACGGTGCTCGATTTCGACGGCGATGGCCGCCAAGACCTGTACTTCGTCGATTCCGGCGACGTGCCCTTTGGCCCCGGAGCCAAGCGCGCACCGGCGAACAAGCTCTACCGCAACCTCGGCGGACTGCGCTTCGAGGACGTCACGGCACGTGCCGGCGTCGCGGGCCGCGGCTACATGATGGGGGCCATTGCCGCCGACTACGACAACGACGGCGATCAGGACCTGTTCATCACCGGCGTGGGCCTCAACCTGCTGTACCGCAACCGCGGCGACGGCACGTTCGAGGACGCGACGGCGCGCGCGGGCTTGGCCGACGACCAATGGTGCACGGGCGCGACCTTCCTCGACGCCGACCGCGACGGGGACCTCGACCTGTTCGTGCTGCGCTACGTTGCCTGGGACTTCGCCTCCGAGCGCCCGCAGACCCAGTCCGGCGTCCCGGTCTACCCCGCGCCGGACGTTTTCGAGCCCATCGCCAATCGCTATTGGCGCAACCGCGGTGACGGCACGTTCGAGGACGCGAGCCAGGCCGCGGGCGTCGCCGAGCTGCTCGGCAAGGGCCTGGGGGTGCTCGCGAGCGACCTCGACGACGACGGCGACGTCGATCTCTACTGCGCCAACGACACCGAGCGCAACTTCGTGCTCGAGAACCTTGGTGACGGCCGTTTCCGCGACGTCGGCGTGGTCTCGGGCGCAGCCTACGGCGCGGAGGGGCGCGCGGAGTCGGGCATGGGAGTCGACGGCGGCGATCTCGACGCCGACGGGTTGACGGACATCGTCGTGGCCAACTTCCAGCGCGAGCCCAACGCGGTCTATCGCAGCGAGGGTCGCCTGCGCTTCACCGAAGTCTCGGCGGCCTCCGGCACCGCCGAGGCGGCGATGCAGTCGCTGGGGTTCGGCGTGCGGCTGGCGGACTTCGACTGCGACGGCGAGCTCGATCTGGCGGTCGCCAATGGGCACATCCAGGAGCGCATCGCGGAGCTCGAGCCCGGCGTGGGCTGGGCCCAAGCGCCCCAGCTGTTCCGCGGCCTGGGCGGCGCGCGCTTCGAGCTCGTGAGCGACCTCCAGCCCGAGGATTTCCGCCGTCCGCGCGTGGCGCGCGGCTTGGCCTGCGCCGACCTCGACGACGACGGCGATCTCGAGCTGGTCCTCGGCGTACTGGCGGGGCCGGCCGTGGTGTTCGAGAACCGCGGGGGCCAGGCGCGCAACTGGATCGGCGTGCGTTGCGTGGGCACGCGCGGCGACGCGACGGCGCTGGGGGCGAAAGTGCTGCTCGAGGCGGGCGGTCGAACGCGCGTGGGCGAGGTGCGCAGCGGAGGCAGCTATCTCTCCCAAAGTGATCTGCGCGTGCACTTCGGCTTGGGGGACCTCGAGCGTGTCGAGCGCGTCATCGTGCGCTGGCCCGACGGTCGCACCGACGAAGCCCGCGACGTCCGAGTGCGCAGCTACCTGACCTTCGTCGAAGGCTCGGGCCTCGCTCGCTGAGGACGTGGGCGCCGCGTGAATAGCGCGCGCAAGAGGCTTGAATCACGCGGCCGCGACCGTGACCATCGTGTCCACGGACGTGCGACGCGCGGCGCCAACCTGGGCGCGGCCTCCGAGCGATCGTTGCGGCTTGCCTTCGAGCTCTCGAGCGAATGGCGCAGCGACGCACGGTCGAACGAAGACGCATTCGCGAGCCGCGCTCCGCATTGCATTTGCCGAGAGGGGACTCCGCGTGGCGCGGAACGACGATTCCAACGCAACCGAAGACGCCGGGATGACGACGCGAGCCATGGGATGGCTGCGCGCGCGCTTGGGGCTTTCGTCGCCGGACGACGGAGCTGAACGAGCACGCCCGAAGGCCGCCCACAAGGCCAGCGACGCGGCGCCGGCGGCACGCGCGAGCGCCGCGCACATCCAGGAGATCAAGGGCTTGCTCCTGATCGGCCTGTCGCTGTGGCTGTTCGTCGCCATGGCGAGCTACTACGCGCCGCCGGACGATCCGCAGGCCGTGGGCCGCAATTGGGGAGGTCGCGTCGGCTACTACTACGCGATGGGCGCGTTTGCCGCGGCCGGCAACGCTGGCTACTTCCTGTGCGTGATCGGGCTCGCCTGGGGCGTGGTGCTGGTGGCGCGCAAGGAAATGAAATTGCCCGCGCTGCGCCTGTTGTCGGCGCTGTGCTTCGTGCTCGCGATCGCCTTCGTGGTGCAACTCGCCGTCGACCCGCACGGAGAGGTGCTCTCGAGCGCGCACTCGCCCTACGGCCCCGGCGGATGGTTCGCCGCGCGCCTGACGCCGGTGCTGATCGAGAAGTTCGGCCACCCGGGGCTGTGGATCTTGATGCCGCTGGTGGCGCTGGTGGCCTTCATGCTCGCCACCGAGATGGCCTTCTATCCCGCGCTGGCCGCGTTCGGCGCCTGGGCGCGCGAGCGCCGCGAGCAGCGGGGCGAGGGCCTGTTCCGCGCGCTGACGCAGTGGACTGGGCGTTTGGTGCTCGGACTGTGGGACTTCGTGCGCGGCGCGGGCATCGGCGACACGGCGCGCAGCTTGGTCGAGGCCGAGGCGCTGACGTCGGCGAAGGACGTCAAGGCCGCGGCCCCGCGCTCGGGCGGACGTCGCCAGCACCCGATCGACGAGGACAACGTCATCGACGACGACGACGATGTCGGCGTCGTGCTACCGCTCGCCAAGGACGAGCCCCACAAGGCGGCGCGCACCGCGGAAGCCGCGCAGGACGAGGACGACGAGCTCGACCCGGCGGTGCGATTGCCGCGCGAAGGTGGTGAGCTCGACCTCGACGACGACGGCGACGTGTCGCTCGGATTGGGCGAGGACCCGGAGCACGAGGAGCTTCCTCCCGAGGTGGCCGAGAAGCAGAAGAAGTTCGCCGAGCGCGCGATCAAGGTCGAGCAGTCGGGGATGATCTTCGAGCCGCCGACTCCGCCGGTGGGCGATTGGAAGTTGCCGCCGATCGAGTTGCTCGAAGCGCCGGAGCGCGTCAACGCGCTCGACCAGGCCGACATCGAGAACCAAGCGCGCAAGCTGGAGCACGCACTGGCGAGCTTCCGCGTCGAGGCCCACGTCGTCGGCTCGCAGGTCGGTCCGACGGTGATCTTGTTCGAGCTCGAGGTCTCGCAGGGCACGCGCATGAACAAGGTGACGCAGCTCAGCCAGGAGATCGCCGCGGCGCTGCGCGCGCAGTCGGTGCGCATCATCGCGCCCATCCCGGGCAAGGCGACGATCGGCATCGAAGTGCCCAACGCACACCGTCGCAAGGTGCGCATGAGCGAGCTGATCTCGCAGAAGAGCTACGACAAGAAGGCCTACGCGTTGCCGCTGTTCCTGGGCATGGACGCCGAGGGCCAGGGCATCGTCGAAGACCTGGCCAAGATGCCGCACCTCCTGATCGCCGGCACCACCGGCTCGGGCAAGTCGGTGTGCATCAACACCATCTTGGCGAGCTTCCTGATGACGCGCTCGCCGCACGACGTGCAGATGATCCTGGTCGACCCCAAGATGGTCGAGCTGCAGATGTTCGCGAAGATCCCGCACCTGATGCTGCCGACGGTCACCGACATGCGTCAGGCGACGGCGGTGATCAACTGGATCGTCGAGAAGATGGAGGGGCGCTACGAGCTCTTCCAGCACGCCGGCGTCAAGAACATCAAGGGCTACAACGCGCTGAGCGAGGACGAGCTCAAGACGCGCATGGGGGACAACTGGAACGAGGAGCGCACCCCGCGCCACGTGCCCTACATCGTGCTCGTGATCGACGAGTTCGCCGACTTGATGATGCAGTCGAAGAAGGAAGCCGAGCAGGCGATCACGCGCCTGGCGCAGAAGTCGCGCGCGGTCGGGATCCACGTGATCTTGGCCACGCAACGCCCCTCGACCGACGTCATCACCGGCGTGATCAAGGGCAACTTGCCGACGCGCATCGCGTTCCAAGTCGCGAGCAAGGTCGACTCGCGCGTGATCCTCGACGCCCAAGGCGCCGAGAAGCTGCTGGGTGGCGGCGACATGCTCTACAACCCTCCCGCCAGCGCGCGCATCAAGCGCGTGCAGGGCGCCTTGGTCGAGGACCACGAGCTGCAGTCGATCGTCGATTTCGTGTGCCAGGACTCGGCGCAGAGCTTCAACCAAGAGCTGGTGCAAGTCGCGACGGGCACGCGCGCGCCCGGCGAGGGCGGCGAGTCGACGGGCTTCGAGGATGCGCTCAGCGACCCGATGTGGGACGACGCGGTGCGCGTGATCCTCAAGTCCAAGCGCGGCTCCGCCAGCCTGTTGCAGCGCGCTCTGGGCGTTGGCTACACGCGCGCCTCACGCTTGCTCGACATGATGGGCGAAGCAGGCATCGTCAGCGATCACAAGGGCAGCAAGGCGCGCGAGGTCTTGATGACCCTGGAGCAATGGGAAGAAATGCACGGAAAGGCTCCGTCGAGTCAGGGAGCGGAAGATGAATGACATGTCGGCACGCCGCAATTACGGGCGCGATGCGCTCGGCATCCTCCTGTGCTTCGTCGGCCTGTTCAGCGCAGTGATGCTGTTCATGTCGATGGTCAAGCCGGTCGAGGGCAGCTCGGGAGGGTTGACCGCGTTCTACATGGGCGTGGCGGAGTTCATCGGCCCGCTGGCCGGCATCTTCGCCGCGCTCGGCATGGTGGCCGTCGGTGCGCGCCTGTGGCTCAAGGGCGTCGACCTGGTCGTGCTGCGCCACATGGGCGGGCTGGTGCTGACGACCTTCACCCTGTCGATCCTGGTCGGCACCTTGGTGCCCGATCTCGCCGGCGACTTCGGCGCGGGCATCGCGTGGAAGGTGGCCGCGAAGTTCCACCGCATCATCGCGGTGGCCGTCGGTGTTGCATTGGTGCTCTTGCCGGCGTGGTTCCTGTGGCTGCGGCCGACCGAGCGCGCGCGCGATCGCGCGGATTCCAAGAGCGTTGACCCGAAAGTCACGCCGCCTTCGGATGCGGACGGCGTCACGGCCGCCGAAGCCGAGGCGTTGTTGCCCAGAGCCGCACCCGCGGCACCCAAGAAGGCCACCGAAGTCGCCCCCGCGGCTTCGCGCGCCGCAGTTCCGACCGCCCAAGAACCCGTTCCCCCGCGTCCGCCCGTCGCTTCTCCCTATCCGCCCGATGTGCGCCGTTTCGGCGGCATCCCCGAGGGCGCGCGCCCGCTCGAGAGTCCCTATGCGAAGCCCGCACGAGATCCGCGTGACGCTGCAGCCCTGCAGCGCGAATCAGGCAGCGCCCTCGCACGCGAACAGCACCGACCTGCTGACGCAGCTGTGGGTTCAGTCGGCGCCGCTCCCGCACAGCGCGTTGCCCGACCTGACGAAGCCCTGCGCGACGGCGATTCCGATGACGTCTTTGCACGTCCGAGCACGCCCGCGCCGCACACCCGACAACCCGAGCCGCTGAAGGCCGTCGCGCAGGACGAGCTCGCGTCCGCCGCGCCGGCGGAAGAGCTCGAGCCGCGCGAGGAAGTCGAAGCCCTCGCCGCGGAACACGCTGAAGAAGCGTCGCAGGCCTCGGCGCTTTCCGTGGAGGCCGCGCCCGAGGGTCCGAGCTCCGCGCAACCCTACTCGCGCACGCCTCCGCCGCCGAGCTGGGAGCAGCCCTCGATGTTCGAGGAGCCGGTCGACGCCTACGGCACGCCGCTGTCGTTGGTCGAAGCCCTGCGCAAGGAAGCGCCAGCGTCCTCTGCGTCCGCGCCGAGCGCCGCGACCGAGATCCAGCCTGAGCCGATGGCGACCCGCGCGGCCGAAGGTGCCCCCGTCGACCTCGCTTCCGTCGACCTCGACGACGACGCCGACATCGCGAGCGTGCGGCCGCTGCCGCTGGAGCGCGAGACCCCGCGCGCGACGCTCGACGCGCCCCTGCCCGCTGCACCGACGTTGTTCGAAAGCGTCGTGGCCGACGAAATCGAGACCCAGGCTCCGCTCGATCTGCCCGTAGCACAGCTCGCGCACGAGCCCCAGATCGCGGCCGAGCCCGCGGCCAGCGACGACGCCCCGCTAGCGTTTTCCGCGCCTGTCGCCGAGGAGCATCACGCGCCCGTGATCCGCGGCCTGTTCGACGACCTGCCTGCAGCTCCGCCGCCGGCGAACGCCGCCTCGGCGCCTCAGGTGCCGGCGCAGCTCGAGCGCGAAGACGTTCCATTCGGGGCGGAGCTCGAAGACGACGGCGAGTTCGACGAGGCTCGGTCCGAACGCGACGAGTCCGACGACGAATCCGACGACGATCCGGCGCTCGAGGAGCAGGGCGAGGAGCTGGAGCGCGAGCTCGACGAGTCGACCGAGGAGCAGCTCGATGGTGAGCTGCGCTTCGACTTGACCCCCGAGGCGAGCGCCGACGAGGAGCCTGCGGAACCCGCGACGCCCTTGTTCACCGAGGCGGCGGCCGAGGACACCGGCGCGGCGCGCGAAGAAGAAGCACCGCTGCCCGGCACCGCGACGTCGAGCGAGCCGGAGCCCGTCGCCGAGCTCAGCGAGATCGTGCTAGAGCCGCAGCCGGCGCCGAAGTCGCGCTCCACGCGCAAGCCCGCGGTGTCCGACCCGGTGTTCAAGGCGGGCCTGCTGTTCGTCGAGCGCAATCGCGTGGCGGTGTCGATGCTGCAGCGCGAGTTCCAGATGGACTTCAAGCAGGCCACCGACGTGCTCGACCAACTCCAGGCCGCCGGCTTGATCGGCCCGTACCTGGGCGGTCAGCGCCGCGACATCTTGATGACCGCCGATCAGTGGCGCGAGACCGCGGGCGCGCCTTAGCGCGGGCCACCGAGCTCGAGGAGCATCGCAGCGGGCGCGCTCGACAGCGGGCGCGCCCGCTGTGTTCGAGAGGCGACCTTCAGAGCTTGAGCAGGCGCCGGCACTCGCTCGGATCGTCGGGCAGCGTGCGCGCGAGCAAGGCCTCGAGCGCGCCGCGGGCCTTCGCGCGCACCTCGCCGTCCGAATCCTCGAGCGCGGTGAGCAGCGCCGGCGCGGCCGAGCGCATGCCGAGCGCGTGCAGCGTGTCGCACGCTCGACGGCGCACGAGCACGTCGCCATCGGAGAGCAAGGGTGTGACGTGATCGGTGATCTCGTCGCGATAGATGGCCACGCGTCCGAGCTCCTCGAGCGCCAGCATGCGCTCCAGGCGCTGGCCGTCGCGCAGATCCACGAACAAGCCGTGCGCGCGTTCGTCCCACCACGCCTGCATCTCGCGGAACCAGCGCGACCAGGCCTCGGCGCGCGGCGGAAGGTTGAGGCGTGAGCAACGCTTGAGAGCCCACAGTGCGTTCTCGCGCACGGTCAGCTCGGTGCTTTCGAGCAGCTCGATCAAGCGCGGAATCGAGTTCTCGTTCTCGATCTCGCCCAGGGCCCGGCAGGCTGCGGCGCACAGCTGAGGTGCGGTCGAGTCGAGCAATGGTTCGAGCACCCTTCCGAGCTCCTCGCGCACCTCCGGCTCCAGCGGCGGCCCGAGCAGGCGACACTGCGCCACGGTGACGTCGACCAGATCCTCGCGGAACGTCAGCAGCCTGGCGAAGGTCTCTTGGCCGCGCGGATCGCGCGTATCGCCGATGGCGAACACGAACGGGCGGTGCAGCTCCGGCGGAGCGCGCAGCACGAGCCCCGAGAGTCCGCTGAAGCCCGCCGGATTGCGCACGAGGATCTTGGTCACGGCGGCGCGGAAGGCTTCTTCGCACTTGGCCGGCAACTTGGTTTCGCGTTCGACGTGCGCCAACTGAACGGCGCGCGCCAACTCGGGAACGTCTCCGACCGCGGAGTACACCCACAGGCCCGCGACGCGCGCGACGGCGCTCGGCTGTGCCGCGAGCCGGAGCTCGGCGGAATGCAGGGTGCGCGCAGCGTGGAAGCTCGAAAGCGTCGCGAGCAGGATCTCGCGCTGCTCGATGCTCAGCGTTTGATGGGTCTCGTCGGGCTGAACGGGTGGGACCTCGTGCGCGAACAGCACGTCGAGCAAGGGCTCGATCACGTCCGGGCCCAGGCCGCGCAGCTCGGCGGCGAAGACCTCCGCGCCCAGCGCACGGTCCTTGCGCGCGCGCCGCAGGATCTCGAAGGCCTTGGCGCGCTCGGGGGTCGAGTCGATCGGTCGCGCGACGGGCGCCGGCTGCGGCGTTTCGGGTGAAGGCAAAGGATCCTGAGGCGTGGCCCAAACGAGCGAGCCTGCCGCGACGCACGAGAGCGCCCGCAGCAGACTCGACCAAGAGCCTCGGATCCGCGGACCCTCAGTCACACGCCACCTTGCGGCAGGCCACCTTCTGCCACTCGAACGTCAGCGAGCCCATGTCCGCCGCCAGGTCCTCGTCGAAGTGGATGAAGCCGTTGCTGTCGAGGTCGACCTGGCGCGCGATCAACGACCCGAACAGCTCGAAATTGCTGTCGATGTTCACCAGCGCGTTGGGCGCGTACAGCGCTCCCCACATCTTGGTGTTGGAGGCGAAGTCGATCGTGTCGAGCACGATCGCGACGTCCGGGTCGGCGATGTTGTCGCTGACCAAGTTCACCCGCAGGTCACCGGGGTAGTAGCGCGTCGAGTACAGCTGCGAGTTGGAGTTCAGCACGAAGTTGTCGATGACGTACAAGTTCACGGGGCCGCTCGTGGGGTCGACCACGAACGAAGCCCCCGCGCGCAGCGTGAAGTTGTTGACGACGATGTTCGACGGTCCGGTGAGCGTGACCGTCTTGTTGTTGTTGCAGATGAAGTTCGGCCAGTAGTAGTCGCCCGCGGCGATCGTGGTGTTGGCCGTGATCGTCTTGTTGCCCGCGCTGGCGTAGGCCGGCACGACGATGGGATCGAGCGCCATCGGCTCGGACGCCGGCGTGGTCGAGCCGGTGACGAAGGCGTTGACCAGGATGCTGATCGTCGACTCGTGCCCGCAGGCCGCGTCGCCCCACACCTTGGAGTTCTGGTCCATGGTGATGTTGCCGTTCGAGCCGACGTCGCCGTCGGAGTTCGCGTGCTGGTCCGAGCCCGCGCCGTTGACCGCTTGGGCCGCGTAGCTGGTCGCGTGCGAGCTGTAGCTGTCGACACGCGCATTGCTGTCGATGTGCAGCGACAGGTCCCCGAACGCGGCGTAGCGCCACTGGCTGGTCGAGACCTGGCGCAGCGTGAGTTCCAGGCCGGCCGCGGTGCGATCGTCGCGCGCGGTGGCCGTCAGGACCTTCATCCCCGGCGTCGAGTCGTCGGCGGCGACCCAGAAGGTCCCGCTCTCCGACGCGACCGGCTGGCTCTGCGAACCCAGCGACCCGACCCCGCCCGCACGGACCGCGGCCAGGCCGACCTCGAGACCTGCTTGGGCCAGGTACTCGACGTTGACGCGCTCCGTCGCCGCGCGTTGCTCGTTCATCGCGGCCGAGCTGATCGCCACCATCACCACCGAGACGCTGGCCAGTGCGCCCACGCACACCAGGCTCATCACCAGCGCACTGCCACGCCGTTCTTTCGCCGCCGCATCCATGGAGTTCACCCTCAGTTCCTCAACGTGATCGACGTCGTGATCGACGACATCGTGACCGTGTTGCCGCTCGTGGGCTGCGCCACACTCAGGCGCAGCGTGATCAAGTTGCCCAGCGCTTCGACGTTGAAGCCGCGCTCGTCGATGACGCCGTTGCCGTCGTCGTCGATGCCGTTGAGCGTCTCGCCCGGGGCCATTTCCGTGACCTGCGTGCACAGCGTCACCGAAAACTCGTCCGGTCCGCCGGGGTCGATGGTCATCACCAAGTCGCCCTCGTCGATCACGCCGTCGCCGTCGTTGTCGAGCCCGTCGTCGGCGTCGTTTGCACTGGCGACGCGCGCGATGCGCCGGCTGTCGCCCCACACGGCGGCACCACCGGCGACTCCGACCAAGGGCTGGAACGTCACTGTCGGCGAACCCGCGGAGCAGTCGGGGGAGAGTCCGTCGGACTCGGCCCATTGCATCTCGAGCACCACGCGCTCGAGCGCGCGCCGCACGGTCGATTCCGCTTGCTGGCGTTGCGCGGCCTCCTCGAACGCCGAGCGGCCAGCGACGGTCATCATCAGCGCCGATCCCATGACCACGCCCAGCAGTCCTGTGGCGACGGTCATTTCGATCAGGGTGAAGCCCTTGCGAGAGGTTCTCACTGTTCGTCTCCGATGAAGGTCAAGAGCGACACCTGCGCCGGGCCGGCGACGCCGCGCCAGCGCGCGCGCACCAAGACCGGGATCAACGCGTAGTCCGCGGCGTGGTCGGCGCCGTCGATCACGCCGTCCAGGTTGAGGTCGCGCGGCATGGCCATCGAAGAGTCGGTGACGTCCTCGCGCAACATGCCCGGAGCATCGGTATCGACCGGGAACACGATCTCGCCCACGAAGGCGTCCTCGCCCGGCACCGGATCGAGGCCGGGGATCGCGAAGCCGCTGCCCGGGTCGGTATTGGCGCCGGCGACGTCGTCGGTGCCGACGGTGTTGAAGCGCCGGAAGATGTACTGGAAGGCGTTGGAGCGGATCAGCTCGATCTGCCGCCGGCAGGCCTCGGTCGCGACCGTCTTCTCGCGCGTCAAGGTCTGCGTGCGCGTGGCCATGATCAACGCTTGGCTGAAGCCCAGCATCGCGACCAGCAGCGCCGAGGCTGCGATCATCAGCTCGAGCAGCGTGAAGCCTCGCCGGCGCGTGCGCCGCGCGCCGGGCAATGCCCACGAAAGTGGCCGTAGAACGTGTGTCTTCACCCCGAAACCCCCGCTGTCCAACCGCGCTGGCCCGCGGTGGCGAGCCCGAGCGCGGGCTGGCTTTCGGCGGCTGTCCCGGTGCTGCTTGAGTGAAATGCGAGTTCCTTCGCGGCGTGGCCCTGGAGTGTTCGCGGAGTGCGACGAAAATGCCGAAGGCCGCCGGGATCCTGGAATCCCGCCGGCCCTCGTCGTGTCCGGGGAGCGCCCTAGTAGTTCGTGGAGCTCTGGGGGCAGCCGCCGTTGTTGAGCAGGTCGAGCTGGGTCGCGAGCGGCTCGTACTGCTTGTTCACGATCGCGTCGTGGACCAGGTCGATCACTTCGCCCTGGGAGAGCGCGAAATGCACGTCGACATCGGCCGCGTTGAGCAGAGCGGCCGTGCCGTGGCGTGCGAGCTTGTTGATGCCACCGCCGCCCGACCACAGCGCCTGCATCAGCGTGCGGTTGGGCGAGAAGGCGTCGACACCGAACACGACGTCGAAATCGTCGATCGGCAGGAAACCTGAGTCGTGCCAGGCCTGGGCGTGGTTCTTCCAGAAGCCCGGGGTGCAACCCTCGACTCCCGGCGTCACCGCGACGTACAGGCGGCAGACATAGTGCGCGCCGAACGGGTCGGTCAGCCGCAGTCGCACGCCGCAGTTGACGTTGCAGCTGTCGTAGGTGTCGAGGATCAAGTCCGTCGTCGGCGACGTCGGATCGGTGAGGAACGCGCCGGGGCACGCCAGCCACTGATAGGTCAGCGGATCGCCATCGGGATCGTAGGCGTCGGTCGAAAGCGTCACCGTCGTGGTTGCGCCTTGGCAGGGCACGCTGATCGTGCCGCCGTCGTTGCAGAACGGGCTTTGATTCTCGTCGAGCAGAGCGAAGGTCGGCAGCGCAACCGCGGCCGCGGACACGAGGGGCAGGAACAAGCGCATGGTGTCTTGAAGGTGTGTGTTGGGGGGGGGCTCGAAGGCGGGTGAGCGGAGCGCGTGAGTCGAAGCGCGGTTCGCTCGCAGCGCTCCCCTCCAGGTTAGCGCGGTTTCGCGAGGCGGGAATCGGCATTGCGAGTTCCTAGGCGACCGCCGCCGTGCCCCACGCCGCTCGCGAGCCGGCTCACGCGGCGTGCTGCGCCCGTGCGGTAATGAAATAGCGCCTCCGCCGGACCGCGTGCAGTCCGCCGGAGGCGCGTGCCGGTCGAGCGCGAGCTACTTCTGGTAGCGCTTGCGGAACTCCTCGGCGGCCTTGGCGCGGCGCGCGGACTCTTCGGGATCCATCTTGTCGAGGTACCAGCGGTGGTCGGCGGAGTTGAGCACCTCGTCCAGCTTGGCGCGCAGTTTCTTCGCGGCCTCGAGCTTGGCCGGATCCGCGGAGTGTTGGCCCTTCTCGATCAGCTCCTCGAGCTCGGGCACGTACTTGGAATAGAAGTTCCGAGCCAACTCGTAGGTGCCGTGCCAGTGCGTGTAGTCGGGCCCCATCATCGACACCGCGTGGCGAGCGCGGCGACCCTCGTGGTGCCACAGCTCGAACCAGGTGAAGTCGATGGGGTTGGAGAACTCGACGGGTTTCTTCAAGGGCTTGGCGAGCTCGTACAAGGCCAGCCCGGGCTTGGCGTACTTCTCGTTGTAGAGGTCGATCAGCGAGTCGTACTGCACGTAGAAGTTCTCGGTCCAACCCTTGTTGTGGCAGGCCAGGCAGACGTCCTGCATGTTGGCGCGGCGCTTGTCCCAGGGGATGTCCTTGCCGGGCAAGCCCATCTTGGCGTCGGACACCTCGGGGCGCACCGAGAGCGCCGGCCGGTTGTTCCAACTGATGCGCATGCCGATGTCGTGCGTGACGCGCTGCGTCTTGGTGGCCGACATGTGGCAGGTCGCGCAGGTCGGTGCGTGGAAGTAGTCCTCGCCGGCGATCCACTTCTCGCTGTCGAGGTTCATGTGCTCGACGTTCGCGAAGAACGAGATGCCGTGCTTGGACTCCTCGTAGATCTCCTTCTGCGGGTGGTCGGGGCCGAGGTGGCACTTGCCGCAGGTGTCGGGGTGACGCGCCTGAGCGGCGGAGAACTCGTGGCGCTGGTGGCAGGCCGAGCACGAGCCTTCGGATCCGTCGGGGTTGATGCGGCCGATGCCGCTGTTGGGCCAGGTGGCGGGGTCGAGCCGACCGTCGGGCAGCACCTTGATCTCGGTGCCGTGGCATTGCCAGCAGCCGTTGACCGCCGCGGCCGAGATGCCGTGGGGGAAGGCGTCGGTCACCATGCGGTTGTTGCCCTCGACGACCTCGGCCAGCGTGTTGTCGAGCGAGCCCAGGATGCGTCCGCCCTTGGCGTGGTGCGAGCTCTCGAACTCGGCCACCTCGCGCTCGTGGCAGCGCGCGCAGTCGCGCGGGCTGACGATGGTCGAGATGTACACGCCAAGGTGTTCGAAGGCGTCGGGCTCGCCTTCGGTGGCGCGGTGGCACTCGTAGCAACCGACGTTGCCGCGGTAGTGCTTGCTCGAGCCCCACTGCTGGTACAGCGCGGGCTGCTCTTGGCGGTGGCACTTGATGCACAGCCGCGACTCCGGGCTGAGCTCGGCGAGGATCGGCGGTCGCGGGAGCGCGCTCTGCGCCGGGGCCGCTGCGGGCGCCGCGGTTTGGGGGAGGATCGACAGCAGGGCACACAGGACGAGGTTCATCTGGGGACTCTCGCGGTGAGGGGGTTGGGCCGTGCGCGACGTCGCGCGGCCAGCGCGTGTCATCGCAACTCGTGGCGTGGGACTCCTTGACCCAGGTCAAGGGCCGCAGCGCCGGTCCCAGGAGGCCAGCTTCCGCCAGCGCGCGAGATTCGCCGCTGCGGGACGTTCGGCCCGCTCGCTCCGCGAGATATCCTGCGCCCTTGGTCGCGCCCGCGGTGGGGTGGCGAGTCGGCGCGTCCGCCGGCCGTGCCGTGCCGCTCGCGTGCCACTTTCCATCCGCCTCCCTTGCGTCCGCCCCACGTCGTTGCGCTGGTCCACCTCGGTTGCGCGAGGAATCTGATCGACTCCGAGTTGATCCTCGGCCGCATGGCGGAGGAAGGCCTGGTGGTTTCGGGCGATGCCGAGCAGGCCGACACGGTCGTGCTCAACACCTGCTCGTTCATCGGTCCGGCGCGCGAGGAGTCCGAGGGACAGATCCGGCGCTTGTGTGCCAAGAAGAAGCGCGGCGAGATCGCGCGCGTGGTCGTCGCCGGCTGTCTCGTGCAGCGCTTCCAACGCGAGCTCGAGGGCAAGTTCCCGCTGGTCGACATCTTCGCCGAGATCTCCGACGGCGCGCAGCTCGCCAAGGGCATCGCGCGCCTCGCCGCGGGCGAAAAAGTACCGCGCTATCTCGCGGGCGGAGGCTTGCGCGAAGCCAAGCGCGATTCGGCGCGGCTCTTGGCCACGCCGGGTTCCTATGCCTACCTGCGCATCAGCCACGGCTGCGACCACACCTGCTCGTTCTGCGCGATCCCGGCCATCCGCGGTCCACACCGCTCCAAGCGCCCGGACGACGTGCTCGACGAGGCGCGCGAGCTGATCGCCGCCGGAGTGAAGGAGCTGGTCATCGTCGCCGAGGATTCGACGGCCTGGGGCCGCGATCTGGGGCTCGAGCTGCCGGATCTGATCGAGCCCTTGGCCGAGCTCGAGGGCGATCACCGGGTGCGCGTGATGTACGCCTACCCCAATCGTTTCCCGTGGGCGCTGACCAAGCTGCTCGCCGGACATCCGCGCGTCGTGCCTTACCTCGACATCCCGGTGCAGCACATCTCCACCAACGTCCTGCGCGCCATGCGCCGCGCCGGGAGCGGAGATCAGGTGCGCAAGCTGCTCGACCGCCTGCGCCAGGAAGTGCCGAACATCACGCTGCGCACGACCCTGTTGGTCGGCTTTCCCGGCGAGACCGAGCGCGATGTCGAGGAGTTGCTCGAGTTCATCCGCGGCTACGAGCTCGGTCGCCTGGGCGCGTTCACCTATTCGCCCGAGGAGGGCACGCCGGGCTTCGAGCTCGAAGGCCGCGTCGGAGCCAAGGAAGCCAAGGCGCGCCACAAGGCGGTGCTCGCCGCGCGCGATGCGGTGCTGGCGGCCTCGCAACGCGCCTGGATCGGTCGCGAGCTCGAGGTGCTGATCGACGAGAGCGCACCCAAGCGCGGCGCGCCCAACGTGGCTCGCCCTTCCATGGACGCGCCCGAAGTCGATCTGGTGGCACACGTCCAAGGCAAGAAGCTGGCGGTCGGCTCGCGCGTGCAAATGCGCGTCGAGAGCGTCGATGCCGACTTCAATTTGGTCGGGCCGAGGGTCGCGGGCTGATGGCGGGAGTCTTCGCGCACTGGCCGAACCGCATCACGGCACTGCGTTTCGCGGGCGCGGCCGCGTTGTTCGTGGTGCTCGCGCGCTACGGCGATTTCGAGCCCAGCGCGGCGGAGCGAGACCGCACGCCGATGCTGGTCGCCTTCTGGTTGTTCCTGGCGGTCGCGCTCTCGGACATCCTCGACGGCTGGCTGGCGCGCCGCGGCAACCTGATCACGGCGTTTGGTCGCATCGCCGATCCCTTCGTCGACAAGGTGCTGGTGATGGGCGCGATGATCTTCCTGGTCGTGCTGCCCTGGTCGCGCGAGTTCTTCCCGCCCTGGCTGGTGGTGGTGGTGTTGAGCCGCGAGTTCCTGGTCACCGGCGTCCGCGGCTACGTCGAGAGCATGGGCCAGGCCTTTCCGGCCGATTGGTTCGGCAAGATCAAGATGCTCGTGCAGTGCTGGGCGGTGGCGATCCCGATCGGCCTGGTGGCCTTCGAAATGGGCGACACGGCGCGCAGCTTCTGGCGTCAATTGGCGTGGATCACGGTCGCGCTGACTTTGATCACTTCCGTCGGTTCGGGCTTTTCCTACGTCTACAAGGCTCGCAAGCTCTTCGCAGGTGGGGCGCGCTGACGCTCACTCGACGCATGAACTGGCTGAAGCTCGGAATCGTCTCCTGTGGCTACCTGGGCTGCTCTCCATTCGCGCCGGGCACGGTCGGAACGCTCGGCGGCGTGGCGATCGCTTGGGCGTTGCGCGACCAAGAGCACTACCTGGCCTGGAGCATGGCCGCCGCGGCCGTGCTGTATCTCCTCGGGCGCTCGCTGGGTGATTGGGCCGAGCGCTACGCAGGCGAGAAGGACCCGGGGATCTTCGTGCTCGACGAGGTCATCGGCTACTTGATCACCGTGGCCTGGCTCGGCGGGCCGTCCTACACCGCGTTGGCCGTGGCGTTCTTCGTGTTCCGCTTCTTCGACGTGATCAAGCCCAAGCTCGCGCGCAAGATGGAGCACATCCCGGGTGGCGATGGCATCTTGCTCGACGACGTGGTCGCCGGCGCCTACGGCCTCGTGTTGGTGATGCTGCCCGCGCGATTGTTGATCCCTGTGCCGTGGACCGTGGGGAGCTGAGCGATGGCTGCGCGCAAGCGACAACGAGACGACGACAAGTCCAGCGCCGGTCTGCCGATCTGGGCGCGCTTCACGCTCTCGATGGCGATCGCGCTGACGTTGGTCTCCTCCGGCGCCGGCTTCCTGCTGTACCAGACCGTGCGTCAAGTCGGCGCCAACGTGCAGCAGCAGACGCTGCTCGACACCGTGCAGCTGACCGCGCCGCAGACTTTGCGCGAGATCGAGCGCCAGCGCGTGCGCGCCGAGCGCGAGGTGTTCTTCGACCTCGAGCAGCAACTCGGCAAGGACGCCGCCCAGGCCGTCAAGGACTTCCCCGCGCTCGAGAACCAGCGCGAATACGAGCGCGTGCGCAAGGCGTTCAGTGCCTTCCAACTGGGACTGAAGGAGACGCTCAAGTCGAGCCGTGAGCAGCGCGAGGCCAGGTACCGCGAGCTCTCCGCCCAGGATTTCTGGAAGCAGACCGGGCAAGCGACGGAGCACGCCAACGGCGCGGTGATCCAGGCCGAGGTCGAGTACGGCGAAGAGCGCCACCACGGATTGATCTTCAAGTACCAGGTCAAGGAGGATCAGCCGCCGGTGTTCTTGCTGCTGCCCGATTCCAGCGAGGTCAGCGACCGCAGCATGCTGGGCTTGATCGTGGGCGCCACCTTCGCGGTGATCCTGGTGGGCGTGATCGTCTCGTTCATGGTCGCCAATCAGGTCTCGAGCCCGATCACCCAAATCGTCAACGACGTGCGCCAGATCTCGACCGGCGACCTCGGGCACCGCACGCACGCCCACACCGGCGGCGAGATCGGGACCTTGGCGCGCGCCATCGACCGCATGACCAAGAGCCTGTCGGAGGCGCGCGAGAACGAAGTCGAGTTGCAGGTGCGCCAGCGCGAGGTCGAGGTCGCGACCGAAGTGCGCGAGCAGCTGCTGCCGCAGTCGACGCCCAAGTTCGAGGGCTACGAGGTCGGACAGTTGCACCTGAGCTCGGCGGCGCTCGGCGGCGACTTCCACGACTTCATCGAGATCGGGCCGCAGGGCCGGGACGGCGTCGGGCTGCTGGTGTGCGAGGTCAGCGGAAAAGGCCTGCCCGGCGCGCTCGTGGGTGCGACCGCGCGCTCGTACTTGCGCGCCAAGCTCACCGGCGGCGGCGATCTCAAGAGCGCGCTGCAGGAAGCCAACAAGCAGCTCGCGCGCGACGTGCGTCGCGGCATGGCGGTGACCTCGATCTACGCTCTGGTCGATCCACGCGAGGGCATCGCCAGCGTGGCTTGCACGGGCCACAAGCTGCCGCTGATCCGCTTCACGGGGGCCGACAAGAAGGTGCGCCTGATCCACCCCGAGGGCATCGCCCTGGGATTCGACAAGGGGCCGGTGTTCGACGGCAAGCTCGAGATCACCAAGGCACCGGTCGACCCCGGTGATCGCTTGGTGTTGGTCAATTCGGGCGCGGTTTCGATCACCAACGACGCCGGCGAGGAGCTCGGCGAGAAGGCGCTATATGCGCTGGTGATGCGCTTCGGCGCGCTCCCGACCGAGAGCTTCCTGGCCAAGCTGCGCGAGGCGCTGGAGCAGTACCGCGGCGAGTCCGGGCTGGCGCGTGACGTCTCGATCGTCACCCTCTCGCGCGCTTGAATCGAGCACCCACGCGGAGCCCCACCATGCACGTCGCCGAATTCCAAAAGCTGATCGAGCGCATCTACTTCGAACGCGACTCCGCGCGCGGACTTTCCGGCACGCACATGTGGTTCTGCGAGGAGGTGGGCGAGCTCACGCGCGCGCTGCGCCGCAATCGCCAGGACGAGCTCGAGGGCGAATTCGCCGACGTGTTCGCGTGGCTGGCGACCTTGGCCTCGATGGCGCACGTCGATCTCGAACAGGCGGTGCGCAAGAAGTACGCGAGCGGTTGCCCGCGCTGCAAGGCCACGCCCTGCGCGTGCCCCTAGGGGAGCGGACCGTGTCGCGCGCGTCGAATCCCAACGCGCGGGCGCCGATGTTGTTCGACATCGAGCCCGTGCGAGCGCCGCGTGCGGAGCTCTACGCGCAGGTCGCGCTCAACCGGCCGGTGGCGGTCGAGTTCACCTACTCGGTGCCCAGCGATCTGGCGCCGCGCGTCGTGCCCGGGGTGCGTGTCGCCGTGCCGTTCGGTCGCATGCGCGAGGTGGGTGTCGTGACCTCGACCAGCACGAGGTGCGAGCTCGACCAGGTGCGCCCGCTGGCGGCCTTGCTCGACGACGAACCGCTGGTCGGGAGCGAGCTGCTCGAGCTGACGCGCTGGATTGCCGAGCGCTACGCCTGCGCCTGGGGCGAGGCGTTGCACGCCGTGCTGCCGGCCGCGCTCAAGCGCGAGACGGAAAGCGCCAAAGTGATCGTGGCTTCGGTCGCCAGCGGCGTGGGCCAGCGTGAGCTGGCCGAGATCGAGAGCTCGCAGCCCAAGCAGTACCGCGTGTTGCGCACGCTGCTCGAACTCGACGGCGCGATCGAGCTGCGCGAGCTGTGCCGTCAGCTCAACCTCTCCGACTCGGCCGCTCGCTCGTTGCAGCGCCGCGGCTGGATCCGCCTCGAGCGCGTGGAGGCCGGCGCGGGCGAGCTCGAGACCTCGCGCGTCGAGCGCAGCCGACCCGAGCGTTTGCACGAGATGCAGCGCGAAGCGCTGGCGGTGATGCAGGCCGCGCTCGAGCGCAAGCAGCACCGCGCCTTCTTGCTCCAAGGGGTCACCGGCAGCGGCAAGACCGAGGTCTACCTGGCGCTGATCGAGCGCGCGCTCCAGCTCGGGCGCGGAGCGATCGTGCTCGTGCCGGAGATCGCGCTTACACCGCAAACCGTCGGCTGGTTCCGCTCGCGCTTCGAGAACGTGGCCGTGCTCCATTCACGGATGACCGACGCGCAGCGTTTCCGGATGTGGAAGCGCTTGCAGCGCGGCGAGGCGCGCGTGGTGGTCGGTGCGCGCTCGGCGATCTTCGCTCCGATCGCCGACCTGGGGGTGATCGTCGTCGACGAAGAGCACGAGCCGTCGTTCAAGCAGGGCTCCACGCCGCGCTACCACGCGCGCGACGTGGCGGTGGAGCGCGCGCGCGGCGCGCACGCGATCTGCGTGCTCGGTTCGGCGACACCCTCGCTCGAGTCCTGGCAAGCGGCGCGCGAGGGGAGGCTGACGCGCCTCTCGATGCCGGTGCGCATCAGCGGCCACGGATTCCCTCCGATCGAGGTGGTCGACGTGCGCTCCGAGCCCATCGGTCCCACGGGCCACAAGCTCTTCTCGCGCCGCTTGCTGGTGCTCTTGGGCGAGACCCTGGCGCGCCGCGAGCAGGCGATTCTGTTCCAGAATCGCCGCGGTTTCGCGCCCGTTCTGTGGTGCTCCGGCTGCAAGGAAACGCTGCGTTGCGCGCGTTGCGATGTCGCCCTGGCCTGGCATCAGCGCATCCAGCGCGTGGTGTGCCACTCGTGCTGCGAGGAGCTCCCCGCGCCGAAGGCCTGCCCGACTTGCACCAAGCCTGGATTGCGCTACGTCGGTGCCGGCTCGGAGCGCATCGAGCTCGAGATCGCACGCGTCGCGCCCGGTGCGCGCGTGCGGCGCATGGACTCGGACACCATGAAACGGCGCGAGGACTACGAGGCCACGCTCGCGGCCTTCGGCGCGGGCGAGGTCGACGTGCTGGTCGGGACGCAGATGATCGCCAAGGGGCTCGACTTCCCGCGGGTGACCTTGGTGGGCATCGTTTCGGCCGATGGAGCGCTGCACCTGCCGGACTTCCGCGCCGCTGAACGCACGCATCAGCTGATCAGCCAAGTCGCGGGCCGGGCCGGCCGCGGTGAGTTGCCCGGGCGCATCGTGGTGCAGACCATGTCGCCCGAGCACCCCGCCATCCGCGCCGCGGCCGCGCACGACTTCGAGCGCTTCGCGGAGCAGGAGTGCGAGTTGCGCGCCGAGCTGGGCTATCCGCCCTTCGGCCGCTTGGTGCGCGTGCTGTTCGAGGACGCCAGCGAGCGCGCCGCCGTCGACACCGCGCGGGAGTTCACCGAGGCGCTGCGCGAGCGGCTCGCCGGACGCCCGGTGGTCACGCTCGGGCCCGCTCCCGCTCCGATCGCATTGGTGCGAGAGCGCCATCGCCAGCACACGCTGCTCAAGCTCCCGCACGACGCCTCCACGATCCAAGCGACGCTTGCGGCGCTGCGCGAAACGGCCGAGGCAACCACCAGGCTCCGTCCGGTGATCGACGTCGATCCGTCGTCACTGCTG
This sequence comes from Planctomycetota bacterium, assembly GCA_020853575.1. Taxonomy (GTDB): domain Bacteria; phylum Planctomycetota; class UBA1135; order UBA1135; genus F1-120-MAGs118. The sequence goes on from JADYYP010000057.1 coordinate 75,419, forward strand.
TGACGCGCGGAGCTCACGGGACGCGCGGAACTCAGGCCTCGATTTCCGGCACCCCTAGCGCTCGCAATCTCGTCTCTTCACGAGCCCCGGAGCCTGTGGACGGGTCGGGTCCGCGAGCCGCGCAAGCCAGTGCTTCGACGTTCGAGTCCGTGAGCGAATCCCGGGCACACGCATCCGCGGATCGTGGCGTCGAATGCTCTCACGCTCTCACGCTCTCACGCTCTCAGCGCGGAGCAGCCAGCGCGCCGCGGTCCTCGATCAAGACCACGAGTTGGCCGCAGAGCACGACACTGGGCGGGCGCCCGCTGATGTCGCGGCACAGCTGGCGCGCACGCGGCCGATAGGGCGAGTCGGCTTCGACCACGAACGCTTGGAGCTCGTCGCTGCGTGGAACCGGCGCCGGGATCGAGCTCGGGTACACGTTGACGGTCCATCCGATCCAGGAACCCGACACACCGAGTGTCTCGTCGCTCTCGAAGATCAGCGGGTAAACGAACGACGGCGTGGTCCAGACCGAGCGGATGCCGCGCTCAGTGAGAGTGCGCTGCACGGCCTCGATGTCGGCCGCGGGCAGCTGGCCCATGTGCGCCTTCTCGCCGCTGAAGAGCAAGGTGTCGACGTGATCGCTCGAGGCCACGTGCACTTGAGCTGCCAAGTGGGTGAGCGCGAATCCAAGGCCGAGCGTCGCGGCCGCGATGCGCCCGGCGACGCGCCCGGAGCGCCAGCTGCGTCCGATCACATGCGCCGCGAGCAGGGCGAGGAACACCATGGCGCCGAGCAAGTAGGTCGGCACACGCTCGGAGGGAGCCAGGTACACGGCGAAGCACGCCGCCGTGCATGCGAGGAGCACGAGCTCGCACTGGCGCTCCCCGATCCGCGCCTCGCTGCGCCACGCGCGCAGAGTTTCGAGCGGCCGACGCGCGAGCGGCACCAGCGCGATGACGACGACCGACGCGCACAGGACGTAGGCCGTCCATCCGATCCACGACGCGTGCTCGACGAACCACAGGGTCGTGTCGGTCCCGAATCCGCGCGGCAGCTCGCGCGCGAGCACGTCGAGCGGCAGCGATGCGCCGAACGAGTGCTCCGAGCGCCCGGGGCGCAGCTTTTCGCCGAAGACCGCGCGCCAATTCGCGAAGTCGTGGGTCAGGTTGAAGGCGATCGCTGGTGCGTAGCCCAGGAGTGCTCCCGCGACTCCCGCGACGAGTCCGCGACCGCGCAGGCTGCCGCGCAGCACGAGCAACAGCGCGAGCACGGCGCACACCGGAAAGGCGAGCTCGAGCCCCCAGACCGCGAGCCCGCTGCACGCGCCGAACACGAATGCGGCTCGGGCCGGACGACGCGTCGCATCCGCCACTCGCAGCGCCGACCACAGCACGATCGGCAACCCCAAGAAGAAGAACGAGTAGCCTGTGACTTGATAGGGCCAACGCGCGAGCGCCGGAGTCGTCGCGAGCAAGACCAGCGCGCCCAAGGCCGTCGCGCCACCGAACATGCGCCGCGCGACGAGCCACGCGGCCGCCAATGACGCGCTCGACAACAGCACGACGCAGGACTTGAGTTGCAACACGCCCGGACCGAACAGCGCGAAGACCGGAGCCGCGCAGTAGGCCTCCCAGCTCGCCGCCGAGGCGTAGGTTTGCCCGTACATGTAGAGCGGCCAGACACGCCCGTCGGAGATGTGCTTGGCCATCAAGCCGATGATCGCCTCGTCGCTGTGCACGTGGTTCTGCGAGCTCCACGCGATGACGAGGCGAGTGGCCGTGACCACGGCGAGCACGAGGACGAGTGCCAGCGGAGACGCCGCGTACTCGACGAGCGCAGCGCGACCGCGCTGCTGGGGCAACGACGCATCCAACGTGGCCCAAGCTAGCAAGCGCCGAAGCCCTCGCCAGGGCGAGGCCGGCGTTTGTGACTTCCGAGCACCGCGCGCGACGAGAAGGCGTGACCGGCGCGTGCGGCTCGGCTTGCCGTGCACCTCGAGCGTGTCCGCTGGAGCCGCGAAGATCGATGAACCTGCGAACTGCCGCTGTGTGTGCCGCCGGGCTTGCCTCATCCTGTGCTTTCGAGCCGCGGGTCGAGCGCCGCGCCGAGAGCAGCTCGCTCGACGAGCTGACCAGACATCTGCGCGCCATCGCAGCCGACTACCGCACCTGGATGCCACTCGAGCCCAGTCCGCTCGGGGCCTCCAACCAGGGGCCCGGGGCAGGCGGCGGGTCGCCCCCGCTCTACGGCAGTGCCGCCGGCGACTCGGCACACGCTGGTCAGCTGCTCTACGTGTTCGCCCGCGATGCGGCCGCCTATCGGGGACTCGAGAGCGGCGCGCCGCAGCGCGATCAGGTGCTCGTGCTCGAAGCGCACGCGCTCGAACCGCTGGTCATGCCGGGCCCTGGCCGCCCGCCGGCGGACGCGCTGCAGACACCGCGCGGCTGGGTGCGCGCGGGTGCGCTCACCGGGATCCACGTGATGGAGCGCATCGACGACGCGTGGCGCTACGCGTCGCTCACCCCGGAGGGTGAGGTGACGCAACTCGGTCGGCCGGCCGCATGTCTCGAGTGCCATGCGCACGCGCCCTTCGACGAGCTCTTCGGCGCGACGCTCCGTGGCGTGCGCAAGAATGCGAAACCCTGATCCGGGGGCACTTCAGCCCGCGACGAGCTCGCGGAAGCGCATGAAGAGATGCGAGCTGTCGAGCGGGCCCGGCGCCGCCTCCGGGTGGTACTGCACCGAGAACACCTTGGCCTTGGTGTGCCGCATGCCCTCGACGGTCTGGTCGTTGAGGTTGATGTGCGTGAGCTCGACTGCGCTCGGCAGCGTCTTCGGGTCGACGGCGAACGAGTGATTCTGCGAGGTGATCTCGACGCGCCCGGTGACGATGTCTCGCACGGGGTGATTCGCTCCGTGGTGACCGAAGGGCATCTTGTGCGTCTTCGCGCCGAACACGATGCTCAGGATCTGGTGGCCCAGGCAGATGCCGAACATCGGCCGCTGGCCGACCAAGTTGGCGATCTCGGGAATCGCGCACACCGGAGCCGGGTCGCCCGGGCCGTTGGAGAGGAAGATCGCGTCGGGCTCGAGCGCCAGGACCTCGCTCGCCTTGGTGGTCGCCGGCACCACGGTCACGTCGAATCCCGCGTGCACCAAGCTGCGCATGATGTTGCGCTTGGCGCCGAAGTCGTAGGCGACGCAGCGGAAGCGCTTGCCGCCGGGAGTGTCGAGCAGCGTGGGATAGCTCGCGTCGTAGCCCAGATTCCACTCGTAGGGCGCCTTGCAGGTCACGAGGCGCGCGAGATCGCGGTGGTCGGTCGAGAGCGACTTCCTGGCCTTGGCGACCAATGACGCCGGATCGGAGTCGACCGTGGACACCACGCACTTGAGGCACCCGCTCTCGCGGATGAGCTTGGTGAGCTTGCGCGTGTCGATGCCCTCGATCGCGACCACACCTTTCGCGGCGAGCCAGTCGGGCAGCGAACTCGTCGCGCGCCGATTGCTCGGGATCGAGCTCATTTCCTTGATCACGAACGCCTCGGGCCACGCCGCCGCGCTCTCGTCGTCCTCCGCGGCCACGCCGTAGTTGCCGATCAGCGGATAGGTCATCACGACCACCTGACCGAAGTACGACGGGTCGGTCAGGATCTCGTGGTACCCGGTCATCGCCGTGTTGAACACCAAGTCGCCGCTCTTCTCGCCTTCGGCTCCACATGCGCGGCCGGGAAGCACCACACCGTTTTCGAGCGCGAGCCAGGCAGTCGGGGCGAGTTCTTCGTTGGGCTTCATGCGAGGACGGTCGTGGGGGTCTCGGGGCTCGCGCTCGTCCGCAGAGCGGCCGCGAGCGCGTGGATAGGGGGCGCGGCGCGGCGCACGCCGAAATCGAAGCCAAGGCCATCCAGCCGGGTTGAGCAGCGGCGCGCGTCGAGCATGCGGGCGCAGCGCGCGCGTCGCACCGGGCTCGCCAGGACGTGCGACGTGACTTCGACGCCGGCTCGGCCGTCGAGAACGGCGCGCAGCAACTCGTCGGGGCGTCGCGGATCCAAGTGGGTGACCAGAGCGGGCGGAGATTGTGACGGCGCGAGTCGTTGCGCGCCACTCTCTGCCGCGCTTGCCGCCGCAGCTGTCGCGCGCGGCCGAGGCGCCTCCATCCAGGCCCGAACCCGATCCACCAGAAAAGGCCGCGGGGCCGACGCTTTCGAAAACGTCGACCCCGGAATCTGCGGCGCTCGCGCGGGGACCGCTCAAACAGGATGGGTGGACCGAGCTTCCTGAACACGCGGATTACGCTGCGTCCGTGGTCAACAGAAGCGGCACAGAGCCGCAAGGAAGACGGTCCACCATGCAGAAGATATCCCAGTTCGTTGGT
>JADYYP010000058.1 GCA_020853575.1 Planctomycetota bacterium
AAGGTGCTCGACTTGTCGGGCGGCGGCGACGAGATCGCGCGCAAGCCCTTGGTGTTCCACTCGAGCTACGACAAGTGGGTCGAGATGACCGGCCACGAGGCGCCGGGCGTGCACCACTGAAGGCGCGAGCCTCCCGCGATCAATCCTTCAGCCCGATCGCTTCCTTGAACTCGCGCGTCACCGGGCCGCGCACGTCGCGTTCGAACACCTCGCGCAGCACGCGCTGCTCGATGGCCAAGAGCTCGCGTGCGTGGGGCTGCGCCGCGTGGTCGGGCGGAAGCGCGCCCATGAGCTCGATGAACTTCTGCTCGAGCGTATCCAGGCGCCCGGCCAGGTATTTGGCCTCGCGCTCGCGCGTCGCCTGGACCTCTTCGGGGCTCTTGCCTTGTTCCACCATCTTCTGCAGTCGCTCCGCGATGCCGAGCTTCTTCTTGCCCGCGTCTTCCTTGATCGGAGCCATGGTGGCGTTGACCGTGCGCGTGAAGAACGGACCGACCGCAGCGGCGACCTTGGCTTCCAACGAGCCGTCCCAGGTCGCGCTCGCGTCGCCGGCGATCGCTCGGTAGTAGCGCCTGCGCAGGCTCATCTCCGCGATGCGGTTCAAGCTCTTGAGGACGTCGCTGGAGATGTCGCGCGCGCCTTCGACCGCGGTGGGCGCCGTGAAATGTCCATCCAGCGCCTCGGGGCGCAGGTCGAGGCCGGTGAGCGCGACATTGATCTCGCCATTGGGGCTGCGGCCCCGGAAGCTCTGGAGGAAGCCGCTCGACTTGTGGAGCGCGACCTGGAACGCGCCGTCGGTCTCGAAGCGCCACAGCTCGCCGTCCTCCCGGGGCTCGGCCGACTTCAGCTGCAGCGTGCGCAGCCAGCCCAGCGGAGTGGAATTGCCCTCGGAGAGCTCGGCGTCGATGACGTAGTTGGCCTTCTGCTCCTTCTCGTCGAACGACCAGCGCATGCCGATGCTGGCGTGCACGTCGCCGCGCCGCTCGAGGGCCGGAAACGCGCTCGAGAGCGCGGATTCGATCGGCGCCAGCTCGGCGTACACCGCCTGTGCGTCGGCACGCCCGAAGAGCACCTTGGCGGTCTCACGCGCGTTGGACGGGATCTCGTCGGTCTGCAGCGTCAGGACCCCATCGACGCACCACATCGTCGTGCGCTTGCCGTCCGCCGTGCGATCGACGCACACTCGGTCGGGCGCCTGGAAGTCGATGCGGATCGTGCTCGGAGCGGGCGCGGAACTCGCGCTGACGGAGTAGTTCGCCGAGAACGCGCGCAACGCGGCGGAGCGTTCGATCAAGTCGCCGAGCACGTCGAAGCGCGCCGCGGCGACGAGCAGGATGGACAACATGCGGGTGGACCTCTGGCAGGTGTGCAACTCGAGACCTCGCGCGCCGCCGGCCGTCCCGGTCCGAGAGCCTGGCTCCTCCGAGAGCTCGGCCCTCGATGTTGGCGTGGAGTCGTGGAATGGGGTGACTAGCGCTGGAACACCTGGTCGATCGGCAGGATGCGCACCTTGTCCGGGGCGATCGAGAGCTTGCGCGCTCCGATCGAGCGATCCTCGTCGAGCAACGCCTGCGGCTTCTCCGACTCGTAGGTCATGCTCGAGGGCTCGTCGCTGACGAGCTTGGCCTTCAAGCCCTCGGCGTCCTTGGTGACGCACACGATGCGCAGCTTGTCGGCCGAGATGTGGCGCTTGAGCGCCGCGTTGACGTCCGCGACGGTCAGCTTCGCCAACGCGTCACGCATGAACTGCGTCGACTCCGCGACTCCGTAGAAACGCGAGTCCAACGCCGCGCCGAGCGCCGCCGACTGGCTGGCGGTGGCCAGGAACACGTTCTTCGACAGGTAGGTGCGCACGCGCTCGAAGTCCTCCTGCGTCAAGCCGTTCTCGACCAGCCGGTCGAGCTCGTGCAAGGCGATGCGCAACGCGTGGTGCGCGTGCTCGGGCTTGACCGGACGGATCCAGACCTCGAACAGCTGCGCGCGGCGCGCTTGGTTGGGCGCGGGGAAGAAGCTCGAGCCGCCGAAGCGGAAGGCCTCGATGTAGGCGTAGTCACCGTAGTTCATGCCGCGCAGCTCGCGGATGCGCTGGTACAGGTGACTCATCGAGGAGCGGTGCTCGCCGAGCCACGTGCGCGCCAGGTACAGCGCCGCGAAGTCGGGATGTCCGCGCACGACGTCCAGCGGGTGGCCGAAGGAAATCGCCGTGGCGCGCGTGTCCTTCTGCACGATGTCGACCTCGAGTCCCTCGGGGCGGTGCGCGCTGGGCACGCTGGCTGCGCCGCGTTCGCCCTGCGGCAGGCGGCCGAGCTCGCCCAAGAGTCGCGCCTTGCCTTCGGGCGCGAGATCGCCAGCCAGACCGACCACGAGCTTGGCTTGCGTGTAGTTGCGCGCGACGAACTGCTGCACGTCCTCGAGCGTCACCGCATCGATGCCCGCGACCGTGCCCTGCGAGGGATGGCCGTAACCGCTGCCGGCGAACAGCGCCGCCTGCAACGCTTCCTTGCCGAGCTCCTCGTCGTTGTTGGCGCGCAGGTCTTGGACCAGCGAGTTCTTGACCTGCTGCTTGACGCGCTGGAAGTCCTCCTCGCGCCAGCCGGGCTCGACGAGCTGCGGCAAGACGGTGTCGAAATACACGTCGAGATTGTCTGCGTGGATCGAGCCGTTGAAGGTGGTCATCTCGCGATCGACGAAGGCACCGAAGCTGCCGGCGATCGGGAACAGCACACGCTGGATGTCCTCGACCTTCATGCGCGCGCTGCCGCCGTCGGAGATCAGCGCCGCAGCGATCGACGCCAGGCCTTCCTTGCCCACCGGATCGTGCGCGGAACCGACCAGGAACTGCAGCTTGAACGTCAGCTGGCGGCTCGGATTGGCGAGCTCGACCAACGGCGCGTCGGTCGGCTTCGAGGCCGCTGCGACCAGCTTGGGCAAGGCCAAGTTCTGAGCGACTTCGGGCGCCAGCGCTTCGTGCGAGAGCGTGGTCACGACCAAACGCTCATCGCTGAAGTACTTCGCTCCCGCTGCCAGGCAGTCGGCGGGCGTGACCGCGTCGTACAACCGGAAGAGCTGGTTGAAGGTGTCGAACGCGCGCCGGAAGCGCACGTAGCGCGCCAGCGTGGACGCGATGGCCTCGGTGTTGTCCAGGCGCCGCGAGGTGCCGTAACGATTGTTGGCTTGCGCTTCGGCGAGACGCGCGGGATCGACGTCGCGGACACGCGCCTGCGCGCACGTCGCGAGGATCTGGTCGCGCACGTAGAGCGCGTCCGCGGGCGAGCGCAGTTGCGCCCAAATCGTGGCCAGCGACGGGTCTTGGCTGGCGGCGGCGCCGTAGGACAGGTCGTCGACCTTTTGCTCGTCGAGCACCAGCTTCTTGTAGAGCTCCGAGGTCGACCCGAAATACAGCTCCATCAGCAGGTCGAGCGCCACCGAGTCCTTGTCGTGCTCGCTGAAGGCCGGCCCGTGGAATCCGACCGCCACCAAGGGCGCCGTCGGCGAGCTCCACGGCACGTGCGCGTACTTGGGCCCCGCGGGCGCCGGCTCCTGCGGCACCGCGACTTGGTACGAGCCGCGCGCCCACGTGCCGAAGTACTTCTCGACCAACGGCAGCGCTGTCGCGGCATCGACGTCACCGACGAGCATCAGCGTGGCGTACTCGGGGCGGTACCAGCGATCGAAGAACACCTTGGCGTACTCGAGCTGGTTGGGCATGTCCTCGATGTCGGCGAGGAAGCCCATCGTGGTGTGCTTGTAGGTGTGCGTGGTGAACGCCGTGTCGACCATCACCTCGTCCAGCTTCACCGCGGGATTGGCGCTGTTCTTGTTGTACTCGCCGAGCACCGCGCGCGCTTCGGTGCGGAACTGCTCCTCGCTGTACTTGAGACGCTGGAAGCGGTCGGCCTCGATCTGGAGGATCTGCTCCAGGTCCTCCTTGGCGAAGGTGATGTGGTAGTTGGTGTAGTCGTCGGTCGTGTAGGCGTTCTGGCGCGCGCCGGCTTGGGTGACGATGCTCTCGTACTTCTCCGGCGGAAAGGCCTCGGTTCCGCGGAACATCATGTGCTCGAAGAAGTGCGCGAAGCCGGTCTTGCCGGGCTCGACCTCGTTGCGCGACCCGGTTTGCACCGGGATCTGCAGGCTGACCAGGTTCGGCATGCCGGTGGGCACGACGATCACCTTGAGACCATTGGCGAGCGTGGTCTCGGTCGCACGGTAGGGCAGGACGTCAGCCGCTTGGGTCGCGCTGCGAGCCGCGGCCGCCGTCTGTTTGGAGTGTGCGGACATGGAGTCCCTCTCGGCGCTTTCGTCGACGTACACCAAGACACAGGAAGACAGGAGGAGCGGGAGGGCGAAAAACGCTGAGCTGCGCATGGTGGTTCCCGAGGGCGCGAGAAAAAGGGGCCGAGGATTGTAGCGGTGCTCGCGGGACGATTCAGCTCCGGCGCGGCGCGGCGTAGCATGCGCGAGGATGCAGCGAAGAGAGCTCGGCGTGTGGGTGCTCGTGGCGTTGGTCGTCGCCGGGCTCGCGTGGGCTGCGCGCTCGATCCACGACCAGCGCGTCGCCAACGTGCCGTTCGAGCCCGACCAGGGCTGGTTCTCGCCCGATCCGGACTCGCTCTACCACATGCGGCGCGTCGAGCGCGCGCTCGACGAAGGCCTTCCGCCCGCGGAGACCGACCCGCGGATGAACTTCCCCCACGGCGCCGCGATTCCCTGGCCGCCCTACTACACGTACGTGCTCTACGCCTGCGTCGCGCCGTTCGCTCCCAGCGAGCCCGCTCTGCGCGCGGCGTTCATCGAGCAGCGCGTGGCCTCGCTGCCGCGCATCTTCGGCGTGCTGACGAGCTTGGTGGTGGCGCTCGCCGCGGCCCGCATGCTGCGCGAGCGCGCGCTGGCCGCGCGCACGTTCGCCGCGACGACCGCGGGGCTCGGATACGCGTTGCTCGGAGCCTCGCTCGACTACAGCGGCGCGGGAAATGGCGACCACCATGCGTGGGTCGCGCTGCTGCTCGCGCTGACGCTCTACGCGAGCGCGCGGGCACTGGAACGCGAAGCGCTCGACGACAAGCGCGGCTCCGTGCGCCGCGGCTTGGCGTTGGGGCTGCTCGCGGGCGTGATGCTCGGCTCGTGGGTCGGAGGGTTGGTGTACGTCGTGCTCGTCGAGCTCGCGTTGGGTGTCGCACTGTTCGCGCACGCGCGCCGCCCGCTGCCGGGGCTGGCGGCTCTCGGACTCAGCTTCCACCTGGCCTGGGCCGCGACACTCGCTCCGGCGATCGCGAGCAGCCCTTGGAAGAGCGAGCAACCGTGGATGATGGTCAACCTCTCGTGGTTGCACCTGGCCCATCCGCTCGTCGGAGCCGCGGTGTTCCTCCCGCTCGCCACGGGTTTCGCGGAGCGTTGGCGCGCGCGCTGGCCGTGGGTCGTCGGAGTCACGCTGTGCGCCCTCGCCATGGGCCTTGCGTGGGGCGATTTCGCTCTCGCCCGCTCCGTGCGCGAGGGTTTCGCGTGGGCCAGCCGACGGAACGAGTTCATGGCCTTCATCACCGAGTCGCAGCCGCTCCTGTGGGGCCAGATCGGCGGCTTGGGGCCGCTGCTCACCCAACTCGGGCTGGGAGTCGTGCTGTGCGTGCCCGCGGCCGCCTGGATCGCATGGCGAGCGCGGACGGACGCGCGCTTGGATCTCGCTGCGCTCGCGCTCGCGCTGCCGCCGCTCGCCGTGCAAGCGCTCGTGCAGCGCCGCTTCGCGGATGCCTTCGGCGTGGCGCTCTCGATCGCGCTCGGCGTTGCGTTGACCCAGTGGAGCGCGCGTTTGTGGCGTGAGCGCGTGGGGCTCGCGCTCGCGGCCGCCACGCTGGTCGGGCTGGTGCTCCAGGCACCGACACTGCGCGCCACCCCGCTGCGCTTGCGCAGCGCGTGGGACGCGAGCGCCTCCGTCGCGCCGGAGCAACGCGATTACCGCGAGCTGCTGCGCTGGATCGCCGCGCACTCGGACCGTCACCAGATGGACGCGGTGCTGGCGAGCTGGGACCAGGGTCACGCGATCGAGTGGGTTGCGCAGCGTGCGTCGATCGCGACCAATTTCGGCAGCTACCTGGGCGCGGACAGCTATCTCGATCCTTGGCGCTTCTTCCTGGAAGACGAGCCCGAGCGCGCGGAGCACATCCTGCGCGAGCGACGCGCGCGCTACGTGATGCTCACCGGTGAGTTCAGCAAGGACCTCGAGGTGATGCTGCGCCTGCTGCGGCCCGAAGCGCGGCGCTCGTACCTGCTGATCCCGCGCGAGGGCCAGGTATTCACGTCACAGCGCTTCTTCAGCACGATGGCGGCGCGCTTGATGATGAACGGACGTGTGGGCGACCTCGCGCTGCGCGGACTCGTCGGAGACAGCCTGCCCTTTCTGCGCTTGGTGCACGTCGCGCCTCGCGCGCTCGACAAGCCGCTCCCGATCCGCCACACGACCACCCCGGTGCCGGCGGGCTGGGTTTGGGAGTACGTCGAAGGTGCGCGAGTGGTGCTCCACGGGACCAGCGGCGAAGCGGCCGAGCTCGCGCTCGAGTTGGAGTACTCCAGCCCGGCGCATTTCGCGGGAGTCGAGCGCCGCGTGCGCTGGGTGAGCAACACCACGATCGGCGCCGACGGTCGGGCCATCGTGCGCGTCCCCTACGCGACGGACGCGCCCAACGGGGATGCTCGCGCGCTCGGGCCGGCGCGCGCGACGATCGGCGCGCGCTCGCTCGAGGTCACGATCCGCGCCGCCGACGTCGAGAGCGGTGCGTCGATCGAGGTGCACTGAGTCGCGCGCACCCGTGCCCGCGCGCGTCACTCGGCTCGGCCTCGGTGGCGGGCAAAAGGTGCTGAGAGCGCCCCATTCCCCGGGCTAGCATGCGCGCCCGCGCATGAGCGAACCTCGATCCCGAACGACCCTGATCGCGATCCTCGTCGGGCTCGCCGTGCTCGCCTGGTTCCCGCGCAGCGTGGAGGTCCTCAAGCGCCCGTATGCGCGCGACGGCGAGGCCTGGTTCTCCGCCGACCCCGACGGGCTGTACCACGCGCGTCGCGTCGAGCGTGCGCTGCGCGAGGGCCGCGTGGCGGAGACCGATCCCCGGATGAACTTCCCGCACGGCGCGCGCATCCCGTGGCCGCCGTACTACGACGCGGTGCTGGCGACGGCGCTCGCGCCGTTCGTGCCCGACGCGGAGCCCGCGCGCTCGGCGTGGATCGAGCGCACCACCGCTTCCGCGCCGCGCATCTTCGGCGTGCTGACCGTGCTGATCGCGGCGCTCGCCGCCTGGGAGCTCGCGGGCGCGGGAGCGGCGCTCGTCGCGGGGGCGACGGTCGCGCTGTGCCGCGGCTCGATCAACTACAGCGTGATCGGAACCGGCGACCACCACGCGTGGATCTCGTTGCTCGCGGTCGTCAGCCTGTGGGCGCTGTCTCGCGCCGTGCGTACACATGCGCTGCGCAGCGTGCGCATCTCGCTGGCCTGGGGTGCGCTGCTGGGCGTGGTGTGCGGCGCTCTGATCGGCTCGTGGGTCGCGGCGATCGTGAACGTCTTGTTCCTCCAAATCGCTTTGGGGTGGATGCTGTCGCGCCGCGCGCGCGAGCCGCTGCCCGGTGTCGCCGTGCTCGGATTCACGCTGCACGCCGTGGCCGCGCTCACGCTCGCGCCGGCGGTGTTGGCGAGCCCTTGGCGTGCCGAATTTCCCTGGATGGCGGTGAACCTCTCGTGGTTCCACATCGCGCAGCTCGCGCTGGGCGCCGTGGTGTTCGTGCCGCTGCTGCTGCGCGGGGAGCGCGAGTTGGCGCCCGGCACGCGCGCGGCGCGGCTCTATCCCGCGGCCGTCGCGTTGGGCCTGCTGGCGCTCGCCGGCCTGCTGTGGGTGCTCGATCTGGCGCCCGCGCGCGGATTGCGCGAGGGCTTCGAGTGGGTCTCGCGCGTCAACACCTTCATGGACACCGTGCTCGAATCGCGCGCGCTGATCGGACCGGGCGCGGAGAGCGGCGTGCTGTTCCTCGCGCTGGGCTACGGCGTCGTGGTGCTGCCCGGCGCGCTCGCGATCGCGGCCTGGCGCGCCTGGAGAGCGCGCGACGACGCGCTCGTGCCGTGGGTCGTCGCCGCGCTCGTGCTCTTGCCCATGGCGCTCACGCAGCGACGCTTCTCGGACGCGCTGGCCGCACCCATGGGAGTGACGCTCGGTGTCGCCGCTCTGCACTTCGTCCCGCGCCGCTGGCACGCGGTCGGCGCCGGTCTCGCGTTCGTGCTGGCGAGTGCCGCGCAGTTTCCCAGCGCACGCTCCGCCTGGCGCAGCCTCAGCGCGGGTCGAGGGGAGCACATCGGAGGCCCCACCGACGGCGCGGTCGCAGAGCGCGAGGCCATGGCGTGGATCGCGAGTCACACCGACGGCAGCGATGCGTGGAGCGTGCTCGCCCACTGGGATCGCGGTCACACGATCGAATGGGCCGCGCGCGCGCCGAGCGTCGCCACGAATTTCGGCAGCTACATCGGGATCGAGAGTTACCGCGATCCGCCGACGTTCTTCCTGAGCGAGCGGCCGAGCCAAGCGCGCGAGGTGCTGGAACGACGCAAGGTGCGCTTCGTTTACGCGCCGACGCGCTTGATCACCGTCGTCGCCTCGATGTGCCGCGTCGCGGCGCCAGAGCTGCGCGACCAGTTCCTGCGCGTCCTGCCCAACGGTCGGCCCGCCGCCACCGAGCGTTGGTACGGCACGATGGCTGCGCGGCTCCTGTTCGGCGGGGTTCCGGTCGCTCCCAGTGGCGCCAAGGTCGGCGTCGAGACCGAACCGCTGGGCGACCTGCGCTTGGTGTTCGTCACCAAGCAGCGCGAGCCCGAGTTCCCCGAGCCGATGACCGGCTTGCCCATGCCTGCAGCCTTCGTGTGGGAGCGCGTTCCGGGAGCATTGGTCGAGACCCATGGCGCCGCGGGCGAGCTCCTGGACCTCGAATTCGACGTCGACTTCCCGGCGAGCCGTTACCGCGTCGCGTGGCGTGCCCAGGCGACGTTGGACGCCCAGGGGCTGGCGCGCGTCCGCGTCCCGTATGCCACCGACGCGCGCAACGGCGAAGGCCAAGTGACCCACGCACGCTGGAGCTGCGGCGCACGGTCCGGTGCTCTCACGGTGCCGGAGAGCGCGGTCCGCACGGGCTCGACCGTCGTACTGCGATGACGCGCCCGACCGACAAGTGGAGCGCGCCTTCGAGCGGCGAGCGTTACGCCGCCACGCGCTTCGCGAGCCGGCGCGCGGCCGAGCGCGATCCGCGCTTGGTCGCCGCGTTGCTCGCGCGCCACGGAGTCCGCGGCCGTGTGCTCGACGTACCGTGTGGCACGGCTCGGCTGCACGACGTCCTGCGGCCTCACGCTGGAGCTCTGGTCGGGGCCGACCTCTCGGAAGCGATGCTCGCGAGCGCCGCGCGCAGCTCCCCCGCGCGCTTCGTGCGGGCCGAGGTCGCGCACCTGCCGTTCCATGCGCGCTCGTTCGACGTCGTCGTGTGCTGTCGCTTCCTGCACCACTTGCACGACGAATCCGAGCTCGCGGCCGCGCTCGCGGAGCTGTTGCGCGTCAGCGACCGCCTGGTGATTGCGTCGATCTGGGACAGCGCCTCCTGGCCGGCACTGCGCGTACGCTTGGGACTCAAGCGCGCGGAGGGTCCACGGGGACGGCGCGCTGTCGAGCGGGCCACCGTGGAACGACTCGTCGCGCGCGCGGGCGCTCGCGTCGTCGAGTGGCGATACTCGTTCCGTTGGCTTTCCCAGCAAGCGTTCTTCGTCGCGGAGCGCTGCTGATGCAGGCGCGCTCGCTGGCGACCGCGGGAGGAACGCTGCGCGGCTTCGAGTGCGAGCGCGGTTGGCTCGAGCTCCTCGTCGAGCACGTCATCGCGGCCGAACGCGCCGGTGCCATCCTCGCCGGAGCGCTTGGCACCGCCCGCGGCACGCTGTGGCTCAAGGGCGACCACCTGCCTGGCCGCGCGCGACTGCGGCATTCGCTGCGCTGGAGCGTGGGGCTCGGCGTTCCGCGCACGCGCGAGCTCCTCAACCTCGAGTGGCTGCGCGCGCGCCTGTTCCGCTGCCCACGGCCACTCGCGGCCGCGGTTTTGTTGCGGGGCGGATTGGTGCGCTACCAAGTGCTCGCGCTCGCGCCATTGGACCCGCACACGTCGTTGGAGCAAGCGCTGGAGGGCGCGGCGCACGCTGACCGCCAGCGCTGGCTCGACGAGCTGGCGCGCGAGGTCGCGCGCATGCACGCGTTGCATTTCGTCCACCGCGACCTGTTCCTGCGCAACGTCGCGGTCGAGCTCGCGCCGGTGCCGACCCGAGGAGATCCACGGCGCCTGTTGCTGCTGGATGCCTGGCGCTCCGGCGCCGCGCTCCCGCGGCGCGGATTCGAGTACGACTTGGCGTGCGCGTTGCTCGACGGAGCGGCGTTGCTCGAGCGCGACGAACAGCGCGGCTTCCTGGCGCGCTACGCCGAAGAGCGCGCGGCTCAGGATCGACCGCTCGACTGGGCGCACGCGTTGCCGGTGATCGATGCGCGCCGGCGCGAGCTGGCGCGCCGGGTCGCGGGCGACCCGCGCCGCCAGCGGGGTCGAGTCCCACCGCCGCTCGAATGGGATTGGCGCTCGCTCAGCCTGTGAAGCGGCTTTCGCGCTCGGGACACGCTGCGACGAGCCGCGCCCGCAACTGCGGATGGCTCGCGCGGGGAGCCGGACAGGCGTGCCACTCGCCATCCGCCTTCCAGCGCAAGTGATCGCCCGTCAGGCGCCACTCCTCGAGGTCGGTGTAGGCGCGCGCGACCCATCCGCGCCGCACGCCGCGCTCGCCGATGTCGGCGTCGTGCGCCTGCGGGCTGGCGAACAAGAGCGCGACGGACAACACGAGCGCGAGCGCCGCAGACACGGATTCGAACTCGCTCCACTGTGCGATCACGGCGGCCAGCGCAGCGGCGTGCAACACCACGAACGCCCGCCGTGGCCATCCGACGTGGCGCTCGCGCGCCAGGGCGCGGCCCACGCGCCGTGCGGCAGTTGCGCGAGCCACCCCCAGCCCGACCAGCCCGGCCACCAGCCACAGCAGCGCCATTCCGCTCAGCGCGCCGGCACTCGCGTCGAAAGAGTTTTCCATCGCGTTCCGCAAGCCTGGATTCTAGCCCCCGGACCCGTGGCTTCCTTCCAGCTCGAAGCCCCGAACAGTCGAAAGCTCGTCGTCCTTGCGCCTCACCCTATGACGACCTCGACCTCCAGCCCCAATGCGGTCGAGAGCGACCTGCGCCGCGAACTGTCGGAGAAGATCGACCGTGGAGAGCTCGATCTGCCCGTGCTCTCCGACGTCGCGACCAAGATCGCCTCGATGTGCCTCGAAGCCAGCGCGGACGCGCGCCAGCTGGCCGACACCCTCAACCACGATCCCGCTCTCGCCGGACACGTGCTGCGCGTGGCCAACTCGAGCAACTACGCGCCGGTCGAGCCGATCATCTCGCTGCAGCAGGCGATCAGCCGGCTGGGCTTCTCGACGCTCGGGCAGATCGCCTTCGCGATCGCCATCGGCTCGCGCGTGTTCCACGTCCCGGGTCACGACGCCTGGGTCGGCGAAATGTGGCGCCACTCGACGCTCACTGCTGGCTGGGCGCGGGAAGTGGCGCGCGTGCGGCGCCACAACGGCGAGAGCGCGTTCCTGTGCGGCTTGCTGCACGACGTGGGCATGCCGGTGCTGCTGCAGACCGCGGTCGACGTGTTGCGCAAGGCCAACACGCGCGCCGATCGCGAGCTGCTCGAGCCCATCGTGCACGAGCTCCACGGAGCGGCTGGAGCGAGGCTCGCGCAGGCCTGGAAGATGCCGGCCTGGATCGGCGCCGCGATGCTCCACCACCACGAGTCGCACACCGTTCGGGATCACGCGATCGAAGTGCAGACCACGCAGCTCGCCGACGAGCTCGCGCACTGGACCAGTGAGCGCCCCGACGAGACACCCGAGGAGTTGATCGAGCACCTGCACCGCTTGCCGATCCTCGAGACGCTCTCCCTGTACGACGACGAGCTCGAGACGTTGCTCTCGCGACGCGACAAGGTGCTGGACTTCGCCGGGGCGCTCCAGTGACGACGCCCCACTTCGACATGATCGTCTTGGGCGGTGGCCCTGGCGGCCAAAAGGCCGCGGTGCAGGCTTCCAAGACCGGCGCGCGCGTGCTGCTCGTCGAACGCGAGCAATCCGTCGGCGGCGAGTGCGTCCACCGCGGCACGATCCCCTCCAAGACGCTGCGGCACAGCGCCATGGTGTTCCTGCGCTGGATGCACGAGTTCGAGCGCCACGACGAACGCGCGCGCTGCGACACCGCGTTGGCCGCATTGATGCGCCGACAGAGCGCGGTCACCAAGGGCCACGAGGAGTACATGTCGCGCCAGATGGTGCGCAACAAGATCGAGGTCTGGCGCGGCCAGGCGAGCTTCTCCTCCGAGCACGAAGTCGAGGTGCGCGGCATCGACGGCGTGAGGCGGCCCGTGCGCGGCGACTTCATCGTGATCGCGACCGGCTCGCGCCCGCGCACTCCGCCCAACGTGCCGGTCGACCACGAGAACATCCTCGACAGCGATTCGATCCTCTCGCTGCGCTACCTGCCGGAATCGGTCACGGTGCTCGGCGCGGGCGTGATCGCCAGCGAGTTCGCCTCGTTCTTCGCGGCACTGGGTGTCAAGGTCGTGATGGTCGACAAGGGCGAGCGACCGCTGGCCTTCCTGGACGCCGAGATCACCGAACGCTTCGTGCGCGAGTTCGAGGCTCTGGGCGGGACGTTCTTGGGGAAGCGTGGCTTGAAAGCCGTCGAGTTCG
The DNA here is from genome assembly GCA_020853575.1 of Planctomycetota bacterium. Taxonomy (GTDB): domain Bacteria; phylum Planctomycetota; class UBA1135; order UBA1135; genus F1-120-MAGs118. Next base: position 12,833 of record JADYYP010000058.1, read on the forward strand.
ACGGGGTCTCGAGCGTCGTGACCGAGCTCGAGTCGGGCGAGACGCTGCGCTCGGCCAAGGTGCTGTGCGCCATGGGACGCACGGCCCAGGTCGGCGGCCTCAACCTGGCCAAGGCCGGACTGGCGGTCAATGCGCGCGGCGTCATCGACGTCGACGAGCACTGCCGCACGATCGTGCCGCACATCTACGCCGTCGGCGACGTGATCGGACCCCCGGCGCTGGCCGCGACCTCGATGGAGCAAGGGCGGCGCGCGGCTCGACATGCCTTCGGCTTGCCCAACCAACAGGTCTCGTCGACGACTCCGGTGGGCATCTACACCATCCCCGAGATGGCCGCGGTCGGCATGAGCGAGCTCGAGGTGCGCGCGAAACACGGTGCGGCGATGATCGGTCGCGCGCGCTTCGGCGAGCTGGCTCGCGGACTGATCAATGGCGACTCCAACGGCCTGATCAAGCTCGTGTGCGACGCGCAGGGACGCAAGTTGCTCGGGGCGCAGATCATCGGAGACGGGGCCACCGAGCTGATCCACGTCGCGCAGATGGCGCTCACGGCGAACCAGGACATCGACGTGTTCCTGGACAACATCTTCAACTTCCCCACGTTCGCCGAGGGCTATCTGATCGCGGCGCTCGACGTGCTCGAGCAGCGCAACGCCCTGCCCGCGCAAGCGGCCTGACGAACGCGCGCCCTCAGCTCATCACCGACATCGGCGCCGACGAGACGCCGTAGTGCGCGCGAGCCCCGGCGCGTCGCGCGGCCACCTCGGGCGAGATCGCGCCGGCGAGCAGCGCGCCGTAGGCTGCCAGGATGCGCGACGTCTCCTCGCGTCCTTCGCGCACGAGCTCGACTCGGAAACGGCGCACTCCTCGGCGCAAGAGCTCGGGGACCAGCGCGGCGGAGGTCTGCGCGGAGGCGTTGAACACCGTGTTGCGGCAAGCGACGTCGACGATCACCGGATGCTCGTGGCCCTTGTGGTCGCGCAACGCGACCCGATGGGCCTCGCACGGCCGACCACAGGTCCTGAAGTCGCGTCCGCGACTGAGCAGGTGCGCGTAGACGCAGTGCTCGGTGTGGAAGGTCGCGATGCGATGGTGCAAGACGATCGTGGTGCGCTCGGGCAACGAGGCGTCGAGCAGGCCGAAGAGCTGCGACTCGTCGAGATCGTGCGCCGCGGTCACGGTCTCGAGACCGCGCGCGAAGAGCTCGGCCGCCGTCACCGAATTGGTCACGTTCAGCGAGAAGTCCCCGTGCAAGAGCGGTCGAACGCCGCTGCCCGCTGGCGCTTGGAAGTACTCGAGCGCTCCCCAATGCCGCACCAGCACGCCTTCGGGCTCGAGCGTCGCCAAGCGTTGGTCGTGCGGCTCCTCGCCCGGCTTCTGCACGCGCAGCGTCGCGAGCGTCACCGCCAGTCCAGCCTGCCGCGCTCGTTCGCGGGCGCGGGCGAGCCCGACCAACTCCATCCAGTCCAGCTCGACGTCGGTGATCGACGCGTCGATCGCGGCTTCGAGCTGCTCATCCGAACGACACAGCACCACCAACCGCGGCTCCCGCGCGGGCGGCCGGCGCTCGCCAGCGCGCTCACGGGCGCGCTCGCGAAGTTCTCCCACGCACGAGCGGGCCGCCACCTCGCGCGTCGGACCGCGCTCGATCTGCGGGATCAGGGCCGCGACGAGCTCGCGCCGCAGCGCTTTCAGCTCCGAGACCGGCAGGTGCACATCGCGCGCGAGCCGCGTTCGATCGAAGCTCACCAAGCGCAGCGGAGTACCACCGAAGCTCGCCAGCTTCTCGCGCAACAGCGAGTCGACCAGCCCCGCGCCACTGGCTGCGGTCAGGCGCGACTCGCTCACGAGCTCGGCGGACGCGTGCCCTGCGCGCGCGACCACGCGCAACACCTGGCCCACCTGACCCGTGAGCTCGAGCTCGAGTGCCACGCGCCCCGCGGGTTCCTGAGCGGCGAGCTCGCGTTCGGTCTCACGCGCCAGGCTCGGGTCCCCGCTGACCCAGGCGAGGTCACCGACGCGCACGCGGCGCAAGTCGGGCCCCGGCGTGCCGAAGTGCAGGCGCCAGCCGTCGGAGTCGCTCTCGACGCGAAAGATCGGTCCGCCGGGCTCGTGCTTGTCCTCGGGGTGGCCGCCGTCGAACACCACCCCCATGCCGGCGCGCAGCTCGATCTCGCTCGCGCGCGGTCCGTCGCTGGCGGTCTCGGAGCCGTCGAAGCCGCGCAAGGCCGAGCTCGGCGTTCCCTGCGGTCCACCGGCGCGCGCCTCGGCCGCGAGCGCTCCCGTCCAGGGCCGGCCCGCGGGGTCGCGCTCGATCCACACCGAGCTGGCGTCGATGCGCGCGACTTGCCCGAGGTACACGCCTCGGTGCTTGGGAAAGCGCCCTTCGACCAACGCTTGATGATCGCTGCCGCCGAGGAAGCCATCGCCGAAGCCGCGCGTGTAGGTCAGGCTCGCACGCAGCAGGTCGCGGCACGCGGTCTCCGGATTCGGATCCCCGCGTTCGAGCGCGTCGACCCAACCGCGGTACAGCCGCGTCGCGGTCCACACGTACTGGGCGTTCTTCTGGCGGCCTTCGATCTTCAGGCCGTGCACGCCGATCTCGGCCAGAGACTCGACGGCGCGCAGTCCGGCGAGGTCCTTGGGCGAGAGCAGATAGCGCACGTCGCCGAGCTCGCGCACGCGGCCATCGAGCACGAGCTCGTAGGGCATGCGGCAGGATTGCGCGCACTCACCGCGATTGGCCGAGCGACCGCCCCAGGCCTCGGACGTCAGGCATTGGCCGGACCACGAGACGCACAGCGCGCCGTGGATGAAGACCTCCAGCTCGAGCTCGGTCGAATCGCGCAAGTTGCGGATCTCCGCCACCGAGAGCTCGCGCGGGACGACGACGCGCGTGGCACCCAGCGAACGCGCGAAGCGCGCCCCCTCCGCGCTCGAGATGGTCATCTGCGTGCTGGCGTGCACCTGGAGCGCCGGACACACCGCCCGCGCGAGCAGCGCGACAGCGGGATCTTGCACGATCAGCGCGTCGACACCGCACTGCGCGGCGCGCTGGACGACGCGCTCGACGAACCCCAGCTCCGCTTCGAACACCAGGGTGTTGAGCGCCAAGTAGGCCTTGGCTCCCGAGCGGTGGATGCGCGCCACGGTCGCGGCCAGATTCTCGAACGAGAAGTTCCCGGCGCGCGCGCGCGCGTTGAAACCCTCGCGCAAGCCGAAGTACACGCTGTCCGCGCCGGCGCTGAGCGCGGCGCGCAATGCCTCCTCGTCGCCCGCGGGCGCCAGGACTTCGGGCTTGCTTCGCGTGGGAGCCATCGCAACGCACGCTATCATCCGCCCGCCGTGCCCAGGAACAAGTCGACCGCCGAGCTCGCGCGACTGCGCCGCAGGATGGACCGTCTGAATGCGCGCATCGCAGCCGCGATCCAAGCACGCGCAGGCCTGGTGCGCGAGATCGCCGGGGTCAAGAGCGCGCTCGGGCTGCCGGCAGCGGATCCGCGGCGCGAGCGGGAGATGATGCGCGAGGTCTTGGCCCACGCCCCCGCAGGCTTCGAGCGTGCCGCGCTGGAGCGTGTGCTTCGCGAGTTGTTCCGTGCCTCACGCGCGCTCGCGGTCGCAATAGCGCGCGAGCAGGACAAGCGCCGGCGCTGATCATCGGGTGTTCTGGTCAGGTCGACGCGCTGACGCCGTGCCCTTCATCGACAGCTCCGCTGTTCGGTCGCGGGCTCGAGCTCGCGCGAGGAGCTCGCGGGGAATCGAGGACACGAGCGACCGACGCGCTGGATCCGCCGCCGTCCGCCGGTTGACGAACGTCGCGTCGGTGGGCTCGTCACGGTTTTCCGTGAGAGACCCCAGCGCACGCGCGCTTCAGGCTCCATGGAACGGATCCTCGTGTCCGCTCGCCACACACGCCGCGCGCGTTTCGAGCGCCAACTTGCGGTAGCGCGCGGGTGTACGGCGCACGATCTCCAATTCGCGCTCGGTGAGCTCGCGCCGCACGACGCCCGGCACTCCGACCACCAGCGAGCGCGGCGGCACGACCATGCCCTCGCGCACCAGGGCGCCGGCCGCGATCAGCGAAAATGCCCCGATCCGAGCGCCATCGAGCACACGCGCGCCGATGCCGACGAGCACGTCGTCCTCGATCACGCAGCCGTGGAGCGTGGCCTGGTGTCCGATCGACACGCGCTCGCCCACGATCACGGGCCACTCGCCCAGCGTTCCGTGCAACACGCATCCGTCCTGCACGTTCGAATCGGCGCCGACGCGCACCGCATGCACGTCGCCGCGCAGCACCGCCGCGTACCAGATCGAGACGCGCGCGCCGAGCTCGACGTCCCCGACGACGCTGGCGGTCGGGGCCAGGAACACCTCGGCGGCGAAGCGCGGGCGCGCGGCGCCGTAGGGCAAGACCAGGGCACGCATGAGGTCAGCGAGCGCTGGCCGACTTGGCGCGTGGAGCGGACTTGCCGGTCGACTTGCGCAACTTGCCGCCGACGGCGGCGATGGCGTCGAGCACGGGGATGAACTCGCGGCCGAGATCGGTCAAGGCGTACTCGACCGCGGGTGGCGACGAAGGCAACACCGTGCGCTGCAGGATGCCACGCGCTTCGAGCTCGCGCAGACGCGTCGTGAGCACCTTGGCCGACACGCCCGGGACCGCGCGCTTGAGCTCTCCGAAGCGCTGCGGGCCGGGCCGCGCGTACCACAGGATCTGCGGTGTCCACGCTCCAGCGAGCAGTCGCAAGCAGGCTTCGAGCGGACACTCGCTGGGGATCGGCGGCGCACTGGGTTTCAGTTTCATCGCGCTGCTATGGTTACATGAAAGTACCTAGTTGCAAAGCGTTACCGAATAGTCGACATGGGCGCCTCCCACCCCGAAGAACCCTAGGCCCCTTCCTCCCTCGATGAGCAAGATCTGCATCGTCTATCACTCTGGGTATGGTCACACCGAACGTCTGGCGCGCGCCGTCGAGCGCGGCGCCAAGTCGGTCGAAGGCACGCTCGTGCGCACGCTTTCGGTCGACCAGGTCGAGACGCACTGGAGCGAGCTCGACGGCGCCGACGCCTTGATCTTCGGGACGCCGACCTACATGGGCGGCGTCTCGGCGCCCTTCAAAGCGTTCCTGGACTCCACCGGCAGCCGCTGGGCCAGCCAAGCCTGGAAGGACAAGCTCGCAGCGGGCTTCACCAACTCCGGATCGCCTTCGGGCGACAAGTTCAACACGCTGGTGCAGCTCGCGGACGTCGCCGCGCAACACGGGATGCTGTGGGTCAGCCTCGGGTTGCTCCCGCGCGCACCTGGCCCGGATGGCCTGGAGCTCAATCGCGCGGGGTTCTTCCTGGGCGCTGGCGCGCAGTCGCCGCACGGCGCACCCGAGGTCGAGGCCCCCCCGCCGCAGGACTTGGCCACTGGCTTCGCGCTCGGAGCGCGCGTCGCGCGGGCGGCAGTGCGCTGGAAGATCGCGGCAGGCCAGCCGCCGACGGAACTCGCGACGCGCGCCTAGTGAACGCTGTTTTCGCGCGCCGAGCTTGTTGAGACAATGGCTCATCCGCATACTCCGCGCACTTGGAAGCGAAGCGTGCACAGCGGCTCTCGAACGCGGCAGCGGCCCTGCGCGAGCGCGGCCTGCCGTTGACCGTGCAGCGCCGCGCGCTGCTCGAGCGCTTCCTGGGCTGCACCGACCACCCCGCGGCGGACACGCTGCACGCGCACGTCGCGCGGCGCATCCCAGGCCTCTCGCGCGCCACGGTCTATCGCACGCTGGAGACCCTGGTCGAGCTCGGGCTCGCCGTGCGCATCGCGCACCCGGGTTGGGAGGTGCGCTACGACCCGCGGGTCGACCAGCACCACCACCTGGTGTGCGACGCGTGCGGCGCGGTCGACGACTGGGAGGCGCCCGCGCTCGCGCGCCTTCCGCTTCCGCCGAGATCGAGCGGCTTCCAGGCGACTCGCTACACCGTGCAGTTTCGCGGCCTGTGCGCGGACTGCGCGCGTTCCGGACCGCGGCGTGGAGCAGCTCGGAGCTGAACTCGCCGCGGGCCTTCGAATTCCTATCGACCCACTCTCCTCAGCAGGAACCCATCCATGGCAAGCAATCTCAAGGGCAGCAAGACCCACAACAACCTCAAGGCCGCCTTCGCCGGCGAGAGCCAGGCCAACCGCCGCTACCTGTACTTCGCGAAGATCGCCGACGTCGAAGGCTACCCCGAGGTGGCCGGCAACTTCCGCGACACCGCCGAGGGCGAGACCGGCCACGCGCACGGCCACCTGGACTTCCTCAAGAAGGCCGGTGACCCGGCCACGGATTTGCCGATCGGCGACACCGTGCTCAATCTGAAGGCCTCGGTCGCGGGCGAGACGCACGAGTACACCGACATGTACCCGGGCATGGCGAAGACCGCGCGCGAGGAGGGCTTCGCCGAGATCGCCGATTGGTTCGAGACCCTGGCCAAGGCCGAGAAGGCCCACGCCGGCAAGTTCGCCTCGATGCTCAAGTCGATCTCCTGATCGAGCACGAGCCCCGTTCGAACGCGGCCGGCGCCCGGACTCGCCGGGAGTCGGCCGCGCGTGCTTTCCCGCCACCCTCCGCAGGCCCACACAGCCATGAGCGAAGCCCACTCCGCGCCCGACGACGGTGCCCTCGACGATCTCGCCGCGTCCGCGCACCCGCCGATCTCCTACACGCCGACGGACGGGCTGTGCTACGACCCGAGCGAGTCGAAGTACTGGGACGCGGGCGCCCTGCGCCAGGAGCTCGAGCGCGCCTTCGACCTGTGCCACGGATGTCGCATGTGCTTCAAATACTGCGACAGCTTCCCGGTGCTGTTCGAGCTGATCGACAAGCGCCACGGCGGTGACGTGCGCAAGCTCACGGAGCCGGAGGTCAACCGCGTCGCGGACGCGTGCTTCCAATGCAAGCTGTGCGACGTGCAGTGCCCCTACACGCCGCGCGACAAGCACGAGTTCCAGCTCGACTTCCCCAAGCTGATCCACCGCCACCAGGCCGTGCGCGCCAAGAAGCACGGCGTCAAGTTGCGCGACTCCGTGCTCGGCGATCCCGACGCGGCCGGCGCCGCCGCGCGCGCCAGCTTCGGCCTGGCGAACACCCTCAATCGAGTCGGCCTGCACCGCTGGTTCATGGAAAAGGCGCTCGGCATCCATCGCGACAAGCTGCTGCCGGACTTCGCTTCGACGACCTTCGAGCGTTGGGCGCGCGATGCGGGCAAGACCATCGACGAGCCGGGCACCGAAACCGTGCTCTTCCAGACCTGCTACGTGCAGAACAACGAGCCGCAGATCGGGCGCGACACGCTGGAAGTGCTCGAGCGCAACCAAGTCGGCTGCGGCTGCATCGAGGGCCTCGCGTGCTGCGGCATGCCGGCCTGGGAGCACGGTGATCTCGCGACGCTGCGCAAGAACGCCAAGCACAACCTCGACCTGCTGATGCCGCATGTCGAGCGCGGAGCCAAGGTGCTCGCCATCAATCCAACCTGCTCGATGATGATGCGCCGTGAGTACCCCGAGTTGCTCGAGGGCGCCGACCGCGAGCGCGCCAAGCGCCTGGCCGAGGCCGTGCGCGACCCGAGCGAGTACCTGTGGTCGATCCGCGAGGAGCCGCGCTTCAACACCCAGTTCCAATCCTCGCCCGGGCCGAGCGTGGCATACCACGCACCCTGTCACCTGCGCGCGCAGGCCATCGGCTTTCGAGGGCGCGACCTCTTGCGCAAGATCCCCGGCGTCGCGCCGCGACTGGTGAGTGAGTGCTGCGGGCACGACGGCACCTATGCCATGAAAGTCGAGGGCTTCGAAGCCTCGCAGAAGTACGGCAAGAACGCCTTCGACGGCATGCAGGCGGCCGAGAGCGAGGTCTGGGCCACCGACTGCCCCTTGGCCGCGATTCAGTTCGCGCAGCACGCCGGCAAGAAGCCGCTGCATCCGATGTCGATCTTGGCGCGCGCCTACCGCAAGGACGGTTTCCCGCAGCCGCCGGCGTCTCCCTGAAGCGAGGCCTCGCGCGGAGCGGCGCTCGCCAGCGAGCTCGGACACCGCGCCTCTGTGGCCGGCACTGCGGGGAGAAGGAGCCGGCCGATGCTCAACCGCGGATCAGGCCGCGGCGCTCATCGGCCGGCGTGAGAGTGGCGCGCGACGCCGAACGTCGGCGCGACGACTCGAGCCCCTGCAACGCCGCTCGCGTTCGAGCGTTCCGGGCTTTCACGGTACGCCGATGACGAGCTCGAGCTGGAACACTCCTTGGATGCTCCCGAGCCCGGCCATGTGCGTCTGCGGATCGCAGAACCACCCGGCGTGTTGATCGTCGACGCCGCTCCGTGGAGCGCGTGGAAGTCGAGCGAGTGCACGCGCGGGAACAGCGCCTGCGGAAAGTCACCTGCGAGGTCTGGGGCAGCGCGCCGCTCGATCTCTTGCTGACGTGGATGTGCGTCGCGCGACCTGGAGCAACAGGGAAGGATCGAGTCGAAGCGCGCCAGCCCCAACGAGCGCGACAAGGCACCGGCGCGCAGCACATTCCGCGGTGCTCGTTCATTTGACAAGACAGGTGCTCGTCGAGTTCGGTCACGGTCGGCTCCGTGGCGCGCGCTCGAGCTCGAGCTTCCGCGCGGCGGCGACGCGGCACGGCTCGACTCCCGGGCCGGATGCCGCCGGGCGCGAAGGCAACGACCGCAACCCGGACTCCACGAGCACTCGACGGGTGCGGGCTGCGCTCTTGATCGTTTCTCGATCGTTCCTTGATCTTCGGTGTCCGGCCCTGGTATCCCTCTGCGCCCTCTCGCCCCGGAGCCCCCGCATGGCGTTTCGCCTGTTTCCCCGCAACGAAGAGTTCTTCGATCTCTTCGACGAATCCGCCGCACGCATCGTCGAGGTCGCCAAGGCCTTCCAAGCGCTGCTCAAGGACCCCACGCACTTCCGCGAGAACGCCCGCGCGGTCAAGGAGATCGAGCACCAGACCGACAAGGTCACGCACCGTGCGCTCAACATGCTGTACTCGACCTACCTCACGCCGATCGATCGTGAGGACGTGCACGCGCTGGTGACGCGGCTCGACGACGTCGTCGACTACATCGACGCTTGCGCGCAACGCTTCGTGATGTTCGGCATCGAGAAGGTGCCCGACGAGCTCAACGCCCAGGCCCAGGTGCTGGTGCTGATGACCGAGCGCCTGGAGCAGTCGATCCGCGGTTTGCGCGAAATGAAGAAGGTGCCGGCGATCAAGGAGTCGCTGATCGAGCTCTCCAAGCTCGAGAACGAGGGCGACCAGATCTTCCGCCAAGTGCTGGCGCGGCTGATCGCCACCGAGAAGGACCCGGTGAAGCTGATCGTGATGAAGGAGCTGCACGAGATCACCGAAGCGGCCTTGGACAAGTGCTCGAGCGTCGGACACGTCATCGAAGCGATCATCCTCAAGCATGGCTGATCCGATGGTGCTGATCGTCGCCGTGGTCATCGCGGCGCTGGCCTTCGACTACACGAACGGCTGGAACGACTCGGCCAACGCGATCGCGACCGTGGTGTCGACGCGCGTCCTGAGTCCCGGGCGCGCGGTGATCTTGGCGGCGCTGCTCAACTTCGGCGGCGCGTTCGTGTCGGAAGAAGTGGCCAAGACCATCGGCACCGGCTTGGTCGATCCACAGTTCGTCTCCCAGGCGGTGGTGTTGGCTTCGATGATCGCAGCCGCGATGTGGGTCGGCACGATGACCTTCATCGGCATGCCGATCTCTGGCTCGCACTCGTTGATCGGCTCGCTGATCGGCGCCGCGACCATGGCGCGCGGTTGGGAGATCGTGCACTTCGCTGGCCTGAAGAAGGTGCTGATCGCCATGCTGCTCTCGCCGCTCCTGGGGCTCGCGCTGGGCTTCTTGTTGATGTGGGCGCTCTTGTGGATCATCCGCCGCTGGGGACCAGGACGCGTGCAGGGCGTGTTCGGCAAGGCACAGCTCGCCAGCGTGTCGTGGATGGCCTGGGAGCACGGCAGCAACGACGCACAGAAGGTCATGGGCGTGATCACGCTGGCGCTGGTCGCGGGCGGCTTCCAAGCGCAAGGCGATCACTCGATTCCGCTGTGGGTCAAGCTCGCCTGCGCCACGGCGATGGGCGTCGGCACCGCGGCCGGAGGGTGGAAAGTGATCCGCACGCTCGGCTCGGGCCTGATCAAGATCCAACCGATCCACGGCTTCGCGGCGGAGACCGCGGCGAGCGCGACGCTCATGACCGCGGCGCAGCTGGGCGTGCCGGTCTCGACGACGCACACCATCACCGGCGCGATCATGGGTGTCGGCGCGACCAAGCGCCTGTCCGCGGTGCGTTGGGGACTGGGCGGCAAGATCCTCTTGGCCTGGGTCTTCACGCTTCCGATGACGGCGCTGATCTCGGCCGCGACGTACCGCGCCCTCAACTGGATGTTCGGGCTGGTCTGAACGCCCCGTCTCGCCTCCGGAGTCGCCGCCCCGAGCGAGCGGTTCAGCGACCGCCCATGTACCCCAGCGACTGCAGTTGCTGGATCCCGGAAGCGCCGTGCGCCCCGCGCGCGGCTCCGCTCGAGCCCGCTCGCTGCTCGGTCGTCCAACGCTCGAGCCGCTCGAACAGCTCTCGCGCGCGCTCGGGCTCGCGCGCCGCGACGTCGACGGTCTCGCGCGGATCGCTCTCGAGGTCGAACAGCATGCGGCGATCGCGCGTCCAATCGCGGATCGCCTTCCAGCGCCCCTCGCGCAAGCCGGATACGAAGCTGCGCACGCCCCAAGAAGGCTCGGCGTCCTCGGGCCAGGTGATGGTGAACGCATGCGCCAGCGGATCGGCTCCGGCGCGAACGCGCGCCAGCAGACTGCGCTTGCGAACCTCGGCCGCGCAGTCCAGGTCGAGCTCGTCGAGCACCGTGGCGAACACGTCGCGGGTCTCGACGACGTCGGAGAAGCGCGAGGCCGCGGCGGAGCCCGGCGGCACGAGGATCAGCGGGACGCGCACCAGCTCCTCGTAGACGTCCACGGTGTGCTCGAATCCGCCGTGGTCGAGGAACTGCTCGCCGTGGTCGACCACGGCCAGCACCAGCGTGTCCTTCCACAGGTCGCGGCGATCGAACTCGTCCAGCAGGCGCCCGAGCTGGCGATCGGTGAACGCCAATTCCTCGTCGAAGCGGTCGACGATGAAGCGCCGGTCGGCCTCGTCCAGCATCTGGCGGCAGCGCACGAAGTTCTCGATGTCGTTTTGCTCGCGCAGCCAGCCCGAATACCCATCGGACCAGTCGAATTCCGCGTGGTCGAGGTAGTTGGCGTGCGGGTCGTAGTAGTGCACGAACTCGAAGAACGGCCGCTCGCCGCCCGCCGTGAGCTGCTCGAGGACGCGCAGCGCCGCGTCACTCGTGCGTTCCGCCCCGCTCTCGTCGACGCGCGTCATCCCGCTCTCGTCGTAGATGTCGCAACCCTGCTCGAAGCCGCTGCCCTTGCGCAGGTAGTACTGGCTGATCGCGGCGCCGGTCGCGTAGTCGGCCTCGCGCAGGAGCTCGGCGAGCGTGGTCTCCGCGCGGCGCAGCTGGCCGGTGATCAGATACGCGCCGTGCTCGTGCGGATAGCGACCGGTGAGCATCGAGGCGAACGCGGGCAACGTCCACGGCGCTTGCGAGATGGCGTTCTCGAACGCGACGCCGCGCTGGGCGAGCCGCCGCAGATTGGGGGTCGTGTCGCGGCCGCGCACGTTGGGCCCGAAGATCGAAGTCGCGTCCATGCGCACGGTGTCCAGCGCCAAGATCACGACGTTGTGCGGGCGTGCGGCTCGCAACGCAGGTGGGCCGAACGAGCGCTCCAAGCGCGGGAGCACGAACGACGCCGCGAGGACCAGCGCGGACGCGGCTGCGCTGCACGCTTGCGGCGAATTCCAGCCAGAAACACGCGCGCCCTCCAAGGCCCGCCTCGAGCGCGCGCGAACCCATAGGTACACGAGCCCGGCCGCGAGCATCACGGCGAACAACGCACTCCACGGTCGTGGGTCGCGCGGTGCGTGGATCAAGGCCGATCCAAACCAGAAGCTTGGGCCGAGCAGCACCGCCGCGGCCGCGAGAAACGCCGTGCTGTGCGCCGCGCTCTGCGCGGAATCGCTCTCTCGCGCGCGGCGGGAGCCCCAGGCCAACAGCACAGTCCACACCAGAGTGAAGCAGGCCGCGAATGCGAAATCGCGCGCTCCGAACCAGGGCCGGTGGATGCGGACGGCCGACAACGCGGCCAACGCAAGCAGGGAGACCGCAAGCGCGCTCCACGCGGCGAAGGTCGGCGAGCGCAACGCGCCGTGCGCGGCCCGCGCGTCCCCCAACGAGCCCGCGCGCAGGCTGAACAGGAACGCGCCTACTCCGAGCGTTACGGCGATCCACGGAGCGAGCACCTGACCCGTCGCACGCCCGTCGCGTACGGCCTCGCACAAGGTCGCGAATGCCGAGCGAGTGAAACCAGAAGCCCAGTAGCCGTGCGCGTCGATCTGCTCGACGCCCGCCAGCGCACCCGCGAGCGCGCCCCCTGCCAGCGTCAGCAGTGCACCGAGCGCGGCGACGAGCAGCGCGTCGCGCGCGGCAGATGCCAGAGCGGACCCAGTGCGACCACGAGCTTCCACGCGCCTCATCGTAGCGGGCCGAGCAGCGACTCCGTGCGCACGCGCACGACGACAACCGTGGAAAAGTTTGCCGCACTTGCACCGCGGACGCTCGCTCACTCTCCACCGACGCGTGAAACGCCCGCCCCGCGCGGAGTTTTCTGCTGAGAGGGCACGGACGTGGCGACATCATTCTCGACACAGTTCGTCTGCGTGTCGCCCCCGCTCCCTAGTTCCTCCTCGACGCCCCCGCGTCGATCGTGGCCCGATCGTCTCATCGGCCTGGCCCCCGGCTTGCTCGCGCTCCTGGCGCCGAGCGTCGGGCGCGAGTTGGCGGCGCTCGCACCGAGCGTGGATGCGGCTGATGCCTATCTGCTCGCGAGCCCGGCGGCGCTGCTCTACGTGCGCATGCCGCTGGCTGTGCTCGGGGCTGTGTGGCTGGTGCTCGCTCCCGGCGATGCGCTGGCGCGCGCGTTCGGGCTGGGCCGCTCGCGCATCGCGCGCCTACCGTTCGCGCTGCTGTTCTCGATCATGTCGCTGGCGCCCGCGCTGTGGACCTTGCAGTTCGCGCTCGACGTGCAGCCAGACGCCGGGCGCTTCGTCGCGCTGGCGCTGCTGCTCGCGCTCGCCTGTGAAGCGCACGCGCGCGGCGGCGATGTCGACGAGCCGGGATCGCTGGGCGACATGGGCCAGGCGCTCGCCGCGGCTCTCACGTTCGCGGTGGCACTGACGCCGAAGTTCTTCTTCGAGTGCTTCAATGGCGACGGAGCCCATGCCTTCGAGGCCTCGCGCCTCTTGCTCCATCGGCCGCTGCCGTTCTGGCCCGACGGCGCCGGCGACGTGATGGGCTTCCCGGGCCTCAACTCGGCGCTTTTCACCTACCCCAATGCCTGGTTTCTGTGGCTGTTCGGGCCCTGCGAGTCGGCGGTTCGACTGCCGTTCCTGCTCGAGTTGCTCGTGCTCCACGGTTGCTTGGTCACCTGCTGCGAGCAAGGCGCGCCGCGCAAGCTCCCGACTCACGCGCGAGCACTGATCGGTCTCGGCGTCATCAGCTTCGGCCTGATCATGGCCTACAGCGCGACCTACGACCCTTACTGCGCGGACATTGCCCTGCCCGCGACGCAGGACACGCTGACGATGATCGTGTTCTTCGGCACGACGCTGAGCTACTTGCGAGGTAGCGCGCTGTGCACATTCCTGTTCGCCGCAGCGACACTGCTCGCGTCCCCCAACGGGCTGTTGCTGCTGGCGCTGTGGTGGCTCGGGATGGCGCTCTCGTTCGAGCGCGCCCGATGGGCACGCTGGATCCGGCTGGGCCTGTGTGTCGCTGGCGCAGTCGCGCTGTACGTCGCGACGCCGGCGTTGCTCGCGGCGCTCGGAGCTCCGGTCCCAGGCAGCGAGCACTCCGGCGCACGCCTGCTCGACAAGTTCCGCCACCTTCAGCTCTGGGATCCTCAGCGCTTCGTGTTCTTGATCCTGCCGGCGGGCATCTACCCGATGCTGGGGTACTTTGCCTGGAGGCGCGTCGACGCTGCGACGCGCGCCTGGATCGTCGTCACCGCCGGCGTGTTCGGGATGTTCTACGTGCTCGCGGCCAGCTCTCTGCACTACTTCGTGCCGGTGATGCTGATCCCGCTGATCGTCTTCTGGCGCGGCCGATTGTTCGACGCGCGCGCGCACTCGCCGGAACTGCCGCGCGGCGCGCTCGCGGGTTGCGCTCTCGGCGCCCTCGCCAGCATCGCAGCCGCGACTCCCGCGAGCCTGGCGATTTCCACGTCCGCACGCCAAGTGGGCGCGAGCATCCGCGTGATCGGGATCGACGGCTACGCGCGCTGCGAGCCCAGCGCCTTCCTCGCGTCCGACCTGCTCGCCCGTCTGTACGCGCCAGGCTGGAATCCGAAGGTGCCGGAAGAGGCTTACGCGGGATCGTCGCTGGCCTGGAACTTCTACGCCCAAAGCGCGCAACGCGGCGAAGCGCCGTCGACCTACGAGCTCCGTGGAACGGGCCAACCCGCGTCCGACCAGCCTTTCGCGCAAAACGCCGTCGCCAGTCTCTTCGTGCGCGACGAAGCGCAGCACGCGCGCTTCGCGACACAACGTCCGCTCGGCTCTCTCGGTCGCGCCTTGTACATGGTCCCGCGCGCTGTCTTGTTCGGACGGCGCGAAGCCCTCGAACGACCGGGCGCCTTCAACCTCGGTTCACGAACAAGTCGCCCTTAGCTCGCAGACATCGCATGGAACGATCCAAGACCAACATCACGCGCCAGTTCTACCAGGAGTACTTCCGCACGCGCTTCGTGTACGACGCGCGGCGCGACGGGATCTGGCGCGAGGTGACGCGCTACATCCAACAGCTCTACATCTCGCCGCAGGACCGCGTGCTGGACCTGGGAGCCGGATACTGCGACTTCATCAATCACGTCGTCGCCAAGGAGCGTCACGCGCTGGACATTTTCGAGCGCCTCGGCGAATTCGCACGCGACGGCGTGCAAACGCACATCCAAGAGTGCACGGATCTCTCGCTGTTCGCGCCGGACTCGTTCGACGTGGTGTTCGCGAGCAATCTGTTCGAGCATCTGACGCACGAGGAACTGCTCAAGACGATCGAGGAAATCCGGCGCATCCTGCGTCCGAAAGGGCGCCTGATCCTGCTGCAGCCCAACTTCAAGTACTGCTATCGCACGTACTTCGACGACTACACGCACCTGCAGATCTTCACGCACATGGGCATGTACGACCTGCTCGAAATGGCCGGCATGCGCGTCGAGCGCGTGCACGCCAAGTTCCTCCCGGTCAACATGAAGTCCACGCTGCGCCTCAGGATCCCGTTCCTCGAAGCGGTGGTCTGGGCCTACTTGCGCAGTCCGGTCAAGCCGCTCGCGGGCCAGATGCTGGTCGTCGCGAGCAACGAAGCACTGCCGTGATCGCCCGCGAGCGCGGGCCTCAATCGGTGTAGCCCAGGGACTTCAAAGCCTCCGCACCGCCGACCGAGGAGCCCTGCGCCGCGTGCGGCAGGGCTTTCCAGTCCTCGAGTCGATGCGGCAAGTCGGGCGCGTCGCTCGGCCAACTCTCCAGCACGCCGTAGCCGGCGTCGATGGAACGCAATCGTCCGATCTCGAGTTGCCCGTCGTCGCGGCGCGCCGCTCTCAGGTTGCGCCACAGCGCGGCCGTCTCGTGGAACGCGCGCGAAGGTGCGACGCGCTGATGCCAGTGGTGCGGATAGTGCTCGGCAAAGACGACGCGCTCGTCCGAAAGCTCGTTGCCGAGCAGGTCCACGCCGGAGCAAGGCTCGGGGCGCGGCAGGCCGAGTTGGGCCAGGATCGTCGGAGCAATGTCCACACCGCTCGCCAGCGCGTCGACCACACGCGGCTCGCGTTGGTGCGGCAGCTTGATCAGCAACGGCACGCGAATCTCGCCCTCGTCCAGGGACATGCCGTGCTCGAGCACCGCCCGCGATCCGAACGACTCGCCGTGGTCGGAGGTCACCACGATCAGCGCCTCGTCGTAGAGTCCGCGGCGCCGCAGTTCGTCGAACAGCGCCCCCACTTGCTGATCCAGGTACGCGATCGACGCATCGTAGAGGTCGATCAGTTGCTGTCGCTGTTCGTCGGTCAAGCGCTGCTCGCCCGAGTAGACCCGAGCTCTCCAACCGTAGTAGCGCGACTTGCGCATCGGCTCCACGGCACTCGCGAAGCGCGTCGCGAACGGCTCCGGCGGCGAGTACGGGACGTGCGCGTCCATGTAGTTGGCGAACAGGAACACGGGGGCGCCAGGCGCATGCAGCTCGTGCTCGTCGAGTCGCTCCGCGATCGCGGAGTTGACCTCCTCCGCGCGGCGATAGGTCAAGTCGAACTCGGTTGGCGGCAGCAGCTCGTACAGCAGGTCCTGCAGCGCGCCGCGCAGGCTCGAGGTGCCCGCGCGCGGAAACGCCAGTCGTCGCGAGCGCGCGTCGTACTCCGCAAATCCCTGGGGGATTCCGAAGGCCGGTCCGAGATAGCCGTGGTTGGCCACGACACCGATCGTGTGCCAGCCGCGCTTCGCCAGCGTTTCGACGATCGTCTCGCGCTCGCGCGCGAGCGGAGCGGGAAGCGAGGCGTCGCGATCCGGATAGGCTCCGTGCTCACGCACGTACAACCCGGTCAGCATGCTGGCGTGGCTCGGCAACGTGTAGTTGGCAGCCGCGTAGGCGCGCTCGAAACGCGTGGCATGAGCCGTGAACTCGCGCAGCCGCGGAGTGGTGTCACGCGCGTAGCCGTAGACCGAGAGGTTCGCGGCCCGCACCGTGTCGAGAGAAATCAGGACCACCGGGGGAGCGTCCGGACGGCGCGCGAGCTCCACCTCGCGTGCGATCACGCCTTGACCGAGGCCCGTCCCAGCGAGCGCCAGAGCGCACGCGCCGAGCGTGGTGCTCCAGCGGGTGATGGGTGTCGACGACCACCAACGGCGCGTCGCGCTCGCGAGCGACCATGCTCCCAGCGTGAGCGCGATCGCCGCCCAGCGCTTGGTGCGCCAGGTTGAATCCTGCATCACGTCCGAGGTGAGCCAAGGCAGGAGCGCGAGCACGCCGAACACGCACCACGGATGTGTGATCGCGGCGCTGTAGCGACTCCAAGTCGGCCGAATCCAGGCCAGGACGAGCAGCAAGCTCGACGCGCTCGCGACGTACACCGCGTTGCGCGCCTCGAGGCGCTGAGTCGCGAACTGTGCGCCATTCCAGGCCAAGACGAAAGCCAGCAACGCCAGCGTGACCAGTCCTCGCGCCTCGCCGCATGCCGGTCGCCCGGAAGCGGAGCCGAGGCGGCGCGCGATGGGCGCTAGCAGCAATCCCGCGAGCGCGCCGACGCAGCCGCTGGCGCACAGCATCGCGCCAAAGGAGATCCAACTCTGCGGTTGGAACGAAAGCCCGTCGGTGCTGCTTCGTGCCAGCCAAGTGGCCACCAGCTCCTCGCCGGCCGCGAGGATCAGGCCCACGCGAGCGCCTTCCGACGCGCAGGCGGCCGCAGAATCGGGGGCAGGGATCTCGCGATGCACGCGCGGAGAATTAGAGCACAGCCGAGCGTGCTCGGCGCGCACGACTGCGCCCAAGCGTTAGGATCCCGCCCATGCCGCGAAGCTGCTGGATCTCGATCACACTGGCACTCGCCGCCTGCAGCTCGATTTCCCAGCAGTCGGGCTCGCCCCACGACTTCGCCGCGATCGTGGATGCGGGCTACGCTCCACCAGAGGGAGTGCAGCCGTTCGACATCGTGCTCGACCTCGGCGACCTGCTGGGCTCGACCGATCCGCTCGAACGCGACGAGTGGGCCTACGGAATCAGCGCGCAATGGATCGTGCGCCGCGGACTGCTCGCGCCCGACGAATTGCGCGAGCTCGCCCTGCGCTGGTGCGAGAACCTGCGCGTGGGGCTGGGTGAGAAGGACCGAGACAGCGTGTTCCTGCGCTCTTTCTCGGCGTTGTCGCTCTCCTTGATCGCCGCGCGCGACCTGCAGCAACCCTTCCTGGACGCGAATGAGGTGCGCGCGCTCGTCGATCGAGCGCTCGAGTATGCAGCGCGCGAACGCGACCGGCGCGACTTCGATCCCGTGCACGGCTGGATCCATGCCACGGCGCACACTGCGGACTGGCTGAAGTTCCTGGCGCGCAACCGGCACGTCGACGCCGCGAGATTGCGCGCCATGCTGGACGCCGTCGGCGGGATGATCGCGGGCGACGCGGTGCGAGCCTATTCGATGGGCGAGGACGAGCGCTTGGCTCGGGCGTTGGCGGCGGTCGTGGCGCGCGAAGAGCTCGATCCGCGCGCTTGGTGTGGTTTTCTCGACGCGCTCGTCGAGTTGGTGGCTCGCACCCGCGCCCAGGGTTTCTCCGAGACCGGTTTCGCGGTGGAGCAAAACGTCTTGCACGTTCTGCGGGCGCTCTACGCCAGTCTGTCCGCCGCCGACGGAAGCCCTGAGCACGTACAGCTCGCGCGCGACGCGACGCTGCGCGCCCTCGCGCGCCTGTGATCAGCCGCTGACGCGGCGCAGCAACGCGAGCGAGGTCGTGAAGAAGCGCTCTTTCAGGTCGTTGAAGGGCATGTCGGTGAGCTCGAAGTCCACCGACAGCGTGTGCATGCCGCGCGTGTAGTGCACGTTGTAGCTCTGCCCCATGATCACGCTCGGGACCGAAATGTTTTCGGACTCGTAAGGAGTGCCGATCAGCACTTCCTTGACGCGCCCGCCGATCATGTTGCCGACCTCGCCGATCGCATCGAAGGTCATCTCGTCGATCGAATGGTGTTCTTCGCCGAGCAGCTTGCTCGCGATGTGCAGCATCGTGCGCTCACCCATCGAGAGTGTCACCGAGCCGTTGGTCCTGCCGACGAGCCCCACGACCACGCTGATCGCGCGCGAGGCCGTGCAGTAGCGCGAGGCGCCGATCGGCGGAGGATTGAGACCCGTCATCTCGAGCCCCTCGCGAGTGCCGCGGATCACCGCGTCCAGCAGGATCGGCTCGATCTCCAGGGGCAACGTGCACGCGACGGGGGCGGGGGAAGCAGGCTTGATGGCGGCGTCGACTTCGAACATGAACGAGGACCTCGAAGGGGGTTCCTGGTTATCGCGTGCAGGTGCCGAGCGACTTGACGTTTGCGGCGGACACACCCCAACCCGCAGGCCCGCCGAGTCCGGAACGGCAACTCCGCGCGGGAAGGACTTTCGGGTCGACGCAGGCCTCAACCGAGCGCGGCGACCCCACGCCACACCGTCCACGCGCCGTAGCCCAGGAGCAGCGCGGCCGCGCCCAGCCGACCGCGTCGGCGCCAGCTCTCCGGCACAGCCGACGCTCCCAGCGCCAGGCCGCCGAGCACGAGCCCGGTCGCCAGCCCGAACACGAATGGACCGAGCGCCGCGAGAGCCACGCCAGACGCCGCCCCGAGCGCGATCGCGGACCACGACAGACCACAGGGCAGCAGCCCGTTGGCCGCGCCCAGGGCAAACCCGCGCAGCGGACCCGGCAACTCGCGCGTCGCGTGCATCGCCGAGCGCAGTGCGCGCTCGAGCACCGCGAACGTCGGTCGACCCACGAATCCCAGCCAGCCCAGGCTCGAGAGTGCGACCAACACCATCACCAGGCCGGCGAGCCAGGCGAGCGCGGCGCGCGCCAGAGCCAGCCAGTGCGCTTCGCGCGCCCCGAGTTCCGCCGCGGTGCGCGCGACGATCAGCGCCAGCACCGAGTACATCGCTGCTTTCCCGACGACATAGGCGAGCACGAGCATGTAGCTCGAGCGGGCGCGCCCCAGGCCCAGCGATGCGGCGAGCGGGCCACACATGCCCGCGCAATGGAGTGAGCCGACGAGCCCGAGCACCGCAAACGGCGCGAGGTCGAGCGCGTTCATCCCTTGAGTTCGCCGTGCTCGGGCGCCGCGCTGTCGCGCGCGCCACTCGGCAAGAACCCCATGCGCAAGGGCGTCGCGACGTTGAGACGCGCGGTCGTGCCTTCACAGGCCGAGACGCAATCGCCGCAGCGGATGCACAGCGCGAAGTTGCTCATTCCGTCGGGATAGAAACCGGAGCCCTCGCGGTACTTCCCGCCCGACAGCTCGCGCGGCAAGAGGTCCATCGGACAGGCCTTCTCGCAGGCCTTGCAGTCGGTGCAGTTCTGCGGATGCGCGAACTCGATCCCGTTGTTCGTGTCGTGCCCGAGCAACGCGAAGTAGACGCCCGAAGGGCACCAGTTCCGGCAAAAGCCCAGCCCGAGCTTCTGCACGAACACGTAGAAGCTCGTGATCATCCCCAGCAAGAACATGCTGGCGACGATCTTCCACGGCGCGGACGCGTCGGAGAACACGCGCCAGTCGAGCCAGAAGCTGAACGTGATCGCGGACAGGACGCTGCAGGTCGTGATCAGGAGCGCGCCACCGATGATGCGGTCCTTGCGCGTCTTGGCGCGGAAGCGCAGCCACTCGGCGAAGCGTGCGACCGCGCCGTAGGGACACACGAATCCACACAGGTACCGTCCGAAGAAACGGCTGACGAGGATGATCGCCAGGTTGACCCCGAGGAACGGGAAGGCAAAGCGGCGCGCGACTTCGACCAGCCCCAGTTGCTCACCGAGGTAGTGGTGGTGCCCGCCCCACAGGTCGAAGCGGATGATGCCGAAGAACGGCAATGCCGCGATGGCCAACGTGAAGGCGATCGCGACTGCCCAGCGCCAGTTCGAGTAGCGGTGCGGCTTCCCGCGGGCCTTCCCCAGGCCGAGCACGACCTTGTCGCGTTGTTTTCCGAGAGGCATGGGAGACGCGGGAGTTTGTTTCGGCAGCCGCCCGTGCCGGGCCACAGCCAGCGCGCAACCTAGGCGGGACTACGCACGTTCGCCGTAGGACCTAGTTCGGATGCGCCGACCGTTGATGTGCGTACAGCGCTCGGGTCCGGAAGCGTCGCGGGCCGCTTGCGGATCAAGCGCCCCGAGTTCAGCACGGAAAACACGCTCGAGACCACCATGGCCGAGGCGGCGAAGATCGGCGTGAGCCGCCCCGTCGCCGCCAGGTACAGCCCGATCGAGTTGTACAGGAAGGCCCAGGCGAGGTTGAGCTTCGCGGCGAGCACCGCCGAGCGCGCCAGCGTCAGCAGCTCCGGAAGCTCGGAAAGTCCCGGCCGCAGCAGATTCACCTGGGCGGCGGAAAGGCTGCTGGCGGCGCCCCCGGACATCGAGATGCCGACGTCAGCCGCCGCGAGCGCTGCCGCGTCGTTGAGTCCGTCGCCGACGAAGGCCACTCCGCGACCCGCGGCGCGGATGCGCTCGACCTTGTCCGCGGGAGACAGGCGCGATTCGACGCGGATCCCGAGCTCGCTCGCGAGGGCGCGGGCAGGCCCCTCGGCGTCGCCGGTGAGCACGGCCGCATCGCAGCCATGCGCGCGCAGTTCGCGTACCACCTCGCGCGCCTCTGGCCTTGCGCGCGAGCGCAGGTGCAAGCGTGCGATGCAGCGCTGGTCTTCTCGGACGACGACGGTGGTCACGCCATCGGCGCCGGGCGCGTCGTCACCGGTCATGCGCAGGGCGCGCCCTTCGACTCGTCCGCGCACGCCGACGCCCGGCAGTGCTTGGAAATCGTGCACTTCGGGCAGGGGCGCGTTGTTCGAGCGCGCGCACCACGCGGCCCGCACCGAACGGGCGATCGGGTGCTCACTGCCCAACTCGAGCGCGGCCGCCAAGCGCAGGGCCTCGAGCTCGTCGACCGCGGCCTCGGGCTCGACGCGCTCCAGCTCGAACTCGCCGGAAGTCAGCGTTCCGGTCTTGTCCAACAGCACGGTTCGCGCGCGGGCCAGGGCCTCGAGCGCCTCGCCGCCGCGGACCAAGATCCCGCGCCGCCAGGCCTCACCGATCGCGGTCCAAAACGCCAGAGGCGTGGCGATCCCCAAAGCGCACGGACAAGAGATCAGGACCACTGCGAGGCCGTCGAGCCAGGCTTCCTCGGGCCCCGAGATCGACCAGCGCCACCACACGACGAACAGCGCGAGCACGAACACCGCCGGCATCAGCGAGGCAGCCAGTCGATCGGCGATGCGCACCAAGCGCGAGCGTCGATTGATCGCATCGTGCAACAAGCGCTCGATCTCGTCGCGCAGGCGGTGGCCGACCGTGGCGCTGGCGCGCACCACCAAGCTGCCGTCCACGAGCGTGACGCCCGCGTGCACCAACTCGCCCGGACCGTAGCTGCGCGGCTGCGATTCGCCGGTGAGCGCGGCGGTGTCGACGAACGAGCGTCCGGACACGACCACCCCATCGACCGGGACGATTTCGCCTGGGCGAATGCGCACCACGTCGTCGACGGCGATGTCCGCCGCCTTGACCGGAGTCTCGCCAGCGCCGTCCACTCGCGCCACCGGTGCTTCGCGCTCGGGGACGATGCGGCGCAGCTCCTCGGTGGCGCGCTCGCGTGCGCGCACGTCGAGCCAGCGTCCGACGCTGTACAAGAGCAGCACCATGGTCGCCGTGTCGAAGTACACCTCGCCGCCGCTGCGGAAGGTGTTCCAGACGCTGACACCCCAGGCCGCGAGCGTGCCCGCCAAGATCAACGACTCGGCCGACAACCAGCGCCGCATGCTCACGACCGCATCGAACAGCGGCACGCCCAAGAGCAAGATCACCGGCGTCGAGAACGCCATCGCACCCAAGCGGAAGATGCCACTGAGCGCGCGCGCGCCTTCGAGCTCTCCCTCGTCGTGCAGCATTGCGCCGTAGAGGGAGAGCGAGAAGACCATCACGCCCATCGCCAGGAACGCCGAGAGCACGACGCGCGAGAGCAGACGGTCCGTGCGCGCTTCCAGACCGCGATGACTCAGCCGATGCGCGAGGAAACAACCGCTGCAGCAATAGGCGTCTCCGTCCGCACCAGGACGGACCGGGCCCGCGAACGGCAACCCACAGTGGGTGCAGCTCGCGGGCCCGGATGCGATGTCGTGGCGCGGCGGGGTCATGGGATCGCGGCGAGAGCCTACGCTCTCCCGGCGCGCGCCGATCGGCTACTTGGCAGCCTCGGCCGCCGGAGTCAACTCCTTCGGCCCCTTCTGCAGGTAGTCGGGCAATTGGTACTCGAGCGAGTACCAGGTGAAAAACACCAGGAACCCGATGTAGAGCAGCATCAGATACCAGGGCACTCCACCGTGGCCGAAGCCCGGGTCGTGTTGCTCGCTGTCGGTCTTCTCTTGGCTCACGGCAGGTCCTCCCCGAAGTTCAGTCCTTCTTCGCGTTCCTGGCGGAACACACGGTCCATCATCTCGTGCTTGGTCTTTTCGACGTCCTTGAACTGCCCGGTGAGGAACGCCCACACGAGCAGCAAGAAGAACCCGACGGCCACGAACCCGTAGGTCAAGATCGGATCGAAGGCGAAACCCGCCATCTCGTCCTTCTTGATCGTGCGCAGGAACTCGTGGAGCTTGAAGAAGAACATGCATCCGGCGATCACGCACACCGTCGAGAAGAAGATGTGCACGGCGCGCCAGCGCAGCTTCGAAACCGGTTGATCGACTTCGGGCTTCACGGCGTGACGCGCTCCGCGACGGGGATGCCGGCTTGGACGGTGCCGAGCCATTGGAGATAGGTGATCAGCGCGATGCCGTCCGCATCGGGCACGCCCTTCTCGTCGAAGTAGAAGGGATAGGGCGGCATCACCGAGTGCGGGACGACGCTCTTGGGATTGATGAAGTGCGCGATGTGCCAATCGTTGGTCTTGCGACCGCCCTCGCGGGCCAGGTCGGGACCGACACGCCGCGTGCCCCACAGATGGGGCTGGTTGAGCGCGTTCTGGTACTCCTGAGCCGAGCTCGGCGCACCCCAGCGGACGTGCTCGTTCGAAACCACGCGCACGTATTGGCTGTGGCAGTGCCAGCAGGCCTGGCCGACGTAGACGTCGCGGCCGCGCTGCAACGCTTGCGCGTAGCTCTGCGGCGTGACGGCACCATAGTGCTGCTTGAAGCTGTCCGGGAACTTCTCGGCGAGGAGCACGAACTCCTTGCTCGGCTTCTCGGCCAGTTGCTCCAGCGTCTGGTAGTCCATGCCGTGGTAGCTGTAGAGCGACATCCACGGGAACACCATCGAGAGCAGGAAGGCGATCGCGAAGCACCCGACGCCCGCGATGAAGACCAGTGTGTAGAAACGTTCCATGTGTGGGTTCCTTCGCGACTAGTCCGCTTGCGCGGGGATGTAGTGCTTGTCTTCTTGGTAGGCGGCGCCGGCCTTGGCCGTCATCACCATGTTGTAGATGGCGCAGAACAGGCCGGCGATCACCATCACGCCGGTCACCGTGCGCACCCACCAGAACGGTTCGGACATGCGCAGGATGTCCGACCAGTCGTTGAGGTCGCGCTGCATGAATCCGTGCACCAGGCCGGCGATCATCAGGTCGAAGAACATCGCCCCGACGCCGATCGACCACAGCCAGAAGTGCCAGCCGCGCAGCGACTCGGAGTACCACTCGCGCTTGCACACGCGTGGCCACAACCAGTCGATCACGCCGAACAGCCAGAACGTGAACACGCCGAACATGATCAAGTGCGCGTGGCCCACGACCCAGTCGGTGAAGTGAATCACCTTCTGGAACATCCAGGTCACCTGGAAGGCGCACTGGAAGCAGGTGATGAAGTAGAAAACGGCGCCGACGTAGAACCAGCGAATCGCCATGCTCGTGCGCAGTGCGCTCCACTTGCCACGCAGCGTCATGAAGAAGTTCACCACCACGGTGGTGACCACGACTTCGATCGCGATCGTGGTCGTGATCGCGCCGAACTCGACGTAGTCGGGGATCGGCGAGATCAGGAAGTGGTGCACGCCGCCGAGCGGATAGAAGAACGCCAGCGCCCAGAAGCCGATCACCGAAAGCGAGTGGCTCCAGATCGGCTTGCGCAGGATCAAGGGCACGAAGAAGTACATCAGGCCCCAGCCCATCGGCGTCACGTAGAGACCGACCAGGTCGTGGATGAACAAGCCCGTGGTCGCGGCACCGGCCGCACCGGGGAGCATCCACTCCGGCATGATGTTGCCCATCAAGTACGTCAGCGCCAGCCACACCAGGCCCGCGGTGAAGTACCACAGGGTCACGTAGAACTTCTGCTCACGCGCCTGATAGATCGGCGTCATGAACTGGATGATCACCAGCACCGCTCCGACCACGACCAGCAGGTCGACCGGCACGTAGTTCATTTCGAACGTGCCCGGACGGAAACCGGTGGGCGTCTCACCCCATTCGATGGCCTGCGCCTTGTCGGTCAGATAACCACCGATGGCGAGCACGATGATCAACTGCCAGGCCCAGAAGATCAGGTGCCCGAGCTTGTCGCTCAACACCTTCTTCCCCGTCAGGCGCGGGACGACGTAGTAGAGCATCCCGGTGAAGCCGTTCACGAGCCAGCCGTAGGCGGCCATGTTCGTGTGCATCAGGCGCATGTGGCCCGGCGACAGGATCGACCCACTGAACGGGTAGTAGCCCAGGAACTGCAGCGAGTAGAGATAGCCGGCGAGCATGCTGACGACGAGCAGACAAGCTCCCGCCAGCAAGTGCGCCTTGATCAGCGCGTAGTTGACGAGCGACTCACCCGTGCGGGCGGCCATGGGGGTTGCAGCACTCACGAGTTCACCTCTTGTGGGAGAGCGATTGGATGAAATGGACCAGGTCCCAGGTCTCTTCCGACGTCAGCGCGCCGGCGAACGAGCCCATCGGCGTGCCCTTGATGCCAGCCGCGATGGTGCGGTACAGGTCGACCGACTCCGCGCCAGCTCGGAACGTGCCGGCCGAGAGGTCGCGCGGACGGATCGGGTAGCCCCAGTCGTCCTCGTAGTCGCCCGCGGTCGGGCCATCGCCGCGACCTTCCTTGCCGTGGCACGAGAAGCAGCTGCCCTTGGCCACGTCGGTGAACAGCGCGCGGCCGCGTTCGACCGAAGCCGCGTCGTTGGGCGTCTCGTTGACGCCGGGGAAGATCGGACGCAGGTTCGAGGGGTGCCAGCGGTGGACGACGATGTCCGCCAACTCCTTGGCGTTGGGGATCTCCTCCTCCTCCCAGGCCTGATCGAGCATCATCTGCTCGAACTCACCCTTCATCGAGAGCCAGCGCACGTACTCGACCAAGTCCCAGCGCTTCTCTTCGTTGACCAGTCGGAACTCGGGCATGGCCGAGCCGGCGAGACCGCGCGTGATGGTCTGGAACAAATCGCGGCGCTGCGGACGCGAGGACGCATCCGTGCTCGTGAACTTGAACTTGCCCAAGCGGAAGTTGCGCGGCCGCGGGTTGAGATGGCGCGCAGCCGGACCCGCTCCGTCGCCGATTGCGCCGTGGCAACCGACGCAGTGGATTTCGTAGTTGAGCTTGCCACTGGGGATGCGCAGCGGTTCGACCGAGCCCGAGTCGCGCAGCCACGCGGACTCCAGACCGAAGAACTCCTCGCTGCCCTTCGCGATGGCCTCGGCCAACCCCTTGCCGTGTTGCGCCTCGTAGTCGGCGACATCGGTGGAGAACGGCAAATCGATCTTGTCCTTGTCGTCGTCGGCTTTGACGTCGCGCGTGAAGTCGCCCTCGTAGCTACCGATCGAATCGCGATCGCGCAGATAGGGCACGACGAACAAGAGCAGGGCAGCAATCCACAGAACTCCCGAGAGGAGCGCGTTGCCCCGCCGCCTGGGCGCAACGCTAAACGTAAACTCGAACGGCTGGGTGGTCCGCATAGCACTCCTTGCGTGCGTACTCGTGCTCCACGAGTGGCTGCGGAGGCTATGGTGACCGCCCGAGTACGGTCGAATGGCCGACTTACGTACTGCGGGGTAGGAGATGTGCGTAGCGGCGCGGGAGATCTTCCGCACTCCACGTCGGAAGCTCAGCGCAGCGCGAGCGCCGAAGTCGGCGGCAGTTGGCGTAGATTCGCGCCGTTCGAGCAGCGCTGCAAGAGCAACTCGCTCGAGCCGCGTGCTCGCTCAGAACGTGAACGACACGCCCGCGCGCAATCCGAATCCGCTGGCGTCGAGATCGCCGCGCACGTTGCCATCGTCGTTGACGCCGGTGACTTCGTTGAAGTACGCCCAACGGTAGAAGCCCTCGCCCACCAGTGCGATTCCCTCGGTGAGGTAGAGCGCCGCGCCCGCGCCCAGGTTGACACCCAGACCCTGATACTTGGCGTCGCCCAATTGCGTGGTGAAGCCCGCGTCGAACGTTCCGCCTTCGACGATCAGGCGCGGAACGGTGACACCGACCAGCGCGAAAGGCTGGAAGCGACCGTCGACGTTGAAGTGGTGCTTGAAGTCGAGGCTGTAGGTGTTGAACGTGTCGTCGCCGTTGGTCAGCACCGACTCGCTCTCGTGCTCGGTGGTCGTGTACGTGTACTGGAACGAGTTGGACACTCCGCGCCATCCGATGGCGATGCCCCAACCCGTGCCGGTGTCGAGCTCCGGAGCGATGGTGCCCTCGGTTCCGTTGGCGAAGGTGCCCCCACCGTTGCCGTCGAAGTCGTCCTTCTCGAGCGTCGCGGCCACTCCCAGGCCTTGCACGAAGAAGCCCTGCTTGGCGTGAAAGCCCGAGGATTCCTCGGCGCGGACGAAGGCCGCTTCCACGGCGCTGGCCGTGCGGTCTTCTCCGACGGCGGTTTGCGAGGTGGCGCAGCCGCTGGACAGTCCAACGAACGACGAGCCGAGGACGAAGAGCGAGCAGTGGACGGGGGAAAGTCGGCGCATGGGCTGGGCTTCCGGGGTCGATGGAGTCTGGAACGCCGCTCCATCGACCGCTTGGGTGGGTGAGCTTCTGGCGGCGCGAGGCGGCGATTCGTGCTTGGGAAAGCCCGCCAGCCGTCTCCGCGCCGATCCGTTGCCGCGGGAGCTGCAGGGCAGGCATGGGCTCCACGACCACCGCGAGAACCGTGGAGCGGCCACCGACGTGCTCGGACTCCGCCGACGACGACGCGCGCGAGCTCACGCGCCAGTCGCGCCTGCGCGCTGAACGCTATCGTGTCGCGCACAGCGAGGAGAGCGGATGGCGAAGGCGACGAAGTCCGATACGAAGGCGGCTCCCAAGAAGGTGCGCTCGGCGCGCTCGAAACAGGCGCGAGAGACCGAGGACGAGCTCGACCTTTCGCCTGCGGACGAGGCCCAAGCCGCTCTTGGGGACGCAGCGCCGAGCGCGAACACGGGATCGAGCGCGACGGCCAGCGCCACGCCCGCGGCTCCCGCGCGGCGCGCGCGCGGCAAGGGGCCGGTCGACCTCGGCTCGGCGCTGGTCGACGCGCTCGCGACGAGTGAGCGCATCAACCAGTACCTGCTGGAGCATCTCGAGCCCTCGGCCTGGGACACGCCGGCGCCCGTCGGCAAGGGACGCACGATCCGCGGGATCGTCGCGCACCTCCACAACGTGCGCGTGTTGTGGCTCTCGGTGTCTGCGCCGGAGATTCCCGCGCCCGCCAAGGTGCAGCGCGAGCAGCTGACGCTCGACGACGCGAAGCTCGCCCTGCGCGCGAGCGCGGAAGCACTGGGCGAGTTGGTCCGGCGCGCGCTCGCCGGCGGCGGCCACGTGAAGGACTTCAAGCCCGACGTCGTGGGCTTCGCCTCGTACGTCATCGCCCACGAAGCGCACCACCGCGGTCAGATCTGCCTGATCGCGCGCATGCTCGGTCAACCGCTCTCCCAGCAGGTCGGTTTCGGCCTGTGGGAATGGCGCAAGCGCCACGCGGAGAGCGGCAGCGCGGATTGAGCGTGCGGTCCCGGGGGCTCGGCGAACGCGCCGAAAGCGAACGCACGCCTCGCACCGCGGCTCAATGCCAGTCGCGCTCGACCGAACTGCGCCAGAGATCGAGCGCCGCCTGATCCGCGGCGAGCGCGCGCTCGACATCGGAGAAGGCCTCCCGCGCTCCTTCCGGACGCGGATAGAGCTTGGCCAGCACGGCGTACATCTCGCGGCGCGTGGTGGCCGAGCGCGCCTGGACGAACAGATGCCAGATCGAGACGCTCTCCTCGCGCCAGTCGCTGTCGAGCACGCGCCGCACATCCGCGGGCTCCGGAGGTTCGGCGAACTCGAGCCTGCGGATGGCCGCGACCAGCTGCGCGTCCGCCGCGACCCGCACGGGAACGCTCGGACCATCACGGCGCGTCGCTCTCATCTCGGCCCCCGCGGGCACGATCACGCGCCGTCCAGCTGCAGCGAACGCGACTCGCCCGGTCTCGACCCGCACACGCGAGCTCCCGTCGTCCTCGACGGCCAGCGTGTACTCGCACCCCAGGTCGATCGACAGCCCCGAGGGCGTGTCGACTTGGAACTCCTCCGGGCGCGCGAAGATCGAGGCGCGCAGCGCGCCACGCTCGAGGAACAGCTTGTGGACGCGCGCGCCGGTGTCTTCCACGCGCAGCCGTGAGTGCGGCTCGAGCGTCACGCTGCCGAGGGATGCGATCGTCAGCACGGCGGTCTCGCCCGCGCGCGTCGCGAGCGCGTCGCCCGCGCGTGCGCGTTCGACGCTTTCGAGTCCGGCGACGGCGTAACTCGCTCGAAGCCCCGCGCGCTCGGCGCGCCACAGGACCGCGACCGCGAGCACGGCGGCCGCGACCAGGGCGAATCCGAGGATCCAACGCGGACGAGCAGAGCGCGCGCTCCACGGCGCGCGTGCGCTCGCGGAAGCGAAGCGATAGCGCCCGAGCAGTCGCTCGATGCGTGCCAGCTCGGCGTCGGGAACACCGCTCTTGTCCCACAGGTACTCTTCGTCGCGTCCGTCGTTCACCGCGGCACCTCGAGTTCGCCGAGCCGCTCGCGTAGGAGCTTCATCCCGCGGCACAGATTGACGCGCACCGAGCCCGGCGTCATCCCGGTGCGATCGGCGATCTGCGGCCCACTCAGCCCCTCCACCAGTCGCAGTGCCAACGTCTCGCGATAAGCCTCAGGCAGGTCGCGCAGGGCGCGCAGCACGCGCGCGGCCAGCTCGGCGTCGCCGTGGTCCTCGACGGACACGCGCGCGGGTTCGTGCACCAGCCCGAGCTCGGGCCGCATGCGCTTGTGGTCATCGCGCGCTCGATTGCGCGCGATACGACAAAGCCACGCCCCGAAGTGCGCCGGCTCGTCGAGCCGCTCGAGATTGCGCAGCGCGGAGACGAAAACGTCGTGCACCAGGTCGCGGACCTCGCTCGCCCGCGCGTGAGCGATCAACACGCCGTGGACGACCGGGGCATAAGACTCGTACAGGCGCGCGAACGCGCCGCGGTCGCCGCGTTGCGCGGCGCGAACGAGTTCCGGTTCCCCGGGCACGTCCGAGTTGTCGCGCGGCTCGCTCACACGACTCCGCGCTGCGCTCGCGGGCGCAACTCCCGCGAGAACGGGTCCTGCGACTCCTCCACCGAGAACCAGCGACTGCAGCGACACTCTGGGCGAGACGAACGCACTCGCGTGGCGTTAGCAACAGAGTTGCGCACGTCCCTGGATGCGCCCGCTGAGACCGGGCGCGGGCGTGCCGAGACGAAACTCGGCACCGCTCTGCGCGCATTGGAACCCATGGCCATCGTGGCTTCGCGCGCGCCATCGTGAATCGCTGGGACGTTCTACGGAAGGGCTGTGACGCGCGGACTCGCGCTTGACGCTGTTCGGCGCGCGGTCTACGGTCAGCCGCCGTCGGACCGGTGCCCCACACCTCGGTCCATCGGTCGCCCACAGCGCCCCCTCGCGCCACGCGGCGACCTTCGGAGTTCGCATGCATTCGTGCCGAGTTCGCGTCGCCCTGGTCCGCGCAGTCCTAGTGCTCCCCTTCGTCGGCTCCTGCACGCCGAAGTGGATCGACGCGCGCGAGTCGCAGCCGTTCCAGGGCGCGCTCGATCCGCGCGTCGCCGCACCCGTGGCCAAGCGCCACCTGGTCGCGGTGCCGACTTTCGCGACGAGCTGGAATGCCGATGCGCTCGTGCGTTCCGATGGCGCGACGCTCGGAACGCTGGCAGCGGCCGCGGTCGAGGAAGTCCTCGAGCCGAGCCCCAAGGTCGTGCTCGACCGCTCGGCGCGCGACGGCGCTGCGGCCCTGGAGATCCGGGGGCGACTGGTCGGCGACACGCGCGGCGTGCGGCACGTCGAGTTGGCGCTCGCGACCCCCGACGGACACGTGCTGTCGCGCGTGACACGTCCATGCGACTTCGTGCGCGAGCGAGAGCTGGACCTGTCGGCCGTGCGCAGCGCGGCGCGCGAGCTGGTTCCGCAGTTGGAGGCGATGCCCTGGAGCAGTTGCGTGCTCGACACGTCGACGCGCTACCTGGTGATCTCCGCGGGACGCGAGTGCCGCCTGACCTTGAACGAGATGCTGGTCGTGCGCCTGCGCGGCGAACCCAGCACGGCCTCCGCTCCGGCCACACCGCGCATCGGCAACGAGGTCGCGCGCGTGTTCGTCGATTCGTTCCTGGAGCGCGAGGGCGGCAGCGTCGGCGCCTATTGCCGCCTGTGGGGCGGCAGCTTCAGTGGCTTCGATCCGAGTGAGCTGGTCGTGGTCGAGCACTGACCCGCAAGCACTGACCCGCGAGCGCGCGTCCGTGCTCGCTCAGCGCACTTCGCTCATCAGCGCTTGGAGATTGCCCTCGATGTCGCGGAAGAACGCCATCCACAGCTCGTGGTCGGGCATCTTGGCCACCAGGGTCGGCTCGCGCACGAAAACGACGCCGCGCGCCGTCAATTCCGCCACGGCGGCGCGGATGTCGGCCACGCGAAAGTAGAGGATCGAGCTCTCGTGCGGAGCTTGTCCGTGTTCCGGTACGGCCAGCATCAAGCGCACACCGTCGAGGTCGAAGAACGCCATGTTCGAGAGCTCGAACGAGAGTCGCAGCCCGAGCACGTCGCGGTAGAAATCGCGCGCGGCGGCCAGGTCACGGACCGCGATCCCGATCTGCCCCAGCTGCCGCAGTCCGTCGAACGACTCTTCGTGCTTCACGACGTCGACTCCTCGCTCGCGTCCACTTCGGGAGTTCCCGCCTCGCCGTGCTCGCCCGTGCGCGTCACCTCGCGCAGCACGCACGTGGCATAGCAACCCGGCGGCAAGCTGAACTCGAGCTCCACGAACGCACCGTGTTCGTCGTGCCCCTCGGCCACACGGCAGTCGTGCAGTGGAAAACGCAACGCGCGGCGACCGCCCTGCCACTGCAAGGGCCCCGGCCGTGCGAAGGCCTCCTCAGCGTGCCCTTCCGCTGCGAGCACCTCGGCCTCGAGCGCGCCGGGTACTCCCAGCGGCCTGGTCATGCGCCTTCCGAACAACGGACCGCTGGCGGAGATCTCGAACGCCCGCGCCCGCGGCTCGTCGAGCGCGAGGTCCTTCACGACGAACACCGCGCCGTTGCGATGCAGCCAGGCCAAGTCACCTTCGAGGACGCGCTCCAACTCGGGCAGGCGCCGCGCCAGCAGGGCGTTGAACAGCCACGATTGGTACGCGGAGGTGTAGAAGCGCAGGAAGTCGCGGTCGAGCGCGAACAACGCGCGGCGCGCATTGCCGCCGTTCTTGGCGAGCGCACGGCAGATGCGGATGCACGGGCGAAAGCCGCCCGGCCAGGTTTCAGCGGCTCCGGAGTAATCCCCCGCGTCGAACAGCTCTCGCGCGCGCAGCACCCGCCCGGAATCGTCGGGCCCAGCGCGTCCGGCGATCCAGGCCACCGCTTCGGCGTGATCGCCGAGGAGCAACGCCTTGCCGATGCGCCAGGTGTCCCCGCGAGCGCCAAAACGTTGCTCGCCGAAGTAGTTCGGCACTCCGCGGCGCGCCAGCACGTCGAGGATCCGGCGCACCTGGTCCCCCGCTCCGGGGTCGATGTCGCGCAAGCGCAACACGAACCGATTCCCGCGCAGGTGTCCGATGCGCAGCTTGTTCTTGTGACGGCTCGCGCGCAGGATCCGCACACCCGCGACATCCAAGGCCGCGACGCGCTCGTCGTCGACGCCCTGGATGCTGATCCACTGGCGCGTGACGGCTTGCGTGTCCTTGAGCCCGGCGATGCCGATCGAGCGCGGGCCCAGGCCCAAGGCCCGCGCCACGCGGATCACGGCCTCGTGCGTGGAAAGCCCGCGCTTTTCGAGCTCCAGGTAGGCGTGCTCACCGCTGCCGCAGGGCTCGTAGGCCGGCAGCTCCTCGACGCGAAAGTCCTCGGGCCGCGCCTTGAAGCGCGCACGGACGGCCGGGAGCTCGGCGCACAGGTGAGGCCAGGGATCCCGCACGCCGCGCAGTGTAGTCGTTCGTCGCGCCCCCGTCGCCGGCTTGGACGCCCCCCGTTCGGCGAGATATCCTCGCCGCAGATCCCGCGGCGCCTGGCGTCGCTTGGCCCTCGCCTGTCCCACATGCCGATCACACCCGTCGCCTTCCTCGTCGCGCTCGCCGTCCAGGATCCCACGCCCCAGTTGCCGATCGAGGCCGACTTCGAGCAGGACGGGCTGCAGCTCGATCTCGACCAGGTCAAGAGCTGGAACATCGACGTCCACGCGCTGCTCAAGACTTCGTACATGGTCTCGCCCGACAAGGACGTCGACGGCGTTTCCTACGACACCGCGCGCGCCTGGATCAACGGAACGATCGCGGATTGGCGCTTCCACTTCGGCATGCGCGCGGACGTCGGCCGACGCCTGGGCAGCGGCCTGACTCCGCCCGATCCGTCGGGCGACGGTCTGGGTTTCTTCGGCGTGCCCAAGCGCTTGGGTGACGCGCGCGCCAACGAAGTCTGGGTGCAAACAGAGTTGGTGGAGGGCTTGGACTGGCTCGACACGCTCGATCTGCGCGTCGGACGCTTCAAACCGCCGATGATGGCCTCCTCGATGTTCCCCGAGACCGGCCTCCTGATGTACAGCCGCAGCTTCATCGGCAACGACTGGGACTACTACCAGGACGGAGTGATGCTGCGGGCGCGGACCAAGCGCGTGCGCGCCTGGCTGTCCGCACAGAACGGCGCCGACCGCATGGACCAGGACATGGGCTTGACCGCGCGCGGAGTGGTCGACTTGTTCGGCGATGGCGTCAACTACAACTACGAGGGCGCCTACCGCGCGGAGAAGAAGCTCGCGGTCTCCGCTGGCGGCGCGATGCACTACGACACCTCGACCTCGGATCGTTCGGCGCAAGGCGTCGACGTCCGCATGACGGGTGGCGAGCTGTTCGGGCTGGGGCCCTTCTCGCTCGCGGCGGAGTACGTCGACAACGGCGACGGACTGGGGCACCTGTACTCCTACGGCGTGATGGCCTCGTTCATGCTGACCGACGACATCGAGTGCGCCGCCTCGTTCGAGGACTTCCAGGACTTCGACCGCGTGATCGGCGCGGACTTGCTGCGCGGCTCGATCTCCTACTACATCGCCGGCCACGATGTGAAGCTGCAACTCGCCTACGCGTCGGCCGACAGCAACGCGCCGCTGGTCGACGACGAAACCTGGGTGTTCGGACTGAACTTCGGCATCTGATCCACGCCTCGCGCGCGACCCGCGCGCCACGGCCATGGACGTCTTTCTACTGCCGCCGCTCTCGTGCTTCCTGCTCGCGGGCGTCGGCGGTCTGCTGTGGAGGCGCCGTCCCAAGACCGCACGCGTGTTCGTCGGCGGCGGCGCAGCGCTGCTGTTCCTGCTTTCGCTGCCGTTGAGCGCTGGACTGCTGCTCGCCGCGCTGCAGCCCCCAGCGGCCTTGACGCGCGAGTCGTTCGATCCGCGCTGCGGCGCGATCGTCGTGCTCGCCGGCGATGCCAGCCTGTTCGCGCCCGAATACGGCTCGGAGACCTGCGGACCGATGACGCTCGAGCGCTTGCGCTACGCCGCGTACCTGGCCCGCGAAACGAGCCTGCCGATCCTGGTGTCCGGCGGACCGCCGAAGCGCGGAGCGACCGCGCACGCGGCGATGATGCAGACCGCGCTGGAGCGCGACTTCCGACTTCCCGTGCGCTGGGTCGAGCCGTGGTCGGGCAACACGCGCGACAACGTGCGGCTCTCGATCCCGATGTTGCGCAAGGACGGCATCGAGCGCGCCTACGTCGTGACGCACGCCTGGCACATGCCGCGCGCGCTCGCGGAGTTCGAGCGCCTGGGATTCGAGGCCGTCGCGGCCCCCACCGGCTTCCGCGCCAGCCCGACTCTCGAGTGGAGCACGTTCACACCGAGCGCCAAGGCGCTGCGCGAGTCGAGTTGGGCGCTGCACGAGTGGTTCGGCCGCGCCTGGTACTGGATCAGCGGCTGAGCGCGAACTGGCCGCGCCCTACTGGTCGTCAGGCGCAGCACGCTCTCGACGTCCGTCACCCGACGGGCGACGGCACGTCCGGCGACTCAAGAGTTCGAATCCCCGTTTCGTGCGGAGCTCAGCGCAGCATGGGCACGTCGACGCCGCGCTCGCGCGCGCATTGCACGGCCTCGTCGTAGCCCGCGTCGACGTGGCGCAACACGCCCATCGCGGGATCGTTGGTGAGCACGCGCTCGATCGACGCGGCTGCCGCGGCGCTGCCGTCGGCGACGGTCACCTGACCGGCGTGCAGCGAGTAGCCGATTCCCACGCCACCGCCGTGGTGGAAGCTGACCCAGGACGCACCGCTCGCGATGTTGACCATGCAGTTGAGCAACGGCCAGTCGGCGACCGCGTCCGTGCCGTCCCTCATGGCCTCGGTCTCGCGATTGGGGCTGGCCACCGACCCGCAGTCGAGGTGGTCGCGCCCGATCACGATCGGCGCCGAGATGCGGCCGGTGCGCACAGCCTCGTTGAAGGCCAAGCCAGCCTTGGCGCGCTCGCCGTAGCCCAGCCAGCAGATGCGCGCAGGCAGGCCTTGGAACTTGACGCGCTCGCCGGCCAGTCGGATCCAGCGCGCCAGCGAGCGCTTCTCGGGGAACAACTCGAGGATGATGCGGTCGGTGGTGGCGATGTCGGCCGGGTCGCCGGAGAGCGCGACCCAGCGGAACGGCCCGAGCCCTTCGCAGAACAGCGGCCGGATGTACTTGGGAACGAAGCCCTCGAAGTCGAAGGCGTTGGCCAGCCCGGCTTCCTTGGCGTGGCCGCGCAGGTTGTTGCCGTAGTCGAACGTGTCGGCGCCGCGGCGCTGCAGCTCGATCATCAGCTCGCAGTGGCGCACCATGGTGCGCAACGATTCGCGCTGATAACGCTGCGGATCGCTGGCACGCAGCGCGAGCGCGGCGGCCAGGCTCATCCCATCGGGCACGTAGCCACCGAGCGGATCGTGGGCGCTGGTCTGGTCGGTGAGCACGTCGGGAACGACGCCGCGCTCGACCAACCGCGCCAGCAGCTCGGTCGCGTTGCACAGGACACCGATCGACTTCGCGACGCCCTGCGCCTTCCAGGCCAGCGCGGTGTCGATCGCGCGGTCGAGCTCGTCGACGCGCAGGTCGAGGTAGCGCGTGTCGAGTCGCTTTTGGATGCGCGACGCGTCGACTTCGGCGATCAACGCGGTCGCGTCGTTCATCGTCGCGGCCAAGGGCTGTGCGCCACCCATCCCGCCCAGTCCCCCACTGACCACCAGGCGCTGGCGCAGGCTGCCGCCGAAGAGCTTGTTGGCCGCGGCCGCGAAGGTCTCGTAGGTGCCCTGCAAGATGCCCTGGGTGCCGATGTAGATCCACGAGCCGGCCGTCATCTGGCCGTACATCATCTTGTTTTCGGCCTCGAGCGCGCGGAAGTGCTCCCACGTGGCCCACTTGCCGACCAAATTCGAGTTGGCGATCAACACGCGCGGCGCTGCGGTCTGTGTGCGAAGCACTCCGACGGGCTTGCCCGACTGCACCAGCAGTGTCTCGTCGGGCTGCATGCGGCGCAGAGTCGCGACGATCGCGCGGAAGCTCGGCCAATCGCGCGCGGCCTTGCCACTGCCGCCGTAGACCACGAGGTTCGCGGGATCCTCGGCCACCTCGGGGTCGAGGTTGTTCATCAGCATGCGCAGCGCGGCCTCCGCGCCCCAGCTCTTGCACGAGAGCTTGGTGCCGCGCGGCGCGCGCTGCGGTCCGATCGGGATCTCGAGGGCTTCGCGGACGGCGTCGGTCGAGGGAGTGCTCATGGGAGATTCGGTGCGCGGGCGGGAACGGCGAACTCGAGCAGCGCGTCGCCGTAATCGCGGAACGTCGCTTGCCTGGGCGCGGCGCGACTCGCGGGGCGGGACTCCCGCGCGGACCGACTTGTAACAAGCACGGCCAACGTTGAACAATCCTCCCCGACCGATGCCTTCAGTCCTCGCGCAGTCACGCTTCGCCGCCGCGCTCGGAGCCTTCGTGCTCGCGGTGGGCGCGGTCTTGCGCATCGTGATCGCGCTCGCGGTGGCGCCGGACGACGTGACGCTCGCGGACGGAGCGTTGGCCCTGGCGCGGGGAGCGCTCGACGATGCCTTGACCGCCATGGTCCTCTTGGCCCCGCTGTGGGGCGCGAGCGCACTCCTTCGGCCGGCCTGGCTCGCCCGCCGCGGCGTGCGCATCGCGCTGTTCGGCGCTTGCGGCGCTCTGGTCGTGTTCGAGAGCTTCGTCGAGTACTTCTACTTCGAGGAGTTCGACGCGCGCTTCAACAATATCGCCGTCGATTACGTGCTCTATCCGCACGAGGTCGTCGGCAACGTCTTCGAGAGCTACGACGTGCCGTTGTTCGTGGCGCTGGCGCTCGCGTGCGGCGCTCTCGCGGCCTGGTGGAGCTCCCGCTGGTTGCCGGAACTTCCCTCCGCGAGCGCTGCTTGGCGCGAGCGAGTGCGGCGCGCCGGCCTGGGCCTGCTCGTCAGCCTCTCCGCGGCCGGTGCGCTGCTCGTGCTTCCGCGCGAGGTTTCCGCCAACCGCGTGGTCAACGAGCTCGCGGCGAGCGGGCCGGTCCAACTCGTGCGCGCCTACTGGAGCGCCGATCTCGACTACGCGTTGTACTACCGCACGCTGCCGCTCGACGTGGCGCGTCCGCGCGCGGCGCGCGTGCTGGGGCACGCCGAGTGGCCCACGGCCGGCCAACCGAGCACGCGCACCTCACCGTCCATTGCACGCGGCACGCCCTCGCAGGTCGTGGTGGTGCTCGAGGAGAGCTTGGGCAGCGATTTCGTCGGCAGCCTGGGCGCGGCCAAGTCGCCCTGCACGCCGGAGCTCGACCGTTGGAGCACCGAGGGACTGTGGTTCCGCAACCTGATCGCCACGGGCAATCGGACGGTGCGCGGTTTGGAGGGCGTGCTGTGCTCGTTCGTGCCGCTGCCGGGGGACTCGCTGGTCAAGCGCCCCGCGGCCGGCCAAGTCGCGACGCTCGCCAGCGTGTTCCGCGCCACGGGGTTCGACACGGCCTTCTTCTACGGTGGCTACGGCGTGTTCGACTCGATGAAGCCCTTCATGCTGCGCAACGGCTACCAGGAGTTCGTCGAGCAGCCCGACTTCCCCGACGAGGCCTTCCGCACGATCTGGGGTGTCGCGGACGAGTACATCTTCGACGCCTTGGTCGAGCGCCAGCTCGCGCAGCGCGAGCGCCAGCGGCCGTTGTTCGCCACGCTGCTCTCGGTGTCGAACCACAAGCCCTACCGGGTTCCTCCGGGGCGGCCAGGGTCCGAGGGCGAGCCCTCGCGAACGGGTGCGGTGCGCTACGCGGACTGGTGCCTGGGTCGCTACCTGCAGCGCCTGCGCGACACGGGCCTGCTCGACGACACGCTGGTGCTGATCGTCGGCGACCACGGGGCACGTGTGTACGGCGCGGAGGAGATCCCGACGCGCAGCTACCGCATACCGGCACTGTTCGTCGGCGGCCCGACGGCGCTCGGCGGACAGCGCATCGAGCGCCTCTGCTCCCAGATCGATCTGGCCCCGACGCTGCTCGAATTGTGCGGCATCGCGGTCGACGCGCCGTTCTTCGGACGCAGCGTGCTGGGACTCCCCGATCGAGGTGGTCGAGCGTTCGTGCAGCACAACCGCGACGTTGGACTGCTCGTCGACGACGCCCTGGTGGTGCTGCGCCTACAGAACGGGCTCGCGATCTACCGCCGTGAAGGCCTCGCGAGCGACAGCTTCGAGCTCGTGCCGCGCGCATCCGCGGACGCGCGCTTGGTCGAGCTCGCCGACGACGCGGCGGCCGTCTTCACCGTCGCCCACGAGCTCTACACCACGCGCTCGCTCGCTCTCCAGCCGGCCGCGCTCGAAGCCAGCGCCAAAGCACGGCGCTGATCGTCCCGCCGGCGCAGCGCGACCTCGTACAACACGAGCGCGACGCTCCAACACACGCCCGCCGTCGCCACGACGTGGCTGGGATAGTGCGCGCCTTGCAGCACTCGGCCGAATCCGAGCAGCGTTCCGTAGGCCAGGCCGATCCACAGGGCGCGCTTGGACCAGCGCGGCGCGCGGCCGCGCAGCGCGAAGTAGCCCGAGGCGAGCGCGAATCCTGCCGAAGCCTGACCGCACGGGAAGCAGCCTCGCCGATGCTCGGGCGGATCGCTCTCCAAGATCACATCGGCCTGCGCGAATCCGCCGTAGACCACGAGGTCCCAGGGACAGCGCTTGCTCGATGCGTCTTTCCAGGCACTCGCGGCCAGCGGACCGAGCGCCATGCACGCCACGAAGTAGGCCAGCGGCCGGCGCCACGAAACCAGCCCGCGCTTCCAGCGCGAGGCCACGAGCAGCGCGATCGCCACCAGGCCCACTCCAATGGCCGCGTTCTTGCCGGCCTTGTGGATCAGATCCTCGGTCAGCCAGTGCTTGCGCCAGGGGAAGTTGCCGAGCGCTGGATCGAAGCACGCGTCGGCGGCCCAGGTGTCGAAGCCAGAGTGCTCCAGCCCGAGCACGGCGGCGACGGCGAGCGCGAGCGGCAGCGCTCCGTGGGTCAGGTAGAAACGCGCGGTGCGGGCCGTCGACTGCTCCATGGATGCGCGGGCATCCTAGCGCGCGCGCGGACGCGACACCGCTCTCGTCAGCTCCCCAGCGGCCCGACGACGCCTTCGACGGCGGCGACCAGCGCGCCGCTCGCGATCAGCTCGCGCGCGGCCTGCAGGTCGGGGTGCAGGTAGCGGTCGCTGTCGAGCTTCGCGACTCGCGTGCGCAGCAGCTCGTGCGCCGCCTGGGCACCATCGCCGGCGCGGAGCTGCGCGTTGAACTCGCGCGCTTGCGCCGCGCAGACCCACTCGATCGCCAGCACCTGCTCGGTGTTGTCCAAGATCGCGCGTGCCTTGCGCGCCGCGGTCACGCCCATGGAGACGTGGTCTTCTTGGTTGGCGCTGGTCGGGACCGAGTCGACGCTGGCGGGATGCGCCAGCGACTTGTTCTCGCTCGCCAGCGACGCGGCCGCGACCTGCGCGATCATCAAGCCCGAATTGAGCCCGGGCTTGGGAGTCAGGAACGCCGGCAGGTGCGACAGATCGGGGTTGACGAGCTGCTCGATGCGCCGCTCGGAGATGTTGGCCAACGTCGCCAGCGCCGCCGCCAGGTAGTCGAGTGGGATCGAGATCGGTTGACCGTGGAACTGGCCCGCGCTGACGACTTCGCCGGTGTCGGGGAACAACACGGGGTTGTCGGTGACCGAGTTGAGCTCGTGCGCGAACACGCCCTCGACATGCTCCAGCGCGGTCTTGCACGCGCCGTGGACTTGCGGGACGCAGCGCAACGAGTACGGGTCCTGCACGCGGTCGCAGGCGGCGTGGTGCTCGAGCACTTGCGAGTTCGCCAGGCACGCGCGCACGTTCGCGGCGCAGCGCGCATGTCCGGCGTGGCCCTTGAGCAGCGCAAAGCGTTCGTCGAAGGGCTTGGCCGAGCCCAACAGGGCCTCGATCGAGAGCGACGCGATCGCGTCGGCGGCCTTGGAGAGGTTTTGCGCGCGCAACAGCACCAGCGAGCCGATGGCCTTCATGATCTCGGTGCCGTTGATCACCGCCAGGCCTTCCTTCGCGCGGTATTCGACCGGAGCCTCGCCGATCGCGGCCAAGGCGTCGAGCGCGCTCATCCGGCGCCAGGCGCCGCCGTGCTCGACGAAGGCCTCGCCGTGGCCCATGGCCGCCGCCGCCATGTGAGCGAGCGGGGCGAGGTCGCCGCTCGCGCCCACCGAGCCTTGCTCGGGCACCAGCGGCACGAAACGCTTGTTGAAGAGCCGAATCAGCGTCTCGACCAGCTCCAGGCGCACGCCCGAGTGGCCGCGCGCCAGCCCGTTGAGCCGCAGGATCTGAGCAGCGCGCACTTCGGGGATCGAGAGCGGCGCGCCGACGCCGCAGCAATGCGACAAGATCAGATTGCGCTGGAGCTCGACCAGGTCCGAGGCCGGGATGGCGATGCTCTTGAGCTTGCCGAAGCCGGTGGTGAGCCCGTACACGATGTTGCCCTGGCGCACGTGCTGGTCGACCAGTTCGCGAGCGCGGAGCACCGCACTCCGCGCCCCCTCGGTGAGCGCGAGCGTGAGCGCTCCCCCCTCGCGCAGAACGGCCAAATCGGAGAGTCGCAGTGCCCGTCCGTCGAGTGTCAGGTTCTTCAAGCGGCGCGGATTCTAGCAGCGCGGCGCGCCATGGAAGCGCGTGCCGCAGGGGCCCAGGCGCGCTGTCGTGTGTCACACACCCGATCGCGCTACGATCCCAATCCTCTCGATGTCCAATCGCTTCGAGTTCGAGTTGCCCTTCGAGGAAGCCGGTTTCCGGTTGGTGCGGCGCATCGGAGAGGGCGGCATGGGCACGGTGTACGAGGCGCTCGAGCTCGCGACCGGACGCGCATTGGCGCTCAAGGTCATGCCCGAAGGACAACTGCAGTCACCCGAGATGCTCGAGCGCTTCCGGCGCGAAGCCAAGCTCGCGGCCTCGATCTCGCACCCCAATTGCGTGTTCGTCTATGGCGTGCACGAAATCCGCGGGCTGCCCGCGATCTCGATGGAGCTGTTGCCCGGCACGACGCTGGCCAGCGTGATGCTGCGCGACGAGTTGCCCGAGATCCACGACTGCGTCAGTTGGATGGTGCAGGTCATCGACGGACTCGAGGCCGCCCACCAGAAGGGCGTGC
Source organism: Planctomycetota bacterium (assembly GCA_020853575.1). Taxonomy (GTDB): domain Bacteria; phylum Planctomycetota; class UBA1135; order UBA1135; genus F1-120-MAGs118. Next base: position 54,803 of record JADYYP010000058.1, read on the forward strand.
TGCACCGCGACGTCAAGCCCGGCAATTGCTTCTTCGACTCCTCCGGCGCGGTCAAGATCGGTGACTTCGGCCTGGCGCGCGCCACGGTCCAGGAGCAACCGCTGACGCAGGTCGGGGCCTTTCTCGGCACCACGCCCTACGCGTCGCCCGAAGCCGTGCGCGGCAAGGGCTACGAGATGCGCAGCGACATGTTCAGCGTCGGCTCGACCCTGTATGCGCTCCTGACCGGAGTGACTCCGTTCCAGGCGCCCGACAACGTCGCCACGATGATGCGCATCATCACCGACGTGGCGCAGACCCCGCGCGTGCACCGCCCCGAGATCCCGGCCGAGCTCGCGGCCGTGGTGCTCAAGTGCCTGGCGCCGGAGCCCGCGGGTCGCTTCGCCAGCTACTCCGAGCTGCGGGCCGCGCTCGCTCGCTTCGCCAAGCCCGAGATGCGCGGCATCGCCAACCGCTCGAGCATGCGCTCCGCGGCCGAGAACAGTTGGGTCGCGGCCGGCAAGATCGGCGACTACAAGGTGCAGAGCGTGATCTCGCGCACGACGTCGGGCCGCTTGCTGCGCGCGCTCGATCCGGCGCTCGATCGCACCGTGTGGATCCACGTCTATCAACCGAACCTGGCCGAGCACCGCATGCTCGACGTCGCACCCGGCGACGCGCGCTCGATGATCTTCCGCCTGCGCCTGATCAAGAGCCAGCGCACCGGCGGCACCAAGTACGAGGTCTACGAGTCGCTCGAGGGTCACGCGCTGCGCGAGGCGCTCGAGCAGGGCACGTTCGCCGACTGGGCCAACGCCCACGGTCTGTTCGTCGAGTTGTGCGAGTTCCTCGCGCTCGACGCGCGCCCCCGGCATCTCGAGCAGCTGTGGATCGACTCTGGCGGCAAGCTGCGCGTGCTCGACTTCCCCATCGGTGAGTGCCCGGCGCAGAAGCTCGAGCCGCGCGCGCTGCTCGCCGCCATCGCGCGCGCGATCGGTGCCGCGGGCCGTCCGGCGGGCGGTTCGGAAGCGCTGCGCGCCGTGCTGCGCGAGATCGCCGACCCGGCCTCGCGCCTGGCGAGCGTCGCGGACATCGCCCTCGAGCTGCGAGCGGCCGCCGGGACCAAGCGCGCGGGCTGGCCCGGCCTGCGCTGGCCGTGGCGCCGCAAGTGAAGCGCGTCTAGCAGCCCGTTGAAAAACCGCCGCTGATCCGCAACCCGCGTAGGGCGGGTTAATAGCATGCGCAGCGAGGAGCGCAGGCGATGGCGATGAAGGGTCGATCGACGGAGAAGCAGGCGGACTT
>JADYYP010000059.1 GCA_020853575.1 Planctomycetota bacterium
AAGTCCGCCTGCTTCTCCGTCGATCGACCCTTCATCGCCATCGCCTGCGCTCCTCGCTGCGCATGCTATTAACCCGCCCTACGCGGGTTGCGGATCAGCGGCGGTTTTTCAACGGGCTGCTAGACGCACTCCGCCTCGCCGAGCACCTCGACGTCCCACGCTCCGACCCCGGATAGAGGAGCTTCGCGTCGCGGGTTGACGAGGTCCTGCGCGCTGAAAACGGCTGAAATGCCGCAGCGAGCAGCTCGAGCGCCTGGCGCTCTGACTCGGGCCCCCGCGGCCCGCGATGGAATCCGGTGCGCGCCCCGTAACGGGTCCCCGCGGACGCGGATCATTGTGTGCGGAGGGGCGCGAGGTGCGCCGCTCCCGACTACCCACGATGAAGAACCGCTCCACCGCCCTCGCCCTGCTCCCCCTGCTCACCCCGTTCCTCGCGACTCCCGCCGCCGCGGCGCCGAACGACGTCGGGAGCCCCGTGATCGACCGGCCGCTCAACGACTCTTCCGTTGGGCTCGTGCTGCTCTACCTCGGACCGACGCAGCCTCTGTCGGGCCCCGGTTTCGTGCAGAACTGGTCGTTCTTCGACAACGAAGGGCTGGCGGGCAAGGTGACGCCGATCGTGTTCGAGCAGACCGGCACGACGCAGTGGACCGTGGTGGCGATCGGCACGTCGCGCACCAACACCGGCGCCGGCGCGCAGACCCATCCATTCGCCACGATCGCCGGCATCACGAGCTTCGACCCCGCGAAGCACTACACCGTGGGCTTCACGCACCGCGGCTACACGGGCACGGGCCCGAACATCGTCGCCGACAACGGCTTCGGCGGCATCGTCGACTTCACCGGCTACAACATCTTCACGGATCGCTGGGCGTACACGAGCGGCACGCTGGCGATCGGCACGATCCTCGGCACGGGCGGCCTTGCGCTCGATTGGTCGGGACTCGGCGGCCGCATCTACTCGGCCTCGTTCCAGGCCAACGCGGGTCAGGGCTGGACCAACTACTGCACCGCCGGCACGTCGACGAACGGCTGCACGCCGACGATCGTCGCGGTCGGTTCGCCCAGCGTGTCGCAGTCGAGTGGCTTCAATCTGCGCGTGCTCAACCTCGAAGGGCAGAAGCAGGGACTGGTGTTCTACGGCCTGAATGGCTCCGCGATCTCGCCGTGGTCTGCGACGAGCACGAGCTTCCTGTGCGTGAAGGCGCCGACGCAGCGCATGTCGTCCGCGTCGTCGGGCGGCACGGTGAACCAGTGCGATGGCACGTTCTCGACCGATTGGCTGCAGTTCGTCGCGAGCACGCCGGGCGCGCTCGGCGTACCGTTCGCCTCCGGCACGACGGTGCACGCGCAGGCCTGGTATCGCGATCCGCCGGCGCCGAAGACGACGAACCTCTCGAACGCGATCCAGTTCGTGACGGTGCCCTGAGAGGCGCGCGCCCTGCGCGGCGCGCGATGCTCAGCGGATGTCGGAACGTGAGCTCGCAGGCCTGTCCCGAATCTCGAAACGTCAGCTCGGCCCTCGGTCGGACGCGCGCGGCGGGTTCACGTTCGACTTGAGCCACGAACACGGCGCGGATTCGCCGGCGGCGCGCGCGACGGTGCTGCTCAGGCCGGATGCACGCACGCGGATGCAGCGCCGCATCCGGTTTGGCGTGTCGCTCCGGCGCCAGTTGGTGATCGAGAGCGGGCCCGCGTGGCTCGCGCGCGTCGATGCGAGGGCGATCAGCCTCACGCTCCCGCTGCGCAGCGAGCCATACGCGTCGAGCGGACGGCGTCCGTTCTTCGCGGGACTCCTGCCCAAAGGTTGGCTTTTCGACATCTCGACTCGACGCTCGAGCTCGCGCCCGACGACGGCTTCGGGCTGCTGCTCGCGCTGTGCCGCGACTGCGTCGGCGCCGTGCACATCGAACCGGAGTCGAGCGGTGGTTGAGCGCTGCGCGATCCGCCTTGCGGCGCTCGACGACGAGGCGAGCGCGACTCGCGGAGTTCACGCCATGTGCGCGCGCGTGCTCGAGAGCGCTCCAGCCGCCTGAACGATCTGCCAGCGCGCCAATCGAGGCCGGAGCTGGGCTCTGGACGCCACTGACCAGATGGGTCCGCGCGGCGAGCCTCCGTCTGGCGGACGACGACGACCGGGTCCGGCGGAAGTCACTTGCTCGGAGCTCTAACCGCGGAGCATGTTCCGAGAGCGCGCGGCGAGCCAGGGCGCGATGCACAGGAACGCCATGCCGAAGGCCAGCAAGCCACCGCTCGACGGGTCGTAGTCGGAGAGGATGCGCTCCCACGTGAGCTTCGCGACGCAGCGCCCGAGCGCGACTTCGAAGGCCAGCGTCGAGAGCAGCCACAGGATCCCGACGCGCCAGGCGTCGGCGGCGCTGCGAGGAGCGAGCCAGCGGATCGAGACCCGCGAGACGATGAAGATCAGCGCCATTCCGCTGAACACGCAAAGTTGGCGCGCGCGCAGATCACCGACGCGCGGTTCGAGCCAGGCGATGCGCGCGGCACCATGCGCGCTCTCCAACGCGATGATCGCGAGCCACACGGCGAGGGCGCGGCCGAGCATCGGACCATCCTGCGCGGTCGCCGGCCTCGCGCCCAGTCGCCGAACACCGCAGAGCGCTCGACCGCCCGCTCAGCCGTCGGGCAGTGCTCGCGCGCCTGCGGCAAGTGTCCGCGGGCCGCGCGAGCAGGCTCGTCGCTGGCTTCAAAGCGCCAGCAGGCCCGGGTTCTCGAGCAGGCGCTTGACGTGCACGAGGAAACGCGCGCCGTCGGCGCCGTCGGCCAGGCGGTGGTCGACCGAGGCCGAGAAGTTCATGTACTGGCGCACCTCGATCTTGTCGCCCTGCGGCGTCTCGACCACGCCGGGGCGCTTGACGATGCGGTGCACGCCCATGATCGCGATGTCGGGGAAATTGATGATCGGCGTGGCCAGGATGCCGCCGATGTTGCCGGCGTTGGTGATCGAGAACGTCGAGCCCTTGAGCTCGTCGGGCTTGACTTTGCCCGCGCGCGTGCGCTCGGCGAGCTCGTTCAACTCGGCCGCCAATTGCAGGATGCCCTTGGACTGAACGTCCTTGACCACCGGCACGATCAAGCCGTTGTCGGTGTCCATCGCGATGCCGAGATTGACGTATCCGCAGCGCACGATCTCCTGCGTCGCCTCGTCGAGGTGCCCGTTGAGCATCGGGTACTTCGCGAGCCCCAGAGCGCAGGCCTTCATGATGAACGGCATGAAGGTGACCTTGATGCCGCTCTCGGCGCCCAGCGCCTTTGCGGTCTCACGCAGGCGCACGAGCTCGGTGACGTCGACTTCCTCGACGACCGTGAAATGCGGCGCGGTGAACTTGGAGCGCACCATCGCTTCGCTGATCTTGCGCCGCACGCCGCGGAACGGAATGCGGGTCTCGCGCTCTTGCGGAGCGAAGGTCACCGGCGTCGCCGCCGGCTTGACGGTCGCGCCTTGAGGCGCCGCGACCGGAGCGGACTGTGCTTTGGGCGCCGGTGTCGATGCAGCGCCCGCGCTGCGCGCCTTCGCGAAGGCCTCGACGTCCGCGCGGCGGACGACACCGTTGCGGCCCGAGCCAGCGACCGCGCCGAGATCGACGCCCAGGTCGCGCGCGACACGCCGCGCGCTGGGGACGGCGAGCACCTTGTCGTCGCTCGCACGTTGCGCGGGTGGCGCTGCGGCGGCTCCGACCGCGGCCAACGCGGGAGCGGCGTGCGCGAGAGCCGGGGCCGGCGCGGCGACGACTCCTCCGGCGGTTTCGAGCACGAAGATCACGCTGCCCACGGGCACGACCTCGCCGGCCTTGGAGCGCTGTTCGAGCACCACGCCCGCCGCGGGCGCGGGAATCTCGACGGTCGCCTTGTCGGTCATGACTTCGACGACGGCCTGGTGCTCCTTCACGGAGTCGCCCACGCTCACCAGCCACTTCACGATCTCGCCCTCGGCCACGCCCTCGCCGATATCGGGCAACTTGAACTCCAGGCGCGCACCGACGGCCTTCGAAGGCGTGTGCGACGCCGCCACCGCTTGCGGCGCGCTCGCGGCCTTCGACGGCGCAGCGGCCGGCGCCGCAGGAGCGTGCGCCTTGGGCGCGGCCGCAGCCAGCGCACCCGTTTCGAGCACGAAGATGACGCTGCCCACCGGCACCACATCGCCGGGCTTGGAGCGTTGCTCGCGCACCACGCCCGCCGCGGGCGCCGGGATCTCGACGGTGGCCTTGTCGGTCATCACTTCGACGACGGCTTGGTGCTCCTTCACGGAATCGCCGACGTTGACGAGCCACTTGACGATCTCGCCCTCGGCAACGCCTTCGCCGATGTCGGGCAACTTGAATTCGAGGTGAGCCATGTCGGGTCCTTGGGAGGGTCTGCGGATCGTCGAGCTCAGAAACCGTGGACGTGTTCGATGGCGTCGAGCACGCGCCGCGCATCCGGCATGTAGTGGTGCTCGAGCGTGTTCGGGAAGGGCGTGTCGAAGCCCGTGACGCGCGCCACGGGAGCTTCCATGTACTCGATGATGTTCTCGGCGATCAGCGCGCTGATCTCGCCGCCGTAGCCGCAGAAGCGCGGGGCCTCGTGGACCACGACCACTCGGCCGGTTTGCTTGGCCGCTTCGAGCACACCCTCTTCGTCGAGCGGCAACAGCGTGCGCAGGTCGACCACCAGGCAGTCGATGCCCTTCTCCGCCGCTTGCTCCGCAGCGCGCACGCACACGGGCACCATCGCTCCATAGCAGAACACGGTGACGTCCTGGCCCGGACGCGCCGTGCGCAGCGTCGAGAGCGGCGTCGTGTAGTAGCCCTCGGGCACCTCGCACTTGGTCGTGCGGTAGAGCGCCTTGGGCTCCATGAAGATCACCGGATCGGGGTCCTCGATCGAAGCCAGCAAGAGCCCCTTGGCGTCTTCGGGTGTCGAGGGGATCACGACCTTGAGCCCGGGCGTGTGGCAGAAATAGGCCTCACCCGATTGCGAGTGGTACAGCCCGCCGCGGATGCCGCCGCCGTAGGGCGTGCGGATCACGAGCGGAGTGCTGTACTGACCGCCGGAGCGGTAACGGAACTTGGCCGCCTCGCTGACGATCTGATCGAAGGCCGGGAAGATGAAGTCCTGGAACTGGATCTCGGCCACGGGCTTGAGGCCGTTGAGCGCCATGCCCACCGCGGTGCCGATGATGCCGTCCTCCGACAGCGGCGTGTCGAAGCAGCGCTCGCGACCGAACTCCTTGGTGAGCCCTTCGGTCGCCAGGAACACGCCACCCTTGGGGCCGACGTCCTCGCCGAACACGAGCACGCTCTTGTCGCGACGCATCGCGGTCTTGAGCGCGTCGTTCACCGCCTGAACCATCGTCAACGTGGGCATTCGTAGCACCTCATCCTGTTCGTCGGGCCCTAGGACGCGTGACGCGCGTCGAGATGAATCGCGAGCGGCTGCCAGTAGGCCTCGCTCCAGCCGCGGTTGAGCCACTGCGCCGCGCGCCGCGGCACGCCGATCTGCGTGAAGGTGAGCTTGGTGCCGCGCTTGGATTTCGAGAGCTTGAATTCGACCAAGGTGTAGTGCCCGGGCGGCAAGTCGCGGTGCGACCAGGCCTGCGCGATGCGCGCGCCGGGTTCGAGCGCGAGCGTGAACCCGAAGTTGTTGCCACCGCAGGTCGAGAACGCGCCGCCGACCTTGGCCGCGATCTTGGCCGGCATGCCGGTGAAGGCCGCGTGCTGCTTCGAATCCATGAGCGCGCGATACACCTCCGCGGGCGTGGCTGCGAATTCGACACTGTGTTCGAGAACGACGAGATCCATCGACATGCGCTGTGCCTCCGAGCCGCTCTAGAGCGGGAACTTGCCGTCGCCGGCGCCCGCGTCGCCCTTGCGCGCCGCGAGGTCGAACGCGGCCTGACCTTGACGCCGCAGGTGCGCCGGTACGTCCGCGTACACGTCGCTGAAGATGCTCTCGAGCTTGGGCGCGGGCGTGGCCTCCGCGACCTTGACCGCTTGGCCGATGTGCTCGAGCGCTTCGGCGTACAGCCGTTCACCGAGCTCCTTCGTCCACAGCTTGCGCTTCTCGAGGAAGCGCTCGAAACGCGCCAGCGGGTCCTTCTTGGCCCAAGCCTCGACCAGTTCCTTGGGCACGTAGCGCGTCGGATCGTCGGAGGTCGAATGACCGCCCATGCGGAAGGTCACGGCCTCGATCAAGGTCGGGCCGTCGCCGCGGCGCGCGCGCTCGACGGCCTCGAGCGTCGCCTTGCGCATCGCGAGCAGGTCGTTGCCGTCGACGCGCACTCCGGGAATGCCGTAGGCCTTGGCCTTGATGGCGAAGCTCTCGCTCGCGGTCTGCTCGCTGGTCGGGCACGAGATCGCGTAGCCGTTGTTCTGGCACAGGAACACCACCGGCGCCTTCCACACGCCGGCGAAGTTCAGGCCGCTGTGGAAGCCCAGGGTCGAAGTCGAGCCATCGCCGAAGCTGGTCAAGGCGACGTGCGGCTCGCCGCGGAGCTTCATGGCGTAGGCCGCGCCGACCGCCTGTGGGATCTGCGTTCCGAGCGGCGAGCTGATCGACACGAAGTGGATCGGCGCGTCGAACGAGAAGTGCACCGGCATCTGCCGACCTCGCGCAGTGTCGAGGTCGTTGCCGAACATGTTGTGCATCATCTCGGTGGGCGTGACGCCGTGGTACAGCGCCATCCCGAAGTCGCGGTAGCTGGGGAAGATCCAGTCGCTGGCCCGCAGCGCGCTCGCGGCGCCGACCTGGCAAGCCTCGACGCCCTTGTTGGGGATCGAGAAACCGATGCGCCCGGAGCGCTGCAACTTCAGGCACACGTCGTCGAACGCGCGCACCATCAACATGGTGCGGTAGCAGTGGAGCAACTCGTCGCTCGACAGCTTGGGGTCGGCTCCCTGAAGCGTGCCGTCGGGCGCGGTGACGGTGAGAAGTTCCTGGGCGGTCATGGGCGGTCCGTAGAGCTCTTCCAGCGGGCCGAACGGGGCTTCCGACCGGCAGTCCACAGTCCGCCCATCGTAGCGCCGCGCCATGCAGCGGGCGAGCCGTCGCGCCGGCCCCGCGAGCCGCGCCGGAAGGCCGCCTGGAGCCCGAGAGGCGCGCCGCGCGAGGTCCGCGGTGACGCTCAGCGCGCGGGACGCCGCTCAGGGAGCTTGGGCCTGAAGTCGAGGCCGGTGACGATGCCCGCCAACGTCGGATTCGACACCGTCGCGAGCCGCGTCGGACGGCCGTTCGCGCGCTCGAGCTCGTAGAACGTGCCACCCCATTCGACCGCGATCAGCCGACCGTCCGCGGCGATCTCGAGCGCATGCGCCGGCTTCTCGGTGGTCCAAGGGAATCGCTTCAGCACCTTGGCATCCGACGGATCGAGCAACAGCAGTGCGTCGCGCTCGATCTGGTTGGTGCAGGTCAGCGCCCACAGCTCGCGCCCATCGGGACTGAAGGCCAGGCTGCGCGGGAACTCCTCGTCGGGCAAGTCGCCGACGACCTCGAGCTTGCCCTTGCGCGCGTCGACACGCACCAAGCGGCGCCGACCCTGATCGTCGCAGTGCATGCCCCACAGAGCACCGCTTCGCGGATGGAACTCGAGCGCGTCCAACCAACCGTCGAAGCGCACTTCGCCGCGCACGCGACCGTCGGCCAGCACGACCGTCTGCAGGTGGGTGACGTGGCGCGCGGTGCCGGCCCCATGGAGTTGCGCGACCAAGAGCTCTTCGCCGCCCGGTAGGAACGCAAGCTCGACGGGCTCGTGCTCTCCCGCCGAGCCTTCGATGGTGACGAGCGGATCGACGGTGCCGCTCGCCAGGTCGATGCGCACCAAGCGCCCGCTGGGCGCTTCGGCGTTGCCGGTGCACACGGCCCACAGCTCGCTCGACGGGGCGACGGGCTCCTCCGAAGGCGCGGGCGATTCGACGAAAAGCACGAGCGCGACCGACACGATCGCACAGGCAGAAGCATGCATGGAGAGTCTCCGGTGGAAGGACCGCGCTCCTGAGCGCGACTCGACGTGGGCCGCCCGTCGCCGAGACGCCGCCAGGGTACGCCGAACCGCTGCCTACGGTTCGGCGCAGCGGCGGGGCTGCGGCGCGAAGCTACCCACCCAGCCCGCGGCGGTGACCCGATCGTCGGCCAGAAACAACGCTCGGCCGGCGGGTGCTCGCGAGAGTCGGAGTCCGGCAATCATGCCGGCGGAGCACACAGCGGCGGAGCAGCTCCGGAGCACAGCGTTCGAACGCCGAGCGCTCCGCCTTCACAGCGATGCGCTCGACCGGTCCGTCCATGTCAGGGAGCGATCGTGAACTCGACTCCCGAAGTGAATCCGAGTTTGCGCGGAACGACGGTCGCCGGCGGCAGCACGGTCGCCTGGTACCAAACCGTCTGTCCGACGACGAGACCGGGATTGGCGCCGGAAGCGATCACTGCATTGAAATCGAGCGCGAGGCTCTGGGTGCAGTAAGGCTGACCGGCATTGGTCAGCACCGGGGCCAGGCGGAACGCTTGGCCGGTGACGCAACGAAGACCGGATTGGAAGGGCAACTGAGCGCGCCCGGTGAGCGAGAAATGCGGGTGAACCAGGGCTGCGGGGAAAAGGCGCTGATGATGGATCAGGAAACCGCTGCCGGCGCTTGCGCTCGGAGCTCCCGTCGTCGTCAGCACCGCAGCGCACTGGACGGGACCCGTGGCGTGGCAGTAGATCCGCGGACTGGCGGGCGGAACCAAGCTCGGCGCGTACTCCGATCCGGCGGCGAACACCCCATAGGGCCACGGCGCGATCAACGCGTCCGCGTCGAACACGCCCGTGGCGAGATCGTAGGTCGAGATCGCGCCTCCGACCTCCGCCATGGCGTACACCACGCCGTTGCCAACGCAGGCCGTGTCCACGATGCCCGGAAGCTGCGCGAGGAAGGTCAGCGCCCCGGTTCCGAGCAGGTCGAGCGAATACACGTTTCCTGCGTAGCCGCTGCCCGCCGAGACCTTTTCCGAGGCGTAGAACATGCCGCTGGAGGCATCGAACGAGAGCCCTTCGACTCCCGGGTGCTGCGCGGAAACCGCGAAGGGTGTGGCGACCAGCGTCGCGAGCGAAATCTCGTAGATCGACGGTACGGCGGCGACCGATGCGAACAGTCGCCCACCGCCGAAGGCGAGCCCACTGATCTCGAGCACGCCACCGCCCGCGCGAAGCACGGTCCCCAGCGTCACCGCGCTGTTAGCCGCGCCGCCGTAGTTCCAGCGCTTGAGCGTCGCGCCTTGGGCGATGAACACGCGACCGCCCGCGTCGTCGACTGCAATTGCGCTCGAGCCCGAATCGCACAGGAGCACGCGATCACCACTGGCGACGTCGATGTACCAGGTGCCGGACCCGGCGCTGTTCGAGATCGGCCCGGCGACGATCTGCGACCGCGCGACAGCGGAGCTCGCGATCAGAAACGTGCGGCACGGAAAAAACGAGCGAAACGAGTGTTCATCGAGGATCGTCCTTTCGGCGCGCGACCGTCCACGCGCGGCGATCGGCCTGGCATGCTTCGAATTTCCGCGTCACAAGTGCGGGCCGCCGTGCGCGCAGCCAAGACGACGTCGACACGCGTGAACTCGTGCGCGCCGCTCCGCGCGCCGAGCGCGCCGGCCGTGTAGCTCGAGCGCACCAGTGATTCCGACGTCGACTCCGCGGTCGGCGCGCCCAGCAAACGGTCTTGCGGCTGACTCCGAGCTGCTCGCGCACTCGGGATCGGCCAATCGGCCGCGGTGGACGGCCGCGACGAACCTCAGGCGCTCATTCACAGGGTTGGTCTGGTGCCATGGCATCCGGCCAACGAGACCACCGCCCCGATGTCAGCGCGAAGTGTTACCCATGTGCCCGGACCGGCCCCCCCCGGGGGCTGCTAGGTTTGCGCGTGCTCGCGCGCAGTGCGCGTCGTGCTGCGCGATCCAAGGTTCGCTCTTGTCGAAGGAGTTGGATCGATGTTGTTGCTCGCGATTCAGGTGTACCTGGGGCTCCTGTCCGTTCTGTCGCCCGCGCGCGTGACTCGCTGTGAGCCCGTCGCCGCGTGCACGCCGTGAGCGCCGCGCGCTGGCGAGTCGCGGGAGTTGTTCTCGCGCTCCTCGCCGCATTCCTGGTGATCCAGCGCGCGCGGTCACCCAAGCCGGCGGACGCTCGTGGTGCTGAGCATTCAGCAGACGACGGGCCCAAGTCCACGGTCAGCGACGAACCGGTGCCGGAGACTCGCTCCGGCGTGCAACAACGCGACGTGACATCGACGCTCACGAGTGAGTTGGCGACGACACTTGTCGTGCGAACTACTGACCTCGAGGGCTCGCCCCTACCCTCGGTCGAGCTGTTCGCCGAAACGGACGCCCAGGAAGTGCCGATGGGTCGCACGGACGTCACGGGCTCGATCACGATCTCGCGCAGACCCCAACCCGAGTTCCGCATTCGCGCGCGCTATCACGGCAGATTCGAGGCGCAGGCGGACGTTTCGATTGGATCCACTGAGGTCGTCATCGCAGTCGACGCCGGGGGGCTCGTGAGCGGTCGCGTCGTCTTCCCTGGAGGCACGCCCGTTCCGGCTGGGATCCACGTGCTCGCATGGTCGATGACGGACACCCGTCCGGCCAGAGAGTTTGCGGACGACGCGCTGCACGAGCGTGACGGACTTCACGCAGTCACCTCGTCGGACGGTCGATTCGAGATCCGCGGATTCGATCGCGCCCAGACCTACAACATCACGGCGGCCGGAGACGGCCTCATGCGCAAGCAGCCACTGCGCTCCATCGAGCCGGACGCGACCAGTGTGTTGATCGAGATCGATGTCGCTTATGGCGCGGTCGTGACCCTGCTGGATGCCCAGTCCCACACACCGCTGAGAGTTCCCGGCAGTTTCTGGCCATTCGGTGCCGTGAAGACCCGAGTCGACGATGCAACGCTGACCCACTTCGTGCCCGGTGGCGCCGAGTCGATTCTCGCGGGTGTCGACACGAGGTGGTTCGAGCACCGTGATTCCTACTCACATCATGTCACGCTGTGCTCGTCGCCCTCCCGACGCGAAGCCGTCGGACCTTTCACGATCCACGCCGAACTGCCCGGCTACGAACCGGTCGAAGCCGAGTTCTTCGCGAAGCCCCTGTCCCAGGGCGTTCATCTCGTCGAGGTGCTGGTCACGCCGAGTGCGACACAATGGGGGCAGCTGCGGGTCGTGTCCGTCGGGACACTGGCGGGTGGTCCCGTGGCGACGCGCACCAGGCTGCCTGCTGGCTTCGTCGTCCTGCGAGACGAGCGCGGGGGGACGCTGCGCTACGCGCTGTCGGATCTCGGCACGGGACTGTGGACGTTTGAACCCATTCCGGTTGGGCAGTACCAAGCCACGCTCCTGCTCCACGGTGGCCTGACGCGCGTCCCCTCCGGCGAGGTGCTCTCGATTTCGATCGGGAGCGAACCCGCGACTCTGGTGTTCCCGGTGGAGCAACTCGGCGCCGTGGAGGTTCTCGTTCGCGACAGGGACGGGGCCGCATACTCGTCTGCGCTCACCCTGGATGTGGAGCGTCCGAGTGGAGCGACCCACTCGGTGGGCTTCGAGAGCGCGCCCTACCTCGTCCAAGGACTGACGCCCGGGGAATACTCGATCCGCGTGCTGAGTCCGTTCCTCTCCAGGTCGGCGGCGGACGGTGGGACCGGGCAGGTCGTGATTCGCGGCGGCGAAGTGTCAGTGCTCGAGTTCTCGGCTCCCTGATCGCGCGCGCCGCTCGCGCACCAGCCGCGCAGCGAAGAACTCGCCGGCTTTGTAGCTCGAGCGCACCAGGGGTCCGGAAGCGACGTAGCGAAAGCCCAGTTTCTCGCCGAGCACTTGCAGCTCGAAAAAACGCTCCGGAGTGACCCACTCGCGCACCGGAGCGTGTTGCGCCGTCGGGCGCAGGTACTGGCCGAGGGTCAGGAAGTCGACCTGCGCCTCGCGCAAGCGCTCCAGCGACTCGACCACCTCGGCGTGCGTCTCGCCGAGCCCGAGCATGAGCGACGATTTGGTGAACACTCCGGGCGAGAGGCGCTTGGCGCCGCGCAGCGTCTCCAACGAACGCTCGAACGAGCAGCGCGGGTCGCGGATCCTGCGCTGCAGCCGCTCGACGACTTCCACGTTGTGCGCCAGCACGTCAGGCGGCTGCGTGAGCAATGTCTCCAGGTCTCGACCCTGGTAGTCGGGGATCAAGCTCTCGATGACGGTCGAACTCGCGCGCTCGCGGACCTCGCGGATGCAACGTGCATAGTGCGCGGCCCCGCCGTCGGGCAGGTCGTCGCGGTCGACGGAGGTGATCACGACGTAGGCGAGCTTCATCGCCGCCACGGCCTGGCCGACGTGCGCGGGCTCGTCGGGATCCGGCGGCGCGGCGAGTTCGACGGTTTTCACCGCGCAGAAGCGACAGCGACGCGTGCACTCGTCACCGAGCACCATGATCGTCATCGTCGCGTGCTCGCCCTTCCAACACTCGCCCACGTTGGGGCAGCGCGCCTCTTGGCACACCGTGTTGAGCTTGAGCTCTTGCGTCAGCGTCTTGAGGCGCGCGTAACCCTCGCCGCCGGGCAACGGAACCTTGAGCCAGGCGGGCTTGGGGCTCTTCAGCGGGATCGCGGGCGTCTTGGGTTGCGGATCGTCGGAGTTCATGGCTCGGATGACTCCCGCGCGTCGCGCACGGCCCCGGATCATAACTCGCGCCGCCCCGCGCGCGGTTCAGCGTGCGAGGCGGCGCCTTGGATCGGCGAGCCGGGCGCAGCGAGCCTGGGCCCGCGGTGCGCGCCGTCGGCCCTCACGCGGGGAAGTAGGTCATGCCGCGCCGCTGTCCTTCGGTGCGGACCTGGCCGGACTCGATCAGCTTCTTCATCGGCAAGCGCATGGTCTTGACGTCGGTGCCGAGGTCGGCCGCGATCTGCTCTCCGCGGCGGCCCGGGTTCTTGCGCACGAAGGTCAGCAGCGAATCCCCCATGTCCTCGACCGCGGCCGAAGAACGGCGCCCCGACACCGGAACGAGCGTCGCGGGCGAACCGGCGCTGGAGCCGAATCCGCCGAGCGACAGACAGGCACTCAGAGTGGCCCGCGCCTCGTCCAGCGACTTGCGCAGCACATTGTCATTGGAAGACGAAATCGCCTTTTCGATCGACTTCAATGCAGCGCGCGTGTGGCGCAGCGCGGGATTGGCTTTGATCTTCTTCTGTTCAGCGCGAGCCTTGATCTGCTCGATCCGCTTCTGGAGGGCCTGGATGAGCTCTTCCGGGCTGCGACGATTGCGCTGGGCCTCGGGGGTCGAACGGTTCTTCATGACGTTGGAACGGATCGTGAATCGATTGGAAATCGGAATGCGCGAGACGGGCAGAATCGTGCGACGTGCTCCAGGAATCTGCAACTGTCGAGCGACACTCTTCGTTCGAATTGCATTCAAACGCGTGCCCCTGCGTCTTGGAACATGCGCTCGACTACGCTGGAGCGCCGCGCCAGGACGGCGCGCTGATTGACATAGCCTTTGTCCGTGATCTCTCCGGCATCGAGGTCCGGCGGCTCGCTCGCGACGGCGAAGCACCCGACGCGCCCGCTCGAGCCCATGGCGCGCGCGTTGAACGCGCGCAGCGCGGCGCGCAGTTCCTGACGCAATCGCGGATCGTCGGGCCGCGCGGATGCAACGAACAGCAACGCTCCGAGCTCGTCGCGGTCGTGGCCGGCGATCACGACGTCCTGCACGAGCGGTGCGCAGGCCGCGATCAGAGCCACACGCAACTCGCCCACGCGCACCCACGTGCCGCTCGAGAGCTTGAAGTTCTCCGCCGTCCGGCCGTCGAAGATGACTCCGCGCTCGGGAGCCGCATCGTCGACCAGCCGCCCGGCGTCGCCCATCGGGTAGAAACCGTGCTCGTCGCGCGGGAGCGGCTCGACTCCGCCGCCGGGCAGCCAGTAGCCGGGCGCGACGTTCGGCCCCTTGACACGCATCTCGAAGCGCTCCTGCGATGGCACGAAGGCCAGCTCGCAGCCCGGGATCGGCAGGCCGATCACGCCCGCGCGCGAGACGTCGAAATGCACCTGCGTGACCATCGGAGCGGTCTCGGTCGAGCCCCAGGCCGAGACCATGTGCGGTTGGGAGCCGCAGGCGCGCAGGCTCGCGCGTTCGAGGCGCTCCCAGGTGGACTGTGGCAAGGCCGACGCCGCGTAGAACAGGAGCTCGAGCTCGCCGAAGAAGTTGCGGGCGAGCAGCGCGTCGCGCTCGAGCTCCGCGGCGAGCAAGTCGAAAGCGCGCGGCACGTTGAAGTACACGGTCGGCGCGATCTCGCGCAGATTGCGCAGCGTCGTGTCGAACATGCCCGGCAACGGCTTGCCCGCGTCGATGTACAGCGCGCCGCCGTGCCACAGGACCATGTTGAAGTTGTGATTGCCGCCGAAGGTGTGGCTCCAGGGCAACCAGTCCACGACGCGCGGCGCGCGAGCCTTCAAGAACGGCCACTGCGACGAGATCGCGTGTTGGTTCGAGCACAGCATGCGCTGGGTGTTGACCACGCCCTTGGGTCGGCCGGTCGAGCCCGAGGTGAACAGGATCTTGGCGACCGTGTCGGGTTGCACGCGGGCAAAGGCCTCGTCGACGGCGCCCGAAGTGTCGCGCCAGCGCAGCTCGTCGCACGCGAGCACACGCCGCGCCCCGAACGCGACCCCGGAACGACGGGTCAACACCGGGAGCTCGGCCGGCAGGGCCTCGACGGCGCGGGCGAAGCTCTCGTCCGCGGCGAACAACGCCCCTGGCCGCACCGCATCGCACACGCTCCGCACGCGGGCCGCGTCGCGCGCGAGCAGCGAAAACGCCGTGGAAATCGGCGCCGCGGGCACGCCGACGTGTTGTGCCGCGAGCGACAGCAGCGCGTGCTCGATCCCGTTGCCCGAAAGCAACAGCAGCGGCCGTGTCGGACCGAGCCCGAGCTCGAGCAGCGCCCGGGCGAGGGCGCGCACGCTGCGCAACGCCTCGCCGTAACGCAGCGTCAGCCACTCACCGTCGGCTCCGCGCTCGGCCAGGAACACCGCGTCCGGTGCGCGCGCCGCCCAGTGCTCGAGCATGTCTCCGACGCAGCGCGGTGGCGTGCCGAGCTCGCGTGTCGAGCGCAGCACGAAGCCGCCGCCCGCGAGCGGCGCGCGTTCGACGCGAACCGGTGCGAAGAACTCCACCACGCCACGGTATCCCGAGTCGCCCGCGAGCGAACACCCCGACGAAGTTCTGCGCGCTCGAGCGGCCCGCGCCTAGACTCGTCCCACGCTCCTGGAGCGCGCCGATGTTGCCCCTCACGCTAGGCCTGCTGTCCCTCGCCCCGACGCCGCACGCGACGCCCGCGAGCGCGGTGCACGCGCGACTCGACGCCGCCTACGCCGGGCTGTCGCTGCGCGATACGCCGAACGGCACGGTGGTCAGCTGGGTCGGTCCGGGCCCCTTCGGAGGCGATGGCTACCGCAGCGACTCGCTGTGGCGCGGCGACTGGATCGCGAGCGTGAACGAGCGAGCGGTCACCGCGGAGAGCTTCCGCGCGTTGCTGCAGGCGCTCGCTCCCGGCGACGAGCTGCGCGTGGTTTTCCGACGCCGCCCGGATGCCGAGGAGCACATCGGGGACGCGGTCCCCAGCGGCGACCCGGCCGGAGAGGAGCGTTCGGTCAAGGTCGTGCTCGCGGCGCGCTCGGCGTGGAGTGGCACGCTCGAGGGACCGTTGCGCGCCGACGTGTTCATCGGCGAAGCACGCGAAGGGGCGCACGAGCGAGAGATCCTCGCCCGCGCCGCGAAGGCCGGACTGCGCGAGCTCCCCGACGGTGTCGATGCGCTGCTCGCGCACGTGAAATCCGTGCAGGAGCGCCAACTCGACGCCAATGCCTCGCCGTGGGTCGTGCAAGCTCTGCGGCGGCCGCTGTCGTTGGACGCGGTCGAGGAGCAGCTCGCGGGAGCGGTGCGCGGCTTCGCGCTGCGCGCGAAGTCCCCGGCGGAGAGCTTCACCGCCTGCGCGGAACTGGTGCGCTTCGCGCTGGACGGCACACGCGATGCCCGGGCGACGCCAGAGCGCGCGGCTGGGTCGCGGGCCGTCGCCGAGGACGCCGCCCAGTGGCGCGAGGTCGCGCTCGATGTCGTGCGCGCGCACCGCGACAGCGTTTCGCTGCCGCCCGCGCTGGCGGAGCGCGGCCTGGCGCTCGTGCGCGCGAGTCCAACGCTCGCGTCGCGCGTGCTCGACCTCGAGTTGGCGCGCCTCTCGGATGCCGTGCTCATCGAGAGCGAGCTCTCCGGCCACGCGCTGGGCGTGCCCGAGGAGCTGCGCGAGCGCGTCGCAGCCGCCGTGCGCGGCGAGGTCAGCGCGGCCTTCGTGGTCGACGGCGAACTGTGCGTCGTCGGCGGCTCGGGCAAGAACGAGTACGCGATGGAGCGCCTGGCTCACGTGTACGACCGCGGCGGAGCCGACACGTACCTGTGGAAGGCCCGCAGCGACGCGCGCGAGCAGTGCATCTTCGATCTCGCGGGCGACGACACCTACGAATCGCTGGCGGAGTTCGCGGGCCCCGGCGTCGCGGTCTTCGGGCTCGCGCTGGTCGACGATCGCGCCGGCGATGACACCTACCGCACGCACACTCTGTTCTCCCAGGCCTGCGGGTTGTTCGGCATCGGTCTGGTGCTCGATCGGCGCGGCGACGACACGTACGAGTCGAGCTCGCCACACAGCGGTTTCGCGCAGGGCGTCGGCTATTGGGGCGCGGGGTTGTTGGTCGACGTGCACGGCGACGATCGTTATCTGGCGCAGAAGCTCTCGCAGGGCGTCGGTGGGCCGCGCGGTTTCGGCGCCTTGATCGAGCTCGGCGGAGCGGACCGCTACACCGCGAACGGACCGTCGTTCCCCAGCGTCTACGGCACGCCCGACGTTTTCGTCGGCATGTCGCAGGGCATGGGCTACGGACTGCGGCGCGATGCAGCGGGCGGTCTCGGCGTGCTGTTCGACCTGGCTGGGGACGATCACTACGACGTCGGCGAGTTCGGCCAGGGCTGCGGCTATTTCTTCGGCTTCGGCGTGCTGCACGACTCGGCGGGCAAGGACGAATACCTGGGCCAGCGCTACGCGCAGGGCACGGGCGCTCATCAAGCGGCCGGCATGTTGGTCGACGAGCGCGGCGACGACCGCTACACGTGCAAACAGGTCGCGTTCCAGGGCGGCGCGTGGGACGAGACCGTCGCATGGTTGCTCGATCGCGAGGGTGACGACGTGTACATCGGTGCCGGGCTGGGACAGGGCGCGGCGGCGCAGCAGGCGCTCGGCGTGCTCGTCGATCTCGGCGGCAAGGACCGCTACGAGTCGCCTCAGGCGCAGGGCGAGAGCGGCGCGAACGACTACCACTACGCGACCGAGCGCGTGCTGAGCTTCAGCGTGCTGCTCGATCGCGGCGGCGCGAAGGACACGTACTCCTGCGCTCGTCCGAACGAGGCCGCGACCGCGACCGGCGCGCGCAACGAAGGCCAACCAGCGGCCTCGACGCTCTACGGACTGTGCATCGACGACTGAAAGCTCGCGAAAACACGGGGAGCGAGCTCTCGGCGTGTTGGATGCGCTCGCTCGCGGAGCGCCAAACGTCGGGACGGTGAGCTGGGCGCGGTCCGCGCGCTGGCGCGCGATCCCTCGAAAGCCGCGCATCGTTTCGTAACGCCGCCGCGCGGGAGCGGATCGTTGGGACGGCGCTCCCCGACCCGCGGGCGAGCCCTCGCTCTCCCCGCCCCACCCGCACCCGGGATCCCCCATGCTGCTGCCGCTGACCCTGTTGTCGTTCACCGCTCTGCAAGAGCCCGTGCTGTTGCCCGCTCCGGCCCCCGAGACGCCCCGCGACGCGCATTGGGGCGAGGCGCCCGTGATGGACGCCGAGCTCCAGAGCGACGACGTCCCGCTGCCCGTGCCGGCCGTGTGGCGCTCGGAGGCCGAGGGCGACGTGATGCTCGCGCCGCCCAGTGGCGATCCGTTCTTCCTGGGCTTCGCCGCGGGCAAGCACTATCCGCCGGCCGGCGAGCGCATCGATCCCGAGCTCGCGCGCAACGCCACGCGGCGCGCGAACGATGCGCGCCCGACGAGCGACACCTACGCCTTCGTGATGTTCTCCAAGCGCATGACGGCGGAACGCGTCGCGGAACTGCGCGGGCTCGGCGTGCGCGTGCTCGACTTCCACCCCTTCTACACGCTCAAGGTCGCGCTCGCGCCGGAGCTCGTCGAAAGCGTCGGAGCACTCGACTACGTGCGCTGGATCGGGGTCGCGCGGCGCTGGCAGAAAGTGCACCCGCGGCTGCTGGAGGAGCTCGACCGACTCGCGCCGGGCGCACGGATCGCCGTGCACGTCAACCTGTTCGAGTCGGACCTGTGCGCGGAGTCGCGCGCGACCCCCGTGGGCTCGGTCGAGCACTCGATCGGACCCGACGCCTCCGTGCCGGGCGATCCCGAGGCTCGTCCGGGCTCGTGGATGTCGAACGGCTGGCAGCAGCGCGCGCTGCAGGAGCTGGGAGTCGAGGTGCGCTCGTACGACGACTCGATCCAGGCCTTTCGCGCGGAGCTCGATCCCGCAGGGCTCGAGCAACTGCTCGCGCTCGACTTCGTGCAGTTCGTCGAGCCCGAGCTGGTCAACACGACCTGCCACGACGAGTCGATGCCGCTGATCAACGCCGACCGCACGCGCGTCAACTACGACGGCGGCACGAACTCGGCCGCGGTCGTGGGCGTGATCGACTCGGGCTGCGACCTCGGGCACACGGCCCTCGACCAGTACACCGTCGGCTGGGACTTCACCTCGGAGAACCTCGGGCCGTTCGAGGACTTCGACGGCCACGGCAGCCACGTGTGGGGCTCGATCCTGGCCAACGACGACGTCGACGACAGCTATCAGGGCGTGGCGCCCGGCTTGGGTTGGGGCGGAGCGGGGCGCGTGTTCAGCGCGAAGATCTACAACTCCGCCGGCTCGAGTGTGGGCGTCGATTACGCCGCGGTGCTGACGGCGATGCACACGAGCTACAACGACGGCACCAACACCACTCCGCGGCCGATGGTGGTCAACAACTCCTACGGCTTGGGCGCGACCGGCGCGACCGGCACCGAGGCCGCGGCGCGCTCGATCGATGCCGAGGTGTGGGACCACGACCAGCTCTACATCTTCGCCGCGGGCAACGAAGGTCCGGGAGCCTCCACCTGCCGGATCCAGGCGACGGCGAAGAACGCGCTGACCGTGGGCTCGGTCGCGGACTTCCGCTCGGGCGCGAACGACCCGGGCACGGTCGCGAACAGCTCCAGTCGCGGGCCGTGCGGCGATGGGCGTTGGAAGCCCAACGTGTGCGCGCCGGGGACCTCGATCTACTCGGTCGCGGCCGAGACGGTGACCGGCTACACCTCCAAGAGCGGCACCAGCATGGCGACGCCGCACGTCACCGGGCTCGCGGGCCAACTGCTCGATCACTATTCGTTCCTGCGCTACAACCCCGAGGCGCTGTCGGCGGTCCTGATGGCGACGGCGATCACCAAGGACGATGCGCTGCTCTCGAGCCCGGCCGCGAGCGCAGCGCACCTCAACGACTACGGCACGGGCCGGGTCGACGCCTACAAGGCGCACTGGGGCGACAGCCAGCAATCGCTGTACTTCTGGAGCACCACGCTGTCGTACGTGAGCTCGACCTTCGTCGAGTTCCCCATCAACGCCGGCGCCACGCGCGTGACGATCGTCGTGCACTACAAAGAGCCCGAGGCTTCTTCGGGCGCGTCGCAGGCGCTGCGCAACGACTTCGACACCTGGATCGACGCCTCGCCGTTCTCCGCGGGCAACGCAGCGGGCGACTACACCGCCCAGCAGTCGTCCGTGGACAACACCGAGGTGCGCAGCCTGAACAACCCGACCGCGACCGATTGGCGCATCAAGATCTCGCCCGTTGCCACGATTCCGTTCGAGTCGGTGCGCGTCGGAATCTGCGCGGTGGTGACCTACGGTGACACGACGCCAAACACGACGCTCGACCTCACGGCCCTCGACTACTACGTCAAGCCCAACGAAGACGTCGACATCACGGCGCTGTACACCAATCCCAGCTACGTCGCGTCGGCGGTGTATCTCGACTCGACCTCGACCGGCAGCACGCTCGCGGCGGCCTACGGCAACTTGATCGACGGCTCGAGCGCGAGCTGGCTCGACAACCAGCAGCTCGGGCGCGACATCTCGCTGGGCAACGTGGTGCACGGCACGTCGCGCACGGCGCACTGGACCGCGCGCTGGGCCTCCGAAGGCCTGAAGAGCTTTGCGGTCGAGGCGCGCTCCGACAACGCGCTCGACGAAACGCAGTCGATCGGCGTGTTCGTGGACGGCACGCAGCCCTCGACGGTGACGAACTTGCACTCGACGACGCACACGGCCAATGTCTGGACCAACGACACGACCATCACCTACGCCTGGACGCCCGCGACGGACAATCTCGCCGGCATCGACGGCTACGGCGTGTTCACGACGGTCGCGGCCAGCCAGCCCGGCGCGACGAAGGACATCGAAGAGGTCTCGAGCTTCAACGAGACGCTCGGCCAAGGCACGTGGTGGTTCTCGATCCGCTCACTCGACTACTGCGGCAATTGGGACGACGACTACGCCAGCTTCGGGCCGGTGCGCATCGACACCACGGCTCCGACGCTTGCGCAGAATTTGGCCTCGACCACGCACACGCTCGGCCAGCAGTCGTGCTCGACCACTGTCAACGTGACCTGGAGCCCGGCGAGCGACGCGCTGTCTGGACTCGGCGGCTACATCGGCCTGTGGAACACCTCGCCCTCCACGACTCTGAGTGGCTCGACCAACCTCGCCTCGGGCGCGACGAGCTACTCCGTCAACATCGGATCGAGCAGCGCGGCGCGCTACTTCCACCTCGCCGCCAAGGACGCTGCAGGGAACGTCGGTGCGACGGCGCACTTCGGCCCGATCTACGCCAACGCGGCGAGCGTCGGGACCTACTGCGTCGGCAAGCTCAACTCGCAGGGCTGCACTCCCGCGATCGGCACCAATGGCGCTCAGCCGTCGCGCAGCGCGGGCAACTTCGCCGTCACCTGCGCCAACGCTCTCAACAACAAGAACGGCTTGCTGTTCTGGGGCTTCGCCTCGAGCGCCACGCCCTTCCAAGGCGGCACGAAATGCGTCGCTTCGCCGACGGTGCGCACGCCGACGCTGGCCAGCGGCGGCAGCGCCAGCGGCAACGATTGCACGGGGACGTACTCGTTCAACTTCAGCACGGCGTACATGACGTCGATGGGGATCGACCCGGGGGAGACGTTGTTCGCGCAGTGGTGGATGCGAGACCCGGCGAGCCCGTCGACCACCGGGCTGTCCAATGGGGTGCGCTTCACGGTCTGCCAATAGCGCGGACCATGGCCGCGCGGGCGGGTTTCGCGGCCCGTGCGCGGATTGTTTCGAGGCCGACGAGCGCCGCGCGCTCCGTCGGCCTTACCATGTTCCGCCCTCATTCGTTCCAGGCCTGCCTGCCCCATCCACTGCATCGTGCGAGTCGATCGGACAGCCTTGGCTCCACCTCACACCGATCGAAGACGATGTCACGACTCTACGTTGGCCACCTTTCGCAGACCACGACCGAGGATTCGCTGCGCGCGCTGATGACTCAGGACGGACGCACCGTCACGCACGTCAACATCAAGCGCGACGCGGTGACCGGCAAGCTGCGCGGCTTCGCGTTCGTCGACATGGGCTCGCCCGAGGAAGCTGCGGCCGCGATCTCCGCGCTCCAAGGCGCACGGCTCGACGGCAACACGATCAAGGTCGGCAACGCCAAGGAACTCCCGCAGCCGCGTTCGGGGAGCTCGCGCGACTTCGGCGGACGCTCGGGCGGCGGTCGCCCGCGCTGGTAGAGGTCACGCTACGCGCGCCGCGCCCAGCGCAGTTTCGCGGGTGCGGAGCGCGGATTCGAGCGGCGTTCCGCGGCGCTCGGACGCAGCACCTCGTCGCTGATCTCCGCATAGACCGCGGAGTCGAGGCCGGCCCGGAAAGCGTGTTTGACGCGCCGGTCCTCGCCCGAGTGGAAGCTCAAGATCGCGACGCGGCCACCGCTGCGCAGGGCCTCGGGGAGCTGGCGCAAGAGCGCGTCGAGCGCGCCGAGCTCGTCGTTGACCGCGATGCGAATCGCCTGGAACACGCGCCGCACGCTGCTCTCGACCTCGTCATCGCCCAGACGTCCTGAGAGCGCGGCTTGCACCGTCTCGGCGAGATCGCGCGTCGTCTTCATCCGACCGCGGCGCGCGTCGAGCGCCCGCGCCAAACGTTCCGCCCGTGGCTCGTCGGCATTCTCGCTGAGCACGCACGCGAGCTCGTCCACGGTCGCCCGCTCGAGCCATTCCGCCGCCGTGGGTCCGCGCGAGCGGTTCATGCGCATGTCGAGCGGGCCTTCGAACTTGAACGTGAAGCCGCGCGCGGGATCGTCGATCTGCATCGACGACAGTCCGAGGTCGGCGAACACCACGTCGGCGCCTTCGACCCACCCCACTTCGTACTGTGCGGCGCGCAGTCCGGCGAAGTTCGTGCGGCGCACGAGCAATTCCTCCGCTCCAAAGCCGGCCTTGCGCAGCCGCTCCTCGGTCCGCGGCAACTCGAGCGCGTCGGTGTCGAGGCCCAGCAAGACGCCGCCCGGCCGCACACGCGCCAGCAAGCTGCGCGCGTGACCGCCGAATCCCAAGGTCGCGTCGACGACGCGCTCACCGGGGCGTGGCGCGAGCACTTCGAGCACTTCGTCCGTCATGATCGACACGTGCTGGCCCGCTGGCGTCATGCCGCGCTCGCGCACGTGCTCGACCAAGCCCGGGTAGAGCTCGGGAGCGTGTTCCTTGTACTTCTCCTCGAAGCGCCGCGGGTGTGTGCCACGGTAGCGCGGCCGACGGCGATGCGGCTGGGGCGCGGGAGCATCGGACTCGGTCATCGCACCCATCATGGACGGCGCGGTGCGCCTCGGGCCAGCGTCACCAGCACTTCAGCGCACGGAACTTCGCTGGCGGCGGGCGACAATGAGACGGCCGAGGAGCGCCATGCGCCACGACTTGCCCATCGAACGAGTGCGCGGGCTCGATGCGCGCGGACTGCGCGCGGACGAGGTCGCGGAGCGCCGTGCTCGCTTCGGCGCGAACGACGTCGTCGAGGAGCCGCGGGGACGCGCACGCGAGCTGGCCCTCGAAACCGCCAAGGACCCGATGCTCTGGTTCTTGATTGCGACCAGCGCGGTCTACGCGTCGATCGGTCAGTGGACCGAGGCCGGCGTGCTGTGCGCTTCGATCGTCCCGCTGGCGGGGATGGACGTTTGGCTCCACCACCGCACCCAGGCCTCGACACGCAGCCTGCAGAGCAAGCTCGCCACGCGCGCGCGCGTGCTGCGCGACGGCCGCGAATTGGATCTCGCGAGCAATGAAGTCGTCGTCGGGGACATCGCGTTGGTCGGCCCCGGAGAGTCCTTCCCCGCGGATGGCGTCTTGCTCGCTGCGGAGCACGCGCAGGTCGATGAGTCCGCGCTGACCGGCGAGGCCTTCCCGATCGACAAGAGCGCATGGAGCGCCGCCACGAGCTCGGAAGCGACGGAGTGGATCGACGGCGCGCACTGCGGACTGGCGGGAACGCGCGTGCTCTCGGGGCGTGCGAGCTTGCGCGTCGTCGCCGTCGGGGGCGAGACGCTGTACGGCGGGATCGTGCGCTCCACGACGCTCGGCGAACGTGCGCGCACTCCGCTGCAGACCTCGATCGCCGGCTTGGTGCGCGCGCTGCTCGTCGCCGCGACCGCGCTGTGCATCGTGCTGGCGCTGGTGCGCTGGCGCCAAGGCCACGGTTGGGTGGACGCGTGGATCAGCGCGCTGACGCTGGCGATCGCGGCGCTCCCCGAGGAATTCCCGGTGGTGTTCAGCGTGTTCCTGGGCGTCGGTGTGCTGCGCCTGGGGCGACGCGGCGCGCTCGTGCGGCGCGCGGTGACGGTCGAGAACATCGGCCGCGTGAGCACCATCTGCTCGGACAAGACCGGCACGCTCACCGAAGGGCGGCTGCGAATCGCTCGCGTCGTCGGATTTGCCTCGACCAGCGAGCTCGACGTGCTGCGCGTCGCAGCGCGCGCATCACAGTTGGGGATCGGCGATCCGCTGGACGACGCACTCGGGTCCGCCGCTGGCGCGCTCGCCCCGGGTCGCGTGCTCGCACGTTTCCCGTTCACCGAGGACCGCAAGCGCGAGACCGTCGTCACCGAGCTCGATGGCGAGCTGCACGTGCTCACCAAGGGCGCGCCGGAGACCGTGGTGCGGCTGTGCGCGATCGACGACGCGACGCGGGCCCTCGAAGGCGCACTCGGCGAAGCGCGCCTGGGCCGCAAGGTGATCGCCTGCGCGTCGCAGCGCCTCGCGGCCGGAGCCTGGATCGGTGGCGAGCCAGCGGTCGGCTTCGAGTTGCGCGGACTCGTGTCGTTCGAGGACCCGCTGCGCTCCGGCGCGCGAGAAGCGATCGAGGAGTGCACCTCCGCGGGCATTCGCACGATCGTCGTGACCGGAGACCACCCCGAGACGGCGTTGGCGGTCGCGCGCGAGCTAGGGCTCGGCGGCGCGCAGCCGCGCGTGGTGCTCGGCGATGAGCTCGAGCCGTTGCTGCGCGCGCAACCGCGTCGCGCGCTCGAGATCGACGTCGTGGCGCGGGCCGTGCCGTCGCAGAAGCTCGCGCTCGTGCGAGCGCTGCAAGCCTGCGGCGAGATCGTCGCCGTGACCGGAGACGGCGTGAACGACGTTCCCGCGCTCCAGGCAGCCGACGTCGGGATCGCCATGGGCGAGCGCGGCACGCGCAGCGCTCGCGAAACGGCCGCGATCGTGTTGTTGCACGACGATTTCGCCTCGATCGTCGGAGCCATCGGCGAGGGCCGCCAGCTGTTCCGCAATCTGCAGGCGGGCTTCCAGTACCTGCTGATGATCCACTTGCCGCTGGTGCTGACGGCGGCAGCCATCCCGTTGGCCGGATACCCGCTGCTCTACATGCCGATCCACGTGATCTGGATAGAGCTGATGATCCACCCCACCGCCATGCTGGCCTTCCAGGAGCTTCCGCCGCGCGTGCGACTGCACCGCGAGCCGCCGCGGGCTCGTGGAGCGTTCTTCTCGCGCCGCGACGCGTTGGTGATCGCGCTCGTGGGCGTGTTGCTCACCGCGGGCATCGGACTCGCGTTCCATGCGAGCTTGGGCGAAGACGAAAACGTCGAGCATGCGCGAGCGATGGCGCTGGTTGCGCTGACGCTCGCGAGCGCCACCGTGACCGGGATCCTGACCGGTCTACGGCGCTCGCTGGCGCGCTGGATCGTCGCCAGCTCGATCGCGCTCGCCGTCGTGTTGGTCCAGACGCCGTGGATCTCCGCGCGCCTGCACCTCTCGCCGCTGCACGCGACGGACTGGGCGCTGGCGGCCGCGGTTTCGCTGCTGGCCAGCGTTCCGCTGTGGCTCACTCGCACCAGGGGCGTCTCGCGCGACTGACCACGATGCGCGCGCTCCCGTGGATCGCTTGCTACGTGGCGCTGGCTCTGGCGCCGCTCGCCGTGGCGGCCTTCGGCGATCCGATCGCGAGCCCGCGTCCGTGGACCGTCGAGTTCGCCACGGCACTGGGACTGGTGGCGTTCGGGGTGATCGCGGTCGAGTTCGCGCTCGTGTCGAGGCTGCACGTCGTGGCGCGTCCCTTCGGCAACGACGTGCTGATGCGCTTCCATCGCCAGATGGGTTTCGCGGCTGTGGCGTTCGCCGTGGGCCACGCGATCTGTGCGCTCATCGTGGGCACGCCTTGGAGCTGCCTCTGGCCGCACTCGGGTTCGCTCGGAGCGCGCAGCGGCTCGGTCGCGTTGTGGTGCTTGGTCGCGCTGGTCGCCACATCGGTCCTGCGGCGTCGCGTGCGCTTGCCGTACGAGATCTGGCAGCGCTTGCACCGCTGGCTGGCGCTCGCAACCACGCTCGCGATGCTGGTGCACGCGCTGGCCCTCGGCTCGTACGTGCGCGCACCCGCGGTGCGCATCGTCTTGATCGGCTCGGTCGCGGTGTTCCTCGCTCTGCTCGCGCACTACCGCGTGGTCCGACCGCTGCGCGCGTGGGGACGGCCCTGGGAGCTCGCGGCGTTGCGCCACGAGGGTGGAGACACGCGCACGCTCGTGCTGCGTCCGGTGGGACATGCGGGATTCGCATTCGAGCCCGGGCAATTCGTGTGGCTCTCGACCGGCGCAACGCCCTTCAATTCCGAAGAGCATCCGCTGTCGATCGCCTCGTCCGCGGCTCCAGCGGCGCTCGGTCGGCTCGAGCTGGCCGTCAAGGCGCTCGGCGACTGGTCGCGCGAGGTCGTCCCGCGCTTGCAGCCCGGCGCCCGGGTGTGGCTCGACGGCCCGTTCGGCGCGTTCTCGCTCGACCGCGTGGCCGCGCAGGAGCTGGTGATGATCGCTGGAGGCATCGGTGTCAGCCCGATGCGCTCCATGCTGCTCTCGATGCGCGACCGCGGGGATCCTCGGCGCGCCACGCTGTTCTACGCCTCGCGCAATCGCTCGCGCGCCCCCTTCGCGCCGCACTTCGAGGCCCTCGCGAAAGAGATGAACTTGCGGCTGGTGCTGGTCCACGAGGAGCGCGACGAGCAATCGTCCGCGGAGCACGGGTACGTGACGGCCGAGCTCCTGAAGCGCCACTTGCCGGGCTCGCTGGAACGCACGGTGTTCTTCGTGTGCGGCCCGCTGGCGATGATGGACGCGGTCGAGGACGCGCTGGCGCAGCTGGGAGTCGACGCGTCGCGCATCCGCACCGAGCGCTTCGACATGGTGTGAAGCATGGCACGCTCCGATGTTCGTCGCATGAGTCTCTCGCTGACGCTGCTCGCCGCGGCGGCGGCGGCGGCCTTCCCCACGTTGGTCGGCGGCGCCGCGGACGGCGCGGGCCCGATGCTCGATCCGCAGCAGGCGTTCGAGCAACGCTGCGCTGGCTGTCACACGGAGCTCGAGTTCGTCGAGCAACTGCGTGCGAGCGACGATCGCGCCGCGCTCGCGCTGACCTGGCTCGAGAGACTCGCAACGCATGGCGACACCGATGCGCGCACAGACCTCGCGCTCGTGCGCCGCTGGACTGCCAACTCCGCGCGACACTGACACCCGGCCCTCCCAAGTTCGTAGAGCGCTCCCAACGCCGGCGAACTTCGCGAGCAGCGACGGCGATGGCAGTAGTCGCGGCACGCCGTCAAAGACGACACTGCGCAGCGGACTTCACACCGCGCCTTCGGGCGCCCCATCGCCATGAACTCGAACTTCGCCACCAAGGTCGACGAAAAGACCGGACTGCCGTACCTCGCCGTGCGCAAGCGCGGACGCGACCTCCTGCTCGACCCGCTGACCAACAAGGGCACCGGCTTCCCGCTGGCCGAGCGCGATGCCCTCGGCTTGCACGGTTTCCTGCCGCCGAAGATCTGCGACCTCGACGAGCAACTCGCCCGCGCCTACGAAAACAACCGCGGCGCCAAGACGCCCCTCGAGAAGTACGTGCACCTCGCGACGCTGCAGGACCGCAACGAGGTGCTGTTCTTCCGCCTGCTGCACGAGCACATCGAAGAGCTGATGCCGATCGTCTACACGCCGACGGTCGGCGAGGCCTGTCAGCGCTTCTCGCACCTCTACCGCCAAGCGCGCGGCATCTACCTGGGCATCGACCAGCGCGGACGCGTGGCCGAGGTGCTGCGCGGCTATCCCATCGAACGCCCGAGCGTGATCGTCGTCACCGACGGCGAGCGCATCCTCGGCCTGGGCGACCAGGGCATCGGCGGCATGGGCATCCCCATCGGCAAGCTGTGCTTGTACACGTTGTGCGCGGGCCTGCCGCCGGACACGACCTTGCCGATCATCCTCGACGTGGGCACCGACAACCAGGAGCGCCTCGACGACCCGCTGTACCTCGGACTGCGCCGCAACCGCGTGCGCGGCGCTGAGTACCAGGAGTTCGTCGACGAGTTCGTCGAAGCCGTCAAGGAGGTGTTCCCGACCGCCGTGCTGCAGTGGGAGGACTTCCTCAAGGAGAACGCAATGCACCAGCTCGGTCGCTTCCGCGACAAGCTGTGCTCGTTCAACGACGACATCCAAGGCACCGCGGCGGTCACGGTCGCGGGCCTGATCGCCAGCTTGCGCATCGCCGGCGGCAAGCTCTCCGATCAGCGCCTGTTGCTCGGTGGCGCCGGAGCCTCGGCTCAAGGCATCGCCGCGTTGTTCGTCGCGGCGCTGGTCGAGGAAGGGCTCGACGTGCGTGCGGCGCACGGCCACGTGTTCATGGTCGACCGCGGCGGCCTGGTGGTGTCGGGCAGGCCGAAACTCGAGCCGTTCAAGGCCGAATTCGCGCGCGATCCGGCCGAGATCAGCGATTGGCGCGTCTCCAACCGAGAGCACATCACGCTCGAGGAGACCATCCTCAACGCCCATCCGACGATGCTCGTGGGAACCTCGGCGACGCCGGGCTTCTTCACCGAAGCGGTGGTGCGCGCCATGGGCTGCATCAACGCGCGGCCGGTGATCTTCCCGCTCTCCAATCCGACCTCGAAGGCCGAGTGCACGCCCGCGGATGCGTTGCGCTGGACCGATGGCCGCGCGCTGGTCGCGACCGGCAGTCCATTCGCGCCGGTCGAGCTGCAGGGCCGACGCTTCCGCACCGGGCAGTGCAACAACAGCTTCATCTTCCCCGGCGTCGGACTGGGCGCTTGGGTCGGGCGGCTGCGCTACATCAGCGACGAGATGTTCCTCGATGCGGCGCACACGCTGGCCAACTGCGTGTCGGAAGCGGACCTGGCCGAAGGCGCGCTGTTCCCGCAGCTCGGTCGCATCCGCGACATCTCGCATGCGATCGCCTGCGCCGTGATCCGCCGCGGGATCGAGCAGGGCCATGCCGAGCGCTCCCTCGAACGCGGCCTGGAAGAGCGCGTGCGGCGCTCGATGTGGTTCCCGCAGTACTTGCCGTTCCGCTCGGAAGCCTGAGCCGTTCGCGGTGAAAAGCGGCGCGCGCGGTTGACGTGCGCCAAGAATGCGCGACGCTCGAGTGATCGATCGCCCTCCCCGATCACTCGAGCCTCGCGCCATTCCCCTGCCCTCGAACGGAGCTCCCGTGATTCGACCGTCGGCCGCCGCAAGCCTCTTCGTCCTGGCACAGCTGGCCCACGCCCAGTGGAACCCGCCGAATGCCCAATGGGGCAAGCCGGCGCCGAGCGACGTGCGCGTGATGAGTTGGAACGTCCAGGACGCCCTGTGCTCGACGAACGCGAAGGTCGAAGGCAACAACAACTGGACGGCGGCGGCGCGCGTCGTCGCGGCGCTGCGCCCCGACGTGCTGTTCGTGAGCGAGGCCGGCGACAACTCGGGCAACGGCAGCGGGTCGAACGTCGACAGCGTGAGCAACCTGACCACCACGCTCGACGACTTCCTGCACGGCGGGAGCGATTCGTTCCACGGAAACACGCCGGTGACCGCGTTCGTGCAGAAGTACGCTCCGAGCTACGACTTGCCGTACGTGTTCGTGTCGAGCAGCAACGACGGGTTCAACCGCAACGTGGTGCTCTCGCGTTTTCCCTTCGCCGACCTCAACGGGGACTCGCGCAGCACGCTCTCCGACGTGCCGACCGTCAGCGCCACGGCCTGGGCTCCGGGCGGCAACGGCGGGATCCGCGGCTTCCTGTTCGTCGAGCTCGATCTGCCCGATGCGCTCTACGCGGGAGATCTCGTGCTCGGCGGCGCGCATCTCAAGGCGGGTTCGAACGCCAGCGATCACACGCAGCGCATCACCGCCGCGCAGAACGTCTCGTACGTCGTGCGCGCTTGGTTCAACGGCAACGGCGGCAATCTCCCCGACCCCGCCGGGCGCATCGCGGATTCGCCGCCGGCGACGAGCGTGCTCGACGCGACCACGGCGGTCGTGTTGCTCGGAGACTGGAACGAAGACGAGCTGCAGAACGGATCGACCAACGGTCCGGTGGCCTGGCTCTCCCAGGCGCAAACAGCGGGCGGCACGAGTGACGGCACCGATCGCGACGGCACGGACATGACCTATGACTCGGCCGTGCACGCCTTCAGCGGCAATCGCCAGACGATCGGCACCACCGGGACGAAGTTCGACTACGTGGCGTGGCAGGACAGCGTCGTCAGCGCGAGCAATTCGAGTGTGTTCGATTCGGCCAGCAATCCGGCGAGCGCGCAGCCGCCGGAGCTCTCGGGCTTCGCGGGTGGAGCAGCCGGCGTGACCGCGCGGGCCAGCGACCACCGTCCGGTGTTCGTCGACCTGGTCCTTCCGAGCGCGGTCGTCGATTGCAACGCCAACGGCATCGCGGACGCGCTCGACATCGCCAACGGCACATCGTTCGACACCAATGCCAACGGGCAGCCCGACGAATGCGAGCCGTGCGGCACGCTCGTGACCTACTGCACGGCGGGTACCTCGACGAATGGTTGCAACGCGATGCTCGCCGCGAGCGGAGTTCCAAGCGTCGCGCAGGCTTCCGGCTTCACGCTCTCCGCGAGCAACGTCGAGGGCCAGAAGACGGCACTGGTGTTCTATGGCCTGAGCGGTCCGAAGGCCGCGCTGTGGGCTCCCGGCAGCACCAGCCTGCTGTGCGTCAAATCGCCGACGCAGCGCACGCCCGCGGGCTCGACTGGAGGCACGAGTGGGGCTTGCGATGGCTCGTTCGCTCTCGACGTGCTGGCATACCTCGCCGCGCATCCGAACGCGCTCGGCCAACCGCTCTCCGCGGGCGACCTGGCCTGGTTCCAGGTCTGGTATCGCGATCCTCCGGCGCCGAGCACCACCAATCTCTCGAATGCGCTGCAGCTGAGCTTCTGCCCCTGATATGGGTGGACCTGTCAAGCACTCCTGACGGATCACGCTGACAGGTTTGAATTGTGCGGGGCCGGGCGCCTTTCTTGGGCGGCTGGCCCCGATCGCTTGGTCGCGGTCGAGGTTGAAGGTGCGGGGACGGCGAGCGCCGGCTCGCTTCGCGACGTTGCAGTCTGATATTCGCGGGTTGGGTACCGCAGTTCATGCGTTCGTAGGAGGGGCTGGCTCAATTTGAGAGCGGGCGT
>JADYYP010000060.1 GCA_020853575.1 Planctomycetota bacterium
CCGCGAACTGGAAGCGGCTCTACGCCGCGCAAGCCGTCCGCTGAAGCCTGCCGCGATCCGCCGACCGCCCGACACCGCCGAGACCGTCCGTCCAGAGCCAAAGTCGAATCGCGGGCGGACGCTTACAGTGAGCGCGGCTATTTCCCGGCCAGGGACCACCTGGACGTGAGCGTGCGGCTCACCGAGACCGACACCTCGACACGCGGACCGCGAGACGCTGCAGTCACTGCCCGTCGAGAACAGCGCGGCGCGCGAGTGGTTCGCCCGTGTCCCCCGGTCGCGATCTCGCAAGGCTCTGGTCGAGGGGAACAACCGGCGCACGCAGAGCGTGCGCGAGCTGACGACGCCCCAGCTACAGAACGACGAGCTTGTTCGTATCCGACTCTCCGAGGAGATCGAGCACGAGACGTTCATGCGAATCCACGAGGCGCTGCTCGCGCGGGAGCGTGAGTTGCGCGCGACGCTTGGCCGCGAGGCTACGCTGCGGACCGAGGACGGCGAGTTGCGGCTCAAGTGTTTGGGCTCGCGCGAGTCCTGATTTCGCGTGGGGCTGCGGCGGCAGTGCCCACCAAGCGCCTCGGGCTCGAAGTCCTGTGCTCAACTTGGTCCTCGAAGACCGCACCCTCGTTCCCACGCTGCGCAGGCGCTTGGATCTGCTCGCAGCGGGTGATTTCCTCCCGGCGGAGGAGATTGGTCGGGGCGAGAGGATTTGAACCTCCGACCTCTTCCACCCCAAGGAAGCGCGCTAGCCAGGCTGCGCCACGCCCCGACCCAGTGATTCAAGAGGGCCGGGGATTCTACGGGTCGGCGGGGCCGGCGCCAACCCGCAGCTTGAGACCGGCGCACGCTTCGTGAGAATGCTCGCATGCCCCGGCCCCTGCGCAGGCTCTACCCGATGTCGTCGATGGTGCGCCGCCGGCACCGCACCTGGATGCTCTCGATGACACTCGCCACCGGCGGCGCGGCCGTTTGGGGCGCCTCGCTCCTGTGGCGCAAGCTCGACCCGGCGGGCGCGCCCAGCCTGCTCTCGACGTTGATGCTCTCGTCGGCGTTCACCGTGCCGGGCACGTTGCTCGCGTTCCTTTCGCTGCGCGCGCGCACGATCTGGGTGTTGCTCGCGGGCATCGCCCTGACCGCGAACGGGATGATGATCGTGCTGCCCTGGATCGCGCTGCGGATGCGCTCGTAGGTGGCGCGCTAGCTGGGCGTCGTCGCCAACGGCTCGGCGACCAGGATCATCCACGTGCCGGTGATCGCGGCGGCGATCGTCAAGCCCAGCGTGACCATCGCCAGTCGGAAGTGCAGCGACTTGTGCTGGCGATTGCGCAAGGTCAACCAGCCCGTGACGGTCGGCCCGAGGTACGCGACGGTGGCCAGCTTGGCCAGCGTCAAGTGGATCGGCGTGATGCGCCCCGCGGCCTTCAAGTCGTAGAGCTCGCCCAGTTGCTCCGCGAAGTAGATCGTGGTGAGCAGCGACGCGACGGTGATGACGACGAAGGTCAGGTGCGGCCGCACGCGCCCCTTGACGCCGGTCGCGACCACCGCGCCGAGCAACAGCACGGTCACCACCAAGAACACGGGGAACAGGACCTGCGGACTGCTCATCGGATCAGACCCTTCATCTCCGGCGCGGGTTCGCGGCGCATCAAATCGGTGACGGCATCGCGCGGGTCCTTGTGCTCGAACAGCACCGCGTGCACCTCGGCGGCGATCGGCATCGACACGCCGGAGAGCTCGGACTCGGGCCCGAACAGGGCCTTGGTGGTCCACACGCCCTCCGCGACCATCTTCATCCGCCCGAGCACCGCTTCGAGCGTCTCGCCGCGGCCGATCTGCTCGCCCACCGAGCGATTGCGCGAGTGCTTCGAACAGCAGGTCGTGACCAGATCGCCGATGCCCGCGAGCCCGAAGAAGGTCTCCATGCGCGCACCGCGAGCGACACCGACGCGCGCCATCTCGACCATTCCGCGCGTCAGCAAGGCCGCCTTGGCGTTGTCGCCGAGCTCGAGCCCGTCGCTGATCCCGGCGGCGATCGCGATCACGTTCTTGAGCGCCCCACCGAGCTCGACTCCGTCGGGATCGGAGCTGGTGTACACACGGAACGCATCGGAATTGAAGGTCTCCTGCGCGAGGCGCGCCAGCGCTTCGTCCCTGGAGGCCACGACCACCGACGCCGGCTTGCCGCGCGCGACTTCCTCGGCATGGCTCGGCCCCGAGAGCACCGCGATCGGTCGCGGACCGAGCACTTCCGCCAGGATCTCGCTCGGTCGGCGCAGGGTCTCGATCTCGAGCCCCTTGCTCGCGGACACGATCGGCACTTTCCCGGCGAGCGCGTCCTCGAAGCGCTCGGCCACTCCGCGCAGGAACTGCGTGGGCACCGCGCTGACGGCGAAGTCGACGTCGTGCGCCGCGCTGTGCGGATCGGCGGTGAAGCGCAGGCTCTCCGGCAAGCGCACACCCGGCAGATAGCGCGCGTTCTCGCGCGTCCTGCCGAGTTCCTCGGCGTGCGCGGGGAAATTGCTCCACACCGTGGTCTCGATGCCGCGGCGGCACAGGATCAGGGCCAGCGCCGTTCCCCAGCCGCCATCGCCGAGAACCACCGCGCGCGCGACGCGACCGCTTTGAATGTCAGCCATGCGTGCCCTCGGCGCTGGCGCGCTTGCGGAAGACCTTGGGTTCGGATCCGGCCATGATGCGCGCCATGTTCGAGCGATGGCGCACCAGGATCAAGATCGCGAGCAGCGCGGCGCCGACCGTGGGTTCGGCGCGCGCGGTGCGCAGCCAGGCCGCGATCGGAAAAGCCAGCCCCATCAGGATCGAGGCCAAGCTCACCATGCGCAAACCCACCAAGCTCGCCAGCCAGACCACCCCGCCGTAGACCCAGATCAGCGGATCGATGGCGACCAACGCTCCGCAGCCAGTGGCGACGCCCTTGCCGCCCTTGAAGCCCAGCCAGATCGGAAAGCAGTGGCCGAGCACGCTGGCCGCGCCGCAGGCGACCGCCCACCACGACAGCGCGTCGGCCCCGGCGACCCAGCGCGCGAACACGGCGATCGCCACCCAGCCCTTCAGGAAGTCGAGCGCGAACACCGCCAGTCCGATGGGCTTGCCCGCGGCGCGCATCGCGTTCGTCGCGCCGATGTTGCCGCTGCCGAGCGCGCGCAGATCGACGCCCTTGAAGAGCCTGACCAACACCAGACCGAAGGGGATCGAGCCGGCGAGGTACGAGAGCAGGAGGGCTGCGGCTTGGGAGAGCATCGCGGGAGACGGAGAGCGCGACAGGGTAACAACGTAGACTGCCGCGCGTGACGAGCGAATCGCGCAAGTCGGCCGGCCCGGTGGTCGGGGTCGACACCGGTGGCACCTTCACGGATTTGGTGGCGCTCGACGGAAGCGAAGTGCGCTTCGAGAAGGTGCCCAGCACACCCGACGATCCGGCGCGCGCGCTGCTCGACGGCTTGGAGCGCCTGGGGCTTCGCGGCCGTGCACGCGTCGTGCATGGCACGACGGTCGCGCTCAATGCACTGCTGACCGGTCGCGTCGCGCGCACCGCGCTGGTCACGAACGCAGGCTTCGCGGACCTGCTCGAGATCGCGCGCCAAGACCGCCCGGACCTGTACGCGCTCCATCCACGCAAGCCGGCGGCACTGGTACCGCGCGAGCGACGCTTCGAGATCGCGCAGCGTTCGTGGCCCGCGCTCGAGGGCGGCGCGCTCGAGCACGTGCGCACGCCCAGCGCCCGCGAGCTCGCCCGCTTGCGCCGCGACGTCGGGCGCTGCCGGCCCGAGTCGATCGCGGTGTGCCTGCTGCATTCCTATGCCGACCCGCGGATCGAGCAGCGCGTCGCGGACAGTCTGCGCGCGCTCGGCGTGCCGCTGACGACCTCCGCCGCACTGGTCCGTGAACACCGCGAATTCGAGCGCTTTTCGACGGCAGTCGTCAACGCAGCCTTGGTGCCGGTCGTGCGCGATTACCTCGAGCACCTGGCGCGAGCGCTGCGCGGGACTCCGCTGGAGCTGTTGCGCTCGAGCGGCGGCACGTCGAGCGCGGAATTGGCCGCGCGCGAGCCCGTGCGCGTGATCGCGTCGGGCCCCGCGGGTGGCGTGCTCGGTGCCGCGCGCGCCGCGCGGGAGGCCGGGTTGGCCACGATGGTGAGCCTCGACATGGGCGGCACGAGCACCGATGTCGCCTTCCGGCGGCTCGAGCGCGCGCGCGGCGTGGAGCAGGTTCCGTCGAGCTCGATCGCGGGCTACCCGATCGCCGTGCCCTCGCTGGACCTGCACACGATCGGTTGCGGAGGAGGCTCTCTGGTGCGCGTCGATGCCAGCGGCGTGCTCACGGTCGGGCCGCAAAGCGCCGGCGCCGTGCCGGGGCCGGTGTGTTACGGCCATGGAGACGAACCGACGATCACGGACGCGCACGTGCTCTTGGGGCACGTCGCCAGCGGTGCCTTCCTTTCAGGACGGCTCGAGCTCGACCACGACGCCGTGGAGCGCGCGTTCGAGAAGCTCGGGCGCAAGTTGAAGCTCGCTCCGCGCCGCGTCGCGCAGGCCGCGCTCGACGTCGCGCGCGCAGCGATGCGCCGCGCGCTCGGCGTGATGACGCTGCAGCGCGGAGAAGATCCGCGGCGCACGCCCTTGGTCGCATTCGGAGGCGCTGGCGGCCTGCACGCGGCCGATCTCGCACGCTCGCTCGCGATGCCGGCGGCGCTCGTGCCGCTCGGCCCCGGGGTGCTCTCGGCGCTGGGGATGGCCAGTGCCGCGCCGAGCGCCGAAAGCTCGCGAGCGGTTCTCGCGCCGCTGGCGCGCTCGAGCCGCGCGGAGCTGCGCCGCGAGTTCGCACGCTTGAGCGCCAGCGTGCGCGACGAGTTGCGCGAGTCAGGCGTCGCCGCGCGCCAGGTCGAGCTCGAATGTGCGCTCGACCTGCGTTACGCGGGCCAGTCGTTCGAGCTGCGCGTGCCGTTCGACGGAACGGACCCAGCCTCGCGCTTCGAGGCGCGTCACCGCGAGCTCTATGGCTACACGCTCGAGGAACGCGAGATCGAGCTCGTCAGCCTGCGCGCGCGCGGGTCGGCGATCACGCCCTTGCCGCGACCCAGGCGCTACGTCGAGCGCGCCGCGCCGCGGGCTGCGACGCTGGCCGAGCGCAGGGCTTGGTTCGGCGGACGGGCCGCGCTCGCGCGTGTGGTCGAGCGCGCGCAGCTCGCGCCGGGGCACCGCGTCGAAGGCCCCGCGATCCTGCAGGAATTCTCGGGTACGACGCTCGTTCCGCCCGGCGCGCAGGCACTGGTGGTGCACGGCGGACACGTGCTCTTGCGGCGCGCCTGACCTGCGTGCACCGCGCGCGCGGCGCGCGTCGACGCCCCGTCAGGACTCGATGCGGAACACGAAACGGTGCTGGAACTCCCCCATCACCGCGCTTCCGTCGCGCGTCGCCGCGCGGAACGTCCAGCGGCTCACCGCGTCCAACGCGGCACGATCGAGACGCTCGAAACCACTCGAGCGAATGACGTCGGCGCGCACGAGCTTGCCGTCGGCGCCCACGAACATGTGCAACTCGACCGTGCCCTGCTCGCCGAGTCGCTGAGACAGCCTGGGATAGGTCGGATCGGGCGCGGAGAGCGTGGCGACGGGCGTCACCAGCGGCTCGACCTCGGGCGCGGGTTGCGGCGGCGTGCTGGCGGCCGACGGCGCAGCCTGCTCGCTGGCCACGCCGGATTCCTCGCCGGCGGAGGTGCTCGCGGAGTCGCCCGCGACACGCGCGGACGAGGAGCTCCAAGGCAGCGACAAGAGATGCGCGACACGCGCTGGGTCGTCGACCACCGTCGCCGTGGGCAAGCGCGGCTCGGGCTGGGGCTCGGGCTCTTCGGCGAGTTCGGGATCGAGCAGTGTCGGCTCCAGAAGCTCCTCGGGCTCGATCCGCGGCTCGCGCTCCAGCGCGGGCGCCGCGGGCAACGCTTCGACGAGCTCGCGATTCGCGAACGCCACGAGAGTGCCGGCATCATCGGAACCGACCCGGCCGGACAGCGCCATCCAGGCGACGCTGCCCAGCGCCAGCGCATGGGCCGTCACCGATCCGACGAAACCCCATGAACGGACGCGCGAGTCGGACTCGCGGCGCGCGCGCACGCGGACACGCCAGGAGCGCGGCGTGCGGTTGGCTGAGTTGCAGTCCACGGTGGGCATGGCCCTCGACTCGAGTCTACTGCACGGCCGGCGCCATCGAAGGTGGCGAGTTCCGCAAAGCGCCGAAAGCGCCGTCGATCCGCCCCCGGGGGCCGAGGACTGGCCCGGGGATGCGGGCAGCGCTCACAGTGAGACGCTCAGGCCGGCGACCACGCCGAAGCCCGGAGCATCGAAGCCCGAGCCGTGAACGCGGTAGGCCTCGTCGAACAGATTGTGCAGGCCGACATTCCACTTGGCGCCCAGCGCGCGCTCGCCGAGCTCGCCGCCGATGTCGAGATCGACGCGCACCCAACCGTCGGTGCCGTTGGGATCGATGCGCGGGTCGGTCTTGTCATTGGGTGAAAGCTCGTCCTGCGCGTCGGCGAACCACAGCGAGAGATCGCCCCAGGCCAAGAGCGACTTGGGCTCCGCGGCATTCCACAAGAGCGCGAGACGCCCGTGCAACGGCGGCACCTTCGACGAGGGCTTGTCATCGAACGGCTGGCCGCCGCCGGGAGCGACGAAGTCGTCGTACTGGCGACCGTAGGTGTACTCGAGGTAGGCCTCGAGCGAGAACGGGCTCGCGCCGAGCTCGCTGCGCACGCGTGATTCGATGCCGTAGAGCTCGAGATCGCCGGTGTTGTCGCGCAGGTAGGTTTCGTCCCCGGTCTGGTTGGGATCGGGATCGGACACCAAGCGCCGGCCGACGATGTCGGAGATGTCGTTGTGATACACGCCGACGGACCAGTTCCACGACGCTTGCCGGAGGTCGAGCGCCAGCTCCTGGTAGAGCGACTCCTCGGGATCGAGGTCGGGGTTGGCGGTCTCGGTGCCGCCCGCGAAGGTCGCGTTGCGCGCCAGCTCCGAGAGGTTGGGTGCGCGGAAGCCTTGGGCCAGTGTCGCGCTCAAGGTGACGTGCTCGCTCGCGCTCCAGGCGCCGCTGAGCGAACCCGTCGCCGCGTTGAAATCGCCGTCGACGTCGTTGTTGGCGTTGTCCTCGAACCCGAACTCGAAGTACGAGTAGCGCGCGCCCGCGGTGACCGCGAACTCCTCGCCGAACAGCATCTCGTCCTGCACGAACACGCCGGTCGCGAGGTACTCGGACTCGGGCTGGAACGCGCCCGCCGCGCTGGTGACGACGCCGGTGTTGATGTTGACGTTGCGGCGCACCGAGTCGATGTCGTCGTAGTCGGCGTCGAAGCCCCAGGTCAACAGGTTCGAGCTCCCGAACGCGTGGCGCCAATCCGCGCCGAGGCCCACGGTCTCGGTGTCGTCGTGCTCGATGCGGCGCGAGCTCGAGCCCGTGCTGCGCAGTTGACGCTCCTCGGTGTACTTGCGCAGCGACAGGCGCACCTGCATTTGATCCGACAGGCCAGCGTCGGTGTCGGTGAGCGCCAGCACGTAGCGTTCGCGGTCTTGCAGCGTGAAGTAGTGCTCGGCGTCCGCGGGCTGCGTCTGGCCGAATCCCGTGTTGAGTCGGTCGGTGCGCGGCACGTCGAAGTCGCGCGTGCGCATCGCGCTCAAGCGCAGCCAGGTCTTCGAGCCGAGCATGTGCTCGGCCGAGCCGAACCAAGACGTGCCGTGGTAGCCGGTGTTGTCCACGCGCCCGTCGGCCGAGCTCAGGCCACCCCAGTCCTGCAGCGAACCTCCGAACAGGATCGCACCCGAGTCGACGGCGCTGGACCCGATGGCGTACTCGCGACCGCCGTGCGAGGCGCTGTCGTAGTCGCCGCCGAGCTCGGCCGCGAGTTGGCGCTCTCCGTTGAAGTGCGCATCGCGACGGCCAGCCGCACGGGTCTTGGTCCAGATCAGGATCACGCCGCCGAGCGCGTCCGAGCCGTAGAGCACCGACGTCGGGCCGCGGATCACCTCGACGCGCTCGACGTTGGTCGGATCGATGCCGTTGAGCGACTGATTCGGGCCGCCGCGCGTCGCGGCGTCGTTCACGCGAACGCCGTCGACGACGATCAAGATCTGGTTGCCGATCAGACCGCGCACGATCGGCGCGCCGCCACCGAGATTGGTTTCTTGAACGAACAGGCCCGTGGTGCGGGCCAGGGCGCGCGGCAACGAGCGCTCGCCCGTGGCCTGCAGCTCTTCCGCGCTGATGACCTGATTCGAAATGCCGTTGGCGGTGGCCGACGTGGCCGCGCGCGGGGCCGTGACGACCGACTGCGACACATCCTGCGGCAGCGCCGAGGAGAGGACGAGGGGGAGCATTCCGGGGTGACTTCGATGCTTGGGGGACTGGGGACCGACTCGAGTGCGCCCGCTCAACGCAGGCCAACGCGCTGCGGTTCACGGACGCGGAGCCGAGCGACGGACGCGCGGCACGCGAGCCCGCGCCGCGGATCCAGGGTAACCAGCCGCGCGAACGCGACCCGGACCGGAGCGACCGCGAGGCCTGCAACACTCGACCTCCTGCCACGCGCGCCGCCCCACCCCAGGCGGTGGGATGCCCGGCACGACAATGCCTCGGCGCACCTCGGCGAAACGCAGAGGCGTTGCGAGCCGAGGCCGCAGTCCCTCTTCGGGGCGTTCCGCCGCAGCGCCTCGCGGCTGCCAATCACCGTCTCGCCGGACGCGGACGCGCGCCCCGGGAACTCAGCCCGCGGTTGCTGACAGCGCGGCGCGGGGATCGGGCGCCGGGGTGGCTGGCCGAGCGTCAGACGTGGCCCGTTCCCGTTCAGCGTGGGCTGGGGCAGTCCGGTTCGGCGCTGCGTTCGAGCTCGCGCCTCAGCGTTTCGATGATCCGTTGGTGCGCGCGGCAGGTCGTGGCCTTGTGGCGGCCACGCAGGCGAGCGACATCGGTCATCGAGCGACCTTCGTGGTACAGCGCAGCCAGCAGCCCTCGATCGTCACTCGAGAGCTGCTCCAAGGCACGGCGAAGTCGTTCGACGAGCTCGCGCTGCTCGGCACAGCTGGCGGGCGACGCGCCTGTGATCACTTCGTCGGCGTGCCCCGCGAGGAACGCGGCCGTGGTGACACGGTCGACCGCGTCCCCGAGCTCGTCCGCGAGCCGCTCGGCCGCGTCCGAGGTCGCAATTCCGTCCTCGAGCAGATCGTCCGCACGTTCGGCGGCGACGATTCCGGAACCAAGCGCGGCGCCACATCCTTGGAGCTTGCGCAAGCCATCGAAAATCGCTCCGCGCACGCGGTAGTAGGCAAACGTCGTGAAGGCGGTGGAGTGACCGTGCTCGTAGCGTTGGGCAGCTTCGAGCAGTCCGACTTGACCGTAGGCGACGAGGTCTTCGAAATCGACGTGGCGTGGCAACGTGCGCGCGAGTCCACGGGCGAGGGAGCGAACGAAGTCCTGATGCGCCGCGACGAGCTCATCGACACACGTGGTGGGAAGCGAGTCCATCGAAGTCTCCGTCAGCTGTGGAACGTCCGCCAGATCGAGAGTCCGAGCAGCGCCAGCGCGAGCAGGGCCGTGCCGAGCTCGAGCCAATTCCTGGCCACGGCCGGACGACTCGGGGTCTCCGCCGGTCGAGGCTCGGCCAACGCTGATGTGCCGGACACGGAGCCCTCCCGCGTGCCTCCGCCGTTCGACGCGTCGACAGACGGCGATTGGGGTGGCACCGCGCTGCGCGCGAACTCGGCCAACGAATGGAACTCGAGCACCGTGTTGCCGACGCGCACCTGGTCACGGTGCTTCAAGACATGTGGAGCTTCGAGGCGCTGACCGTTGACGAAAGTGCCGCTCTTGCTGCCGAGGTCCTCGACCAGGTGCTCTCCGCCGCGCGCGAAGAACCGCGCGTGACGGCGCGAGACGTAGTGATCCTCGACGGGCAAATCGACGCCCTGCTGTCCCCGTCCGACGACCAGAGACTCGTGCGTCGGGCCGGTGAGGCGACAGTGAAAGCGCACGCGCGTCTCATCGTGGTTGCGGACGCGCAGCTCCGGAGCAAACCACTCGACCCGATCGAACACGGTCGGGTCGCGACCGAGGCTCTCGTCGCCCACGGCGAAGGTGCACGCGCCGAGCTGGACCGGCGCGCCGGCCTCGAATCTGCCGACGGCGTTGGACCCGACACGCGACACGCTGCCCCCGCCGTCGTCGAGCGCGACGACGTAAGTGCCCGTGGGCCAGCGTTGGCCGCTCGAGCTCCGTCCGTTCGACACCACGACCAGCGCGTCGGCGTCGGCGCGCGCGTCGGGGTCGAATCGGACGCGCAGTTCGCGTGGCGCCACGCTTACCGCGGGAGC
Source organism: Planctomycetota bacterium (assembly GCA_020853575.1). Classification (GTDB taxonomy): domain Bacteria; phylum Planctomycetota; class UBA1135; order UBA1135; genus F1-120-MAGs118. Next base: position 10,374 of record JADYYP010000060.1, read on the forward strand.
GAGGGGCAACGGCGGCGGGAGTTCGGAAAGCTCGGCGGATTGGGGCGATTGCTTCATGGCGTCGTGCGGGACGACCAGACAAGGGGCGCCCGGGAGTGCGACTCACGCACTTTCCGCCGGGTCGCCGGTCTCGCCCGCAATCGCGCTTTCGCGCGTGAGCCCCGACCACTTGCGCCCCTGTGGCATTCGCCCTGTCCGAACGAACGCCGAGAAGGAGCGCCGCAATGGAGAAGTGGTTCTACGCCGTGAACGAGCAACGCCTGGGACCCGTGGACGCGGAGACCATCGCGCGCCTGATCCGCGCCGGTGAGCTCTCCCGCACGCAGCTCGTATGGAGGAAGGGACTGGCCGCGTGGACCGAAGCGGGCGGAGTCGATGCGCTCGCACCGCTGTTCCCGACGCCGCAGGACCCAGTCCTGCTGACCATGCCTCCCGAGTTGCCCAAGCGACGCGTCGAGCAAGCGGCTGCCGCAGCGCCTTCAGTCGTCGCGCCCGAAGTCGTCGCGCAGCGCATCGAAGTCGAACGCCCCACTCCCGCCGAGCGCGCGGTCGTTCCCGAGCCGCCGGCGCTGCCGCCGTCGGAGCCGGCTCCCGAGTGGTATCGCCATGTTTCCGGTGCGCCGATCGGTCCGCTGGCGATGGAGGAACTGCAGCGCTTGCTGCGCAATGGAGAGCTGCGCGGCGCGGATCTGGTGTGGCGCATCGGCACTCCGACTTGGGTCAGCGCCGACAGCGTCGAGGCCTTGCGCAGCGCGCTGCACAGCGTTCCGCAGCGCGCGGCGTCCCGCGCGGCGCTGCGACCGAACAAGCTGCTGGGCGTCACGGCCGCGATCACGCTCTACGGATCGCTGCTGGTCCTCGGCGTGGCCCCGCTCGAACCGCGCATCGCCTCCGCGGCGCTCGTCGCCTTGCCGCTCGCAATCGCGGCATCGCTCACCCTGCTGCGGTTCGTCCATCAGATGTGGAAAGCCATCGACGACGGCAACTCCACCATCCGCCCGGGTGCGGCAGCTGGGCTGATGTTGGTGCCGCTCTTCAATCTCTACTGGGTGTTCCGCGCTTTTCCTGGGTTCGCGACCGAGCTCGGCCGCTACGCGCAGCGCCACGGCAGCACGGCACGACCGCTGGGGCGCGGCGTCCTGATCACCTACGCGGTGCTGTTCGTGATCGGGCTCGTTCCGGTCCTCGGTGTCGTCGCGTTCCTGGCCCAGTTGGTCGTGGCCCCCATCACGGTCGTGCTGGTCTGCAATGCGATCGAGGCGGTGCACGAGCGCCAGCTCGCGCAGAGCTACGTTCCCGCACGCGCCGTGCTCGCCTGAGGCCCGTTTGGCCAGGAACTGGAGAGAGCCATGCAGTCCATGTGGTACTTCGCCAACGGCGGGCAGCGCACCGGACCGATCGCGCTCGAGGAGCTCGTCGGGCACGTGCGCGCCGGCCGCGTCGCACAGTCCGATCTGGTGTGGACCGCCGGCATGCCCGCGTGGCGCGCCGCCGCGGAAGTCGCCCAGGTGTGGGGCTCGGCGCAATCGAGCGCGGCGAACGCGCCGCCGCCGCTGCACGCCGCGCAGGAGTCACCGCCCGCGCACCGACCGGGCGGGTTCTTCAAGGACATCGCGGCGCAGATCAGCGACATGGCGGACCTGCCGACGATCTCCGATGTACCGATCCGCGGGATCCTGCTCGGTGGGCTGGGCACGACGTCGACTCGCGAGGAGTCGATCGAGGACGTGTTCGCCGCCGGTGTCCCGCGCACGACGCCGAGACTCGCGGAGATACCGTCCGGCTGGCCTCGGCCGCGGGCGTTTTGGCACATCCTGTTGGGAGCGATGGCGGCCTACGCGCTGCTCGTCGTGGGCGCGACGGTGTTCGGAAATCCGAACTTCTGGCCCGGCGTGTTGGTGGTCGGCTCGTTCGCCACGCCGCTGGCCGTCGTGGTGCTGTTCCTCGAGCTCAACGCGCCGCGCAACGTCTCGATCTACCAGGTCGGCCGCCAGCTGTTGCTCGGCGGCGCGCTGAGCCTGATCGCCGTGCTCGTCCTGGGCTTGTTCGTGCCCTCGGGCACCGGCCGCGCGTTCCCCGCATTCCTCACGGGCCTCGTCGAGGAGAGCGCCAAGCTACTGCCGCTGCTGTGGATCGCGCGCGACCGACGCTACACCTGGCAGATGAACGGACTCTTGTTCGGAGCGGCCGTCGGCGCGGGTTTCGCCGGCTTCGAATCGGCCGGCTACGCTTTCATCGCCGTGATCAACGAGGTGTCCCACGGACTCAACTTGATCCAATTGCGCGGCCTGCTCGCACCCGGAGGCCACGTGATTTGGTGCGCGCTCGTCGGCGCCGCGCTGTGGCGTGTGAAAGGCAACCGCGCGTTCGAACTGCAGATGCTGTTCGATCCGGTTGTGCTCAAACGCCTCGCGGTCGTGATCGTGCTGCACGGTTTGTGGGACACCGACCTGGGGCTGTACGTTCCCTTCGGAAGTCTCGGTCTGTTCGGCATCACGCCCCTCCACATCGCGCTGATCCTGGTCGGCTGGTACTTGATCTTCGGTGCGCTGAAGCAGTCGCTGCGCGAGGTCGAAGAGGCGCGCTTGCGCGCTGTCCCGACCGACGCCTAGCTCGCGGCGTCGAATTGCGATGCTCGCGCTCGGCCACTAAGAGCACGTCCTAAAACCTCTTTTAACCGGTGTTCGGATATGCTTTGTTGAGGTCCATGCCCAAGGACTTCTTCGACGTACCTGACGCGCTCTGGCGACGCATAGAGCCGCTCTTGCCACCCGAG
>JADYYP010000061.1 GCA_020853575.1 Planctomycetota bacterium
CCGCGAACTGGAAGCGGCTCTACGCCGCGCAAGCCGTCCGCTGAAGCCTGCCGCGATCCGCCGACCGCCCGACACCGCCGAGACCGTCCGTCCAGAGCCAAAGTCGAATCGCGGGCGGACGCTTACATTCAACACGCGCCGTGATGATCAACGGCATCGGGGACGTCGTCACGGCGGGCGACCTGCTCGACCGGGCGATCGTGCTGACCCTGACGCCGATCTCAGACGAAAAGCGCAGTCAAGACGCCGATCTGAAGCGGCGGTCCCAGGAAGTCCGCGGTCGCGTGTTGGGCGCGCTCTTGGATGGCGTCTCGACCGCGCTCGCGCGCAAGCCGACGCTCCGCTTCACGCGCATGCCCCGCATGGCAGACGCGACCGCGTGGGCGGTGGCCGGAGCGCACGAATATGGTTGGACGCAAGAGCGTGTGCTCAACGCGATCGAGGAGAACCGATTGAGCAACGTGCGCGTGGCGATCGACAACTCGGCGGTGGGCCTGGCGTTGAGCGCGTTCATGTCCGTCCAGACCGAATGGGAAGGGACGATGACGGCCCTGCTGGCTGCGCTCTCGGCAGGCGCGCAGGCATCAGCGCGAGACAAGTCATGGCCGACGTCGCCGCGCGCGATGCGGACCGTGCTCTCTCAGCTCGCGCCAAGCCTCCGACGCGAACGCATCGAGATCACCTTCGGCGGGCGCTCTCCTGATCGCGCGAGAGAACGACTGGTCAGGCTTCACAGATCAGCCGAAGCACCGTCCGCACCGTCCACACCGTCCGCAAACCCCACGGGCGACCACGCCGATGCCGATCAGAGCGGACGGTCACCGGACGGTCGGGGTGATGACGACGACCGACCGTCCGCAGATGCGGGGGCGGAAATCCCGCCGGACGGCGGCGACAACCCACCTGCGACTGCGCCATCGGACGGTGCGGACGGTGTGGACGGTCGTTCCGGGACATCGCGCAGCCCGGGGCGGGAGAGTGTGTTCGAGCCGGATCCCGCCGAGCTCGAACTGATCGCGACGGTCGTCGCTGATCCAGAGCTGGGGTACCGCTACCGAAACCGTCTCGGCGGCAAGCGCGCCAAGGGCATCAAGGAAACACACGCGCTCCGTGTGCAGGTCGCACGCGAAGTGTGGAACGAGATCCGAGGTGTCCAATGACCAGCACCTCTTCGCTCGCGATCAGCTCCGTTCGCTTCCGGGCCGCGCCGGACATCGACCAGCAGGCAGGACTGCTCGGCTGGGCATCGGTCGTGATCAACGAGTCGTTGCGGCTGAACAACCTCGGCGTGCGCCGTACTCGCGACGGTCGCATCTCGCTGACGTTCCCCACGCGCCGCGATCGACGCGGCAAGGAACACGGCATCGTGTCGCCGATCTCGGGCGCCGCGCATCAAGCGATCGAAGCGGCGGTATTGGCGGAACTGCGTCGACAAGGAGCGTTGTCGTGATGAACACGCTCCGTTTTGGCTGCGTCCCATTCCACCCCGAATCGGACGTGAGCCGCACTGATGCGATCGGATGCGTTCCGTATCGCGATACGCAACGCGTGGCGGTGGGTCGATGAAGAGCGTCAACGAAGACCTCGAAGGCGCGTCGCTGCGGCATTTGCTCGTGATCGCGATCAAAGAACTGCGCGGCCTGCGTGCAGACGCGCGGGCTGCGAGGCCGGAGAACTCGCTGCTGACACCGGATGATCTGTCGGAGTTGCTAAAGGTGGACAAGCGGTCGTTGCGACGCATGGCGTCGGCCGGCGAGCTTCCCCAGCCCGTCACCGTGCGCGGTCGCCCGCGATGGCGGCGCAAGGACATCGACATCTACATCGCGAGGGTGGGCAGAGCGCGATGAGGCACGCAACTCGACCCTTACGTGCACGTTGATGTGTGCACGTCCGAATCACTGAATCGTGCGGGTTTGCCTGGCTGTTTCGGCGCGACAGAGCGTGCATGTGCTCGTCGCCGCGAAGTGCGGCGCGCAATCCCATGGAGGGCCAAAATGGCCTCGAAAACGAAGAAAACCCCCAGCGTCGAATCGATCTCCCTTTCCGAACTCTCGTCGCGTTTCATCACGCACCTGGAGCGCAGCGGCAAGTCCGCAGGGACGAGCTTCAGCTACCTGATGGAGCTGAAGTGCGCGCAGAACGTTCTCGGCGCCGGCACGCTGCTGAACGCGTTGAGCGCGGACGCTATCGCGCAGTTCAACGCGAGCGAGCGCGTGACAACGCTCAAGAGCGGCAAACCGAAGTCGCAACTGTCGATCGACAAGACGCGTCGCGTGTTGCGTCAGGCGTTGGCGTGGGCGCACGAAGCTGGGTTGGTTGCCGAGCCGCTCGTCGATCCGCGCAAAGACACGTTGGCGGGCGAACCCGTGCGTGTGCCCGACGAGACGGTCGTCGCGAACGACGTGGTGGTGGTCGAGGGCGCGCCCGCGAAGACGCGGCGTGCTCGCAAGAGCGCGGTCGTTCTCGAAGTCGCGCAGGGCGACGCGGATGCGGCGGCGGACGTGGCGGAACAGCACCTCGGCGAGACGCGCGCGTAGAGCGCATCAAGACGACGCACGGGGCCGACCGGCTCGCCACGCACGCGCCGGTCGGTCTTCGCGTCTCGGGAGCATGATCATGATTGCATCACGACTCGGAAGGGCTCTGGGGCCCGGGCGCTTGGTTCGTGTGACACGCGGGGACGGCGTGCCGCGTTGGGTGCTGGCGTGGACGGACGCGCGCGGCGCCCGGCATCGGCAAGCGCTCTCGACGGACCGACGCGTCGCGGAGCGCATGCGCGGCGAGATCATTCGGCAGCGCGACTTGGAAGCAGCGGGTCTCGGCGCGGTCGAGGGGCAGAGCATGGAGCTCGCGGAGCTGCGCGACGCGTATCTCGCGGACCTCGTCACGCGCGTCGGTGACTCGCAGTTCCGCAACGTCAGGTTGCGCTTGGATCATGCGCTGCCGGCGATCCCGGCGACGCGTGTGCGCGACCTGCGGGTGGTCGACGTCCTCAAGTTCCGCGCGGTGCGCGTCGGCGCGGGCGTTTCGAACCGCACCGCCAACTGCGACGTGGCCGCGTTGCGCGCGATGCTGAACTGGGGCGTGGCCTCGCAACTCATCGCCGAAAACCCGCTCGCGTCGATCAAGCGCCTGCCCGATGGCGAGGCGCACCAAGTTCGCCGCCGTCGCGCCATGAGCGAGGACGAGGTCGATCGCTTCCTCGCTGCGGTTCGCGCCGACGACGAGCGCAACGACGAACTGCACGCCGACCGGGGGGGACGTCGGAGCTCGGAAAAAGGGACTCCGCCAGGAAACGCCCTACGAAGCCTCTTCGCGACGCGCGCTCGCATCCCGCAGGCGCCGCTGTTCGAATTCTTGGTGAGCTTCGGCGCGCGCTACGGCGAGGCCAGGACGTTGGCGTGGGGCGACGTGGACCTCGTGGCGCGCACGGCCTCGCTGCGGGCGGAGAACACCAAGACGCGCCGGGCGCGCTGCGTGCCGCTCTCGCGTGCGTTCGTGGCGAGGCTGGTGGATCTGCGTGAACTACAGAAGCGCGCACTACGGCGCGGCGTGGGAGGCGCGGACAGGGTGTTCTTGAGCCCGGAGGGCAGGCCGCTGCGCCGCGACACGGTCAACACCATGCGCGTGTTCGATCGCGCGCTCGAGGCGGCCGGCATTGCTCGAGTGGACCCGCTCGGGCGCACGCTCGACATCCACGCGCTGCGTCACACGGCTGCGACGCGGTTCGCGCGCAACGGCACGCCGCTGCCGGTCACGCAGCGCATCCTCGGGCACAGCGACCCTAAGATGACGGCGCGGGTGTATACGCACCTGGATGTGGAGGACTTGAGGGAGGCGGTGGAGCAAAGCGTCGAGCGGAGGGTGGAGAGGGCGTGAGTGAGTCCCACGAGGCTCGGCTCGGGCTTCGCGGACACGCGGACGAAGTTGGTGAGGCACCCAATCAGCCAGGCTATTCCCCTCGTTCACTGAGGATCTCGAGCCGCGACCTCCCGAACCGTCGCGAAAATCGCTTGACCTCGGACGCTGGCGCTGAACGTCACATGAGTGTCGAGGTCTTCAGCAGCCGCACGCGATACCGCGACACCAGTTTCTGTGAAAGTGAACCGGGTCATAGCATCGAGAAGTAGTGCATGCGCACGAGCCAAACTGGCTCGGGCCATTGGGATAGCGGAACGTCTAGAGCAGCAAGACGATTCGATGGACTATCGACTAGATGCTCAGGGATCGGGAAACCTCTAGTGCCGTGAATCCGACTGCGCGCCTCACTGTCCGTGCCAGCGCCGTTGAAAGAATACACCAAATCGAATTCTTGCTGCCCACCGACAAATCTGATAATGCACGGTCGCGCGAACCAGGTACCATCTCCAGTACAGATGAATCGCGCATCGGCGGAAAGTGCCGAGTCCATCGACAAGGCACTGTTGACCATGGGGCCGGACGCCACAGCAAGCGGCCGCCCGTCGCCGCTGATCGTCATTGCAACCCAGCGGGAACCCGCGGCACGCCGCAGCAGTCCGAAACAAACGTCAGACGTTGGAGAGGCAGCAACCTGCGCCAAGACTCTCGACATGCCTGTATTTCGTGCATCAGAGAAACTGATCCGAGCCTGGTTCACCTTAGGGTCGTCTGTCCTTAGGACAATAAACCACGCTTCGGTGCTCTCACTTTCCTGTACACCATTAACGTCCTCGATGGCCGCGACTCGAATGCGATCGCGCGCGTTCGGGTCTTCGGGAACGACAACCGTCGCTAGGAGGATTGTTTGGCTAGGCTCGAGCGGTGCCAACTGAACTGTTGTTTGGGCACTACGCCCAACCGAGTTGGCGTTCGATGTGACCTCAGAGTCGCTCGGCCCGCAAGCCATGAACAGCGGATGCATAAGTAGCCAAAGGCACAACGCACTTCGTTTAGCGATGTGACTTTCCGTGAATTCACGCTGGCGGCCGACATATCCCTTTCGCGAACACACATCCTGAATCTCGTTAGTAGCACGAGCCATGGCAAGTCGCTGTGTTATCCGAAAAAGGTGTTTCACCCGAGGGACCGCTCGGCTCAACTGTTTGACTCTCAACATGGCTAATCTTGCTATTGCAGCAGTTCCAATTAATGTCCAATGAATGCCTGTCGGAGTCGCCGGGGCTCGCAGCCAATAGCAAGTCAACGATATCGTCGTCCCACGGCTTCCAGCTGAATGACCCCGTGCGCATACGGACGTTGGGGAGTATTCCTAAGATCGCGTTATCGCCGGTTGGCGGGTTCCAGCTCGCGCCCATGACCGTATCGTACTCTGGAGTTCCCTCCGCGAAGAATGCGGCGTCGCCAATCTCTGACCAAAAGCCGACTCCTGGTCCTCCTCCCGAGAATGTGTCCGAGGACAAAGATCCACCTGCCCCGCCGACCGTGTCCATCTCGAGATAGGTTCCATAGGTCCAACTGCCACCTCCCTGGCAACGACCAATGTAGGCATGTACTGTCACGGCCTGAACAAAAACGCCTACGGCACCGGCATCGAAATTGACTGACCACGTACAGGAGCGCTTGCAGTTGGGACAACTGCCCGGCGTCATTTCCGTCAAGAAGAAGTATAGCGTCAGGCCGAGTGGATCAGCAGCATTGAGTGGTAGGCCACGTACGTACTCTCGAAGATTGTGGCCGTCGATGTACGGTTTCGGATCTCGCTTCAGCCACTGACCTAGGATCGAGTCGATAAGCCGATGCCTAACAACGTACTGCCTCCCCCTCTCCCAATCGAACTCATACCCCGCATACCCCTTGTGGTTCCCGACGTCGCTCAGGTCCGCGCGCCCGATCCCGACGCCAGTGAAATAACCCTGCAAGGTCTGATCCGTCGAATCGACGTCGCCGTCCAAATCGAGGTCGCCGCGTGCGTCGTACGACCCGCCGATCCAACCGGCCAGCGTCGTCGC